>NZ_JAPDMV010000023.1 GCF_026319305.1 Methylophaga sp. OBS4
GTGAACTGGCTGAACACACCAAAAATATTCAGGCCGATAACAAAGTGGCGTTAACCATCACTGATATCGAAAATGAAAACAGCCCCGGTAGCGGTGCCCGCATCACCTGCCTCGCTGAAGCGGTAAGAAGTAACGAGCAACAAGCTTTGAGTCTACTTTATCAACAGCGTTTCAGTGATGCCGAGATAATTCTGCAGCTGCCCGGTTTCCAGTTTTACCAACTCAATCTACAGGCCGTCAGACTAATTGCAGGCTTTGGCGACATCCAGTGGCTGACCCCTGATCAATTAACGTTAATATAACAAGGCGTCTGAACATTCAATAATGGCCGTATGAGTATCTGAAGAGCATGGCTTGACGCATTTCAGACATCAATGGCAATGAACGCATTGAACTCTGTAAGTCATGCCGCTAAGCCACCTTGAAAAGGAAATACCATCATGAATATGAGCAAACGCATTCTCATCTCATTGGCCGTCAGCAATCTGCTGCTGATTGGCAGCGCTCAGGCTGACTGGAAAACCATTCTTAATGATCTGGGAGAAGCAGGCAAAACGTTCTTGCCTGGTTCTGACTCCAGTGAAGATCTTGATACCAGTACCATTATTTCCGGGCTGAAAGAAGCATTAAGTGTCGGCAGCCAGCGTGCCATCGACAATATCAGTCAAACCAACGGCTTTCTGGATAATCCCCAGATCCGTATTCCCATGCCCCCGCAGGTGGAGAAAGTCGGCAGTCTGATGCGACAGTTCGGCATGAGTGAACTGGCTGACGAGTTTGAAACCAGTATGAATCATGCTGCTGAGAAGGCGGCACCCGAAGCCACTGATATCGTTGTCAATGCTATAAAAGACATGACGATTGATGATGCCAAACAGATTCTGAATGGTCCTGATGATGCCGCCACACAGTACTTCAGAGAACAGACCAGCGACAGACTGACCACCCTGTTTCGCCCGGCAATAAAAGACTCACTGGACCAGGTCGGCTCCACCCATTATTACAATCAGCTGAACGATAGGGTATCCAGTATCCCGGTGGTAGGTGAAAATCTCAATGTGAATCTCCCTGATTACGTCACTGAACAGGCGCTCAACGGCTTGTTTACCATGCTCGCACTCGAGGAAAAGAAAATTCGCGAAAATCCTGCCGCCAGAACCACAGAATTGCTGAAAAAAGTGTTTCAGCAGCAATAAGACTGTGGAAGCTACTCATCGGTAGGCTAATGTAATACCATAATGGCCACATAAATCGTAAAGGAATAATCATGCCGTATCCGCACCATATCAATTTGTCCAGTCAAGGCACTTCGCTCAAAGCCCTGTTCACGGGGTATTTGATGGTAGTAGCAGTAGGTTACATGATGGCCCTGGTACAAATTCAATTTACCCATGGTATGGCTGACGGGGAACTGGGTTTGTCTATTGATGATATTGTTTACAGTTATTACGGCCAACGTTCCGGCTCGGTACTGGAAAGTAAACTCAATGGGTCCATGCAGGTAATGGCACCTGAGCAAGAACGCCTCAAAATTATTAACTGGGTGTATAAAGGTGCTGATGAACAGGCTTTTTACGATAACGGTATCCGTCAGATCTTCGACAACCGCTGTATTGCCTGCCACAATCCTGATTCCGGCATGCCAGTGCCGAACTTCATTGAGTTCGAGAATATTGCCAAGCGTGCCGAAACAGATACCGGTGCCACCTTTTCTTCACTGGCACGCGTATCTCATATCCATCTATTCGGTATCGCCTTCATTTTCATGTTTGTCGGTCTGATCTTCAGTCTGGCAGCAGGTGTACCCAAACCGCTTAAAGTGACGGCGATTATCACCCCATATGTGTTCTTGCTGGTTGATATTTCCTCTTGGTGGTTAACCAAGCTGAACCCTTATTTTGCATGGTTGGTCATTATTGCCGGTGCGGCGATGGCATTGTCTTTTGCCTTTATGTGGCTGGTATCCCTGTATGAAATGTGGATCCTGCCGCATAAACATGTCGATAACCGTGATGCCTTACTTGATGAGTAATGTTTAATAGTTGGATATATAACCATACCAGGGCGACTTCTACAGTCGCCTTGGCTTGTTGGATATATTCCGACTTTATTACAACAGGGAAATGCCGCTTAGGGCTTGCAATTGACTCAACCGTTCTGCTTGTCTTCCAGCTGTTCCCAACGCGCATATAACTGTTCAAGTTCGGCTGTTAGATCCGCCAATTGCTGTTGCAGCTGACTGATTGTTGCCGCTTCTTTTTTATAAAAATCTGGATCAGCCATCTGCTGATGCAATGTTTCCTGTTCTGCTTCCAGCTTTTCAATTCTGGCAGGCAAGGCCTTGAGGTCCTGCTTTTCCTGATAGCTCAGTGCCGAGCTTTTCTGTACCGGCGGTTTCACTTCCAAGGCAGGCTTGGTTTTATTTCCCGCCCTCGCCGCTTTATCGGCTTTTTGCGGACGCTGGTGCAGCCAGTCATCGTAACCGCCGACATATTCCCGCAGTTTTCCATCCTCATCAAACACGATGCTGCTGGTCACCACATTATTCAAAAAAGCCCGATCATGGCTGACCAATAACAAGGTACCGCTGTAGTTGAGCAGTAAATCTTCCAGCAGTTCCAGCGTTTCAGCATCCAGATCATTGGTTGGTTCATCCATCACCAGCAGATTGGCGGGCTGGGTAAACAGTTTGGCCAGCAGCAGACGATTACGTTCGCCCCCCGATAAGGCTTTTACCGGCGTTCTGGCCCGTTCAGGCGTGAACAGAAAATCCTGCAGATAACCGATGATATGTTTGCGGGAGCCATTGATATCAACATGATCACTACCCTGCCCCACGTTTTCCACCACGCTTTCTTCTTCGTTAAGCTGGCTGCGCAGTTGATCAAAAAAAGCGATTTCCAGATTGGTGCCCAGTTTGACGGTGCCGGTCTCTGGCTCAGCGCGTTGCAGCAGAATCGACAATAAGGTGCTCTTGCCGCAACCATTCGGACCAATGATACCGATGCGATCGCCGCGCTGAATCAGCGTAGTAAAATCGTCAAACAGCACTTTTCCGTCATAACTCTGACCGATATGTTCGGCCTCAATGACCAGTTTGCCGCTGCGCTCGGCTTCTTGCAGCTGCATCGACACATTGCCCAGTTTGTCACGGCGCTGACTGCGTTCCCGGCGCAACTGCTGCAAAGCCCTCACTCTGCCTTCATTGCGGGTTCGGCGCGCCTTGATCCCCTGCCGGATCCAGATTTCTTCCTGCGCCAGTTTTTTATCAAACTGTGCATTCTGCTCGGCTTCTGCCGCCAGTATTTCCTCGCGTTTTTTCAGGTAGTTGGCATAATCTCCCGGGAAACTGAACAGCTGTCCGCGATCCAGTTGCACAATGCGGGTTGCCAGAGCCTGCAGGAAGGCCCGGTCATGGGTGATAAATAACAGCGTGCCGCCGTAGCTTTTAAGAAAGCCTTCCAGCCAGGTGATTGATTCAATATCAAGATGGTTGGTCGGCTCATCCAGCAGCAGAATATCGGGATGTTTGACCAGCGCCTGCGCCAGTAGCACCCGGCGTTTTTTACCGCCTGACAGGCTGTCAAAATCATCATCGGCATTCAGAGATAGTCTGGAAATCACTGTTTCCACCTGCTGTTCCATACTCCAGCCGTCAGCCGCTTCCAGTTTGTGCTGCGCTTGTTCCAGCTTGGCCAGCACCGCGTTTGAACTGTCCGTTTCAAGCTGATGCAAAACCTCATGATATTCCATCAGCAAGGGAGCAATATTTCCCAGTCCGGCGGCGACCACATCAAAGACTTTGCCGTGGGTGCCAATCGGCACTTCCTGTTCCAGCCGGGCAATTTTAATCTCCTGCACACCGGTCATTTCACCGCTATCAGCCTTGATTTCCCCGGCTATCAGTTTCATCAGGGTCGATTTGCCGGCACCGTTGCGGCCAACCAGACACACACGTTCGCCCCGATCCAGCTGAAAGTCGACCTTATCAAGCAGGTTGGGACCGCCAAAACTGACGGTAATTTGTTTCAATGACAGTAATGCCACACTCAGTCCTCAGCGGTCTGTGCCGCTTCCAGTTGTTCACTGGCCTCAAGCCATTGCATTTCGACCTGTTCCAGTTCAGTTTTTAAATCAGCCTGCTGTTGCAGGAGCTGTTTGAGTTTGTCTTTCGCCTGCTCACTGTAGAGCTCGTTATCCGCCAGTTTGTCTTCCAGCTCGATCAACGCTTTTGTCAGTTTGTCCATCTGCTGTTCCGCCTTTTTAGCGGCATTTCTCAGCGGTTGCAGTTTCTGGCGTTGTTCGGCAGCAGCGCGGCGGTCCTGCTTTTTATTATTGCCATTGCCGGCGGTTGCAGCCGTATCGGTTTTCTGGGGCTTGTCCTTGTTGAGCAACCATTGGCGGTAATCATCCAGATCACCATCAAAACGTTTTGCCTGCCCAGCTGATACCAGCCACAAATCATCGGTCACCGTACGCAATAAATGCCGATCATGCGACACCACCACCAACGCACCTTCAAACTCTTGCAAGGCCACTGTCAGCGCCAGTCGCATTTCCAGATCGAGATGGTTGGTAGGTTCATCCAGCAGCAATACCACAGGACGTTGATATACCAACAAGGCCAGCACCAGTCTTGCTTTTTCGCCGCCGGAAAACGGCGCAACCGGACCCAGTGCCGCTTCACCATGAAAACCAAAGCCGCCGAGGAAGTTGCGCAGCTCCTGTTCTCCGGCCTGCCTGTCCAATCGCTGCAGATGCTTTAGTGGACTGTCGTCAGGATAGAGTTGTTCCAGCTGATGCTGCGCAAAATAACCGATACCAATATCCTTGGCTTCCTTGCGCTTGCCCGTCAATGGCGGCAGCTCATCGGCGATCAGTTTGATCAGCGTTGATTTACCCGCACCATTAGGCCCCAGCAGGCCGATACGATCGCCGGGCGCCAGACTGAGTTTGATATTGCTGATAAGCGGTTTACCGGCATAACCGACTGAGGCTTTATCCAGACTGATTAAAGGCACGGACAAACGTGTCGGTGGCAGGAAACTGAACTGAAACGGCGAGTCGACATGTGCCGGCGCAATTAACTCCATGCGTTCCAGTGCCTTGATTCGGCTTTGTGCCTGTCTGGCTTTGGTCGCTTTGGCTTTGAAACGGGTGACAAAACTGCGCATATGCGCGATTTCACGTTGCTGTTTCTGATGCGCCGCCTGCTGATTTGCCAGATGTTCGGCCCGCGCCAGTTCAAAGTCGGAATAAGAACCGGTGTAGAGTTTGATGCGCTCCTGCTCGATATGTGCGATATGCGTGACCACGCGATCAAGAAAGTCACGATCATGCGAAATCACCAGCAGCGTACCCGGATAATTACGCAGCCACTCCTCCAGCCAATACACCGCTTCCAGATCCAGATGATTGGTCGGTTCATCCAGCAACAGCAGGTCAGAACGGCACATCAACGCCTGTGCCAGATTCAAACGCATGCGCCAGCCACCCGAAAATGAAGTGACCGGTGACATTTCCTGCCCGGCTGTAAACCCCAGACCATGCATCAATTTACCGGCCCGGCTGTTGGCCGTATAAGCGTCTATTGCAGCCAGTTTGTCGTGCAATACACTTTGCAAATGGCCATCATCGTCCGCTTCCGCTTGTGCAAGTTCGGCGTTTAACCGGGTGAGTTCCGCATCCCCTTGCAGCACATACTCTATGGCTGGTGTATCTACGGCGGGTGTTTCCTGGGCAACATGGGCAATGACCCATGACTCAGGAATGGATACCGAACCGGTATCAGCATGGAGTTGATCCCGCAACATAGCAAACAGACTGGATTTGCCGGTGCCGTTAGCACCGGTCAGACCCACCCGCTGTCCGGGATGAATGATCAGGTTGGCAGATTCAAATAACAGACGCGTACCACGACGCAATGAGAGCTGGCTCAGTTTTATCATGGCGCACATCCCTGTGCGCCACCGCTCCGCGGCAGCCCACGGCTGTGCAACTTTGATCCCGTCAAATTTGTCATGGCGCGCATTGTACCAAGGCCAGCCGTTGAAAATCAGCTTTTATCGACGCTGCCTATTTGACCTTGCCATAAGAGTGATTCATATTGAATTAAAAGCTGGCTGACCAGATCTGATTAGCAGAAGAAATTTTTGCAACCAGGCCAGATAGCCAGTCTGCGGAATATAGGGAGGCATGACCCCAGATGACCGCGCGGCGAGATAAGCGAAACATATTCGTACTGGGCTACGACGAGGCTCACAGTACCGATCTCTTGCAGATTCGAGACGCCGAACGCTTCCTGTTTCATCCACTGCTTCACTCAAGCGAGGTCATCCACCAGGATAATTATTTCATCGACGAGAAGCTGGGCAAGGCCAGAGATATACTCAATTCATTCGAAGGCTCCATCGATGCCATCATCTGCCATTGGGATTTTCCGGCCACCTCGATGGCAGCCATACTCTGTGAGGAGTATGGCCTGAAATCCCCCTCACTAGAAGCCGTACTCAAATGCTCACACAAGTTCTGGAGCCGGCTGGAGCAGCAAAAGGTTGTGCCCGAAAACACACCTGCATTCTGCGCGGTAGACCCTTTCGACGATCAAGCCGAGGACAAACTATCGCTGGAATACCCTTTCTGGCTCAAACCGATCAAGGGGTATGGTTCCATGCTCGGCTTTCGTATCAACGATGCGCACGATTTCAAGCGGGCTTTGGCGATTGTGCGCGACAAAATCCGCCGTATCGGCGATCCCTTCAACACCATCCTGGACCGGATCGATTTGCCCGCCGCTGTTGTCGGCGTGAACGGTAATTACCTGATCGCGGAACAGTTTATCCACGGTATCGAAATAGCTCCAGAAGGCTCGGTTCAAAACGGCAATTTCACCATACACGGCGTCATCGACATGGTGCGCGATAAGAATCACAAAAGCTTCCTGCGTTACGAATATCCCTCCCAATCACCACCTAAAATTCAACAAAGAGCCATCAACATAGCAGAAAAGGTGCTCGGTCAAATCGGTTTCGACAATGGCTGCTTCAATATGGAGTTCTTCTGGGACAGGGAAACGGACGATCTGTGGATCGTGGAGATCAATCCCCGCATTTCGCAGTCTCACTCATACCAGTTCGAGAAGGTGAACGGCATGTCCAATCATGAAGTGGCGATCCACGTCGCACTGGGAGACAAGGCGCATCTTCGTCATGGCGATGGTCCCTACAAACATGCAGCCAAGTTCCTGCTACGGCATTACACGCAGCAGGATGCACTGGTAGAGCGAGCTCCGTCCCGGGCGGACATGGAGCAGCTCAAAGCGCTGCAACCGGACACCGATGTCGAGATCAGAGTCAAGCAGGGACAGCGGCTTTCTACGCTTTGCGACCAGGATCCCTACAGTTATATGCTGGCAGAAATAGAAGTCGCTGCGCAAACCACGCACGAGATGCTGGAAAAGTATCACCAGGCAGTGGCTTTGCTGCCTTTCGAATTTAGAGCAGTTAACGGATCGAAGCAGGAGGAGAGCGGCCAAACATGACTTTCGAACAGATAGACACGGCTAGCCTGCCCTGGGACATCGAAGTCCACGAGCATATTTGGATCCCGCTGGCCGACGGCGAACGTCTGGCGGCCAGGCTTTGGCTGCCAGTGGATGCCTTCCGCCGCCCGGTGCCGGCGATCCTTGAGTACATACCATACCGCAAACGCGATCTCACCCGTGCTCGTGACGCTCTCACCCATCCATGGCTCGCCGGACATGGTTATGCCTGCATACGTGTAGACCTGCGAGGAAGCGGCGAATCCGATGGCGTGCTGAAGGACCAGTACCGGGAACAGGAACTGGACGACGGTGTACAGGTGATAAACTGGCTGTCGGAACAGCCCTGGTGTGATGGAAACGTGGGAATGATGGGTATTTCCTGGGGCGGCTTCAACGCCCTGCAGGTCGCCGCAAAAAGGCCGCAAGCGCTGAAAGCCGTAATTTCCGCCTGTTCCACCGACGACCTCTATGTCGATAACATGCACTACATGGGCGGCTGCCTGCTCACGGACAACCTGTCGGAATCGACGACGATGTTCACCGCCAACAGTTCGCCGCCCGATCCCGAGCTTGTCGGAGAAAGATGGAGAGAGATGTGGCTGCAGCGCCTGGAAGGCAGTGGTCTTTGGCTTGAGACCTGGCTGCGGCACCAGCATCGCGACAGCTACTGGCACCATGGTTCCGTCTGCGAGGACTATGGTGCTATCCAGTGCCCTGTAATGGCCATCGGCGGCTGGGCC
This sequence comes from Methylophaga sp. OBS4, assembly GCF_026319305.1. Taxonomy (GTDB): domain Bacteria; phylum Pseudomonadota; class Gammaproteobacteria; order Nitrosococcales; family Methylophagaceae; genus Methylophaga. The sequence continues at coordinate 8,284 of NZ_JAPDMV010000023.1, forward strand.
GACGGTTACACCAATGCCATTTTCAGATTGCTAGCGCACCTGGATGTACCGCGCCAGGGCTTGATCGGCCCTTGGGGACACAAGTATCCTCATCAAGGCATTCCGGGGCCGGCCATCGGTTTCCTGCAGGAATCCTTGCGCTGGTGGGATAGGTGGCTGAAAGACATCGACACCGGGATCATGAAGGAGCCCATGCTGCGGGCGTGGATGCAGGACAGCGTGCCGCCCACCACCTATTACCACGAAAGGCCCGGCCGCTGGGTCGGCGAAAATGAATGGCCCTCGAAGCGAATCGATCACAAGCGTTTCGTGCTGAAGCCTCTATGCCTTGTTCCTGACGATACGGTAGCGCCTCATAACATGCCCATAGATCTAACTATCTCATCACCACTCAGCGTGGGGCTGTTCGCCGGAAAATGGTGCTCCTACGCTGCGGCCCCCGACTTGCCACATGACCAGCGCGAAGAAGATGGTGGGGCCTTGATTTTTGAGAGCGAACCACTGGCAGAGGATATCGAGATCTTGGGGGCTCCTTCCCTGAAACTCACCCTTTCCAGCAATCAGGCCATAGCCATGATCGCGGCGCGGCTTTCAGATGTGGCGCCGACAGACAAGGCCACACGAGTAACCTACGGCTTGCTGAACCTCAATCACCGCTATGGGCATGACCACCCGGAAAATTTGATGCCGGGCGAAGAGTTCGTAGTGGAGCTAAGACTCAATCATATCGCCCAAGTTTTCCCGGCTGGCCACCGCCTGCGCCTGAGCCTTTCCACTTCTTACTGGCCCTTGGCCTGGCCGCCGCCCCGGCCGGTTCAGTTGACGATAAAAACGCTGTCCTCCTACCTGAGCCTACCCATAAGACCCCGGCGTGATGCCGATATCGATATCCACTTTGAATCACCGCAGGGCACACAGCAAATAGCCATCACCCAGCTAGAACCACCCCATCACAACTGGCTGGTTCATCGTGATCTCGCTGAGGATCTGTCTACACTGGAAGTCATACAAGACCAGGGGAAATACCGCATCGAGCAGATCGACCTGGACGTCACCAACCGGATATGGAACTGGTACAGCTATCGTGACGACGACTTCTGCTCACCAAAAGGGGAAACCAGGACGGAACGTTGCTTCCGGCGCGGTGACTGGTCGGTGCGCACCACGACACATACCGTGTTGACTGCTGATAATACCAATTTTTACATTTGGGCCGAACTGGATGCCTGGGAAGGTAAAAAACGCATCTTCTCCCGCAACTGGGATGTCACCATCCCACGCCTTTTCCTATAAAGCATGCTTAACACGCGTCTTACTCGTATTAAGGCATGGCCGGCAACTGCCAGTCGATCGGTGTTTTACCATGCTGCAGCAAATACTCATTGGCCTTGCTGAAATGGCGACAGCCGAAAAAACCACGATGGGCCGATAATGGCGAGGGATGCGGCGCTTTTAAAACCAGGTGACGCTGCGGATCGATGACGGCCCCCTTCTTCTGGGCGTAACTGCCCCACAACATAAACACCACATGCTCGCACTGCTCGTTAACAGTCGCGATCACCTTGTCGGTAAATTGCTCCCATCCCTTGCCCTGATGCGAATTGGCTTTTGAATCTTCCACCGTCAATACGGCATTAAGCAATAATACCCCCTGCCTGGCCCAGCTCTCCAGATAACCATGATTAACCGGTTCAACACCCAAATCTGTCTGCAATTCCTTATAGATATTGACCAGCGAGGGGGGAATCTTGACCCCCGATTGTACCGAAAAGCACAAACCATGAGCCTGTCCCGGCTGATGATAGGGATCCTGACCGAGAATCACCACTTTCACCTGATCCAGTGGCGTGGCCTCCAGCGCGTGAAACCAGTTTTGTGAGTGGGGATAAATCGTTTTATGGTTATCTTTTTCAGCACGCAGAAACTGTTTCAGAGCCAGCATATAGGGGGCGGCAAACTCAGCGCCTAACACCTCCTGCCAGCTGGGAGCCCTTTCCAACACCATCTTTGTTTCCCTTTATCTTGTGATAAAGTGCCTATGATAACGAATTCAATAGCTGGCTGTCGCATCACGGCCGGCGGGTGGCCAAGCAGGGACTTTATTGTGGAATTGTTAAAAACCCTTACTTTATTCGGCGCCACCGCAGTGGCTGAGATTGTAGGTTGCTACTTGCCGTATCTGTGGTTGAAACAGGGACATTCCGTCTGGTTACTGTTACCGGCAGCACTCAGTCTGGCTATATTTGTCTGGCTGCTGACTTTGCATCCTCATGCGGCAGGCCGGGTTTATGCCGCTTATGGCGGTGTTTACGTCAGTGTCGCTTTATTTTGGTTATGGGCCGTAGATTCGGTACGCCCGAGTTTCACTGACTATATTGGCGTCGCGGTATGTCTGCTGGGCATGTTTATTATCATGTTCGGGCCGCGGCAGGTTTGAATTCAGCCGCACTGGCAGCGTTAGCAAAACTCAACTAAAAAATGCAGCAGCTCCCTCCTGCTTTAAGCTGGGAGAGGATTGGAGGGAGCTGTGCATATACCTGTGATATCGTGCATTTCCAAGTATCACGGGTATAAACGTTTAGTGACGCATTTTTTCCTTAAACCTGGCCATTTTGGCTTTCAATTGTTCCTGCTGTTCCGGTGTCAGTACATTGAACACATCATGATGAAATTTTGCTCTTTCAGTCGCTCTTTGTTTTTGCAAGATCATCGATTGATCGATCAGAGATTCCAGTTCGGCCTCATTGAAATTATCTGACATGGTCAAATCATGAATGGCTTTTCTGATTTCCCGGCTCTGGCCTTTTTGTGCCTGACGATCGGCATGACGTTTTTCCATCATCGCTTTAATCTGGGCTGTCTGCGTATCGCTCAGATCCAGATCACGCAGATGAAAAGGAATATCACCCGCTTTTTTATGCTTCATCTGATGATGAGATTTATCGCCACATTCCTGACCGGCATGTTCCACCGGATTGGCCATAGCGGCAATGGGTATCAGGCTCAGTAAAATCATTAACTTCCGCATATTCTTCTCCTTGTTTAGGGTTTGGCGCTGGTGAGATGCTGCGGCTAAAGCCGTCATCCCCCTAGACAGTGCCAGTATCTCCCAGCCGGGCGTAAAGAAACGTTAGCCAAAGGTAAAGTTAGGTAAAGTTGGTTCCAGCTGTCTGGTGACGCTCATGGCTTGCGGCTATGATGAACACAGATAAGAGAGAGGGCTATTGTGGCAAACCTGCTGATTATTGATGATGATGTTGAACTGGCAGAGTTGTTTCAGGACTATCTGCAACAGGAAGGTTTCAACGTCGAAACAGTCTTTAACGGCCGCAACGGACTTGATGCCGCGTTGAGCGGCAGTTTTGATCTGGTCATCCTCGATATGATGCTGCCGGATATCAAAGGCACCGATATTCTGGTTCAGATCCGGCAGCAAAGCCTGATTCCGGTGCTGATGTTTACCGCCAAGGGGGACGATGTTGATCGCATTATTGGTCTGGAATCCGGCGCTGATGATTATGTTCCCAAACCATGCACACCGCGGGAGCTGGTTGCGCGGATTCGTGCCATTTTGCGGCGCACCGATAACAGCTTTGGCAGTGATATGGATAAAGTCATCAAAAATGGCCCCTTGCAGCTCTGGACAGAAAAACGCAAAGCCGTCTGGTTTGAGCAGGAACTCGATCTGACCAGCACCGAGTTCAATCTGCTGGAAGCGCTGGCAAGGCAGGCCGGTCAGGTTGTGAGCAAAAATGAATTATCCGAACGTGCACTGGGGCGCCCGTTAGCTCGTTTTGATCGCAGTATAGACGTTCATATGAGCAGTATTCGTCACAAACTGGGGCAGCAGGCTGATGGCCATCTTTATATCCAGACCATTCGTGGTCAGGGTTATCAATTAATTAAAGAGTAATCATGGGGCGCTTATTCTGGAAATTCTTGTTCAGCTTCTGGCTGACCTTATTACTTGCCGGTATCAGCGTCGGCACCCTGGTCTGGTTGAAACAGGCGGCTGATAACGAAGAAGACTTTAGCAAAGTCAGATTAATTGATCGGCATGGCTTGCCTTTTGTGTCGGTCGCTGCAGATATTGCAGAACACGGCGGTTTGCCGGCGCTAATCGCATTCTTACAACAGCTCGACAATTCACCGATGCCTTCTGTACTGGCCATCAATGAAAACGGCGAAGACATCCTCAGCCGCGAAGTGGATGCCGATGCCCTATCACAAGCCAGAGAATGGGTTGAAATGGGCAAACGCCGCGTAGTCAGGCTCATCCCGTCGCAGCAAGGCAATCTGCTATTGTTTGCACCGATGCCATCGGAGCAGCAAGTCTTCAGCCAACAACCGAGAAAGCGCCCGCCGCCGCCTCATGCCAGACATTGGCCATTAATATTACTGTTTGCCTCAGGCTTTATAGCCAGTCTGATGTTCAGTGCGCTGCTGGCCTGGTATTTCACCCGCCCTATCCGCAGCTTGAAACAGGCGTTCAATGCTGTCGCCCAGGGCAAACTCGATACCAGAGTCAGTCCAGAGATGGGCCATCGTCAGGATGAACTTGCCGAACTGGGGCAAAATTTTGATTATATGGCTTCTCAAATCAGCAGTCTGGTTAACGGTCAGCGGCGCTTATTACACGATGTTTCTCACGAACTGCGTTCGCCTTTAGCACGGATGCAGGCTGCCATCGGAATTGCCCAGCAGCAACCGGACAAGGTGGAGCCGACATTGCAGCGTCTGGAACGCGAAGCGCAGCGAATCAGCGATTTGGTTGGTGAACTATTGTTATTGTCTCGTATGGAAACCGGCGTCAATCATCGTCACGACAGCAAAGTCGATCTCACCGTATTGCTGGATGAAATAGTTGAAGATGCCCGCTTTGAAGCCGCCAGCAAACAAATTGAAATTATTTATCAATCAGCTGAAAACATTCAGATTCACGGTCAGCAGGAGTTGTTGCATCGCGCCATTGAAAATGTATTACGCAACGCAATCAAATTCAGTCATCCCGGTAGTGAAGTCAAAGTGACTATTCACAAAGACAACGCCCAAAAACAACTCACCATCAGCGTAGAAGATCAGGGACCCGGCGTGGCGGAAGCCGAACTGGAGAATATTTTCCAGCCTTTTTTCCGGGGTAAAGCCGAGCAGCGGCGCGATAGTATTGGTCTGGGGCTTACCATTGCACAACGGGCGGTTGAAGCTCACCGGGGCCATATTGAAGCCCATAACCGCAGTGCAGGCGGTTTACAGATCATCATCATCCTGAATCTCGTTTAAAAGCCTTCCCGCCAAGCGCATGGAAGGCGTTAAAGTTATGATGCTTGCCAGCTGATTAAATTAGTTTTATATTCATTTGATAATGATTATCAATATCAAATAAGACCTTATGCAATTTTCCCAATACATTCAGCAATCACGCCGTAAACACCTCCTCACTCAAAGCGAACTCGCCGAACAAATGGCCTGCCGTTTCGCCGAGTTGAGCGAACTGGACAGTAACACTATCAGCCGCTGGGAGCGGGGGCAGCATACCCCCGCCATTGACCGGCAGCGTTTATGTGTTGAATTTTTTGGCGACAACCCGGTTGAGAAACTGCCGTTCCACCTTGCTCATACATCCGCGGTAACCCCTGCTCAGAATCAGGCCCGGCAACGTTTGCTCAAACAGCTGTCGCAACAACGTTTTAATACACTGGTCGGCGGCTTGCCTGCATTTTCACCCGACTCACAGCTTGAAAGATGCCGTCACGGCTCAGAGGAAGCAGCTTATATTGAGTTTATATCGACACTGCGCAATCGACTCAGTCCGGAGCAAATGCCGCTTACAGCAGCTGTAATTATTGACTGGCTGCGGCATCCCGGTGCTTATCTATGGTTAATAAAACATCAATCACACCCGCTCCTGCACTGTTTGTTTGTGCACCTTAAACCCGCTGTTTACCAGCAATTGCTCTATCAACATCGCGAAGAATCAACATTAACGGCAGATGACCTGGCCTCGCCCGATGAAAACAGCTGTCTGTATATTATCAGTCTCTACAGCACGGGAAACGAGACGTTGGTGGATTTGTATCTGCACCTGTATCAGCACTGCTTTCAACATCGGGGCCGATTGCAGTCATTGGGTATGCTGGCAACGCATAATGATGATATAAAACTCGGCCGCCACTTAGCGATGCAAGTCAAACAAACCAGTCCGGCATTAGCCCACGGCACCGTGCAATATCTGGCAAAGCGCCACACCTGGGCCACGCTGACCGGTCATATCAGTCAACTGCTGCTGATGCCTGCAACACGCCTGTCGATACAAACCAGCACTATCAGCTAGGCATAAAATAAAAGAAATTTATTTTACTATGCCTTTTTAATCGTTAATAATAATCATTATTATTTGCAACTGAAGGAATGCTTGATGACATTCATGGAGGAACGACATCAACACTCCCTCTCTCTAAAGTCTGAAAACCGAGTTGTTGCCAGCATTCTGCTGGCAACTTTTTTCAGCCCTTTCTCAAGATAAATCAGGATCAATACTGATCTTTTGTGCATATTTGCATACAATGAACTTGTGCAAAACAGGTTATTGATGCTGAAACATGTCCGACAAAATTGTGAAATCCGACTCTCAATGGCGAGAGCAGCTCACCGAAGAGCAATTTTCTGTAACCCGCCACGCTGCTACTGAACCGCCGTTCTCAGGTGTCTATGTCGATCATCATGATCAAGGCATCTATAAGTGTGTCTGTTGTCATCAGCCCTTATTCTCTTCCGACGACAAGTTTGATTCGGGTTGCGGCTGGCCCAGTTTTTCTGCGCAAATCGAGCAGGGTGCCGTCACGCATCACGCTGATTACAGTCATGGCATGGATCGAACAGAAGTGCGGTGCCGGCATTGTGATGCGCACCTGGGACATATCTTCGACGACGGCCCAGCTCCCACCGGTTTACGCTACTGCATCAATTCGGTAGCGCTGGATTTCGATGGCGAAAAGTGACTGGTTCGTCTACATCATCGAAGCCGATAATGGCAACCTTTACACTGGCATTACCACCGATCTGCAACGTCGCTTCCAACAACATTTGAATAAAACCGGGGGCGCCCGCTTTTTTCATACCAGTCATGCCAGAAAACTGGTGTTTCAGGAGCAGCACCCCGACCGCAGCAGCGCCTCCAAAAGAGAAGCCGCGATCAAGAAACTATCAAGACAAGCCAAACTCACCCTTATCGAACAGCAATAACACCATGTATAATGGTATGTTTTTCTGATTCGACTCGTCGACTAATCTCACTACAGGATTTTTGCCTTGCTAACTACTGCAAACATCACCATGCAATTCGGGGCCAAGCCTCTGTTCGAAAATGTTTCCGTTAAATTCGGTGACGGCAACCGCTACGGCCTAATCGGCGCTAATGGTTGCGGTAAGTCCACCTTTATGAAGATCCTTGCCGGGCAGTTGGAGCCCACCGCCGGCAATATCAACCGCGATGTGAACGAATCATTTGCCGTATTGAAACAGGACCAGTTCGCCTATGAAGATCAGCGTGTTATTGACGTTGTGATCATGGGGCAGCCCGAGTTGTGGGAAGTGCATCGCGAACGCGACCGTATCTATAACTTGCCGGAAATGAGCGAGGAAGACGGTATTAAGGTCGCGGAACTGGAAGGTCACTATGCCGAACTCGACGGTTATACCGCTGAATCCCGCGCCGGCGAATTATTACTGGGTGTCGGTATTCCGGTGGAGCAGCATTACGGTCCGATGAGTGAAATCGCACCCGGCTGGAAGTTACGTATTCTGCTGGCACAGGTGCTGTTTGCCGATCCCGACATCATGCTGCTCGATGAGCCGACCAACCACCTTGATATCAACACTATCCGCTGGCTGGAAGATATTTTGAATCAGCGTAACAGCACCATGATCATCATTTCGCATGATCGCCACTTCCTCAACAGTATCTGCACCCATATGGCTGATATGGATTACGGTGAACTGCGTATTTATCCCGGCAACTATGATAACTACATGCTGGCTTCCACCCAGGCCCGTGAACGCCAGATGTCTGATAATGCGAAAAAGAAAGCGCAAATTAAAGAGTTACAGGAATTTGTCTCGCGCTTTTCTGCCAATGCATCCAAAGCCAAACAGGCCACTTCGCGGCAGAAGCAGATTGAAAAAATCCAGCTGGATGATATTAAACCGTCCAGCCGTGTGAATCCGTTTATCCGTTTTACGCAGGAAAAGAAACTGTTTCGTAATGCGCTGGAAACCAGTGCAATCAGCCAGGCTTATCAGGCAGAAAAACCGTTGTTCCAGGATTTCAGCTTTATGACTGAGGTCGGCGAGCGCATCGCCATTATCGGTCCTAACGGTATCGGTAAATCGACACTGGTAAAAACGTTAGTCGGTGAAATGACCGCTCAAGCAGGTGAAGTCAAATGGTCGGAAAATGCCAATATTGGCTATTACGCCCAGGATCATGATCACCTGTTTAAAAGTAACATGACTTTGTTTGAGTGGATGAGTCAATGGGCTGGGCCGGAAGACGACGAACAGGCCATTCGCGGCACTTTGGGCCGACTGCTTTTTTCCGGCCATATGATCGATAAAAAGGTCAATGTACTCTCAGGTGGCGAAAAAGGCCGCATGTTGTTAGGCAAGCTGATTCTGCAACGTCCCAATATTCTGGTAATGGACGAGCCAACCAACCATATGGATATGGAATCCATTGAATCGCTGAATATGGCACTGGAACAATATGAAGGCACTTTGTTCTTCGTCAGCCATGATCGTGAATTTGTCTCCTCACTGGCAACACGCATCTTTGATATGGAAAACGAAGGCATTACCGATTTTGCCGGCAGCTATGATGACTACCTGCAAAGCCAGGGTATCGTTTGATAAAATCGTTTGAGTTGTAACGGCACATTAAGCTAGAGCCAACGATCGCAGCAGGCACTTTAGGTCGAGACCATGTCGAGCCCGTTAAAAAATAGATAAGTGTTCTTACCATTGTGTTTGCTGCAATACATGGCGTCATCAGCCCGGCCGATCAGCTCATCAGGATCATGGCCATCACGTGGCGCCACCGCAATGCCGATACTCGCCGTTATCTCAACCGCCTTATCACCTACCTGGAAGGAACGGCCCAGATTATGTAGGATCTTTTTGGCAATTTCATCGATATCGTCTTCACCAGCCAAGCCTGTCAGGATTACCAAAAATTCGTCACCGCCGACACGTGCCACAGTATCATCCTTACGGATACAACTGGCCACACGCTTCCCCACTCTGGCGAGGATTTCATCACCTATCGCATGGCCGTATTTATCATTGACCGGTTTAAAACCATCCAAATCAATAAACATCACAGCGGTATGGAGTTTACTTCGTTGCATGGATTTTAGTGACTGGGACAATCGATCTATTGCCAGCGAACGATTGGGTAAACCGGTGATACGATCATAATAAGCCAGCCTGTTCAATTCTTGCTGGCTCTGTTCCAACTCTATGGCTGCCGCCATACTCATTTTGATATAACGGCTGATATTGAACCCAAAAAATACCGTTATCAAAGTTAGAATCAATAAAATCCCCCCCAAAACCGGGGAATTATTATTAATAAATAGGGCGCCAGGCTGATCTGCACGCCATACAATAGTGGCAAGATTTTTACCCAAAGGGTTTATCACAGATTTGGCAAGATAATCAGCAGGGCCCTGCTGTGAAGAAAACAACATCATCGAATTAAACTTAAAATCCTGGGCCCAGCCATTTATCATCGCTGCGTCCAGTTTCTTGCTCATCAATAACAAGCCATAGGCCTGCCCGAATACAAAACGCGGATCCTGATCGTCATGGGGAGTAATGGGCACACAGGCGACCATATGTAGCTCAAACCCCATCTTGATGAATCCGGTCACCGGCACCGGGTCGGTCATTTCTGCTTGCAGTGCCTGCTGCATCAGATACTGATATGGCTCAGCAGTAAGCGCCTTATTCGGATCTGCTTCAACTTCACCGTCAACTATGGACATGATAATAGTTTTATCCAGATTAGCGACAGCCACACGGGAAATGCCAAAACTATCCCCCATATACGATCCCAGAAAATTATCCTCGATGAACTCAGGATCGAGTCTCAGACTCAGTTTTTCTACCGAGTCATTCCAATAAGCATAATCCTTGGTTAACTTACCCATACCTTCCAGCTCATTTCTGATTACACTGTCAAAAATGGCTGTAGAGGTTTCAGCAGATATCGTATTGAGCTTTTCTGCAGAATGAAACAGCAATATAACCAGATAAACTGACACCACAGCCAATATCATGAACAACAGATACAAACTGATTTTCAATTTGCTTAACACCCTGCAAATGTTGTTCATATCCCTGATGCTCCCCCCTAGCTTCAGACAACCGCCCTGTCGCAGCGCGCTAACTCCATCGCTATATCACAGTAAACGACCGATTTTTTTATAAATAATCAATTATCTTTTCAAAGAATCTGTTCATCTTACTTAATAACCATCCAAAAAGTATAGATTTCCTATAGTTAGGAAAATTACTGCACAGCATAATGTTTCTGTATATATTAAGTGCATAATTTTATTTCAGGGATCGCTATGATGTTTTATCAGAACTTGCCGAAACAGCATTACCTGGTGGTTACCTTGCTGGCTTGCCTATTCTTTATCACCGCACCATTGAAAGTGCAGGCTGCGTCCGCAGCTGAAATTGATATCGGCGTAACAGAAACATTGAAAAATTTCCGTTCTGAAGTGCCCGGAGGGGGCAAATTTCTGCAACGCGCTGAAGGGGTATTAGTCTTCCCGAAAGTTATCAAAGCCGGATTCGGTATCGGCGGCGAATATGGCGAAGGCGCACTGCTAATCAATGGCCAGACGGTGGATTACTACAGTACTGCTGCCGCTTCCATTGGTCTGCAATTAGGTGCCCAAAGTAAATCACTTGTTGTAGTTTTCCTGTCCGGAGATTCATTAAAACAGTTTCGTGACAGTAAAGGCTGGAAAGCCGGTGTCGATGGCTCTGTCGCTGTTGTAGAATGGGGTGCAGGCGAAGACATCAACACCATAGATATTGAAGATCCCATAGTCGGTTTTGTATTCAGCAATAAAGGGCTGATGTTCAACCTGACATTGGAAGGTTCTAAATTTACCAAAATACAGAAATAATAATGACAGACATTAATCCAGATTACCCACCTAAAACCTGTGAAATCGACCGACTGGTGACGCACTCACGTCTGGTTGATGCCGCTCTGGCCGGAACCAAGACCCAGCAACGTCGTAATGGCGTTTATGGCTATCCGGGCGAAACCTTCGACCTGGCAGGAGAACAATTTGTCATTACGCAACTTGAAAGACAGTCATTAGGGGATATGAGCGAAGCTGATGCCAAAGCCGAGGGTTTTCCAAACCTGCAGACCTATAAACAGCTGATTATCAGCATGCATGCAGGCATGGACTGGAATGACGCACATCAAGTCTGGGTGCACAGCTTTAAGCAATCTGAATAACTAATCCAGGGCTTCAGACTGGAATGAGTCGCAGCGGGCTAAATCAAAGGGTTGTGTCGTTTCCAGCCGTTGGCTGAGCACATCACGTAATGCGCTTCGCATACCTTCTTCCAATACGGGGTGATAAATGGGCATGGCGAGCAACGCTTCAACGCTAAGCTGCTGCTGTATTGCAAGAGCCAGTATATGGGCCATGTGCCCCGCATCTGGTGCCGACATTTCTGCGCCAAGCAGTCGTCCGTTAGTTTTATCTGCATAAATCCGCATCAGACCAACGTTCTGCAGAGCCGCACGTGCACGCCCCTGATCAGTATAGCTCGCCTGCCCAACCACCAGCGGATGAGACTCACACTCTGCATAGGATCGCCCCACCATGGCCGTTTCCGGAGCACTGAAGACAATACTCAAAGGCGTCCTGCGACAAAAAGCCTCGACTTTCTCAGCCACCGCATTATGACCGGCTATGTGCCCTTCATCTGCGACTTCGTGTAATAACATCGTATCAGCACTGGCATCGCCGGCTAAGAAGACCGGTAAATCAGCGACTTGCATTGTCTGAGGGTTGATGTCGGGCATCCCGTTGTCATCCAACGCCACACCAAGATTGTCAAACCCGATATTATCAATATTCGGCTGACGGCCAACGGCCGCAATAACCTGATCCACTTCTACGCTGTAAGCACCGGCTGTCACCTGAATACCCGTATCAGTGGTTGTTAGCTCCGCATTATCACCAAGATGAATGGCAAATTCTTTCTGTAGACTGTCATGTAACGCCTGATTGACAGCCGGATCCGTTAAACCAGCAAGTTCGTTACCTGCGCCAAAGCCGGTGACCGTTATACCCAGCCTTGCCAGCGCCTGAGCAATTTCAACACCAATCGCTCCCAATCCGATAACCGCGACGCGTTGCTTGAAGTCATGCTGTTCAAATAGCGTGTCTGTGGTGAGTAACTTGTCACCCAGTGACAGCCAAGCGCTGGGCACAATGGGTCTGGAACCCGTTGCAATGATGATTTTCCGGCCAGCAATCTGCTGATCGTTAACTTCAACTAGATTCGCACTCAATAACCGCGCTCTGCCGCTGATGTTTTTGTCTCCCAACTCGTGGACGGCCTTGAGTGTGCTGGCAACATAATAATCTCGCAAATCACGTACCCGTTGCATGACCGCTGGAATATCGATTTGCAATGCCTCTGCATGACGAATGCCAAATGCTTCAAAGCTATAGCGCCGGTGAAAAGCATTCGCGGCTTCGATCAGCAGCTTGGAAGGCATGCAACCAACACGGGCACAGGTCGTGCCATAGGGACCATCATTAATCAGCAGATAACGGTCCGTAACCTTTTTGACTTCCTTGATCGCAGCTAAACCGGCCGTGCCCGCACCGATTACCACCACATCTGCCTCAGTCTGGATTGACACGCCGTCTATCAAACCATACTGTCAGCTTAATCTTCTATTCTGAATCCGACTTTGATGGTGACCTGCCAGTATTTCACTACACCTTCTTCGATACAGCCGCGGGTTTCCACCACCTGAAACCAGTGCATGTTCTTGACGGTTTCAGCTGCTTTAATAACGGCATTTTGAATAGCCTGGTCTGAGCTCACAGGGGAGCTACCGGTCAGTTCGATAAGTTTGTAGATATGTTCACTCATGTTAATTCTCCTTGTTTTTACGCAGATATATAAACCAGTACACCAGACCGACAAACAGGCCGCCGCCCAGCATATTGCCTAACGTCACTGGTATCAAGTTATGCCACAAAAAGCCACTGATCGTGAGTTTGTCCAACACCAAATAACCCAAAGGCTGCAACATGGCAGGGTCAGCCTTTGCCACTAAACCCGCGGGAATGAAATACATATTAGCCACTGAATGCTCAAAACCCATTGCAACAAATGCCGTGATCGGAAACAGGATCGCCAGCACTTTATCCACCACGCTGCGCCCGGCATAACACAACCAGACTGCCAGACAGACCAGCACATTGCACAATATGCCCCGGAAAAAGGCCTGGATCCAGTCCAGATTGACTTTGCTATGGGCAATCGCAATCGCTTTACTACCAACCGCCCCCTCAGCAAGCAGCCAGTGCCCACTGAAATAAATCATCACCAGAATACCCAGTGCGCCTACAAAATTGCCAAGGTAAACAATCAACCAGTTTTTCAGTAACTGTGCCAGACTGACCTGACCATCAACACAAGCCATCACAATCAGATTATTGCCAGTGAACAATTCAGCGCCGGCCACTACGACCAAAATCAAGCCCAGACAGAATGCAACACCGCCAATCAGACGCATCAGGCCACCAGCCACCCCGGCGCTATCATAAGTCACCAAGGTGAAGAAAACGGCGCCCAAAGCAATAAAGGCACCTGCCAGCATGGCTAATACAAATACCTGCACAGGATCACTGCTACTTTTGGTGACGCCTGCCTGTTGTATGTGGGCAGCAATTTGCTGCGGGGTGTAGGCATCAACTGAAAAACGTTCCATAGCAGGCACTCTCGATGTCTTATGACAGTACTATCATAAGACCAAGCTGACCCGCATTTCCAGTCCGGCAGCCAACTACAATAAATTTATGATTTTTATATCTTTTAACAGCATTGACTTGTATAATTGGGGGTTTTACATCCCGCTCATCAGTTTTGCGTTCAAAAACTGACTTTCACAGGTTTTACCATGTCCACAGAACAACTCGATCCGATCCCCTCATTCAGTGAGTTGGGAATCGCCGCCCCTATTGTAAAAGCTATTCAGGAAGCCGGGTACGAAACCCCCTCCCCGATTCAGGCACAAAGTATTACACCACTGTTGCAAGGTCGTGATCTGCTCGGTCAGGCGCAGACCGGTACCGGTAAAACAGCCGCCTTTTCTTTGCCGCTGTTAAGCCGCATTGATGCCCGTCAGAAAACACCCCAAATTCTGGTACTCACGCCTACCCGCGAACTGGCTATTCAGGTCGCCGAAGCTATTCAAGGCTACGGACGTCATTTAAAAGGCTTTCACGTACTGCCTATTTACGGCGGCCAGAGCATGAGTATCCAGCTACGCCAGCTGCAGCGTAACCCGCAAGTGATTGTCGGTACACCCGGCCGTATTCTGGATCATATTCGTCGTGGCAAACTGGTATTGGAAAATCTGCAATCCCTGGTTTTGGATGAAGCAGATGAAATGCTGCGCATGGGCTTTATCGATGATGTGGAAACCATTCTGCAGGAAACGCCTGAAACTCGTCAGGTCGCGTTGTTTTCCGCCACCATGCCCAAACCGATTCACCGGGTTGCCCAGCGTTATCTGAAAGATCCGGTGGAAGTCCATATCAAGTCGAAAACATCCACAGTTGATACCATCAATCAGCGTTACTGGCAGGTGACCGGTTTACACAAACTGGATGCGCTCACCCGGATGCTGGAAGTAGAAGATTTTGATGGCATGCTCATTTTCGTGCGCACCAAAAATGCCACTGTTGATCTGGCCGAGAAACTGGAAGCCCGCGGTTATGCCAGTTCTGCGCTTAATGGTGATATGAATCAGGCTTTACGCGAAAAAACCGTCGAGAAAATGAAAGCCGGCAAAATCGATATTCTGGTAGCGACCGATGTCGCCGCCCGTGGTCTGGATATCGAACGCATGAGCCATGTTATCAACTACGATATTCCCTACGATACCGAATCCTATGTGCACCGAATCGGCCGTACCGGCCGGGCAGGCCGCAAGGGTGAAGCGATTCTGTTTGTTGCACCGCGTGAAAAACGTATGCTCGGCGCTATCGAAAAAGCGACCAGACAAACCATCAGCAAGATGCAACTGCCCAGTAGCGAAGATATTGCCGATCGCCGTGTCATGGCCTTCAAACAACATTTGTCTGAAACCATCGAATCTCAGGATCTGGCATTTTTTGAAAACCTGATCACCCAATATCAGGAAGAACATAACGCTGATCCGGTAGAAATGGCCGCTGCACTGGCGTTTCTGGTACAAAAAAATCGTCCTTTATTACCGGTCAAACATGTCAGTGAACGACGCCAGCCCAAAGACAAACCGGAAAGAGAGAGCAAACGTTCAGCGGATCGCGAGCCACGCCAGACTCGTGAACCACGGCAGGTTCGTGAACGCAAGCATCAGCCTGAAGAAGGCATGAAAACTTACCGCGTCGAAGTAGGTGCCGCGGACAATGTTGAGCCGAAACACCTGGTCGGTGCCATCGCCAATGAAGCCGGACTGGAAAGTCAGTTTATCGGCCGTATCAGCATTATGGATGATCACAGTTTTGTCGATTTGCCGGATGGTATGCCCAAAGATATTTTCCAGCACCTGAGCAAAGTCTGGGTCAACAACAAACAACTGCAAATCAGCCTGCCTGACGATGTTCCCGCAGCTACGAATGACAGAAAAACGGCCAGACCACCACGCAAAAATGAGGCACCGAGAAAACGTTTATCTTTGCAAAAAGAGCGCTCAAACGCGGGCAGCAAGCGCCGCTAATCTGGTACTTAGATTCACAAATTATGTGATAGAGGGATTGCCACGGTAATCCCTCACATTATTCAATAACCATATGCGCCGTTCCTGACACAAGATCACGTCTCAAAACCGCAACTTCCTCAAATAATTCAGCCGTGCCACAATAGCCGCATGCTGAATATCATCTGGGTTGCCTTTTTTCTGATTGCTTTTATTGTTGCGCTGATAAAGCTTCTGATTCTGGGCGATCAACAGATTTTTTCCCAGTTGATGGAAGCCATGTTCAGCTTGTCCAAAACGGCATTTGAAATCTCACTGGGGCTGACAGGCATCCTGGCCTTATGGCTGGGTATTATGCGTATCGGCGAACGCAGCGGGTTTATTGAACTGCTGACCCGGGGGTTGGCGCCGCTGTTTCAACGTCTGATGCCGGAAATCCCCAAAAATCATCCCGCGTTGGGAGCGATGGTAATGAATATTTCGGCCAACGCGCTGGGCCTGGATAATGCGGCCACCCCCCTAGGCATCAAAGCGATGAAAGAGCTGCAAACCCTTAATCCGCTCAAAGAGACAGCCAGCAACGCGCAGATCCTGTTTCTGGTCATTAACACATCGGCCGTCACCTTGTTTCCGGTCACGATATTTACCTACCGGGCACAAATGGGCGCCGCTAATCCCACTGATGTCTTTATCCCGATTCTGCTGGCCACTTATATGTCCACCTTTATCGGTTTATTAACGGTGGCCTGGGTACAGAAAATTAATTTGCTGGACAGAGTTGTTATCGCCTATCTGGGCGGGTTCACGCTGTTGGTCGCGGCTGTATTGGCTTATTTTGCCAGTCTGTCACAAGCACAAATGCTAGCGCAGTCAGCCCTCGTCAGCAATGTGATTTTATTTTCTCTGGTGGCATTGTTTATTTCGGCTGCGGTATTCAGGCGGGTCAATGCCTACGATGCCTTTATTGACGGTGCCCGTGAAGGTTTTGAAACCGCCATTAAGATCATCCCCTATCTGGTGGCGATGCTGGTGGCGATCGGCGTGTTCCGTGCCAGCGGCGCTTTGGATTTACTGGCCGACGGCCTGCGCAGTCTGATACTGGCGCTGGGATTTGATGATCGCTTTATTGATGCGCTGCCGACAGCTTTAATGAAACCTTTCAGTGGCAGTGGCGCCAGAGCCATGATGGTGGATACCATGCAGGCCTACGGCGCCGACTCTTTTGCCGGACGACTGTCATCGATTGTACAAGGCAGTACCGAAACGACCTTCTATGTGTTGGCTATTTATTTCGGTGCTGTAGGCATTAAAAATATCCGCCATGCAGCCGGTTGTGGCCTGGCCGCAGATTTTGCCGGTATTATTGCTGCGATCTCAGTCGCTTACTGGTTCTTCGGTTAAACATTAAAAAAATCAAAATTTATTCCCTATTAGTGCTCAAATCTGCTAAATTTTAGCGCCCGTTCAGTACCTTGCACCCCACATCATGCTGCCAGTCAGCATATCTCCAGGTTCAACGTAACGGTCTTTTACTGTCCGTTTGGAGATTACATGTTTGAAACCGCTAATCCAGCCCGCTGAATCCATTTATGATGAAATTGCCGATAAGCTGGCCAGCCAGGGTTATTGCATTTTGCCCCAGCTGTTACCGGCCGTATTGACCAACGCTTTGCACCGACGCGTCATCAATATGGACGATGATGATTTCCGGCAAGCAGGTATCGGTCGTGAATTACAGTTCCAGCTCAATCAGACAGTACGCCAGGACCAAATCCGCTGGCTCAATCAACAACAGCCGGTAGATGCACAATATCTGGCTCAAATGGCGGATTTCCGCCTTGCCATCAACCGGCGTTTGTTTATGGGCTTATTTGATTATGAAGCGCATTATGCTTTTTATGCGCCGGGTGCTTTTTATAAAAAACATTTTGATGCGTTCAAGGGGCAGTCCAACCGCGTGCTGACCACCGTTTTATATCTTAATCAGGACTGGCAAGCAGCAGATGGCGGCCAGCTGCTGCTCTATAGCCCGGATGGAAATAAAGTCATTGAGCAGATCAACCCCGATTTCGGCAGTTTTGTTATCTTCCTGAGCGAACAATTTCCTCACGAGGTAGTCAAATCAGCATGTGATCGCTACAGTATTGCTGGTTGGTTTCGTTTACATGATCCTCTGCAGGCACCCTCTTTATGACCGACACTTTCGACATTCTTCAACTGGGTCATCCGCTTTTACGGCAGACTGCCGATCCTGTCGAAAATATCCAGGATACAAATTTTCAGAACATGCTGGATAAGCTGTTGAGCTTTGTGCTGGCGAAGGGGGGAATGGGTATCGCCGCGCCGCAGGTCGGTATCAGTCAGCAGGTATTTATTCTGTCCTCCCATCCCAATGCCCGTTACCCTTACGCACCGACAATGCCTTCTTTTTTTGTTATCAATCCGGAAATCACCTCGCGGTCAGAGACAACCAGCAAGGACTGGGAAGGCTGTCTAAGCCTGCCCGGCATTCGCGCATTGGTGCCGCGGCATGATGCCGTTAAGGTACGCTATAAAACCCGTAAGGGTGAAACCATTAATACCGAATACAAGGGGTTTATCGCCCGTGTCTTCCAGCATGAATTTGATCACCTGCATGGCACCGTCTTTCTGGATCGGGTGGATGATACCCATGAAGTCATGATGGAGCGGGAGTGGCAACGGCAAATCGCCAAATATCACCGTTGAGTCTCATACCACCACAATCCAAAGCACGTATATCCAAATTGTTTCGGTTAAAGAGATTGATTCTGGCGGCGGTTATTGTGAAATAATGAACGGGCTCTAACCAAACATACGGCCGACATAGCGGCTCAGTTTTTCTGATCGCTTCGGATCTCTCAAAGCCTGCATCACCGGCTCACGCATACCGGGAATAAACATCAGATCGGCCAGCAGCTGACTGAAACCGCTGTAACCGGTATCGTTATGGGCTAGTTGTTCAACGAACAGTTTACACAGACTGACTTGTTTCAATACCGGCCACAAACGGCCACAAATGATCGCCAGTATTTCTATATTCTGACTGCAACGATGTTTGAGTACATGCGCTGTCATCTGATCGACCAGCCCTTTTGCCGGACTGTTTGAAGCCGCACGCAGGCAGGCGCAAATCATGCTGATATCCGGTTGTTTTTCCTGTAGTTGAACATTCACCCTATGCACCAGTATCTCAACAATACCGGCCGCGGGTGCGGCATTTTCCAGAAAAGTACTGAGCACATTAAACGGCTCTGCAGGCACCCGTGGCAGGGTTTCAATCAGACCCAATGTTTCTTCATTGTCATCCAGTCTCACCGCGACATCGGCCACGCCCTGCATAGCCAGACTCTGCCAGCTGTCCAGGTCGCGTTTGCCGGTGAAATAGGCATAGGCTTCATGATAGAACTGTGAAGGTTTCAACGCCAGACTTTTGGTGGCATGGGCATTGAACGCCGCCATTTTGTCTTCACGCGGCGTGAAGGTGTAGAGACTGTCTTTTAAAGCGCCTTCAATCTGTTGTCCATCGGCTGCAGCCAGCATACATTCGCCGACACGATCCAGCAGCATCAGCAGAAACTCATCACGGGCAGCCTGAATCAACAATCCCTGTTCATCGAGCGGAAACTTCAGAAACCAAACATATTGTTTTTCGGCCGCATCCGGATGCCAGAAGATCACCCCAAACAAAGCACTGCGCTGGAAGGGGTAAGGGTACGGTTTTCTGGCCCATTCAAAACTGACAAAGTCATCAGGGCTCAATTTGCAGACGCGGCGACCCATATCAAACACACGGTATTTAGCCCCGCTTTGATGCAGGAACTCGCTCAGCGTCGTGATTTTATGGTCACTCATCGTATTGTGTCAGGTGCGGTATTCGGCATTGATTTTAACGTAGTCGTAAGAGAAGTCGCAGGTCCACACTAAATCTTCTGCTTCGCCACGCCCCAATATCACGGTGATCTCAATCTCAGGCTGGTCCATCACCAGCTGACCTTTTTCTTCGGTATAGTCAGCGGCAGGTTGCCCGCCATCAACAATACAAACCTGCCCCAGATAAATACTGACTTTGCCCAAATCAAAGTCACTGATTCCACTGCGCCCCACTGCCGCCAGAATTCGGCCCCAGTTCGGATCACAAGCAAATAAGGCGGTTTTGACCAGCGGTGAGTGGGCAATCGTATAAGCCACCTGACGGCACTCTTCTGCGCTCTGCCCCTGCTTGACCGCGATAGAAATAAACTTGGTTGCGCCTTCACCATCACGCACGACGGCCTGGGCCAGATAGCGAGTTAAATCATTGAGCGCATTCAGTAAACGGCGGGCTTCGGTACTATGGATATCACTGATTTCACTATTTTGTGCCTGACCGGTAGCTATCAAAACACAAGCATCGTTGGTCGAGGTATCACCGTCAACGGTAATGCGGTTAAACGATTGTGCCATTGCCTGATGCAGCATTTCATCCAGCACAGATTGTGACACCGCAGCATCCGTTGCGATATAAGCCAGCATAGTCGCCATATCCGGACGAATCATACCCGAGCCTTTGGACATGCCGGTTATCGTGACAGTCTGGCCTGCCAGTTCAAGCTGGACCGATTTTGCCTTGGCAAGGGTATCGGTGGTCATGATTGCATGGGCGGCATCAAACCAGTTCGCAGCCGAGAGCCGGGCGATAGCCTCAGGTAACACGGCCTCAATCTTACTGACCGGCAACGGTTGACCAATCACCCCAGTGGAAAATGGCAATACACTGTCTGCAGGCTTGCCTGTCAGTTCCGCCACCGCCTGGCAACAGGCATAAGCGGCTTGCATGCCTGCTTCACCGGTACCGGCATTGGCATTACCGGAATTAATCAACAAAAAGCGACTGGCCGTCTGCTTTTGATGTTGCTTGGCCACCAGAACCGGCGCCGCGCAAAATGCATTTTTGGTATAGACCGCGGCAGTATGACTGCCTGCCGCCAACTCAATCAATACAACATCTTTACGACCCGGTTTTTTGATTCCTGCACTGGCGGTTGCCAGCCTGATACCGGCAACCGGTAATAGCTCGTCCGGTTGCGGTGCCGTCAGATTGACTGCCATCAGTTGATAGCTCCGTGACAGTGCTTGAATTTTTTGCCAGATCCACAAGGACAAGGATCGTTACGGCCTACTTTATTGCCTTCACGAGTGTAAGGTTGTGAAGCTTCAGGGGCTTGTTCGGCTGCCTCTTCTCTGCCCATCTGCTGAGCCTCATCATGCTGATACTCCACATCACCGCTCTGGCGACGCTGCTCATCAACGGCATCCACATCTTCAGGTGCTCGCACCTGAACGCGTGAGATTAGTCTGATCACTTCATGTTTGATATTGTCGAGCATGGTGGTAAACAGGCTGAAGGATTCACGCTTGTATTCCTGCTTGGGATCTTTCTGCGCATAACCACGCAGATTGATACCGGTACGCAGGTAATCCATCTGTGCCAGATGCTCTTTCCACTGTGAATCCAGCGTTTGCAGCATGATGGCTTTTTCGAAATGGCGCATCAGTTCGGAGCCCACCGTGTCTTCTTTTTCTTTGTAAGCGGCTTCTGCTGCTTCTACAATCCGCTCGCGCAACGATTCTTCATGCAGACTGTCATCCTGTTCCAGCCAGCCGCTGAGATCCAGTTCCAGCGCATATTCATCGCGCAAAGCCTTTTCAAGGCCGCTCACATCCCACAGCTCATCTATGCTGTTAGGTGGAATATAACTACTGATGGTGTCATTAATCACACTGCTGCGCATGGAGCTAATAGCTTCTGATACATCATCAGCCGCCATCAGTTCATTTCGCTGCTCATAGACAACTTTACGCTGGTCATTGGCCACATCATCAAATTCCAGCAATTGTTTGCGAATGTCGAAGTTATGACCTTCCACTTTACGCTGCGCATTTTCAATAGCTCGACTGACCCAGGGATGCTCAATTGCCTCCCCTTCTTCCATGCCCAGTTTCTGCATCAGACCCGCCATGCGTTCTGAAGCAAAAATGCGCATCAGGTTATCTTCCAGCGACAGGAAAAAACGGGTTGAACCGGGATCACCCTGACGGCCGGAACGACCGCGCAGCTGATTGTCGATACGGCGTGATTCGTGACGCTCCGTACCGATAATGTGCAAACCACCGGCTGCCAATACGGCATCATGTCGGTTCATCCACTCAGTTCTGACTCGGGCTTTTTCCTCATCCTCTGCGTCTTCGCCCAAAGCTTCCAGTTCAGCTTCCAGACTGCCGCCGAGCACGATATCTGTACCCCGACCGGCCATATTGGTAGCAATAGTCACCGCACCCGGACGGCCGGCATGAGCAATGATTTGGGCTTCTTTTTCGTGGAACTTGGCGTTCAGTACTGCATGTGGCACTTTGGCTTTTTCCAGCAGCTCATGTAGATATTCCGAACTTTCGATAGAAGCGGTACCCACCAGAACCGGTTGCTGACGGTGTACGCAGTCGCGGATATTTTCCAGAATAGCGTAGTATTTTTCTTTTGCCGTCAGATAGATGCGGTCAGCCTCATCTTTACGTTGCATTTCCTTGTGTGTTGGAATGACCACCACTTCCAGGCCGTAAATGGATTGCAGCTCAAAAGCTTCGGTATCAGCGGTGCCGGTCATGCCCGACAGTTTATGGTAGAGACGGAAGTAATTCTGGAAAGTAATTGATGCCAGCGTCTGATTTTCGTTCTGGATCTTAACGCCTTCTTTCGCCTCTATCGCCTGATGTAGGCCTTCTGACCAGCGACGTCCCGGCATACTGCGGCCGGTAAATTCATCAACAATCACAATCTGATTGTCCTGCACGATGTAGTCCACGTCACGCTGAAACAGAACATGGGCCCTCAGTGCTGCGGTCACGTGATGCATCAAACCGATATTTGCCGCATCATAAAGGCTCGCATCTTCAGCCAGCAAACCGGTTTCTGTGAGCATCGATTCAATTTTTTCATGCCCCGCCTCGGTGAAATAAACCTGTTTGTTTTTTTCATCTAGCGTGTAGTCGCCGGGCACGGTGATCTCTTCACCCTCGCCTTCCTGTTTTGTCAGGCTGGGAATCAGTTTGTTGATTTGAATATACAGCTCGGAGCTGTCTTCAGCGGGACCGGAAATAATCAGCGGGGTACGCGCCTCGTCAATCAGAATCGAGTCAACTTCATCGATAACGGCGAAGTTAAGCTGACGCTGGACTTTCTCTTCCAGTCTGAACGCCATATTGTCACGCAGATAATCGAAACCAAATTCATTATTGGTGCCGTAGGTGATATCGGCATGATAGGCCTCGCGTCTTTCCTCATTAGTCATGCCGGAAACAATGACACCGGTGCTCAAGCCCAGAAAACCGTAGAGCTTGCTCATCCAGTTGGCATCACGCTTGGCCAGATAATCATTCACGGTAATGACGTGTACGCCGTCACCTTCCAGTGCATTGAGATAAACGGCAAGAGTAGCGACCAGCGTTTTACCTTCACCGGTTTTCATTTCGGCAATCTTGCCTTCGTTAAGCACCATGCCACCGATCATCTGTACATCGAAATGACGCATGCCCAACACCCGCTTGCCGGCTTCTCTGACTACCGCGAAAGCTTCCGGCAGAATATCGTCCAAAGTCTGGCCTTCATTCAGAAGCTGGCGAAACTCAGTGGTTTTGGCTTGTAATGCTGAGTCATCAAGTTGCTCTATATCAGCTTCAAACGCAGCAATCTCGTCGACTGTTTTGCGCATCCTTTTCAAAATCCGCTCATTGCGACTGCCAAATATCTTGCTGAAAAACTTGCTAACCATTATTTCGCCTTACCTGTTTATGACGGCACGTGCACCGGAAATAGTTGATAAATCGCGTGATTATAACGCGGACTCAATAGCAGATTGAAGATCACATAGATCCAAGTGGAGACAATCGCCCCTGAAAACAAGGGTATATACAGGCTGCAACGCAGTGCTGGCTGTTTACATGAGCTCTGATACGCGCATTTCCAGGTTGTTTAAGTACCCGATTTATTTGATGAAGTTGTACGGATTGATGTGTTTACCATCGCGCAGTACTTCAAAATGGACATGCGGGCCGGTTGAACGGCCTGTCGATCCCATCAGCGCCAGTTCCTCTCCTTTGCTGATTCTGTCACCTACTTTGACCTTGATGGTCTTATTATGTGCATAACGAGTGACATAACCGTTACCATGATCGACTTCGACCAGTCCGCCATAACCACCACGATTACCGACCCAGCTGACCATACCGTCCGCTACCGCGATAACACTGCTGCCGGATTTACCGGCAAGATCCACACCTTCATGGAAGGTTTTTTTACCATTAAACGGATCGATACGGTAACCATAGAAAGATGAAATCCAGCCTTCCTTAATGGGTTTACCATCGGGAATAGCGGCAGCAATATTGTCTTTAGTGATCAGGTATTGCTCCAGCGCCGACAGAGTATTTTGCTGGCCCTTCAAATCCAGCGACAACTGCTCAATGCCTTCATCAATAGCATCGCTGCTGAGAGGCAGACCATCACTATCAACCCCTCCTTGTGCCGGTTGCTCTGTGAGCAGATATTCAGAAGCATCAAAACCGGCAATTTCTGCCAGACGCTCGCTGAGCATCTTCAGGCGAATGGTTTCCGCCTGTAAACCTCCAAGCTGACGCGCATAAAAACCCTGAATAGCTTCGTTTTCAAACTGCACAGTAGTGTCGATAACGGCTTTTGATTGGGATTGAATGGAACTGAAGAGAGGAGGTGTGGCAGGTAAAAGCGGGGAAGTCGCTGAGCTATTCATCCAGTTGGCGAAGCTGAATGTACTGATGCTGACCAGGCTGATTAACAGCGTCGTCAGCACCAGCAGCTTCGTTCGCGTCAAATGCCAATGTTTATGGCGCTTGTTGTTTGAGGATATAATGATAACCTGCATTTTTATCCTTTCGTCAGTTAAAATTCATGTCAAAAAAACCTGAACGCGTCAGTCAAATATACAAGCAGGACAGTCACATGAAGTGTCTGGCCGCCCGTGCGCGACAATTGGACAAGCTTAACATTATTCTGCAAAAAAGCCTGCCCTTGCAATTCAGCAATCATTGCCACCTGGCTAATGTCACCGCAGACAGGATTATCGTCCACACCGACAATGCCGGCTATGCCAGCTTGTTACGTTTTCAGGCTCCGGTGGTTTGCAAGGCATTATCAGCATATTTGCCTGAGCCTGTATACAAACTCGAAGTCAAAGTCCGTCCCAAACAATCATTGATCGAGCAGACAGATCATGCTGCGGTGCATGTTTCTACAAAAACAGCGGCGTTACTGAAAAACACCGCTGCTACTATCGAAGACGGTCCGTTAAAAACCGCGCTCAATAAACTGGCCCAGCGCCGCCCCTCAGACTGAAGCTGATCAGCTGGTAAGAGATGCAGCCGGACGACTGAAAAGAATGGGGGCATCTTTGTCGTCTTCAAAGCTGACCAGCTCCCAGGCATCTTCCTGGGCCAGCAGTTTACGCAATAATTTGTTATTGACCTCATGGCCGGATTTATGACCGCTGAAAGCACCGATCAGGCTGTGACCCAGCAGATATAAATCGCCAATGGCATCCAGCACCTTGTGACGGACAAACTCATCTTCGTAACGCAAACCGTCTTCATTCAAGACACGGTAATCATCTACGACGATGGCATTGTCCATACTGCCACCCAGTGCCAGATTGTTTTCACGCAGTTTTTCGATATCTTTCATAAAACCGAAAGTACGGGCACGACTGACTTCACGCACGAACGAAGTGGAGGAGAAATCAACATCAACTTGTTGAGGTCGTCCGGTGAAGGCAGGATGCTCGAAGTCAATGGTGAACGAGACTTTGAAACCGTCAAACGGTTCAAATCTGGCCCATTTATCACCATCTTCCAAAACAACCGGCTTTTTGATACGGATAAACTGCTTGGCGACATTCTGCTCTTCGATACCAGCCGACTGCACCAGGAACACAAAAGGTCCGGCACTGCCATCCATGATCGGCACTTCTGCCGCATTTAGATCAATATAGGCATTATCAATACCGAGACCGGCAAACGCCGATAACAGATGTTCCACAGTGGAAACGCGCTGACCATGTTCAACCAGTGTTGTTGACAAAGCTGTTTCACCGACATTTTCGGCTTTGGCCTGTATTTCAACCACCGGGTCGAGATCGACTCTGCGGAAAATAATGCCTGTATCAGGGGCAGCAGGCCGCAGGGTCAGATAAACCATCTCACCGCTATGCAGACCGACACCGGTCGCACGAATCACGTTTTTCAATGTTCGCTGCTTAATCACGGTGCAATACCCCTTATACAGTTACAGATCGCGTAATGATATCACAAGCAGATAAATTCCAGCCATCAGTATTTAGTCAGCCTGTCGACGCAGAAAAGCCGGGATATCAAGATAATCCATATTGACATCGCCATTGGCGACTTGTTTCTGCTGACTGTTTTTTTCTTTACGAATGACTGTCGGTTCATCATAGTCAATCTCAACCGGTTTCTTGACGATTTCGATCTGTGGAGACTCGATTTCAGGTGCTTTTGGCACTGCTACTCTATCACCACCCAGACCAGTTGCCACTACCGTGACACGCAGTTCGTCAGTCATATCCGGATCAATCACCGTACCCACCACCACCGTGGCATCATCAGAAGCAAATTCCTTAATGGTATTACCCACCGCTTCAAATTCACCGATGCTCATATCCAGACCGGCCGTGATATTAACCAGCACGCCACGTGCCCCCGCCAGATCCACATCTTCCAGTAACGGACTGGAAACAGCCAATCTAGCCGCTTCAATAGCACGATTTTCGCCGGTAGCATGGCCGGTACCCATCATCGCCATTCCCATTTCGGACATCACTGTACGAACATCGGCAAAGTCAACGTTAATCATACCTTCACGGGTAATCAGCTCGGCAATACCTTGTACCGCCCCCAGCAACACATCGTTGGCTGATTTGAACGCATTCAGCAAGGTCATATCCTTACCCAGCACTTTCAGCAATTTCTCATTGGGAATGGTAATCAATGAATCAACATGCTGGCCCAGTTCCTCAATACCCGCTTGGGCCGTTTTCATCCGCTTGACACCTTCAAACGGGAACGGTTTGGTCACCACGGCAACAGTCAGAATGCCCATTTCCTTGGCAACCTGGGCAACTACAGGTGCAGCGCCGGTACCGGTACCACCGCCCATGCCCGCTGTGATAAAGACCATATCCGCACCTTTGATCACTTCCATAATGCGTTCCCGGTCTTCCAGTGCTGCCTGACGGCCTACATCAGGATTAGCGCCGGCGCCCAGACCTTTGGTAATGTCTGTACCCAGTTGCAATTGGGTGGTCGCAGAACTCTTGCGCAAAGCCTGCGCATCAGTATTAGCACTGATGAAATCAACCCCTTCGATTTGATTGAGCACCATATGTTCCAAGGCGTTACCGCCGCCACCGCCGACACCGATTACTTTGATGACCGCGTTTTCTGTATATGTATCTATAAGTTCAAAAGTCATGGTTTCTCCCCCTAAAAAGTTGTTCAAACAAACATGCCTGATTACTCAGCTTAAAAATTCCCCTGGAACCAGCTTTTCATTCTTGCCAGCATGCCTTTAAACCCGTCCGTTACCTTCATTTCACCGTGCCCTGAGGCACTCTCCTCGTTGCCGAATAACAGCAACCCGACACCTGTGGCGTGAATCGGATTACGTACCACATCAACCAATCCCCCTACGTGTTGCGGCACGCCGAGACGCACAGGCAGATGGAAAACTTCTTCCGCTAACTCAATCACGCCTTCCATCTTGGAACTGCCGCCCGTCAGCACAATGCCGGCAGCCAGCAACTCCTCAAACCCACTGCGACGCAGTTCAGACTGAACCAGCATCAGCAATTCTTCATAACGCGGCTCCACCACTTCAGCCAACGTTTGTCTGGCTAATTGGCGAGGCGGCCTGTCACCGACACTAGGCACTTCGATGGTTTCATCTTCACGTGCCAATTGCGTCAAGGCGCAGGCATATTTAATTTTGATTTCTTCGGCGTATTGGGTCGGGGTACGCAAAGCCACAGCGATATCGTTGGTGACCTGGTCACCGGCAATCGGAATGACCGCCGTATGACGGATAGCACCATCGACAAATACCGCGATATCTGTCGTACCGCCGCCGATATCGACAATGCAGACACCCAGTTCTTTTTCATCCTGATCCAGCACTGAGTAGCTGGAAGCCATCTGCTCCAGAATGATGCCGTCTACTACCAAACCGCAGCGCTCGATACATTTGCTAATGTTTTGCGCCGCACTCACCGCGCCGGTAATTAAATGAACCTTGGCTTCAAGTCGTACCCCCGACATGCCTATAGGTTCACGAATACCTTCCTGATTATCGATAATGTATTCCTGCGGCAAAACGTGCAGCAGTTGCTGATCGCCCGGGAAATGCACAGCACGTGCCGCATCGAGAACACGGTCGATATCACCCTGCATTACTTCTTTATCGCGAATGGCTACTGTGCCGTGCGAGTTAAGGCTGCGGATATGACTGCCGGCAATGCCTGCATACACGGAGTGGATCTGACAGCCAGCCATCAACTCGGCTTCTTCCACTGCCCGTTGGATAGATTGCACGGTGGACTCGATATTAACCACCACACCTTTTTTCATTCCTCTGGCTGGATGTGAACCGATACCGATGATCTCCAGTGCATGCTCACCCGGTCCGGCATTATGAATAGGTGCAGCGACGATCGCCACCACCTTCGAGGTACCGATGTCCAATCCAACAATGAGCTCTCTTTCATTTCGTTTTGACATTACACTGTTCCATTAAAATCAGGTTGCTGACCAGACTTCCATACCACGGCCAGCCCATTGGTATAACGCATATCTACCTCGGCAATCTGTGACCGGAAAGTCGCCAGCCCGCCGTTAAAAACCCGAATAAACCGCTTTAATCGTGTTTCGCCCCCGGCCCGGCCCAGCTTGAGATGTAAACCTTCGGCAAAATCCACCTGCCAGGCACGGCGTTTATCCATATTGACGGCAACTACTTTCAGCCCCAGTTGGTTGACCTGACGCTGGATCTCCACCAGCCGTCTGGCCATTAATTCACTGGTGCCGTCAGGTCCGTTCAGCTGTACCAATCCTCTCGGAATCGTTGCCGATGGCGGTGTAAATACCGCACCACTGGTATTCACCAGGCTGTTTTTGTTCCAACGCGCTATGGCTTTTTGTTCTTCCACAATCAGGTGCAGCGTGTCAGGCCACACCCGTCTGACCTGAATCTGTTTCACCCAGGGCAAAGCCTCCCCGGCCTGACGGATCCTGGCTACATCCACGTCCATAAAACTGCCGCGGACAATCGGTGACACGACTTTCACCAACGCCTCTTTATCAGCATGGCGAAATTCGCCTTCGACGGTGACGTGTTTCACTGGTAGCGTATCTTCCTGTTGCAGATACATTCCGCCGCCAATCACAGTAACCAGAATCAGCAACGTCACCGCCTGCCGCCAGAACTGTTTCCAGCTGCGAGGCTGACGTGACGGCTTAGGCTGTTGACGGGTAGCGCCACTTTTACGTTTCACTGCCATCAGTTTTCATCCTCAAAACTGGTTTCCAGAATACGCCAGACCAGATCGTCAAATTCCAGTCCCGCCTGCCTGGCGGCCATCGGTACCAGACTGTGATCGGTCATGCCCGGCACACTGTTGGCCTCCAACAGATAAAACTGACCGGCACCATCACGCATAAAATCGATTCGGCCCCAGCCTTTCATGTCCAGGCCGTTGAACGCCCGCAACGCCAGTTGCTGCATTTGTTGTTCGCTCTGCTGATCCAGGCCGCACGGGCACAAATATTCCGTAGTGCTGGCTTGATATTTGGCTTCATAGTCATAAAACTCGCGCGGGGTTTTCAGACGAATCGCCGGCAGCGCTTCTTCACCCAGAATCGCCACGGTGTATTCCTCACCCTGAATCCACTGCTCTGCGATCACATCGTCGTCATACTTGAGCGCCAGACTGATCGCGTCTTTCAGCTGTATCTTGTCACTGACCTTGCTCATACCGATGCTGGAACCTTCGTTGACCGGTTTGATAATCAAAGGCAGTCCCAGTTTGGCAATCAACTGATCGATATCGGTACGTGCATTTACTGTTTCAAAAGCGGGGGTAGGTAATCCTTGCTGTTGCCAGCTCTGCTTGCTGATGCGTTTGTTCATCGACAAAACAGACGCGGTCACATTACTGCCGGTGTAGGGCAGGTTTACTGCCTGCAAGAACCCCTGAATCTCACCGTCTTCCCCACCACGGCCGTGCAATATCACAAAGGCACGATCAAACTGGCCACTGCTGAGCTGATGGCAGATATCAAAGCTGACATCAACACTGTAGGCATCCACACCTTTACGTTGCAGTCCGGCCAGAACAGCCCGACCACTGATCAACGAGATCTCACGTTCAGCTGAGCGGCCGCCCATTAATACGGCAACGCGACCAAATTCTGCGGCTGATGCAATTGTCCGTGTCATCACGCCCGCTCCCCGATAATGTGCACTTCCGGTATCAACTTCACCCCCTGTGCCTGCTCCACTTTCTGCTGCACCAGTAAAATCAGGCTTTCTATATCTCCTGCGGTGGCATTACCGTCATTAACAATAAAATTGGCATGTTTAGTGGAAACACTGGCACCACCCACGGCCAAGCCTTTCAGTCCGCTTATTTCGATAAGGCGTCCGGCATAATCACCCGCGGGATTTCTGAACACGGAACCCGCACAAGGCTGATTAGTCGGCTGGCTGGCATTGCGTTTCTTCAACAGTTCACGAATAAGGTCCAATTCAGCCGCAGCGTCCCCTTGTTCGAACGCCAGCGTCGCGGCCACAAACCACTCGTTGGCAGGAATCGCCACGTGACGGTATGAAACCACAAACTGATCGGCTGGCCGCTGATGCAATTGACCGCGGCTATCAATAGTGGTGACCTCGCTGACATAATCCCAAGTTTCTGCTGCATGGGCGCCGGCATTCATGGCTAAAGCGCCGCCCAGCGTACCGGGTATACCGGCAAGGAATGCGGCACCTTTCAGGCCGGCCTTGGCAGCCTGTTTGGCCAGTTTGCTGCAATAAACACCAACCTCGGCATGAACGGCATTGTGTTTCACTTCAATATGCTGCAACACACCGGCGGTCGCGATCACCGTGCCGGCAAAGCCCCCGTCCCGGATCAATAAATTACTGCCCAGTCCAAGCCACATGACCGGTTCAGACTCGGGTAACTGCGATAAAAAACGCGCCAAATCATCGATATCGCTGGGACGATAAAAACACTGGGCAATACCGCCCACCCGCCAGGAAGTATATTTGGCCAATGGCTCATTCAGTCTCAACTCACCTTTCAGGTTCTGATATAAAGCCATCATTCAACACCCCCGCTCAGTTGTTGCGGCAGCGCCTGTGCCATTCTGCCAATATCCCCTGCGCCCAGCGTCAACAACACATCACCGTCTTTTAACAAACCCGGCAGCAGCGCAAACAAGGCTTCTTTATCTTCAGCAAATACCGGTTCTACCTGTCCGCGCAGGCGAATTGCCCGGCACAGGC
Organism: Methylophaga sp. OBS4; assembly: GCF_026319305.1. Taxonomy (GTDB): domain Bacteria; phylum Pseudomonadota; class Gammaproteobacteria; order Nitrosococcales; family Methylophagaceae; genus Methylophaga. The sequence goes on from NZ_JAPDMV010000023.1 coordinate 39,969, forward strand.
TGCGGGCATCGGCGCCGGCAATTTTGCTTTCGCCGGCCGGATAAACCTCCAGTACCACCAGTACATCGACCAGAGACAGCACCTGGGCAAAGTCTTCAAATAAATCACGGGTCCGGGTGTAACGATGAGGCTGGAATACTACAACCAGACGCTGACCCGGCCAGCCACCTCGCGTCGCAGCCAACGTTGCCGCAATTTCTGTCGGATGATGACCATAATCGTCAATCAAAATGGCATGGCCGTCTTCAGCTTTAACCGGTCCTAGCAGATTAAAGCGGCGGCCAATGCCATCGAACTTGAGTAAAGCCTGCTGACAGGCTGTTACGCTCACCTGCAGATTGCGGGCAACTGCCATCGCCGCCGTCGCATTAAGTGCATTGTGCAGACCGGGCATATTCAACGTGATCGGAAACTGTTTACCACTGTTTTTTTCGATAATGGTGAAAAAGCTCTGTCCCTGATGCTGGCTTAACTCCACCAGCTGATAATCGGCTTCTTCATCGGTGCCATAGGTAATAAAAGGCCGCGTCACTTCAGTCAGCAATTCTTTCACTACCGGATCATCAAGACACATCACTGCCAGGCCATAGAACGGCAAGTGATGCAGAAACTCGACAAAAGTGGCTTTCAATTTGCCGAAATCACCGTCATAAGTCGCCATATGATCTTCATCAATATTGGTGACCACGGCGATCATCGGTTGTAAATACAGAAACGAAGCATCACTTTCATCCGCTTCCGCGACCAGATAACGTCCGGTACCCAGACGCGCATTACTGCCGGCACTGTTCAATCGGCCGCCGATAACAAAAGTCGGATCCAGCTCCCCTTCACTGAGTAAAGCGGCGATCAGACTGGTTGTGGTGGTTTTGCCATGGGTACCGGCCACTGCGATGCCATAACTGAAACGCATCAATTCGGCGAGCATTTCTGCCCGAGGCACAACCGGAATACGATGTTCACGGGCCGCATGTAACTCGACATTGTCCTCGTTGACTGCGGTGGTCACCACAACCACATCGGCCCCTTTCAGATAACCGGGGTCATGGCCGATCATGATGGTGGCGCCCAAGGTACGCAGATGTCTGATCAGACTGTTTTCAGCCAAATCAGAACCGGTCACCTGATAACCCAGATTGAGCAATACTTCGGCAATGCCGCCCATACCGACGCCACCAATGCCGATAAAGTGAATATGTTTCACTCTGCTTTGCATGGCTGATGTCAGTTTATCCATGCGCCAGCTCCATACATTTGTCAGCAATTTCTGCTGCTGTGCCAATTTTGGCGACTTTCCGCGCCGCGTTGGCCATATCCAGTAATGCGTCACGGTCAGTATTCAAGCAGCAGATTTTGTCAGCCAGCAGACTGGCGCTGAGTTCATGATCGGCGATAAGCTGGGCAGCACCGGCTTCAACCAACAAAGCGGCATTATGGGTTTGATGATCATCGACCGCATGAGGAAACGGCACCAGCAGCGCCCCGACACCAGCCGCGGCCAGTTCTGCCACCGTCAAAGCACCTGCCCGGCAGATCACCAGATCGGCCCAGGCATAAGCACCTGCCATATCGTCAATAAAATCAGTGACATTGGCTTGTACACCAGCTTGTTGATAGTTATGACGACAATCTTCCAAATGGCGACTGCCGCATTGATGAACAACTTGCGGACGTTGTGCCTCGGCTATCAATGCCAATGCCTGAGGGATCGTATTGTTTAATGACCTAGCACCCAGGCTGCCGCCTAATACCAATAGATTCATCACACCGCTATGTTCGCTGAAACGCACATGGGGCATCGGCAGATCTTCTATAGTTTTACGTACCGGATTTCCCACCCATTGCGCTTTGACCTTATCGGCAAAACTATGAGGGAATCCTTCCAGAACGACGCGTGCCAATTTCGACAACAGACGATTGGTCAAACCGGGAATGGCATTTTGTTCATGAATGATCAGCGGTTTACGCAGCAACCAGGCCGCCACACCACCGGGGCCTGATGCAAAACCGCCCAGTCCCAGCACCACATCGGGTTTTAATTCACGTATCAGCTGTAAAGCTTCCCAGACAGCTTTTATCACTCTGAACGGGGCCATTAACCAACCCATCGCCCCATTGCCACGTAATCCCTGCACTTTTATTTCAGATAATAAATAGCCCGCCTGCGGCACCAACTGTGCCTCTATACCTTTGGCGGTGCCGATCCACGACACTTCAACCGTGCGCTGTCTCAGTTCCTCAGCCACAGCCAAAGCCGGAAACACATGTCCGCCCGTACCACCCGCCATGATCATCACCCGCGTCATCGTCTTATCCTCGCCGACGCTTTTTCGGGCAGACGTGTTTCCATATCGACACGAAGCAACAAGGCAATGGCGATACAGACGATAACCAGACTACTGCCGCCATAACTCATTAACGGCAAGGTCAGTCCTTTGGTTGGCAGCGCCCCCATATTGACTCCGATGTTGACGCAGGCCTGCAAGCCCAGCCAAATGCCGATGCCGTAGGCAATTTGAGCACCGAATACCTGACCGGACATTTCAGCGGCACGTCCAATTGCCAGCGCCCGCCAGATAAAGACAAAAAACAGCCCGATGACAGCCATGGCGCCAATCAGGCCCAGTTCTTCAGCCAGGATGGAATAAAGAAAATCGGTATGTGCTTCCGGCAGATAAAACAGTTTCTGCATGCTGCTGCCAAGTCCGACCCCCAACCAGTCACCGCGGCCAAAAGCGATCAGCGCCTGGGTCAACTGAAAACCGCTGCCGAATGGATCCGCCCAGGGGTCCATAAAGCTTTGCAGACGTTCCAGACGATAGGGAGCAATCCATACCAATAATGCGAACAAGCCCCCCATCACCGCAATCAACGCGGCAAACACATCGAGTCTGGCCCCACCGAGAAACAGCATTGCCAGTACCGTCGACATAATCACCACCATCGACCCCATATCCGGTTGCAACAACAGCAGGAATGCCGCGACCCCCAGAAGCATCAACGGCGCCAGCACCTTGATAAATGAACCGTGCAACTGACCATGATGTCGCTGCGAATAATCAGCGATATAAAGGATGGCAAACAATTTGATAAGTTCAGCTACCTGTAGATTAACCGGTCCCAATGGCAGCCAGCGGGAACTACCGTTCACTTCACGCCCCACACCGGGAATCAGCACTAGAACCAACAATACGACACCCAACATTAACATTTGCGGCGCCATGCGTTGCCAGACGGCCAGCCGTACTGATACCACCGCCCAGGCTAAACCCAATCCGATGCCGGCAAATACCGCCTGACGCAGGAAATAATAAAGTGGCTGGCCGGTTTTGCTGTCGGCAATGGTAATCGAAGCCGAGCAAACCATAATCAACCCTATCAGCATCAAAGCGCCGGCCACAAACACGAGGCTGCGATCAAGCTGGAGACTGGACTCACTCATGTCGCCAACCTCCTTACCGCCTGTTCAAACACTTCGCCGCGCTCAGCATAACCACTGAACATGTCAAAACTGGCACAGGCGGGAGACAGCAAGACATTGTCACCGGGCTGCGCCGCTTTTTGTGCCTGTTGCACAGCATCATTCATATCTTTGGCATTGATTTGCATCACACCGGCAGGGATAGCGGCAGCAATTTGCGCTGCAGCCTCACCGATTAAAACCACAGCACGAACAGCATGCTGCAGGCTCGGCGTCAGTTCGGAGAAATCCTGCCCTTTACCTTCGCCGCCGGCAATCAACACAATCATGCCGTGGTCAGCCAGTCCTTCAATCGCAGCCACACAAGCACCCACATTGGTGGCTTTGGAATCATTGAACCAGCGCACCTCATTCAAGGTTCTGACCAGGCGGCAGCGATGCGGCAAGCCTTTAAATTCCTGCAGCGCCGATAACATGGCTGGCATAGGTAAAGCCATTGCAGAACCCAGCGCCAAAGCAGCCAGCGCATTGGCCTGGTTGTGTTTACCCACGATTTTCATCTGGTCGACTGCCAATAAAGGATATTCCCCCTCTGCCAGCCAGGTTTTGCCGTTATCTTCCAGCAAGCCGAAATCGACCCCTTTTGATGCCTGCAAACTGAAACCTATCTGGTTACGACCGGCAATAGCCATGGCGCTGACAACCGGATCGTCGCGGTTGATAACCATGACCCCGTCGCCATTGAAAATCTTCTGTTTGGCTTGTTGATAATCTGCTACCGAGTCGTATCGATCCAGATGATCCGGGCTCACATTCAACACCACTGCAGCAAAGGCATTTAGTGATGTCACGGTTTCCAACTGAAAGCTCGATAATTCGACAATGTAAAAGTCCGGAGCCTCTTCTGTCAGCAAATCCAATGCCGGTGTGCCCAGGTTGCCTCCTGTCAGCACATTCTTCCCTGCCAACTGCGCCATCAATGATAGTAAGGTAGTCACGGTACTCTTGCCGTTAGACCCGGTAACCGCCACGATAGGCGCATTGGCGTAACGGGCAAATAATTCAACATCCCCCACAATCTCGATACCGGCTTCTCTGGCAGCGCTGATTTCCGGCAAGCGCGGATCGACCCCCGGACTGAGCACAATCATGTCGGCTTTCAATAACCAGTCCAGATCCAGCCCTCCCGTTTTGACCAGCACTTGCGGAAACTCATGTTGCAGCGTTGTCAAACCAGGCGGCTGTTCGCGTGTATCCATGACCACGACGCCCAGCGCATGCTTTGTCAGAAAACGCGCACAAGACAATCCGGTCTGCCCCAGACCGACAATCAGACAGTTTTTATGTGTGAGTTCATTCACGGCTTGTGTCATCGTAATTTCAACGTCGCTAATCCAACCAGAACCAGGAATACCGTGATGATCCAGAACCGCACGATAATGCGGGGTTCCGGCCAGCCTTTCAGTTCATAGTGATGATGTATCGGCGCCATCAGAAACACGCGTTTACCACGCAACTTGTAGGAGGCCACTTGAATCATCACCGACAAGGTTTCAATCACAAACACACCGCCCATGATCAGCAGCACCAGCTCCTGCCTGACCAGCACTGCCACCGTACCTAAAGCCGCCCCCAGCGCCAAAGCACCGACATCCCCCATAAATACCTGTGCCGGATACGTGTTAAACCAGAGAAAACCCAGGCCGGCGCCAACCATGGCCGCGCAGAACACCGTCAGCTCGCCCGCATTGGGAATAAAAGGAATCGCCAGATAAGTGGCGAACTCAAAATGGCCGGCCACATAGCTGAACAAACCCAGCGCTGTCGCCACCATCACCGTCGGCATAATTGCCAGACCGTCAAGTCCGTCTGTCAGATTCACTGCATTACTGCTGCCGACTATCACCAGATAGGTCAGCAACATGTACCAGCCACCCAGCGGAATCAGCACCTCTTTGAAAAACGGCACGATAAGCTGTGTTTCTGCCGGCACTGAAGCAGTGATATACAAAAAAATGGCGGCACCGGCGCCGAACACCGACTGCCAGAAATACTTGTAACGACTGAGCAGGCCTTTGGGGTCCTGGCGCACCAGTTTGATGTAATCATCCACAAAACCAATGATGCCAAATGCCAAAGTCACCACTAATACGACCCAGATGTAACGGTTAGCCAGATCAGCCCACAACAGGGTGCTGACGGCAATAGCCACCAGAATCAGCGCGCCGCCCATGGTCGGTGTCCCACTTTTGCTGAAGTGTGATTCCGGGCCATCCTGTCTGACGACCTGGCCGATTTGTTTGAAACTGAGATGACGAATCATTGTCGGCCCGACAATGAGGGCAATACCCAGCGCCGTCATCACTCCCAGAATCGCACGCAACGTCAGATACTGGAATACATTAAAACCGCTATGGATCTGGCTCAGATATTCACTCAAAAACAGCAGCATCAGCGCATTCCCCTATCAGCCAGCTCATCTGCCAACTTATCCAGTTGCATAAAGCGCGATCCCTTAATCAGACAAGTTACTTCCTTGCTCAATTCGTTTCGCAATAAGTTCTGCAATGTTTCTATATCCTCGTAATGCTCGGCACCTTCGCCAAAGCTGTTTGTCGCACTGCGGCTACTGGTTCCGACGGTCAGCAGGCGGTTCACGCCGGCTTCCCGGGCCTGCAGCCCCATTTGCTGATGAATCTCTTCTGTCTTGCTGCCCAGCTCACCAAAATCTCCCAGCACCAGCCAGTGTTGACCGGAAAATTCTGATAAGGTTTTTAATGCCTGCAGATAGGAACCCGGGTTGGCATTGTAGGTATCATCAATAATGCGGGATTCACCGATCCCAGCCCTTAATTGCAGGCGGTGCGGCACTGCCTGGATCGAGCTCAAGCCTTTCACCATTGCCGCTACCGGAATCTCCAACGCCACGCAGATGGCAATGGCCGCTAAAGCGTTAGCGACGTTATGCATACCGGGAAGAGGTAAATTAAAGTGATGGCTGATGCCGTCAATAGCCACCATAAAATGGCTGGACCCCAGATCAAGTTGAACATATTCAGCGGTGATATCCGCCGGGTTTTCCAGCGCAAATGTCTTGAATTGCCTTGCTGCCAGCAAGGATTGCCAGAGTTCAACATGGGGCATATCAGCATTTATCACGCCGATACCGTGTGCCGGCAGGCCGGCAAAAATTTCACCCTTGGCGGCGGCCACGCCTTCCACACTGCCAAACCCTTCCAGGTGAGCAGGGGCGACGTTATTAATAATCGCTACATCAGGTTCAGCCACCGCTACCAGTCCGGCAATTTCACCGGGATGGTTAGCGCCCATCTCAATCACGGCAAAATCGTCATGCCGGCCCAAACAACACAAGGTCAGCGGCACGCCGAGATCGTTATTCAGATTGCCCTGGGTGGCGGTTACCGTGCCGACTTGTTTCAAAATAGCACTGACCATTTCTTTTACACTGGTCTTACCATTACTGCCTGTAATAGCCACGACTCTGGCCTGACACTGCTGCCGCCAATATTTTGCTATTTGAGCAAAAGCCCGGCGGACATCAGCAACCTGTATTTGTGGTAAAGGATCATCTCGCAGCTCACTGACCAGCGCAGCACTGGCACCGGCTTCACGGGCCTGCCTGATAAAGTCATGGCCGTCTACCCGTTCGCCTTTCAGCGCGACAAATAAATTACCGGTACTGATCTTGCGCGTATCAATAACTGCTCCAGAGACCAACACATCCCCAAACGGCTGCTGACACCCCACTACGCGGGCAAGTTCATTGAGAGACAACTGCAACCCCATCAATGTCCTCCCGCCACGTTGTAAATACCGTTTTCTATAGCCATCAATACATCCGTGACGATCAGTGCATCGCTGAACGGATATTTGATATGGTCAATTTCCTGATACGCTTCATGCCCTTTACCGGCGATCAGTACAATATCCATCGGCCCGGCATGAGAAATAGCGTGAGTAATGGCTAACTTACGGTCGAGTTCAACATGGATATTTTCCGGCTGACGACACCCCGCCAAAATGTCCTCGATAATGGCATGGTTATTTTCTGTTCTGGGGTTATCATCGGTAATGATGACTTTGTCTGCCTCTTTTTCGGCAATCTGCCCCATCAAAGGCCGCTTACCTTTATCACGGTCACCGCCACAACCGAACACACACCAGAGATGCCCCTGTTCCGGCAAATGCACCCGCAAGGTCTTCAATGCCTGCTCCAGCGCATCGGGCGTGTGAGCATAATCGATGACCACACTCGGTTGTGCGCCCCGCCCATGCGCTTCCATTCTGCCGGCAACCGCATGACAGCGCGTGATCGCTTGCTGGATTTCCTCTCGTGTCATGCCTAAGGCCTCTAACACACCAACTGTGGCCAATATATTGTCGACATTGAACCGTCCCAGAATAGGCAGAGCGACCTTCAGCGTCTGTCCATTGAAAGTCAGCTCAAACTGCATGCCATCACGATGACAATTGATGGCATCAGCACGAATATCGGCGTTTTCAACAGAGGAATAAGTAAGCAGTCTGGTACCTGCTTCGAGTTTGTCGATAACTTTGCGACCAAAGCCATCACTGGCGTTAATTACCGTCGTTTTAACGGACGCCATATCAAACAGACGCTGTTTGGCTGCCGCATACTCATACATGGTCCGGTGATAATCGAGATGGTCGCGGCTCAGATTAGTCAAAACAGCAATATTGATGTCCACACTGTTCAATCGCCCCTGCTCCAGCGCATGCGATGAAGCTTCCAGCACCACATACTGACAACCTTCCAGTTCAAACCCTGCCAGTAAACGCTGCATAGAGACCGGATCCGGTGTGGTCATGCCGGTCAGCTCAAGATCGCTGAGGCGGCCTGCCCCCAGTGTGCCGATTATTCCGCAGGGTTTGGCCATGCCTTCCAATGCCTGCGCAATAAACTGACTTACTGATGTTTTGCCATTGGTGCCGGTCACCGCAATCACGGTCATATGTTGCGATGGGTACTGATAAAAACGGGCGGCAATAAACCCGGCTTTCTGTGCCAGATTGGCTACCGGATAAGCACTCACCACGGCTTCATCCAGCAAAAGTTGTTCCCGTTCAGTCAATGTTTGCTGCTGATCTATCAATACCGCAAAAGCACCTTTATCCAGTGCTTGTTGCAAATGTTTTTCACGCTGCTCATCCTGCCTGGCCAGAGACAGGAATAAAGCCCCCGGCGCCACCCGGCGGCTGTCCATGCTTATATCCGCCAGCATACACTCCTGCACATTCACACCTTCCGCTACTACATCCTGCAGCAGCTGCGTCAACGATTGCTGTTTCACAATAGAAGTTATCATTTGTGGGCCACCTGTATCTGCGTTATCGGTAATGCATCCGGTGCAATATTAAGCAGCCTTACGGCGCCGGTCATGACTTCTGAAAACACCGGTGCTGCCACCAGACCACCGTAGTACTCCTCACCACGGGGTTCATCCACCATTACAACCATCACCAGCCGGGGGGCGCCGGCTGGAATAATGCCTGCAAAAACTGACTGATAACGTTTATCCGAATAACCGCCACTGGTCGCTTTTTTTGCCGTACCGGTTTTACCGGCTACCCGGTAATTGGCGACTGCGGCTTTTTGCGCTGTGCCCCCGGGCTGCACTACCAGTTCCATCATGTCTAACACCTGTTTCATGATGTCGGAGGAAAACACACGGCGACCGCGGGGTGTCTCATGTGTTTTGACAAAAGTAACCGGTCTTAATATGCCGCCACTGGCCAGAACACTGTAGGCACGTGCCAACTGCAAAGCACTGGTGGCCACGCCATAACCATAAGCCAAAGTAGCTCTGTCCAGTTTTCGCCATGACTGAGGATCGGGCATGCTGCCCATGGCCTCGCCCGGGAAGTAGGCACCGGTCGCCTCACCCAGACCAAAACTGGCAAAATCATGCCAGAGGTCTTTAGGTTCCAGTTCCAATGCAATCTTGCTGGCGCCGATATTGCTCGACTTCTGAATCAAGGTCGCTAAATCGATCTCTCCATAATCGCGAAAATCCCTGATGGGATGACCGCTAACTCTGAAAATACCGGGATGGGTATTAATAATGCTGGAAGCATCAAACTTGCCGGACTTGATGCCACTGGCGACCGTAAACGGTTTGACCGTGGAGCCGGGCTCAAACAAGTCGGTCACCGCCCGGTTACGGAAGTCACTGGATTTCAAACCTGTTCGATTATTAGGGTTGAATGAGGGTTGGTTGACCATTGCCAGCACTTCGCCGGTCTGTATATCCAGCACTACTGCCGTTCCGGCACGCGCCTGATGTTCGTTCACGGCCGCTTTCAGCGCCTGATAGGTCAGGTATTGCAGGCGCAGGTCAATGCTGAGACTGATATTTTCGCCCGCTTTGGCAGGCCGAATCAATTCGCCCCCTTCGACATAATTGCCCCGACTGTCACGCACCATGCGCTTGAGTCCGGGCACACCTGTCAGTACCGCATCATAGG
>NZ_JAPDMV010000024.1 GCF_026319305.1 Methylophaga sp. OBS4
CCATAATCAACGCCTAGTTAATAACTGGATAATGATAGTTAGCCTCATGCCCAATTACCAAAATACAGTTTTTCCAATCCGCTCACAAGAAATTAGCTAGGGATGCTCTCGATTCATTAAGCCCATAAATAATTAATTGAACATTAATTCTTATTTTTGTTTATCAGAGTATTCAGTCCCCCACCAGCATCAGTCACAATATTTTCCTCATAACAACTTTTAAATCCTGAAAACTTAAAATCAACTTTGGTATAGGAGATTTCAATTACTCAATGTCACCCTATTCTGGAATTGGATGTATCAGTCCTCGTTTCCTCCATCTATTACCATTTACCAACGAATCGAATTTAACTCCATTCGATAATGTCAGATCATCTGCATGGTCTGTAACGATGATCTGCGGACAAAAACCATTTTTCTGTTCAATCTCGTTGCAATAAATAAATAACTGGCTAAATAGGTTTTCTACAGCCTTAATATCTTCATCAACAATTCGTTCGTCTTCGGATTTTTTGCGCTGCTCGGCCTCTTGGGTCTTTGGGTTCTCCCCCGTTTATACGGACGGTTTAAAAACGGTTGAAAACTTCATATCGCGCCTTGCAACTCGTCTTCTCATGCGAGGATTATGGAATCGCTCAATATAGTCAAATAAATCAGCTTTGGCTGAATCCAATGTCGGGTAGCGCATTCGGCTTGTGCGTTCCCGCTTGAGAACCCCGAAAAATCCCTCACACGCAGCATTATCGCCACAATGGCCAACCGCACTCATGGAGCATTCCAACGCATGTTTGCTCAAAAGTCGCTGGTAATCGCTGCTTCGAAACTGACTGCCACGATCTGAGTGCAAAACGACTGGCCCATCACCCTGGCGTTGCCAAACTGCCATTTCCACCACCCGAAGTACCATCTGACGATCTTGCCGGTGATGCATTGACCAGCCGACGATGAGCTTGCTGAACAGGTCAATGACAACACACAAATACAACTTACCTTCGCCTGTCTTGAGCTCAGTGATGTCAGTTACCCACTTGGTCTCTGGCTCTAGTGCTGTAAAGTCGCGTTCCAACAAATTCCGAACATCTGGCGGGGGTAATAATGGCGGCTTTTTCTGGCCACGTTTCTTCTTTCTCGGCCACCCCTGAAGTCCGGCTGCCGCCATTAAACGCGCAATACGATTTTTACTGGCTGTTTCACCAACATCCGTCAGATCTTCATGCATACACGGCACACCAATGATACTGCCGCTATCCTGATGGCTCTCACGAATACGCGACAGCAATCGCGCATTATCGACCTCTCGGGCACTCGGTGACCGTGCTTCCCAGCCGTAATAACCGCTCGGGGAAACCTTCAGACAGCGACACATCATGCGTACAGGAAACTCGCTGCGACAACGTTGGATCGCCTGATATTTCAGGACGACTCCCTGGCAAAGAACGTTGCCGCTTCGCGTAAAAAATCCCGCTCCTTCTTCACCCGCGCCAGTTCGCGTTTGCGACGGGCTACTTCTTCATCTCTTGGGCTGCCAGTGCCACTGAATGCCTTCTGGCCCGCTGAATCTGCTTCACGTCGCCATCTTGTCAGCAAACTCGGCAATACCCAGTTCATGTGCAATCTGGGCGCAGCTGACTCCCGGCTGCCTTGTTTGCTCAACAGCACCGTGCTTGAACTCGGGACTGTATTTTCTTCTCTTTGACATAAACACTCCTTTTGCCCATTATCAGGCTTCTTTGAAGTGTCCGCAAAATCTGGGTAGAACCCGAGGATTGAGCGAAGCTATGCGTGATGTGAGTTCTTACCTGATGTATTATTACAATTGGCAACGACCACATCAATTCAACGATGGATTTCCACCTGCAAAGACGGAAGATCTGTCTAAACCCGTGTCCGGAATTAGTTGACCACTACAGTATGCGGTTGTTATGTGTCAGGAAAGTACGCACAAGAATAAACGGCTGAAGCGGACTATGCATAAACGCCTACAAGAAATTCGACGGCATAGAATAGCATCAGCACATCAATATCGAATTGCTGGCTAGATTTCTGGAAATAAACCCGGCATCCAACGACCCGCCAGTGTGGCTGGAAAGGCCAAAAGTAAAGGGGCCCGTGAACTACCAGACTTCAGTGCACCGGATTCGATGAGCGCAGCAGTGGCTCGACGCGCAGTCCGGTCACTGACGCCCATTATTTCAGAAACTTCCCCGCGTTCAAGTTCACCTTTGTAGAGAATTACACGCAGAATATAGTCAGATTTCTGAGCAAGCCGTCCTGCTCGCATTTCCTCTTCTGCCCAAATCATGATGCGATCGCTCAGCTTAGCGGGTTTCATTAAATCTCTCATGAACTTAATTTGATCAATACATGTTTGCAGAAAAAACTCAGTAAAAGAAGCGAGTGCCGCCTCACTCAATGTTCCACGCCCATCCCGATCACCCTGCCTTTCCTCATCACATGCTTGTAAATGTTTTTTATATTCGATTTCTTGGCGGGCAAGTCCTCTCGCAACAGACCATAACCCTCTGGTATTGAGTGCATCTCTTAGCATCGCATAAGACATAAGACGCGCAGTCCTGCCATTCCCATCAAGAAATGGGTGGATCCACAACAATCGATGGTGGGCGCATCCAGCAGCAAGGATCGACTCTATTCGCCCTAGCTTGCTGTAAGCTTCATTGAAACGTTCCATAAACCTTGGGATAGCACCGGCACTAATAGCGACATGCTTTCCTACTTGGACATCCCGCTTTCTAACTTCACCTGGATTAATTTGAACCCGCTCATTTGTACTTGGTATCTCTACATACAAAAACTCTGGTGGTAACTGTTCACAAAAACGCCGATGAATTTCTTGTATCATCGCGAGAGATGTTGGAGATTCAGTTAACCCGTCCTCATCAATCCATTTCTGAACGGCAATATGCGCTTTAGCTTCAAGTTGGAGATTCCGTTTCTCAGGCTCTGAGCTGTAATCGCCACTCAAAGCCCGCTCAATATCTATCGGATGTGTGTTATGGCCTTCGATCAGATTGCTGTAATAACAATTCATGGATCGAATGAGCTCTGCCAGTGATAAAGCTATGGATTGTGGTAGGCTGCTCTGGAATCCCTCGGCCTGGGCAGCCAGATCAACAGCCAGATCATTTAGTACAGCTCTATGTGGTGAGCCTGCACTTACCATTAATGGTTCAAAACTCGCTATTGATTCGTTATCATCTCTCACTATTGTATTATCCACAGTTTTGGCCGCTCTAATGTCAAACCGATAACTAGTAATTAATCAAACTATAACAGCAACTTACATATACAACAAGCTATCTAATGGCCGGTTCAGTGGCCGGTTCGAATTAAATCGGTAAATATGTTTGAAATAATAGGCTGATGGTCAAAATTTTTTGAAATGACCGTGACAAACCAAAAGACATTTTCATGATTTCGAGGTGAGTCTGTGACAAGGGAAAATCGATAAACGTTGTTAATTGTCGCAAATCACCATCCAAAAATTTTCAATTTTTTCAGGAAATTACATACACTTAAGCATCAGCTAGATAACAACGGTGACAGTTTTTGGATCCACATATACCTAGATATTTTTCACCTTCCGAAGCCGAGGGTCACATCTTTTTGACCACTGCACACCTTGCCCCCATTAACTACACCTCTCGCTGCTTTCCTTCTCTCAAGGATTTGATATTATTAAAAATATCATTCTTACCTGACAAGTTCAGGCATTTTATAGATACGTCTTTTTATACCCGGCTCTCTCCTTAAACCTAAAAAAAACACAACGGGTTCACGAAAAGTAGCGGCACATCTTCAGCACCTGACTATAAGACGACTCTTTTCCCACACCCAACTGCGTTTTTCAGGTTACAGCCTGTCATGACTCACTTGACTCAGATTCCACAGCGCCCAAATTTTCGGACACAAGTGCAATTAATCCTGTTTCCTCATTGTTAGCATTTGCACTCCGTTACGGAGCTTATTAAGCATGATCATAGTGCATGGTTAGTAATCGCTTTAGTGGCGGCTCTAAAATAAAGGAATTTTTATGAATAAAACAAAATTATCTTTAGCCATGATGTCACTGGCGCTACCTTGTTACAGCGTTGCTGATGAACTGCTCAGCATGCAGCAAAATCCTGACTCATGGGTCATGTCGGCTGGAGACTACGCTAATACACGTTACAGCAAGCTGACACAGATCAATAAAGACAACATCAAAGATCTGAACATGGCCTGGGCTTTTTCTACTGGCGTACTGCGCGGTCACGAAGGCAACTCATTGATTATCGATGACACAATGTATGTACATACCCCCTACCCGAACATCGTATATGCCTTGGACCTGAATAATGATGGCGCCATCAAATGGAAATATGAGCCCAAGCAAAACTACGATGAAACCGTTCCCGTCATGTGTTGTGACGTAGTCAACCGGGGTCTGGCTTATGGAGACGGTAAGATTTTCCTGAATCAGGCAGACACAACACTGGTGGCACTGGACATTGATACAGGTAAACCGGTGTGGTCAGACAAACGTGACGATCCCAGAACAGGCGCAACCAGTACCGGTATCGCTCACGTCTTCAAAGACAAAGTGCTCGTTGGTATTTCTGGTGGTGAATTCGGTGTACGTGGCTATGTACAAGCCTATGATCTCAATGGCAAGGTGCTTTACAAAGCCTATAGCACCGGAGCGGATGAAGAAATGCTGGTCGAGCCGAACAGGACCACTTCAATGCTGAAACCGGTTGGCGAAGATTCTTCCTTGAAATCCTGGCAAGGTGATCAATGGAAAATCGGGGGCGGCACAACCTGGGGCTGGTATTCTTACGATCCTGATCTGAATCTGTTCTATTACGGTACCGGTAATCCTTCCACCTGGAATCCACTGCAACGTCCGGGCGATAACAAATGGACAATGGCTCTGTTTGCACGAGATCTGGATACCGGTGTCGCAAAATGGCTATACCAAATGACCCCTCATGATGAGTGGGACTATGATGGCGTCAATGAAGTCATTCTGGCCGATCAGAACATCCAGGGAAAAATGCGTAAAACCGCAGTACATTTCGACCGTAACGGTTTCGGCTACACCATGGATCGTGCCACGGGTGAACTGCTGGTCGCTGAAAAATTCGACCCGAGCGTAAACTGGTCAAACGGTGTGAACCTGAAAACAGGCTTGCATGATCGTGTTGCCAAATTCTCACCTGAAACTAATGGTGAAGATACCAATACAACCGGTATTTGTCCTGCTGCACATGGTGCCAAGGATCAACAACCAGCTGCATATTCTCCACAGACTGGTTTGTTCTATGTACCGACCAACCACATTTGCATGGATCTCGAACCATTCGAAGTCGAGTATCTGGCAGGACAACCGTACGTGGGTGCTGAAGTCAGTATGTTTGCTGCTGAAAAAGACAATATGGGTAACTTCATTGCCTGGGATGCCCGCGAAGGTAAAATCGTCTGGTCCAATCCTGAAAGATTCTCAGTCTGGTCCGGCGCCTTGGCAACCGCCTCTGACGTGGTCTTCTATGGCACGCTGGAGGGTTACCTGAAGGCAGTGGATGCGAAAAGCGGTCGTGAACTGTGGCGTTTCAAAACACCCTCAGGCATTATCGGCAACGTCAATACTTACAAACATGGTGATAAACAATACATCTCTGTTTTGTCTGGTATTGGTGGCTGGGCAGGTATCGGTATGACCAACAACCTGGAAAACGACACTGACGGTCTGGGTGCCGTCGGTGCCTACCGGTCTCTATCCAACTGGACTTCACTGGGCGGTGTGTTAAGCGTATTCAGTCTATAACACGATTAGCACCGTTCAAAAAAAGCCCGGCATTATTTCATTAGTGCCGGGCTTTTTTATCTTTATTGACCTGCTCTGGTTATAGCCAGAAAACGTGATTATTTCCATTATTTTACCAACAGCTGATCCAGATCAAGCGCTGTTGTTGACCGTGTTTCACGGTTCAATTATAACTACACACTAAAGTTGCAGTTTAAATACATGTTACCGATTCACTACCTGAAATAACGGAGAAATAAATGAAAATAAAACCATTCTGGCTGCTATCTATGGCGGCTTTGTCGGCCAGTATCTCTTCACAAAGTTTCGCCATTGAAACATCGGAAAGTTTTACTGAAGGTAAAAAGCTCTATGAAAAAAACTGCCTCGCTTGTCATCAGGCTAATGGTCAGGGAATGAGAGGTGCATTTCCGCCGCTGGCCGGTTCCGATTATCTGATGGCGGATAAGCAACGTGCTATCAGCATTCCCTTGAAAGGTTTACAAGGAAAAATCACCGTTAACGGCGATAATTACAATAGTGCCATGCCTGCTTTTACCAATCTGAAAGATAATGAAATTGCCCATATCATGACCTATGTGATGAATGCCTGGGGTAATCAAGGCGAATTGGTCACGGCCGACGAAGTCACACAAATCCGTAACGGTAACTGAGGTTAAAATAAACGCAACGGCGCCTTTTTCTTGCGCCCCGGACCGGGGCGCAAGGAATTGCCCGACCAACCACAGCCTGCCATTAACCTGGATAAACAACCTCTAGCTTATCCCCTTCATTCAGCCGCAACCGCAATATAATCCATGCCGGATTTACCACACCAATAACCGTCACATGCGGGGGCAGTTATCCAGGGTCCAATCTCCGTATTCACCGACTCGCCCTTTATTACCTGCGCGTAGCGTTGCACAATTTCATTCATATAGCGGGGCTGCGGGCTGAGCCGCATAATGTCTACACCAATCTGCTGCATTTGCTGCCAATGGGGTAATAAGTGCTGGATGCGCCCTGACTGGGTCTGAATACCGTTAATCGTGAAAAAAGCCTGTCCTTCCTGGCTATCCATTGGCAGCCCTTCGGCATAATCCTGACACACCAGCTGACAATCATCTTTGGGAAGCTGACGATAACGGGCGGTAAAACAGCGGGCAGAATAAGCCAGAGGCATGCGGCCAAAAGAGAACACTTCGGTCTCAATTTTTCCACCCAGCCCCATAGATTCAGCATCGGCTAATATCGCTTTTAGTGTTTCCGCATTCAGTTCAACCGGCATGACCCAGCGAATTAACCCCTGCTTATATAATAATCTGAGTGTATGGGCATTATAGATATTCAAACTGGGGCCGCCGACAAAAGGGAGTGTTTGCTCGGCCATTAATTGCACGGCAGCTATGTCATTCGCTTCCACCAATAAGTCACCGTTGTTACATAAACGTTTGACGCCCGCCATATCGGACTTGGCTTCAATCAATGTCAGGGTAGACAGCACCACCTGTTTACCCGATTGGGCCAGTTGTTTCGCCAGATCAATCCATTCTGCCGTTTTCAGGGATCGCCGTTTGGCACAAACCGTTTCACCCAGATAAATGATATCGACCGGACTCTTCAGCTGTAATTGATAAAAGTCCTCCACCGTCTGGCGAGGCCACAGGTACTGAATTGCTCCTAAAGATAAATGCATGAAAACTCCAAAAGACTCGATCTTGTGCTTGACGTTACTGCCAGGGGCGGTTGTAAGCGCCCAATGTGGTTTGTGTGCCTTCAGATACATCGGCAAGCGCCTGCATCCACTGTGGTTTAGCCACATAAGCCTGCGGGTTTGACTGGCAACTATCTATAGCCGCCCGCCAGACTTTGACCACTTTACTGATATAGGCAGTACTACGCTGGCGCCCTTCTATTTTGATGGCTTTGACACCCGCCGCCAGCAGATCGGGCAATAACTCCAGCGTATTCAAACTGGTGGGTTCTTCCAAGGCATGATAGGTATGACCGTCAACATTAAACCGTCCTTTACATACCACCGGATAGCCTGCTTTTTCACCAACTGCAAAACGATCAATCAATACCTCGTTCAATCGGCTCTCAGTGCCTGCCGGTGTTTCCACCCAGCGCACGGCTTTGGCCGGACTACAGGCACCGCAGGTGTTGGGGGATTCACCCGTTGCATAAGACGATAATAAACAACGGCCTTCCACCATGACGCATAAACTACCGAAGCCAAAGACTTCCAGCGTCACAGGACTGTCTTCAGCCAGTCGTTTTACCTGTGCCATCGACAATACCCTCGGGATGACGGCACGGCGAATAGCAAACTGTTGCTGATAAAACCGTAACGCCTCGGCATTGGTAGCTGAACCCTGCACCGATAAATGCAGCGCCAGATCCGGGTATTTTTCCGCAGCATAAGCCAGCACCCCGATATCGGCAACAATCAAGGCATCAACACCAATATCCGCTGCGATATCAACCGCTTTTTGCCATCGCGACCAACCGGCAGGTTGTGGGTAGGTATTAATAGCTACATAGACTTTACTGCCATGATCATGAGCATAATTGACCGCTTTCTGCGCTGCACCATCATGAAAGTTTAAGCCGGCAAAATGCCTGGCATTGGTGTCGTCTTTGAAACCGATATAAATTGCGTCAGCACCATGTTCGGCCGCGGTTTTTAACATTGAGATATTACCCGCAGGACAGACCAGTTCCATTTTTTCCTCCCGATATTTCTGTAACAACATCATATAAGTTTCTGATCAGCAAAAAACGGCTGGTTGGCTATCTTTTGATCCAGGTCATGGTTATTTTCATCGTAACCATCATGATGGGCATATCTTTGATTATCAGGCTATTCAGGAAATAATAAATATGGTTTCGATGGCACCAAAACTTGCTTTGCTCATACCGGAAAAACTGGCCTTATTACCAGGCATTCAATATCTGCCCTGGCGAACGCCGTTCAGATTGCTGCCGCAAGCTGCGCAATTAATTGTTGTTGAGAAAATCTCCAACGTTATATTCAAACAACAGCTGTTCGATGGTGAGTTATGCTTTCTGGAAAATACGGTATTACGGATACAAATCAGGGATCTGGCTTATGATTGGCAAGTGTCGTTAAAGCAAGATCGTTTGTCATTCAGTCCGGGTAGAGATAGTGCCGACACGACTTTTTCCGGCAACAGCAGGGATTTTCTGTTGTTAGCCAGCCGCCGTGAGGATCCTGACACGCTGTTCTTCCAACGTCGCCTGTCTATTGAAGGCAATACTGAACTGGGCCTGCACGTCAAGAACTTGATTGACAGTGTTGATATGGATGAATTACCTGCCGCTTTTAACCATGCTTTAAACTTAATGGCCGACTTTGTGGAGGCCTTGCCACATTAGACTTTTAAACTGCAGGTGATGTGCAGTGCTTGGTCAGGGAATGGCCAAGCCGCATTCCTCGCGCCTTGATTGGCACTTTTTCAGAGCGCAATAAAAGCAAAGATGAAAAATAAACAGCCCCTAATATTTAATTTTTGGGGCGAAAAGGTTTAATAACCGTTTCATCACATTCCAGATAGGGCCCTTCCATCAGATCGAGACAATAAGGTACCGCAGGAAAAACCGCATCAAGACATTCACGGATAGCTTTGGGTTTACCGGGAAGATTGATGATCAGGCTTGAGCCTCTCAGCCCCGCTGTCTGGCGCGACAAAATAGCAGTAGCAACAAATTTCAGCGACTCTGCCCGCATCAATTCGCCAAATCCAGGCATCATTCGGTCGCATACCGCTTCGGTCGCCTCTGGCGTCACATCCCGTTTTGCCGGCCCGGTACCGCCAGTGGTCACAATCAGACAACACGCTAGTTCATCAGCCATTTTGATCAGCGTTGCGGCAATCACGTCCTGTTCATCCGGAATCACTTCATAAACCGGCTGCCATGGTGATGTCAGAAATTCATCCAGAGTCGCAATAATGGCCTTGCCGGAAAGATCATCATAAACACCCTTGCTGGCCCGATCACTGACCGTCACAATACCAATTTTTGCTGTTTTTATAGTCATAACTTACTGTCATTGAGTCGTGTGCTGTTAATTTCGGCTGCCATCAAAAGCCAGTTGATGAAACAGTGTGACATCGTTCAGTTCAGGGTGAAACGTCAAAGCGATGTGGCGTCCCTGACGTACGGCAACCGGCTCATTGTTGTAACGGGCCAGCACTTCAACATCGGGACCAACGGCATTAATCCTGGGTGCCCGGATAAAGCAAGCAGCAATTGTTTGCTGATGATCGGCAAGATCTACCGTCAGATCATCAACAAAAGACGCCAATTGCCGGCCATAACCGTTACGCGTCACCGTAACATCTATCATGTCCAGTGTCTGAATACGTGAATCATCCTGTTGCAGCCTGCCCATCATTATCAGGCCAGCACAGGTGCCCAGTACCGGAAATTGCTGCGCGAACGAAACCAATGGCTGGCGGAAGCCGTTGGCAGCGATCAGTTTGCTCATAGTCGTCGATTCACCACCGGGAATGATCAGGCCCGCCACGTCAGCCAACTGTTGCGGGTAGCGTACCAGAACTCCTTGCAGATCCAGCCGGGATAAAATCCGGCCATGTTTTTCATAATCTCCCTGTAACGCCAGCAGACCGATTTTCACTTACCAACCCCGTTCCTGTAACCGTTGTTCAGCCGGTATTTCAGCAATATCAAGCCCTTTCATCGCACTTTTCAAACCAGCCGCGATTTCAGCCAGTTTTTGCGCATCATCGAAATAAGTCACAGCCTCCACAATGGCTTTGGCCCGACGCGCCGGATCTTCACTCATGAAAATACCTGATCCGACAAAAACTGTCTCGGCCCCTAATTGCATCATAAGGGCAGCATCAGCGGGGGTAGCAACCCCACCCGCGGCAAAATTCGGTACCGGCAATTTCCCGGTTTCTGCTACCTGACAAACCAAATCGAAAGGCGCGCCCAACGCTTTGGCTTGTGCCATTAATTCCTCTTTACGCAAACCCATGAGATTTTTCATATCGTTTTGAATCTGACGCATATGCCGGACAGCTTCGACGATGTTTCCGCTACCGGCTTCACCTTTGGTGCGGATCATGGCTGCCCCTTCACCAATTCGCCGTAACGCTTCGCCCAGATTCCGGCAGCCACACACAAAAGGCACATTAAACTCATGTTTCCAAATATGATTGGTTTCATCTGCCGGTGTCAGTACTTCACTCTCATCAATAAAATCAATTTCCAGTGCCTGCAAGATCTGGGCTTCAACAAAGTGGCCAATCCGGCATTTTGCCATCACCGGAATCGTGACCGTGTTCTGGATTTCCCGGATCATGTCGGGATCACTCATGCGCGCAATGCCGCCATCCTTTCTGATATCGGAAGGGATCCGTTCCAGCGCCATCACCGCAACAGCCCCGGCATCTTCAGCAATCTTTGCCTGTTGCGGGTTGGTGACATCCATGATCACGCCGCCTCTGAGCATTTCTGCTAGTCCTATTTTTACTGCAAAAGAAGTGGTGCTTTGTGCCACTGTAAAACCTCCGATAAATAGCCGTACATTCTCCGTCCGGAACAAAAACAAGCATTACTCATAATTGCTTCCACGATGGGCACTGCATCGCTGTAGATCCATATACGCTGTGCCCGCATTGTTAATTTAATTATCAAACAAATTATACCCGTGATACTTGAAAATGCGCGTATCAGAGCCTCATGTGAGCCGTCAGAACAAGGCGCAGCCTGCTGCCAAATGGTTATAGGCTGGAACGCAGGTCTGGCGGCTCACATGGGCTCCCGAAGGGCGAGACGATAAGCTGATATCGCACATTTTCAAGTATCACGGGTATATACCCAAACCTGCATTTTGAGGTGGTTTGAGTATATTGTGTCGCATCAACCGTATCGTAACGTAAAATGGGAAAACATACCTTTAAGTTGTTCTGACAGAGTACTGTCAAGGAATAAAGATGTGTTTTGCACCTGATACCCTGCAACCGGCCTGCATTCCTGCAGTGCATAGTGCGTTACGCCTGCAGTGGCCAAGCTTTCTGCCAGATCAATAACTGTGTTGCGAGTGAAAAAATTCGGGTCGACGGTGGTACGCACTTCATAGTCGATACCGCTCGCCAGTATCAGTTCCAGACTCTCTTTAACTTGTTCATCACTGCCGCTTATCCCGGTAATCCGGGCATAGTCTGTAAATGTTGTTTTGATATCCAAACCAACCCAGTCCAGCATGGGCAAATATTTTGCCAGCCTTCGGGGGTTGGCTCCGGCGGTATGGAGCGCAACTTTAAATCCCATAGCCTTAATGCCTGTTATGGCATCAGCTAATCCGGTTTGCAGTAACGGCTCGCCACCACTCAGAACAACCCCGTCCAGAAAGCCCCGCCTAGGTTGCAGAAATGTTCGTAACATCTCCCAATCATCACCATGCTTATCAACCTCGAGCAGGTGCGGGTTATGGCAATAGGGACAGCGCCAGGCACAGCCTTGTAGAAAAACCACGGCGGCCAAATGGCCTGGGAAATCGATAGTCGTGAACGATGTCAGGCCACCAATTTTGAGTCCCATTAAACTGCGTCTCCGTTACAGTCTGTTGTTGGCCGGAGACTCTATGAAATGCCGACGCTCTGCATGTTCACTTTGTTTGCCCGGATTGAATGATGTCAGCGGGCGGTGGTATCCCATTACCCGGGTCCAGATTTCACAGCGCTGACGTTCTTCTTCACGCAGTTCAATGGTCATATGGTTATTAGTTGTCATGTTATTGCTCCTTGTTGATAGCAGTTAAGTGATTAAGCCACAACCTGTTGGTTGTGTTTTCCAGCGAGTAATTCCTGATCACAATGCGGACAGAATTCGTGTTCCCCGGCAAGGTAACCGTGCTTGGGACAAATTGAGAATGTCGGCGTAATCGTGATATAGGGAAGGCGGAAACGTTCCAGCACGCGCCGGACCAGCGTGCTGCATGCGAGTGAATCAGAAATCCGCTCGTTCATGTAAAGATGCAGCACCGTGCCGCCCGTGTATTGTGTCTGCAGTTCATCCTGCAGCGATAAAGCTTCAAAGGGGTCATCGGTCAGTCCGACCGGCAACTGAGATGAATTGGTGTAATAAGGTGCGGCTTCAGTGCCAGCTTGAATAATGTCAGCAAAACGCTTGCGATCTTCTTTGGCAAAACGATAGGTAGTGCCCTCGGCAGGTGTGGCTTCCAGGTTATACATATGTCCCGTTTCATCCTGGAAAACAATTAATTTTTCCCGAACATGAGTAAGTAGCCTTAAAGCAAAGCGCTGGCCCCACTCATCGCTGACATCATGGGCATCATCACTGAAGTTACGGATCATCTCGTTAATTCCGTTCACTCCAATAGTGGAAAAATGATTTCTCAAGGTTCCCAGATAGCGTTTGGTATAAGGATATAAACCGCCATCCATATAACGCTGAATCATCTTGCGTTTAATTTCCAGGCTGTTCTTGGCCAGATCCATCAACCGGTCAAGGCTCCGGATTAAAGCGGCTTCGTCATTTTTATAAAGATAGCCAAGACGGGCGCAGTTGATTGTGACAACACCGATAGAACCGGTTTGTTCAGCAGAACCGAACAAGCCATTACCCCGCTTTAACAACTCCCTCAGATCCAGTTGCAGACGGCAGCACATTGAACGCACCTGGCCCGGTTCCATATCAGAGTTAATAAAATTCTGGAAATAAGGCAGTCCATATTTGGCGGTCATATCGAATAACCGTTGGGCATTATCACTTTCCCAGGGGAAATCCTTAGTGATGTTATAGGTAGGAATAGGGAAGGTAAAAACGCGTCCTTTATCATCACCGGCAATCATGACTTCAATATAAGCCTGATTGATCATGTCCATTTCTGTTTGCAGATCACCATAAAAAAACGGCATTTCTTTGCCGGCAATCACCGGGATCTGCTCTCGCAGATCCTCGGGACACACCCAGTCAAAAGTCAGGTTAGTAAAAGGTGTCTGGGTTCCCCAGCGTGAAGGCACGTTGAGGTTATAGATAAATTCCTGTATCCCTTGCCGCACCATGTCGTAGTTCAATTTTTCACGACGAATATAAGGTGCCAGATAAGTATCAAATGAACTGAACGCCTGCGCACCGGCCCACTCATTCTGTAATGCACCGAGAAAGTTAACCATCTGGCCCAACGCACTGGAAAAGCGCTTGGGTGGTGCGGCCTCAACCTTGCCGGGCACCCCATTGAACCCTTCCGTCAACAAGCTACGCAATGACCAACCGGCACAATAACCGGCCAGCATGTCGAGATCATGAATATGAAGCTCTCCTTCACGATGCGCTAACCCTGCTTCTACAGGATAGACATGGTTGAGCCAATAGTTAGCCGTGACCTTGCCGGCTGTGTTCAAAATCAGCCCTCCCAGAGAATAACCCTGGTTGGCGTTGGCATTGACCCGCCAGTCAAGTTGCTGCAGGTATTCATTCATTGATGTCTCGACATTGATCATGGTTGTTTGATCGCGTCGTAATTTGCCGTGTTGTTCACGGTAGACAATATAGGCACGTGCCGTGCGGTAATGATCGGAAGTAATCAGAACCTGTTCGACCACATCCTGGATTTGCTCGATCTCGGGCAAGCTTTCGGCATAACGGTGGTGCAGCACTTTTAATACCTGCAGGGTTAACTGGCGCGCTTCATCTATGGAAAACGCTTCAGTGGCCATTCCTGCATGATGGATCGCCGAAAGAATCTTTCCGGCATCAAACTTGGCCCGCCTGCCATCACGCTTAATCACCATATCCGGTAACTTGGCTGCCGATAATTCCTCTGTGGCAGTGGCTATGTCTGTGTACATATTTTTCCCCTTCCTAATTCATTTTCTCTGGTGAGAAAAGTCAGCAACTCAGACCAGAATAGTGACAAGGTGTAAACTCAGCCCTACAACTTATTTTGTCTTTGTCAAGCTAGTCTTTTCCGGGTAATCCAAAAACTTAAAACCACAATATATTGTGTTAGATAAAAATTAAAGCACAATATATTGTGGAATTGATCTGGATCAAGATTTTATATAACTTAAGACAAACTCCTCTCAGACAGATCAATCACTCCACAGGAATAATCGGACCGACCCGGGTTTCAGCTACCCCGGAGCAGGGCGAAGTGACTCACAACAAGAAGGCTTTATGCCGCACATTACTAAGCGGCAACTGGATTAAGGATCGGGGCAGGTCAGCCATTTTAAATAAATGACGAACAACGGGAAAAGTGCTTTTTCAGACACAAGCCGGGGGACGGGGGTTGTTTTTGCGGCCAGTTTGCTTGGTCCACAGGCAGTGGCGAAGCTGCAACGTCAACAGCCCCTAATGTTGATCTATCTGACCGCTTATCAATGCTTGTGTCACAGCCTCGAAAGCCACCACGCTGCCGCCATATTCTTTGGCAAACATATTGGCAATATTTTTATCCGAAAAGCTGGCCAGCGTCGGCCCCATTGCTCCCTGACGGCTGTGCCCCAGAACAAACCATGCTTTGCGTGCATCAATATAGAATTCATCATCAGGGGCGTCCCACGAGGTTTGAGCCATATCATGAACATAAACAGTTTGTATGGCGTGCTGATGCTCGGGATCGAGTAAATAGGCAAACATATCGCGGGTGGAACAGAATTTCAGCACCTGGTCATTCCCACGTTGATACAACTGCCCTTTTGGGCCCGGGAAACGCTTGATAATCATGCCGCACTGGTGGCACTCGTCACCGCTTTCGATAGTCACGGCCTGTTGTACCAATGCCAGTTCCGATGGTGATTCACCACAGGCAGTGACAATCAAAAACATCATCACGATGACCGGACGCAACTTTTTGCTTACTCGCATCATAATGTTCTCTTGTTGAATTTGAACAGGGTGTACAGCAACGGTATCAGCAACCAGAACACCATGCCGCTAAACAAGATGCGGGTAGTGAATTGTGCCTGTTGCGCCACAGCCATCAGCCCGCTTAGTTGTTGATCGGCAAAATACTGGATAACCGCAAGGCGGTAGATATCGGTTGGATTAAGCAGCAGCAGATAAGGAAACATCTCTGCATTGACATTGCCTTCGGTAGTCACCAGCAAGCCCAGCAACATCAAATCAAACATCAAGACAAAACTGAACCAGACGATTAATGCGAGCCCCGCTGCTTTTGATTTTTCAGTGACAGACACACTGATCACATAAGCAAAAGCAATAAATATCCATCCCAGCAACACTGAAAAGATAATGAAAAAAACATAGGCATCAACCAATTCTGCCCAGGCGGTATTACCTGAGAACAGCCCGGTCACCAAAGCAGACAGACCAAAACCGGTGACGCTTGCACAAGCCAGGATCAAACCATGGCCGAGCATTTTCCCTAAAATAAACTGCCAGCGTTTCATGGGATAGGTCATTAACAATAACAAGGTACCTTGTTCGTCTTCACCTACTACACTGTCATACGCCAGCATCAAGGCAATTAACGGGATCAGAAACACCGCAAGTGTGGCAAGACTGACCATGGTGGCCGAAAGCGAAGAGAACCCTGCTTGTCCGGAGGCTGCCGAGCCGAAATAGGCCAGTCCGGTGGCGAGTATTGCAAAAATGAGGCTGATAGATAACACCCAGCGATTGCGAAGGCCATCACGAAATTCCTTGCCGGCAACGGTTATCAATACGTTCGACATCAGACTGTTCCGGAATAATGTTGATTGAAGTGGGCGTAAACATCATCCAGGGAAGGCATATGAATGTCGATATTTTCCAGACCCGGCAGCGAAATGAGTTGTGGCAATATATGCATTTTCTGTTGCTGACTGACCTGACATTCAATACCTTTTCCGGTGCGCCGGAATCCAGCGGCCAGATGCTCGGGAAGTTGCAGATCCTGCCCCTGGAGTTCAATGTTCACCGGCAAATCAGCTTGCTGGCGCAGCTCACTCAAGCTGCCTTCGGCCAGCGCCCTACCCTGTCTTAAAATCAAGGCCCGATCGATGACTTTCTCTACCCCTGCCAACAGGTGTGAACACAGCACAATGGTGCTACCCGTTTGTTTCAAGGTTTCAATACTGCTGTAAAAATCCCGCGTGGCGAGCGGATCCAAACCGACCGTGGGTTCATCCAGTAATAACAGTTTCGGCGCCCCCAGTAAGGCTTGTGCCAGCCCCAAACGCTGACACATGCCTTTGGAGTAGGTTTTCACCCTGCGATCTGCCGCCTGTTCCAGTCCGACTTGTGCCAGCAAGTCATGGGGTTGTCTCGCCGTGCAGCCTTTTAATTTTGCAAAATAATTCAGCACTTCCAAACCGGTCATTTGCTGATAAAAGCTGACGTTTTCCTGCAAAAAACCGAGTTGCCGGCGTAACTGATAGGCGTGGCTGCCGGCTGGATCTTTATCAAATACCCGTACCTCACCACGGCTTGGTTTTATCAGGCCCAGAATCAGTTTAATGGTGGTCGTTTTACCGGCACCGTTATGACCGAAAAGCCCTAACACTTCGCCCTGCCGGATCTGCAAGTCAAGTTGTTGCAGAGCGTGTACGCCACGATAATGTTTTTCCACCTGAGATAAATCGACAATAATCATGGCGTCAGTCCAGCAGGCAGCGTCATTAACGGGTAACTGTCTTTGACGCCGGGAGATTTCAATACCGGGAATTGCCGTTGCACCCAGCGCAGCAGCATGACCGACGGACTATTGATCAATAATTTAGCGGCGGGATATTTCCATAACAAGCGGTCAATACCGTCATTGGGCTCATACGCCACATCGCCAATAGCATCATCATTCATATCCCAGCCGAGATAGTCGCTCCAGAAATTGCCCACACCGTCAACTGACCAGTCCTGACTGCGGTTAGCCACATATTTAACCTGGCTGCTGTTGTTGATAAAGGCATTGCCGGTAAAGGTATTGTCTTCGGAACCTGCGGTGAGATGAATGCCGATATCACTGTCCGCCAGTTTGTTGTTATGGATCTGATTAAATAAAGAATTATAAATAAACAAGGCTTTGCCTTCGGGTTGATAGCCCTGCTGCGTGTGACTTATCTGTGGATTACGCAAATTCTGCACCGAGGTGACCACGTTGCCGGTAATGATTGAGTTCGTAATAAAATTCATCAAAATACCGTAGTTCACATCCTGCTCCGAGACGTTCTGAGTCACGGTAAGATACTTCGATTGCATCAGCGCATAACCGGTACGGGTATGACGCGTATGATTTTTGGCTACTACATTATGATAGGAATACATGTAATGAATACCGTATCGCAAGTCGTGCAGATAATTGCCAATCAACTGGTTGCCATTGCTGGTATCAATATAAATGCCGTCACGGCTGTGCCAGACCTCGTTATTTTTGACCAGTGCACCCGACACATTGAATAAATGAATGCCGTTGCCCCTGTCCGGTGACCGTATGGCTTCATTCCCCTGGATCCGGTTGTTGGTGATTTCCACATTGGGCGCCGCATCGACCCAGATACCAAAACAGTCCCCATATAAATAATTGTTAATTATCCGGGTATTATTCGCTTCTCTGGTAATAAAAATGCCGGCATTCATTGCGGTAAGATCGTGTCCCCAATTGCTAAGCTGTAGATCATTCACTATTACATCAGCCGCATTGATGGTCAGGGTGTTACCTTGTCCCAGGCTGTCAAGTAACGCTCCTTGCTTGCCGCTCAATTGTAACGGTGTGTTAATAACGAAATTCCCCTGATAGGATCCTTCGTTCAATATCAAATGATCCCCCGCCTCGGCCTGGTCCAGATAATATTGCAAATCATCCGCCGGCGTGATGTTGATACTGTTTGCTTGTGCCGTAAAGCTCAAACACACAGTGAACAGATACAGAAAAAACACTTTCCGAATCACTGACTTATTGGAGAAAACGACAGGCAGATTGTACAATTTTCTATTCCGCAGAGTTGGGTTGAAGAGCAAAATCCGGTCATCTCAACAAGATAACCGGATCCCACCTCCTCGTTAATACTGGAACTACGCTTCTACCAGCATCCGGCCCCGCATTTCCATATGCAGCGCGTGACAGAACCAGTTGCAGTAATACCATTGCACGCCCGGCTTATCGGCAATAAAGGTCACAGAAGCAGTCTGTTGCGCTCCGATTTCCATTTGCACACCATGATTGACCATACAAAAACCGTGAGTCAGATCCTCGATCATGTCGAGGTTGGTCACAATGACCGTCACTTCGTCGCCCAGTTTGACGTTGAAGGTATCCATACCGTAAGCCGGTGCGATCGACGTCATATATACACGCACTTTATTGCCGTCACGAATCACTTTATTGTCAGACTCCAGAGTGACACCGTCTTTTTTCGCCATTTCACGGGTTGTCGCAAAATAAGGATCATCACGAGACCACAGCTTGCTGGGTTTTACCTTGCTACGGTGCACAATTATGCAGTCATGGGGTTCGGCGTAGGCCGGACCGTCATGTATCAGCTTCATTTCATCCCCTGAAATATCAATCAGTTGATCATTTTCAGCACGCAACGGTCCTACCGGCAGGAAGCGATCTTTGGAGAATTTACACAATGCAACCAGATATTGGCCATCCGCATCACGAGTTTCTCCCATAGAGGTATGGTTATGGCCGGGTTGATAATGCACATCCAGTTTTTGCACAATGTAATTCACCTCTTCACCCTGGTAAGCCCGGATGGCTTTTTGTATATCCCATTTGCAAATCTGGCTGTCGATAAACAAGGTGGTGTAGGCATTGCCGCGGTTATCAAATGCGGTATGTAACGGTCCAAGCCCCACTTCCACTTCCGCTACAATCGTATCGCGTGGTTCAATTTTGCCTTCGAATAAATCATCAAACCGTCTCATATCCAGCATGGATACTGTGGGTGACAATTTGCCGTTGACCACACAATGAATGCCGTCCGGTGCGGTGTTAATGCCATGCGGATTTTTCGGTACAGGCACATAAGCAGTCAACGATGAGCCTTTACGCCCATTGACTACCGGCACGTCGGAACCGGGCAGCGTTTCAAAATTACCTGCCTCGATCGCCGCTTCGATACGTTCAATATTGAAGATAACCAGATGATCGCGTTCATTACGCATAGTACCTGCTAAATCAAGTGCATTTTCCGAGTTATAGCAGGTCGAAAAAGCATATTTGCCGGTGTAGTCAGCATCGGTATTGTCCAGATTACCGTCGACAATCACCTGCCATGCCACTGTCATGCTTTCAGCATCCACTGCCGAGAACACTGTGTAATATCCTTCGATATCCAGCATATTGCTGCTGCCATCATTCGGGTGGGGAATACGAAACTCGGCATTAGCAAATACATATTTGGTATGCGGCACTTTTTGTACCCGCAATCCATGAACCGTCTGGGCATTGGGAATGTCGACGATCTTATCGGTTTTCATGATGTCACAACGAATCCGTGCTACTCGGGTGTTGGACTTATCATTGATAAACACATATTTACCATCGTAATGACCGTCGGTCATGCTCATATGCGGATGGTGAGAATCACCTGTCAAATACTTGCTGTGGTTCAGGACTTCTTTACTTTCATTGGTAATACCGTATCCGGTGGCACTGTCGATATTAAACACCGGGATCCGCATCAGCTCTCGCATGGACGGCACACCGAGAATACGCATTTCACCCGACTGGCCGCCACTCCAGAAGCCATAATATTCATCCAGATCTCCGGGACCAATATTATGATGCGCCGCCCCATTTTGATGGGTATCGGCCAGTGTGGAGGTTGAGAACATGGACCCCATACCGGCACCCAGGGCGCCCACCGCACCTGCTACAGCAGTAGACGAGCCCAGAAATAGTCTGCGGCTCATTTTGACATGTTCACTGGCATGGCTGTCTTCCGTGTCAATCACGGGAAGGTTTTTATCATTTTTATCTATCATCTTTATTACTCCTGATCAGATCTACAAGTGAGTTAACTTCTTTTCTTCTCTTCTACAATGGCTATGGGAATAAAGCCCTTTTCCATTTTGTGGCGCTTGTTATATTGTTTAACCAGAGGCGGGCATTTTAATTCATCGTGATAAGTGACCTGGCAATCCAAACACCAGTGACATTCATTAGCATTGATTTTCCCGCTAGGATGAATCGCCTGAATTTCACATTCGTTGGCACAAATCTGACACTGGGTGCCACACTCCTTACGACGTTTCAGCCAGTCAAACAGGCGGAATTTTGAAGGAATCGCCAAGGCCGCGCCCAGAGGACACACATATCGGCAATAGGCTTTATGGGTGAAGGCCGAGATGAGCAATATCACTGCCGCATAAAGAACATAACCCCATTCGCGTTGAAATTTGAGCATGATCACGGTCTTGAAAGGCTCAACTTCAGCATAGCGTTCGGCTTCGCTCATTGACTCCAGCGAGATGGCAAACAGGATCAGCAGGATCAAATATTTCAGTGCCCACAGTCGTTCGTGCACGGAAAAAGGTAACTCAAACTGGCGAACACGCAATTTACGTGCTATCTCGCTAATGAGTTCCTGCAAGGCGCCAAAGGGACATAACCAGCCGCAGAAAATACCGCGCCCCCATAACAACAACGTTACGGCAACAAAACTCCACAGAATGAACATGACAGGATCAAGCAGAAAAGTGTCCCATTTGAAACTGCCCATCACGGAATGGACAAAGGTAAACACATTGACAATCGACAACTGTCCCATTGTGTACCAGCCGATAAAAAACAGGGTGTAAACCAGAAAGCTCAGGCGGAAAATACGGATAAAGCGAGGATATTTGACCAGCACATCCTGCATCACTATCACACTGAACAACAGTAACAAACTGATACTCAGCACCGTGATCTGGAAAACCTTATTGCGCCATACAGACACCCATAATGCTTCTTCCTGGGCTTCTGCTATTGCCACTGACGGCCGTTCGATATATTTTTCAGGAACAGTGTAGTCGCCAGAAAACCGCGTAATTACACTGTCCAGTGCCCCAACCTGTTTGCGGACCAGTAATTCCAATTGCCAATTTTTACCGATATCAAACTTGGATGAATCACGAATAATGAAAATGGCCATTTCAGAAAAATCCGGCATGTCTGGCAGATAAACATCATTGAGCCGGTGAAAGTCACTATCGCGGAACATAGTGGATTTATCAGCCTGCTGGATTTGAATCCGGTCGAAAATACCGCCTCTGACGTAGCCGCTTCCCTTGAACGAATAATCGCCATTGCCGAAAACTGCAATGGCGTGTTCGCCGGGTTTTAGTTCATTGGTCAGCCAGTTGTATTGATCATCACCCAACAGATTTCTGCCCACTGTCGGAATATCCAGCAGAGTGTAATACAGGTCAATAAAGGTCTTTTGCTTCCTTGCCGTCGCTTTACCTTTGCCCTTGAAAGCCGCTTTAGTGCCTTCAAACGCCTGGTCTATATCACCATAGCTCAGTTGCAGACGCCGGATAGCCCCCTCGCCGGTTAATTGCGACCAGTCAGCTTCACTAAAAACTTCCTTGTTAATAGTGGCTGCCTGTTCTGCCCCTTTATCGGCTAAACCACCGATACCGAGCAAACCGGCAACTTTTCTGGCCGATCGCATTACAACCTCATTGACGACCATCACTGTGACCGTCGCACCTGAGACGGAATCTATGCTGTGAGCATTCTCAATACCGGAACGTCCGACAATGACATGATCCCCGACCTGCATGCCTAATAATTGGTTGGCAAAATCAAAAAGCCGCTGTTCCGGTATACCGACCAGCAGAATAGGCTCGTGATGCTCAAGCACTCGAACTACTTTGATTTCACCCTCGGTATCAATGGCCACCAGCAGATTAACCGGTTTGCCCGAGTAAGCCGCCACATCAACCACGTCAACGGTTTCGAAGGCATAGCCGATAATATCGTTGCCTTGGTAGATAGTTCGTAGTTCGGGTTGTTTATGTGCGAACGGGACTTTATCGCTGATTTTTGTTGCTGCTGGAAAAGCGTCATTGAGGGTTGCTGTTTGCTCATCAAAACTGACAGGTTGCATTGCATGAACAAGGCAAGGGGCAACCACAAGCAGCAACAGAACCAGAACCAGTTGCAAAAGGTGATGACTCAGCCTCGAAAACATCATTGTCTCCAGAAAACAATAACTTTGAGTATACTCGTCTTTCATTAAAATTCACATAAGAGACATATAATATATACCTTTTATTGCTCAATTATTTGACATAGATCATAAGTTCTCTGCTAGGGGCTGTTGATCTTTGATGTTCGCCTCTGTTGCGCCCTGAAAAAGTGCCCATCAAGGCGCGAGGAGAGCGGTTTGCGAGATACATCCATGTAGGCCACGCCGGGTGGCGCTTTTTCAAACACAACCCGAGGGGGCTGAGGCTATTTTTGCGCCCAACTTCGTTGTCAACCGCTTGTGTAGGTCAGCTACACGGTGCTCTTCCCGCCTTGCCGGACACAAAAATAAACCATCACTGGATGGGACTAAACACCTAGCCTTATTGTCGGCTTCGAGTATCACGGTCCTGCCACCGCCGCCTGCTCACAGACTGATGTTATTTCTATCAGGTTCAATCTTTGCTCAGTGATCCGTTGCCGGGTCAGCGCCAGCATATTGGGCGAGTCCCAGTTGATACTGTCAAACAATGTGGGATGTGCTTGCGTCATGCCAATCATTGCATAGCCACCCTTTTCCGCAAGTGCCAGCACGACATCTTTTCCTGTTTTCAGGGCAGTAATGGCATATTCGTAATCTGCCAGCGAGAGCAACTGGGACTCGCAGTTGACCAGCAAGACCCGCGATGATGATTCCAGCCCGGTGCTGACGGCATTGAACATCCGTTCGCCCACATCGCGTCCTTGCTGGCAGTACAACGGCAACAGAAAGTCATGGACACATTCAACATAAAAGGGATGATATCTGTCCGGGTAGCACCAGAGTTCGAATCGACACAAAGCTGCATCAGAAATCAAAGTCAGCAGTCTGCGTATCTTCGCCATATGTGATGACGCATTTTGTTCTGCGATGACGCTGAAAACAGGCTGGGTCTTAAATTCATCAGCGATAGACGCTTGGCAAAACACCAGGATTGAGGTCTCCGGATAAGTGTACGTTGACATGAAGCCCTCCCTAACTAAAGTTTTTATTACTGGCCAAAGATATAGCAGACTTTTCTCAAATTCACGGCTCTTGTCCGAACAGTTCTATAACGTTTTTTCTCATACTGACGACCAAACGCAGTAAAAAATCCCCACCTCCCGCAAAGCTGCAAAAAAAGGGAGGGGGGCAGAGGAAAACCAATAGAAGCTGTTAAGAGCTTAAAGCAGTATTAATGGAACAGTTATAGGATAAATTCCTGTTTTGCCTGTTTGTCGGCATAAGATTTCAGGAATCTGTCTGACTTAAGTGTTCGTCACGAGGGGGATAGTCTAGTTTGAGTCATTTTTTGCACAATTTTGAGGCGAATAGTCGTTCTCTTTAAACGAGAAATTGTGTAAAAAAACAGCCAATTCAGTGTTTCCGCAAGAGGACAGACCCAAGTCCGACAATCCCCTACTTGATGTAGAATCACTAAATCTTGCGAGCAGGCGCCTTGTCGAGCGGTTTTTGAATGCCCACTGAAATAGTCATAATTTATGAATTTAAGTACCAGAGCCATAGCTAAACCGTTGTCCTTGCTATTCTGCTCTGCCTTGTTGGCCTGTTTGGCCGGTGATTTATCTGCAGACAGTCCGCACTGGCACCAACCAGATTACATCATCAACAGCTTTCTCAGTGTTGCCATGCAAAATGAACACGGTCCCAGTGATGGCAGATTACACAAGTGGCAAGTCCCTATCAGTTATCAAATAGAGGATCGCACCGGTGATCAGCAGTTGCACAAGAGACTGGTCTATCAACAATTTCAACATTTATCAGCTATTACCGGACTTGAAATAGTACCGGCCTCATCAGCTACCGGCTTTAATGTCAGAATCATTTTTTCATCCGAAGAGCAACTCTACAATGAGTTAAGTCGTGATTTAGGCCTTAGTAACGAGGCGCTGCGCAAACAAATAAGTCACGGAAGTGTTTGTATTGCCCGCTTCAAAACCAATCAGCATTCAGCCATCGAAAGCGCCGTTGTCATCATCCCTGTTGATCGCGCCCGGGCGCATGGCAAGTTGCTGGCCTGTATTGTGGAGGAATTAACCCAGATTCTCGGCATGCCAAATGACTCAACTGAAGTATATCCCTCAATCTTTAACGATTATTCTTTTAATGATTTTCTGACAGGACTGGACTATATATTACTGAAGCTTTTGTATAGTCCTGAACTCACAACAGGCATGGACACAGACCAAGTCCGTCAGAAGCTGCAAACCATGATCCAGAAAGCCGGGGTCGCAGCGCAACTGCTTCAGGCTGATCGGCTGGTAAGACAGCAAGGGCTGGAAACATTGCTCGACTGACAAACAAAAAAAGGCCCTGACTAGCAGGGCCTTCTTAGTTTTGATTAACCGTCGAGATTATTGATTAACAACAAAGTCAACACGGCGGTTAGCAGCACGGCCTGCTTCAGTATTGTTGTCAGCAACCGGGAAGTTTTCACCCATGCCGATTGGCAGCAGATTGCGACCATCGAGACCGCGAGAGGTCAGGTACTCAACCACTGCTTCTGCACGCGCCTGTGACAGTTTCTGGTTATATTCTTCGGTACCAATGCTATCAGTGTGACCTTCAACACGTACTTCAACGATACCGTCAGTATCTTTCAGTACCGTCACCGCTTCTTCCAGAATTTGTTTCGCTTCCGGAGTCAACGTTGCTTTGTCGAACTCGAAGTTCACTCCCGTCAAAGACAACAGGGTTTCACCTGGCAGAGGACAACCGTCCTGGTCAACGATAGTGCCTTCAGGCGTACCCGGACACAAGTCAAGGTAGTCGGCAACAGCATCTTTGTCAGAGTCCAGCGGACAACCAACACGATCTACTGTCACACCCTCCGGTGTGTTGCGGCAAAGATCAATGCCGTCATAGACACCGTCACCATCTGTGTCAAAAGCACAGCCATTTGCATCAAGCAATGCGCCAGGTGGTGGCGTCATCGGACAAACGGGCTCTTCTACCATAGGGGCGGCTTCGGCATCATCACCAGAGCACAATACCAGGGCCAGAATTGCACCGGCCGCAGCACCACCGGCAGTAGCACTACTTGAGCCACCAACAGCAGCAGCACCGGCACCACCGGCTAAACCACCCAGAGCAGCACATACAAAGTTATTGTCAGACACACGCTGATTAGGACCAGCGCAACCCGCGAGCAACGCGACAGCAAAGGCTGCAGCTAATAATTTACCTGATAGTTTCATATTGTCTTCCTTATCTTCCGGTAATTAAGTAAAAAACTGGCAAAGACGTCGGGATGGCGTAAATCCATACAGACACCAGACTGTTGTAGTTTGACCACATCATAAACCGAAATTCAAGTACAGTCTAATAAGTTTCTGAATTTTCGTTTTTAAAATGTATCAAATTTGCTACAGCGTTTACATTCTGCCAATAACACCTTCATCATCAGGCTCCAATGACAGCCCCTGAATGGCCTCGTCTTCCGGTAATTCACCAGACTCTGCACCCAGCTTGATCATCAGGCGGACCTCATTAGTTGAGTCCGCATTCTTCAATGCATCCTCATAGGAAATCTCACCCGCTTTGTAGAGGTCATACACAGCCTGGTCGAACGTTTGCATACCCAGTTCCCTTGAACGCTTCATGACATCCTTAACTTCGGCCACCTTGCCCTTTTCAATCAAATCCCCGATCAGAGGCGTGTTAAGCAGGACTTCCACTGCGACGGCCCGGCCTGTGCCATCTTTTTTAGGAATAAGACGTTGCGCCACTACCGCTTTCAGATTGAGCGACAAATCCAGAAACAGCTGTTTATGACGTTCTTCCGGAAAGAAATTGATAATACGATCCATTGCCTGATTGGCATTGTTGGCATGTAAGGTAGATAAACAGAGATGTCCGGTTTCGGCAAAAGCAATCCCGTATTCCATGGTCTCACGGGCACGAATTTCACCAATCAGAATCACATCGGGTGCCTGACGTAAAGAGTTCTTCAAGGCGATGCCGTAGGATTCGGTATCAACACCAACCTCGCGTTGCGTAATCACACAGCCGGCATGTTTATGATTGAATTCAATGGGATCCTCAATAGTCAGGATATGGCCCGTGCTGTTCTGGTTACGGTAGCCAACCATCGCTGCCAGTGTGGTAGATTTACCACTACCGGTTGCCCCCACAAAAATCACCAGGCCGCGTTTGGTCATTGATAGCTCTTTGATGATCTCCGGCAGATGCAGTTCCTCAATGGTCGGAATATCATCTTTAACCAGACGCATTACCATGGCAATACGCCCTCGCTGATACAAGGCACTGACACGGAAACGGCCTGCACCCTTGGTATCGATAGCGTAGTTACACTCCTTGTCACGCTCGAAAGTTCTCTTTTGGTCATCTGACATGGTGCTGAGCACCAAATCGCGTGCTTCATCATCGGCAAGTGCCTCTTGCGACAGCGTTGCCATCCGACCGCTCACTTTGAGCGTGACCGGCCGGCCGGCCGTCACAAAGATATCCGAGGCATCGTGCTTGACAGCGGCTTTCAGAATAGTCACGATTTCCATCGTTTTAACTCCTAACGGAATAAGTCTTTATTAACAGCTCTTGGCAGGGCTTCCTGTTTGAGCACCTGCTGTCTGCGTACCAAATCCTGCAAACACTGATCCAGGGTTTGCATACCAAGCGCACCACCCGTCTGAATGGCAGAGTACATTTGCGGCACTTTGTCTTCACGAATAAGGTTACGAATGGCCGGTGTGCCGATCATGATCTCATGGGCTGCAATACGGCCGCCACCGACTTTTTTCATCAGCGTCTGAGAAATAACCGCACGCAACGATTCGGACAGCATCGAACGCACCATATCTTTCTCGGCAGCGGGAAATACGTCAATAATACGGTCGATAGTTTTGGCTGCCGACGAGGTATGCAGGGTGCCAAATACCAGGTGACCGGTTTCCGCCGCTGTCAGCGCAAGACGAATGGTTTCCAGATCGCGCAGCTCACCCACCAGAATAATATCCGGATCTTCCCGCAAAGCACTGCGCAGAGCTTCACTGAAACCCAAAGTGTCACGATGCACTTCACGCTGGTTCACCAGACATTTTTTACTTTGATGAACAAATTCGATCGGATCCTCAATCGTGAGGATATGCTCGTTATCTTTTTCATTCCGATAGTTAAGCATGGCCGCCAGTGTGGTGGATTTACCGGAACCGGTCGGTCCCGTTACCAGCACAATGCCGCGGTTGTTATCAGAGATTTGTTTGAATATTTCCGGCGCGCCCAGCTCTTCAAGGGTCAGCACCTTGGAGGGAATAGTCCGGAAAACAGCTGCGGCACCGCGGTTCTGGTTGAATGCATTGACGCGGAAACGGGCCAGATTCGGAATCTCAAATGAAAAGTCGGCTTCCAGAAACTCTTCAAAATCCTTGCGCTGCTTGTCATTCATGATGTCATAAATCATCGCGTGGACTTCTTTATGTTCCATCGGCGGCAGATTGATACGCTTCACATCGCCATCGACCCTGATCATGGGGGGTTCACCTGCGGAGACATGTAAATCCGATGCCTTGTTCTTTGCACTAAAAGAGAGCAATTCAGTAATATCCATCCGCGTTCCCTAAACTGATTGTAGTAGTCTATTGGCTTTCTTTATGAAGCGATTGGTATAAAGGTAGCGCGCTAATCGAAGGCTTGCAACATGACAGAGATAAAAAAAAACCTGCAGACAATTCTCGACACCATCCGCCAGGCAGAAAAAGATGCCGGACGCAATCAAAATACGGTGCAGCTGCTGGCTGTCAGTAAAACCTGGCCAGCAGAAACATTAAAGCAAGTGGCCCGGCAGGGACAGCGACTATTTGGTGAAAATTATCTGCAGGAAGCACATGAGAAGATACGGGCGCTGAAAGGTCTTGATCTGGAATGGCATTTCATCGGCCCGATTCAATCGAACAAAACTCGTGATATCGCAGCCTGTTTTGACTGGGCACAGAGTGTTGACCGGCTCAAAATCGCCAGACGTCTTAATGAACATCGGCCTGCCGAATTACCGCCTCTTAATATCTGCATTCAGGTCAACATTGATAACGAGGACAGCAAATCCGGTGTCACCGAGGATGAGGTAATGGCTTTTGCAGCGGCCATCCAGCCATTGGACAGACTCAAACTGCGTGGTTTGATGGTAATTCCTGCCAGACATGAACATGACACAGAGCAACGGGATGCCTTTTACCGTGCACATCAGTTGTTTGAAAAATTACAGGCAGCGTATCCTGATATTGATACCTTATCGATGGGCATGACTGGCGATATGCAGGCGGCTATCAGCGAAGGCAGTACCATGGTACGAATCGGCACTGCTTTGTTTGGCCAGCGTGATACAAACAAGTCAGAATAAATATTAATGTTAATTCAAGATATGAACACAAAGGTGGCTCAATGAAACAATGCACACTCGCTTTTATCGGTGGCGGCAACATGGCCCGGAGCTTGATAGGCGGACTTATCGCCAACGGTTTTGACGCTGGCAACATTCATGTTGCCGATACCAATGCGGAGTCGCTGCAAACGCTCTCCGCCCGTTACCCGGTTCGCACATTCAATGACAATATTGAAGCTATCACCGGTGCTGACGTGATTATTCTGGCGGTCAAACCACAGCAACTTCAGCAGGCGGTCCGGCAACTCTCAACACACTGGTCAGCGGGTACATTGCTGATTTCCGTTGCGGCCGGTATCAGACTGGATGCCATCGCCCGCTGGCTGGCCCATGACAATGCGGCGATTGTGCGGGCCATGCCCAACACCCCTGCTCTGGTTCAG
This sequence comes from Methylophaga sp. OBS4, assembly GCF_026319305.1. Lineage (GTDB taxonomy): Bacteria > Pseudomonadota > Gammaproteobacteria > Nitrosococcales > Methylophagaceae > Methylophaga. The sequence continues at coordinate 29,767 of NZ_JAPDMV010000024.1, forward strand.
GCAGGCGCAACGGCGCTGTGTGCCAATGCCCATGTTGATAGGGAACAGCATGAACTGGCCGAATCGATTCTGCGGGCCGTGGGCCTGACCCTGTGGGTAGCTGATGAAAAACAGATGGATGCGGTAACAGCGCTGTCAGGCAGTGGCCCTGCTTATTTCTTCCTGGTAATGGAAGCCATGCAGGCAGCGGGAACAACGTTAGGACTACCGGAAGATACCGCCAGATTGCTGGCCCTGGAAACGGCTTTTGGTGCCGCCAAGATGGCGCTGGAAAGTAACGAGTCCGCCGGTGTATTACGCCAGCAGGTGACATCACCCGGCGGCACAACCGAACGCGCATTAAACGAATTGGAACAAGGTGATTTACGTGGTTTATTCAACCGCGCTTTAGCTGCTGCCGCGCAACGCGCCGACGAACTGGCTTTGCAACTAGGACAAGATCATGACTAACAGTTATCTGGCCAATCCCCTGATTTTTGTTATTGAAACCCTGTTTTACTTATACATGGTAGTGGTAGCACTACGCCTGGTTATGCAGTGGGCAAACTGGGAATATCATAACCCTCTGGTGCAATTTATTATCAAAGCCACGCAAGTGCCGGTGAAATTTTTGCGCCAATTCCTGCCGGCCATGGGACGCTGGGATACCGCCACTATCGTGTTGCTGGTTCTGGTGACGTTGCTGAAACTACTGGTGGTCGGCTTCATCATGGGTGGATTACCCTCTGGCATCATGCTGTTGCGCCTGGTGGTAGCTGAAATGTTTTCGCTCTTTATCAGCATTTTTACCGTCAGCATCATTATTGAAGTGATTTTGAGCTGGGTCAGCGTTGCTACCGGTAGTTATAACCCAGTGGCCGCTCTTATCAGCAAAATGAATGCGCCTTTACTGCGACCGGTGCGCCGCCTGATTCCGCCATTAGGCGGTATTGATCTGTCACCGCTGTTTGTATTACTGGGCCTGCAGGTGTTATCGATGCTGGTGATGCCGTTATTGACGGGTCGGATCTGACAGTAAGGATTGCGCCAAAACCACAGTATTATTAGACTTAACGCTTTTTCAACAGGAATCAACCCTTTATGCCGGAATTCATACCAGCCGATTCTGTTGGCCTGGTAACGCCTTCTATTTTGCATATTGATACACCACTGCAGCTGGACTGCGGTCGTACGCTGTCAAGTTACGATCTGGTCTATGAAACCTACGGTGAGCTGAATGCTGAGCATTCCAATGCCGTCTTGATCTGCCATGCTTTGTCTGGCGATCATCATGCGGCTGGTTATCATGCCATGGAAGATCGTAAACCAGGCTGGTGGGATACAGCTATCGGCCCCGGCAAAGCTATCGATACCAACCGCTTCTTTGTGGTAAGTGTGAATAACCTCGGTGGCTGCAAAGGTTCCACCGGCCCAATTACCATCAACCCGGATACCGGCAATTTATACGGACCGGATTTCCCTATCGTTACCGTACCCGACTGGGTGCGCAGTCAGGCGGTATTGGCCGATCATCTGCAAATTGAGCAATGGGCGGCGGTTATCGGCGGCAGTCTGGGCGGCATGCAGGCATTGCAATGGGCGATCAGCCTGCCCGACCGCCTGCGCCACGCTCTGATCATCGCGGCGGCCCCCAAATTATCGGCTCAAAACATCGCCTTTAATGAAGTCGCACGCACCGCCATCAAGTCTGATCCCGATTTCCATGACGGACACTACATGGCGCATCAGACTGTACCCCGGCATGGACTGGGGCTGGCCCGGATGCTGGGGCATATCACCTACCTTTCCGATGAAGCCATGGGGCAGAAATTCGGCCGCGAATTGCGCAGCGGTGCCATCCAGTATGGCTATGATGTCGAATTCCAAATCGAGAGTTATCTGCGTCATCAAAGCACCAGCTTCGTTGAACGTTTCGATGCCAACACTTATCTGTTAATGACCAAAGCGCTCGACTATTTTGATCCAGCCAAAGAATTTAATCATGATCTGACTGCAACGGTTGCTCATATCAAAGCCAAGGCATTAGTTGTTTCATTTACCAGCGACTGGCGTTTTTCACCGATGCGCTCACGTGAGATCGTCAACGCCATGCTGGCAGCCGGCAAATCGGTCAGCTATGCAGAAATTGAAGCCCATCAGGGACATGATGCCTTTTTGATGCCGATATCGCGTTACATGGAGATATTTCAGGCCTATATGCAGCAGGTGGCGATTGAACTTGAAGGAGCCTCGTCATGAATCTGCGTATTGATCAGCAAATCATCAGTGACTGGATTCCGGATGGCGCCAGGGTGCTCGACCTCGGTTGCGGCAACGGTACCCTGCTCAGTCATCTGCAACAACGTGGCATCAGCGGCTATGGTCTGGAAATTGACAACAGTAAATTTGCTGACTGTATCAAGGCCGGCGTTAACGTGATTCAGGCTGATCTTGATGAAGGTTTGTCACAGTTTGCCGATCAAAGCTTCGACTTCGTCATCCTGTCACAAACCTTGCAAGCCATTCAGCGGCCTGATTTTCTGCTGCGCGAGATCGTGCGGGTCGGTAAAAAAGGCATTATCGGCTTTCCCAATTTCGGTCACTGGCAGTGCCGGGCCCAGCTTGCACTGGGGGGGCGTATGCCGGTCTCCAAGACCCTGCCTAATGCCTGGTATGAAACACCTAACATTCATCTTTGCACGATTCAGGATTTTGAACAGCTTTGCGATCAGCATCAACTCAAAGTGCTCAGGCACAGTATCGTCAACCACGAACACAAAGACACTCTGGGCATTAAGCTGATGCCAAACTTATTTGGCCAGATTGCTGTTTATCTGGTCCAGCAACAGGCAAAACAATGAAAGATTATCAACGCGATTTTATAGAATTTGCCCTGCAAACAGGTGTATTACGTTTCGGCTCTTTCACGCTGAAATCCGGCCGCCAGAGCCCTTATTTCTTTAACAGCGGCTTGTTTAACAGCGGTGTCAGCCTGGCTCGGCTGGGGCGTTTCTATGCCCGGACCATTGCCGAGTCCGGCGTTGAGTTTGATGTATTGTTCGGGCCGGCATATAAAGGCATTCCACTGGTTTCAACCACGGTTGTAGCCTTAGCCGACCAGCATCAGCGTGATGTACCTTATGTTTTTAACCGCAAGGAAGTCAAAGACCACGGTGAAGGCGGTTTGCTGGTCGGCGCCGAGCTGAAAGGCAAAGTGCTGATTATTGATGATGTGATTTCAGCCGGTACTTCTGTTCGTGAATCGGTCGATATCATTCGCGCTGCTGGCGCTGAACCTGCCGGTGTGATTATCGCGCTGGATCGTCAGGAACGCGGCAAAGGCGAATTATCCGCTATCCAGGAGGTACAGGCAGAGCATGGTATCCCTGTGCTGCACATTGTCTGCCTTAACAACTTGCTGGGTTATCTGGAAGACAATACCGAGCTGGCTGAACATCTACCTGCGGTCCGGGCTTACCAGCAACAATACGGTGTTGCCTAAACTCATAACATGGTGGTTTCAGCCCCAAATCAATTTCACTGATATCAACAAAGTGACTAACTCAAAAGCCCGTTTTATCCAGCGATTGCCATGTTTGATGGCAAGATGCGAACCCAGATAACCGCCCAGTAAAGAGCCCGCTAATAAAGCGGGCAACCACTCCCAGCGAATCTCGCCTAATATCCCCAGCGTGATCGCACCACTGCCATTCCAGAACAGACCGACCATAATCAGCGTATAAGCGACTGCACGTTGATAATCCATACCAAACCACAACACCAGCCAGATGGTTACAAACAGACCGGTACCAGAAGTCAGGGAGCCATTAAGAAACCCCAGAAAGAACAGCATCAAACCGCCATAAATATAACCAGGCCGGTCCCGGTGCTGCGGCAAATACTGCTGACCTAATTGCGGCCTGAGCATGGAAAAAACACCCAGCCCGCCGGTTAACAGGCCCAGCGCAATCTCTGCCCAGCGATCCGGCACCAATAAAATCAGACTGCCGCCTAATACCACGCCGGGTATCCCTGCCAACAACATCAGCAAAACAAGCTGGCGTTCCAGATTACTGGTCGACAGGTAGCGCAATACCGCACCCAATCCCAGCGCAACACTGGCCACTTTATGGGTAGCGAGTGCCACGGCAAAACTGAGCCCGAGAAAGATCAGCACCGGAAACTGAACAAGGCCGGCGCCTCCACCGCTGAACGCAGAAAAGGTATTGGCTACCAATGACACCAGAAACAGGATAAATTGCTCAAACAGGTTCAACTTTTTGATGACTCACTTTAGAATGAAGCCATGATGATACGTAAAATTGTTTGTCTCAGCATTAGCGCACTTTGTCTTATTTCCTTTTCCGTTTTCTCTGTTGCCGGCCAGCTATATCGCTTTGTCGATGAAAATGGTGTGCTGACATTAAGCCGGAGTCTGCCACCGGAAGCAGCCCAGAGAGGCTATGACATAGTGGATGATAAGTCGATGCGACTGATTGAGCGTGTGACGCCCGCTCCCACAGCCGATGAAATTGTTGAACTGAAAAAACAACAGCAACGGGAAGCCGAAGCGAAACGACAAGCTGAAATCGCGGCGCAGGAAGCAGAGAAACAGCGCCAGAAACGCGCTATATATGATCATACTCTACTGACGACATATCAGAACGAAGCTGAACTTATTCGCGCCAGAGATACAGATCTGAACTATCGCAAAGAACAGATTGCCATTCATCAGGAAAAACTGCCCAAACTGGAAAAGTATCTGCTTGATTTGCAAAAAGAAGCTGCAGACAAGGAGCTCAGTGGTGGCAAGATCAGCAAAAACATGCAAAAAAGGCTGGATACCACCCAGCAGGAAATTGCGGTTCGTCAGCAGGCCATTGAACAATTACAGTCTGAAATAGAAACATTATCTGACAATTACAGCCGCGATCTGTCACGTTTACGTGCCCTGCTTGAGGCAAGGAATAATCGCTGATTGTTAATTTCAGATCAGCGGGTTCTGCAAGAGATCTATTCAGCGCCGGTTGCTAATTTCAGATCAGGGTATCCAGCACAGATAACATATGCTGATTTTCCGTCGGCGTGCCAATCGTGATCCGCAAGAACTGATCAATGCGCCGTTTATTGAAATGACGCACTATCACGCCTTCTTTACGTAAGCCTGCCGCTATCTCAGCCGCATCGATTTCCGGATGACGTGCAAACACAAAATTGGCGGCCGATGGCAATACTTCAAAACCGAGTTCGTTTAATGAAGTAATCACTTTTTCACGACTGCTGATAACCTTATCGCAGGTTTCACGGAAATAAGCTTTATCTTTTATTGCCGCCGTACCCGCCGCTATCGCCAGACTGTCAAGGGGATAGGAATTAAAGCTGTCCTTGACTCTCACCAGTGCCTCAATCAGGTCAGAATGACCTACCGCAAAGCCGATACGCATGCCGGCCAGGGATCGCGACTTGGAGAAGGTTTGTGTCACCAGCAAGTTGGGATAGCGTCCGATCAGCGCAATCGCGGTCTCACCGCCAAAATCAATATACGCTTCATCGACCACCACGACCGAATCTGTATTTTTCTGCAATAGGCGCTCGATGTCTGCCAAAGCCAGCAAACAACCCGTCGGTGCATTGGGGTTGGGGAAAACAATCCCGCCATTGCTTTGCAGATAATCATCAACATCAATATTAAAATCGGCAGTGAGCGGGATCGTCTGATAATCAATTTTGTATAGCTGGCAGTAGACCGGATAAAAACTGTAAGTGATATCCGGAAACAACAACGGCAGCTCATGCTGGAATAGGGCATGAAAAATATGCCCCAACACCTCATCCGAGCCATTACCAATAAAAACATTGGCGGTATTGACCAGATAATAATCGGCGATTGCCTGTTTCAAGTCATGCGCGGCCGGATCAGGATAGAGCCGCAAGGTATCACTGACGCCAAGACGAATGGCTTCCAGCACTTTGGGCGAAGGGCCGTAGGGATTTTCATTGGTGTTCAGCTTGACCAGGTTCGCCATTTTGGGCTGTTCGCCAGGCACATAAGGTTCGAGGTTATGAACAAACGCGCTCCAGAACCGGCTCATTGATCAGCTCTTCAGTCGATATTCGGCGCTGCGGGCGTGTGCCGTCAGGCTTTCACCACGGGCCAGCACTGATGCAATTTGACCTAGACTCTGCGCGCCCACACACGACACGTGAATCAAGCTGGAACGTTTCTGAAAGTCATAGACGCTCAATGGCGAGCTGAAACGTGCGGTGCGTGAAGTCGGCAATACATGGTTAGGTCCTGCACAGTAATCGCCCAACGCTTCCGGCGTATAACGTCCCATAAAAATGGCACCGGCATGGCGGATTTTTTTCGCCATGGCCATCGGCTCCTCCACCGACAACTCGAGGTGCTCCGGCGCAATAAAGTTGGCGACTTCCACCGCCTCATCCATATCGGCAACGTGGATCAGCGCGCCGCGGCTGGTCAGCGAAGTGGTGATAATGTCTTTACGTTCCATGGTGGGCAACAGACGATCAATGGCTGCTTTGACTTCAGCCAGATACTTGGCATCCGGTGAAATCAGAATAGATTGTGCATCTTCATCATGTTCGGCCTGGGAGAACAAGTCCATCGCAATCCATTCCGGATTGGTTTTACCATCGCAGATCACCAGAATCTCGGACGGGCCGGCAATCATATCAATACCGACAGTGCCGAATACCATGCCTTTGGCCGTCGCGACAAAGATATTGCCGGGACCGACAATCTTATCGACCTGCGGAATGGTTTCCGTACCGTAGGCTAATGCCGCCACCGCCTGCGCACCACCGACAGCAAAAATACGGTCGACACCGGCAATCGCCGCTGCCGCCAGCACCAGTTCGTTCACCTCACCGTCCGGTGTCGGCACCACCATGATCAGCTCTTTGACACCGGCAACCTTGGCCGGAATTGCATTCATCAATACCGATGAAGGATAAGCGGCCTTACCACCGGGTACATACAAACCGGCCCGGTCCAGCGATGATACCTGCTGGCCCAATACCGTACCGTCTATCTCGGTATAGCTCCATGAATCTTGTTTCTGATGTTCATGATATTTGCGGACGCGCTCGGCTGAAATTTCCAGTGCCTGCCGTTGTTCCTGTGGAATATTATCGAGGGCTGTCCGGGCACGTTCGAGGGAAATTTCCAGATCGGCAACCGTTTCAGCTTTGATGCGGTCAAAACGACGGCTGTATTCCAGCACCGCTTTATCGCCTTCGGATTTCACCGCTGCCAGGATTTCCTTTACGATATTACTGACCGCTTCATCAGAAACCCCTTCCCATGCCAGCAACTGTTCGAGTTGCGGCCAAAAGTCAGTACTTGCGGCATCCAACTGTTTAATATCAATCATTATTCTGTTCCCTTACTGCTTGGCGAATTTGTTCGATAAAGCGCTGTATACGGTTGTGTTTCATCTTCATCGACGCCTTGTTGACTACTAATCGTGAGCTAATGTCCGCAATATGCTCCATCGGCACCAGACCATTGGCCCGCAGGGTATTCCCCGTGTCTACCACATCCACGATACGGTCAGCGAGTCCAACCAAAGGTGCCAGCTCCATTGAGCCATAGAGTTTGATAATTTCCACCTGATCGCCTTTTCCCGCATAAAAACGGCGCGTGCTCTCGACAAACTTGGTCGCCACCTTCAAACGGCCGTTACTGACAGGTGTATCGGGTTTGCCAGCGGTCATCAGTTTACACTGGGCTATTTTCAGATCGACCGGTTCATACAGTTCGGCATGGGGATGTTCCATCAATACATCCTTACCCGCCACACCGATATCGGCACCGCCGTATTCAACATAAGTCGGCACATCGGAAGCACGTACGATAATGAGTTTCACATCAGGCAAATTGGTATCCAGAATCAGTTTACGGCTGGTTTCCGGATCATCCAGCGGCTCAATGCCCGCCGCCTTCAATAAGGGTAATGTTTCTTTGAAGATACGCCCTTTGGACAACGCCAATGTCAATGAATCAGGCATATAGTGCCCCTCTTGGAAAGATGCTCACTATTCCCGCGAGCGGCGCCTTGCCGGGAACGAATTGAAGGCTTCTAAATGACCATTTTACCCAGGCCACTACACTTCTCCCCGTACCGAGCTGGGAATACGACGAATACGAGCACCCAGTTGCTGTAGTTTCTCTTCAATACATTCGTAACCGCGGTCGATGTGATAAATACGATCGACCTCGGTTTCGCCCTCTGCAACCAAGGCTGCCAGCACCAGGCAGGCAGATGCCCGCAGGTCCGTTGCCATCACCGGCGCAGCGGTCAGTGATTCACGCCCCTGACACATGACCGTATTACCTTCGATTTGCAGCTGTGCCCCCATACGTTGCATTTCCTGCACGTGCATAAAGCGGTTTTCAAACACTGTTTCGACGATGGTGGACGGGCCTTCAGCGATGCTATTCAAAGCGGTAAACTGAGCCTGCATATCAGTAGGGAACGCGGGATAAGGGGCGGTACGGATATTAACAGCTTTCGGACGGTTGCCACGCATATCCAGTGCAATCCAGTCTTTGCCCACATCGATCCAGGCACCCGCTTCTTCCAGCTTGAGCAACACCGCTTCCAGCTGATTGGCGTCGGTATCTTTCAGTTTGACCTTGCCTCTAGTCAGCGCTGCCGCAACCAGGTAAGTGCCGGTTTCGATACGATCCGGCAAAATGGTGTATTCGGTGCCGCTCAGCGATTTAACGCCTTCAATAACCAGCGTTGCGGTGCCGATGCCGCTGATCCTGGCTCCCATGGTGTTCAGATAATTGGCCAAATCGATAACTTCAGGTTCACGTGCAGCGTTTTCGATAGTCGTGGTTCCCTGTGCCAGGGTCGCAGCCATCATCAGGTTTTCCGTACCCGTCACTGTGACCTGGTCCATAAAGAGATGTGCGCCTTTCAGCCCTTTACCACTGGTGGCACGGATATAACCGTTTTCAACTTTAATCTCAGCGCCCATCTGCTCCAGACCACGCAGGTGCAGGTCAACCGGCCGGGAACCAATGGCACAGCCACCGGGCAGGGAGACATCCGCCTTGCCGTATTTCGCCAGCAAGGGGCCTAACACCAGAATCGACGCCCGCATGGTTTTAACCAGATCGTAAGCGGCCTCAGTATCTGTCAGTGTTGCCGGATCAATCACCACGCCCGAGCGTTCATCAACTGTGAGCGTCACACCCATACGCCCCAGCAACTCCAAGGTGGTAGTGATATCGTGCAAATGCGGTACATTACCGATGCGAACCGGTGAGTCAGCCATCAAGGCGCCCATCAGAATCGGTAAAGCAGCGTTCTTGGCACCGGAAATACGGATTTCGCCATCAAGCGCGACGCCACCGTTGATAATCAGTTTATCCATATCAGTCTTTAAAGTAAGAACGCAGTCAGCTACTGCGGCGCAGAGGTTTTCAGAGAAAGCGCGTGCAGCTCGCCACTGGTAAATTTATCGCCCAGTGTTTCTTTGACCATTTTATGTTGCTGGACCAGTGTTTTCCCGGCAAAAGACGGGCTTATTACCCGCGCATCAAAATGCTGGCCATCATCACCCACCACTTCAACCTCGGCGTCCGGCAATCCGGCTTCAATCAATTGTTTTATTTCAGATGCATTCATATTAACTTCTATTGGATAGGCCTATTTCAGGGGTAAAAATTCATCAAGACCACTGGCTTTGGCAATGGCCAGCATTTGTGCTGGCAGATGGCGGAAAGAAATAGTCTTTTCTGACTGTTTTGCCTGTCGCATCCATGCAATCAGCAAGGCCAGCCCGGCACTGTCGCTGCGGGAGACTTCGGCCAGATCAATATCCAGCTCCGCAGTCGAATTAAACAAGTCTTCTGCCGCCGTCATTGCTGCGGCGGCGGAATCCAGACTGAGCTCACCGCTCACACGAAACGTTTGTGTTTCATTGTCATATCTGATGGCAAACAAATCACTCATGCTTTGGCTTTTTCATTACGTTTGGCCAGATTTTCAATCAGCTTATCCATGCCATCATTGCGAATCTCCGTAGCGAAGCTGGAGCGATAGTTCGTCACCAGACTAATGCCATCTATTTTGACATCATAAACTTTCCAGGCATTTTCTTTATTTTGATACAACGACAAAGCCATTGGGATGGCCGGCCCGGAAGGCTGAACCACTTCCATCGGCACAGTGACACGCTTTTTGCTTAAATCATCACGGAAAGGTAACAGGCGTATCTCTTCATCAGTGTATTCCAGCATGGCCGTTGCATAGGTTCTGACCAAAAGCAGTCTGAACTCTTCAACAAAGCGGACACGTTGATCCGCATCTGCCTGACGCCAGTTCTTGCCTAATGCCAGTTTGGACATTTTTTCAAAATCAAAATGCGGTATCAGGATATCTTCAACCAGCCTGAAGATCTTGTCCGGGTTGGCTTCCAGTTCTGCTTTATGCTCTTTCAGGGCTAGAAGCATATCGTCAGAAGCCATTTTAACCAAAGCCTGAGGCTCCGGCATCTCTTCTGCTGTCAGAGACAGCGGACCCACAGCGAGCATAATCGCCATGAAAGCCATAAACAATCTTGTGAACAAATTATTGTACATGTTCATTATTCATCACCTTCCGCTTTACTAAAGAGGAATTGACCAATCACCTGCTCAAGCACCAGTGCAGACTGAGTTAAGTCTATGACATCCCCGTGCTGTAAAAATTCTTCTTCGGCACCGGCAACCAGACCAATATACTGCTCACCGAGAAGACCTGCTGTATAAATGCTGGCTGAAGTATCAAGGGGGATATTGTCGTACTGAGGGTATATGTTCAGTGTCACGTTTGCATTATAAGTGAGGGGGTCTAGTTTGATAGCGGCAACCCGTCCCACACGCACGCCCGCCATGGTCACAGGCGAACGAACTTTCAGACCACCGGTATTCTCAAATTCAGCGATAAGCTGATAGCCGGTTTCATCGGTAAAGTCACCCAGATTACTGACCTTCATTGCCAGCACGAACAGTGCAGCCAGACCTATAGCAACAAACATTCCGACAGTAATTTCGGTACTCTTTTTCTGCATCATTTATTCATCTCCAAACATTAACGCAGTCAGCACAAAGTCCAGCCCTAAAATAGCAAACGCGGAATGCACAACTGTGCGAGTCGTTGCTCTTCCGACCCCCTCAGAGGTCGGCGTGGCATCATGCCCTTCAAATAAAGCGATCCAGGTTACAACAAAGCCAAAGACCACACTTTTAATTACACCATTGAGAATATCGTCATACAGATCGGTTTTGGCTTGCATCTGTGACCAGAATGCGCCGTCATCCACACCCAACAGGCCGTGCCCTACCAGGAAGGCGCCCCAAATACCTACCGCGCTGAAAATAGCCGCCAGCAGTGGCATTGAAATAATACCTGCCAGGAACCTTGGTGCAATGATACGTCTGATGGGATCCACCGCCATCATTTCCATACCGGACAACTGCTCGGTGCTCTTCATCAGACCAACTTCTGCCGTCAGCGCTGAACCGGCACGTCCCGCAAAAAGCAAGGCGCTGACCACGGGTCCCAGCTCACGCACCAAAGACAGGGATACCAGCACACCCAGTGACTCTTCGGCACCAAAGTCTACCAGCGTATTGTAGCCCTGAAGCCCCAACACCATGCCAACAAACAAGCCTGAGACCATAATTATCAAAATCGACAATACGCCTACAGAATACATTTGCTGGATAACCAGCGAAAAGCGCAGAAACAATTCGGGCACCCCTGCCAGCATATGCAGCAGAAACAGGTGGCCACGCCCCAGTCGTTCAAATGTGCCCAGTCCCCAGCGACCAAGGCTGCGAATCAGATTTATCATGCGTCCACCTCTGGGTTAAGTAAATCTTCAGCATATCCAACCCCGGGGTAATGGAACGGCACCGGGCCATCCGGCAATCCCTGCATGAACTGCTGCACCCACTGGGATGAAGAACGCTTCAGTTGTACCGGTGAGCCCTGCTCAATCACCTTGCCGCCAGACAACAGGTAAATGTAGTCGGCAATTTCAGCCGTTTCGTTAACATCATGGGACACCACAATACTGGTCAGTCCCATCGCGTCATTAATACGATGTATCAGATTAACCAAGGTACCCATCGAAATCGGATCCTGGCCGGTGAAAGGCTCGTCGTACATGATCATCATCGGTTCCAAAGCCATGGCACGAGCCAAGGCGACCCGTCTTGCCATTCCTCCCGACAGTTCACTCGGCATCAGGCTTCTGGCATTACGCAGTCCCACGGCCTGTAACTTCATCAATACCAAATCACGAATCAGTGACTCAGGTAATTTGGTATGTTCTCGCAGAGGAAACGCTACATTGTCATACACGTCGATATCGGTCAGCAGAGCACCGCTTTGGAATAACATACCCATGCGCTTGCGCAATGCGTAAAGCTCTGAGCGGGAAAGTTTATGAACGTCCTGACCGTCGACTTCAATGGTACCCTGATCCGGCCTGAGCTGCCCGCCTATCAAACGTAACAATGTGGTCTTGCCAGTACCACTCGGGCCCATGATCGCTGTCACTTTTCCACGCTGAATATCAATATTCACGCCTTCAAAAATGGCTCGATCACCACGATAAAAGTGCAAGTCCCTGATCTTTACCAGTGGCACAGGTTTCTCCAGCGTTACAATTTAAAAAATAAAGATCGCCAATTTTCGTGAATAACCTCGGTTAAGTCAAATCTGCTTGGACCGACAAACCGACTCCTATGGAAAATTTCATCCGGTTCGGCTAGAGTGTGCATTCCAGTTTCTGGGGATAGGAACTTTTAGGGCCTGTTTATCTTTCATATCCACCACTGCTGGAGGCTATTTTTGTGTCCGGCAAGGCGGAAAGAGCGTGGTGTAACCATTCTACATGAGCGATTGACAACGCCGCTGGGCGCAAAAATAGCCCCAGCCCTCCGGGTTGTGGCTGAAAAAGCGCCACTCTGCGTTGCTCGTCGTTTGTTTAAAATGACTAAACTGCTCTCCTCGCGCCTTAATTGACGCTTTTTCAGCTCACAACAGAGGCGGAGATGAAAGATAAACAGGTCCTAACCTCGATGTTGTTCAGATTCTGTTCAGAATCCTTGTGATAACGTCCTTATCGCACTTGCTGAAAAAACGGAGAAATATAAATGAAGAAGTTGTTGCAATTTTTTGCTGTTGCCTTGATGGCCATGCCTATACTCGCTGCCGCCCACGGTCCGACCCGTCAAATGGTTGAAGAAAAAATCACCATCAATGCCGCCCCTGAAGATGTCTGGGCCATGGTCAAGGATTTTGGCGGTCTGCACAACTGGCATCCTGCTGTTGCCAGTACTGAGTTGAAAGATGAGAAAACCCGTGTACTGACGCTTAACAGTGAGGGCAACCCCACTATTACGGAAGAGCTCGACAAAGTAGATGATGAAAAAATGATGCTTATCTACAAAATCACGGACATGAGTGTTGTCAATACCATTACTTTCAACAGCAAAGATACGCCTTATTACACGTTGCCTGTCACCAATTACAAAGCCTGGTTGTCAGTCACGCCTAAAGATGGTGGCTCAGAAGTAAAATGGAAAGGTAAATTCTACCGTTCATTCATGGATAACCCACCGGTACCGGAAGGTCAAAGCGACGCAGATGCGGTAAATGCCATAAAAGGTGTTTACACATCCGGTCTGGAAAATCTGAAAGCCATCATGGAAAAATAATGCCGGCTCAGAACATGACCAAAAACAAGAAGGCGACTTTATCCAGGGTCGCCTTTTTTCTTTTTCTGGCCACCATATTGATGCTGAATGCCTGTGATCAAAATCACATACAGTATGCGCTTGTCACCAATCAACTGGTCAATAATGTCAGTGTGATTGATACCGAAACCCAGCAAGTTATCAAAACCATTAATGTCGGTAAAAGCCCTGCCGGTATCGCCCTCAGCCCTGAGCGCCATCGTGCTTTTATCAGTAACCCTGATGGCCAGTCGGTATCGATCATTGATCTGGACAATCTCGCTGAGATCAAACAAGTAAAGGTTGGCCCGGGTCCGGTCGGCATTACTGCAAACAAAGCCGGTGATAAAGTCTATGTCGCCGACTGGTACGATAACAACATAACGGTTATCGACCCGCAAGCGGGGGAGATAACGGACCAGATCAGCGTCGGGAAATCGCCCGCAGGCCTCATTCTCGACGAGACTAACCAACGTCTCTATGTCGCCAACCGCGATGATAATGCTGTGGCGTTTATCAATCTGGAAAATAACCAGGTCGTACGCAGTGTCAATGTAGGCACAGCGCCGTTCGGGCTGGCACTTTCACCTGACGGTAAACACTTATACAGCGTCAATGTGCGTAGCAGCAATGTGACCGTAATCGACACCGAAACAGCGAAAGTACTCACCACCATCCCCGTGGGGGAATGGCCATATTGTGCCGTAGTCAGTCCGGACGGAAAAAAACTTTATGTGACCAACCAGGACGAGAGTACTATTTCTATCATTGATACCGCGACCAATCAGGTTACCAACACGGTTGATGTCGAAGATACACCTGAAGGCATTGATACCACCGCCGATGGCCGCTTTATCTATGTCGCGAACTGGGCCAGTAGCAGCATCTCGATCATCGACGCCGAGACTGAGACCCTGATTAACACCATTGCAACCGATAAAGGCAGCCGTGCCTTTGGACGATTTATTACTAAACTTGAATAAATTGATTGATTCTGTCGCAGCGCTCAATGATCAGGCCTTAACCAGGGCCCATGAACTGGCTGGCAGACTGGCGGTCGCTGTCAGTCAACCCGATCCCGGCTTACCCCAGCTTCTGGTCAGCGAACAAAAAGTTCAATTGCAGGTGCCGGATTTAGGTAAACCGGTTGCCATCGACTTTGAAACCGGTAAATACGATCATCGCAGAAAATTTGGTGGTGGCCGCGGTCAACCGCTGGCAAAAGCCATCGGCCTGAAAAAAGGTCAGTTACCCACTGTTATCGATGCTACGGCGGGGTTTGCCCGCGATGCCTTTGTTATCGCCAGCCTGGGCTGCCAAATCACCATGCTGGAACGCAGTCTGCTCATGAGCATTCTGATTGAAGATGCCGTGTCCCGGGCTGCAACGCACGCTGAAATTACTGATATCGCCGCCCGTATGCGTATTATTCACTGCGATGCCATTTTTTACCTGCAACAGCTTCCGGTCGGAGATTATCCTGATGTTGTTTATATGGATCCCATGTATCCATCGCGGGATAAATCTGCATTGGTTAAAAAGGAAATGCAGCTTTTGCATCGGCTGATAGGCGCGGATACTGACAGCAGTCCACTGCTGACCGCTGCCCGCGAGGTGGCACGCAAACGTGTTGTGGTTAAACGGCCGAAAGGCGCAGATTTTATTGGTGGGGCCAAACCTTCAGTCAGTATCGAAAGCAAAAACACCCGCTACGATGTATATGTAAATTCTTAAATAAACAAACTGTTTCGGCTAAAATCTCTTCCTGCCGGTTTCTCAAGATCTGGACTGCTTGTCCAGTTCCCGGAGCCTTGCCAGCTTCTCGGCTATCTTAATTTCCAGGCCGCGATTGACCGGCTGGTAATATTCACGTTCACGCATAGATTCGGGGAAGTACTGCTCGCCCGCCGCATAAGCATCCGGTTCATCATGGGCATAGCGGTATTCCTTACCATAACCCAGCTCTTTCATCAGTTTGGTAGGTGCATTACGCAGGTGCACCGGTACTTCTACAGAACCATATGCCCGGACATCATGCATAGCCGCCTTGAAAGCGGTATAAACCGCATTACTTTTCGGTGCACAGGCCAGATAAACCACAGCTTGGGCAATCGCAAGCTCCCCTTCCGGACTGCCCAGTTTATCAAAACTCTCCCAGGCATCCAGAGCGATACGCAGACCGCGCGGATCGGCGTTACCAATATCTTCCGCGGCCATACGCACCACACGTCGCATCAGGTAAACCGGATCACAGCCGCCGTCCAGCATACGGCACAACCAGTACAAAGCCGCATCGGGGGCAGAGCCGCGTACCGATTTATGCAAGGCGGAAATCTGATCATAAAAAGCTTCACCGCCTTTATCGAAACGACGCAAAGTGCCGGACAATACCTCTGCCAGATCAGTTTCATCAACCGCTTTCTGTCCTTTGCTATCGGCCAGATCCACGGCTATTTCGAGCAGGTTCAAAACCCGGCGGCCGTCACCATCCGCGGTCTGTGCCAGTTGATCTCTTAAATCATCGGCAATGCTGATACCTCTGTCAGCCAGCCCTAATTCGGCATCGAGCATCGCCCGATCGATGATCTGGCGAAGATCGGCGGGCTCAAGCGACTTGAGCACATAGACGCGGGCCCTTGATAACAAGGCGTTATTCAATTCAAAAGACGGATTTTCGGTGGTGGCGCCAATAAAAGTGAAAGTGCCGTCCTCCACATAGGGCAGAAAGGCATCTTGCTGAGATTTGTTGAAGCGGTGCACCTCATCGACAAACAACATGGTACGTCGGCCCTGTTCCTGTTGCAGTTGCTGGGCCCGGGCAACAGCGGCACGGACTTCTTTCACCCCGGCCAGCACCGCCGAAATGGTCAAGAATTCGGCATCGCAGTAGCCGGCAATCAATTTGGCGAGCGTGGTCTTACCTGTGCCGGGCGGCCCCCAGAAAATCATCGAATGCGGATGCCCCGAGGCTATTGCCTGGCGCAAGGGTTTGCCCGCTCCGAGCAAATGCGACTGGCCGATATATTGATCCAGCGTTTTTGGCCGCATGCGATCGGCCAAAGGTCGACTGGCGAGATCGTCTATCTGATCAAACAAACTCACTGTTGCGTATCACCCACAACATCAACACCCGCTGGCGGCGTAAACTCAAACGCGTCCTGAGCAAATGTCACATTTTCTTTGACCTGACTGAATACCAGACGGGTACGTTGATCAAAGCTGTCTTGCATGATCATCCGCTGCAGGCTGTTGTTATCAAACGCCAACGTGACAGTCTGAAAATTGGAGTCGGCTTCTTTGGGAATCAACTCTACCCACTGCAAGCCATCGTCAGAGGGCACATCTCTTATCTGGTACTTGTCTTCAGGCACGACATCACCCGACAACAATGTCGCTGGCGTTTCCGCCAAAGCCTCCAGCTGAGATTTCACCGTTACCTGTTCCAGATCGACATCATAAAACCAGACATTCTGCCCGTCAGCGATAATCTGCTGCGGGTAGGGCTGCCGATAATCCCATCTGAACTTACCGGGGCGTTGCAGCTGAAACTGTCCTTGTGCCTCTTCTATCACATTGCCCTGCGGATCCAGGACTACCTGCTGAAACTGCGCCTGGAAAGTACCAACCTGTTGCACAAATGCATTCAGTTTTTCGCTGCCCGATGTTTGCGCCAGCGCCAGATTCGTCCACAGCAGGCTGAGTAAAAAATAAAACAGCGATCTGTTAAGCGTCATTAAACGACTCCAAAGTTACGTGCGTATTGAGCTGACTTTTAATCTCAGCTTTAGTTCTCGAAGCTAGGGACTAATCGCGTGGTGGTGGCGCCAGTACTTCCCGGCTGCCATTACCCTGCATGGCAGACACAACACCAGCCGCCTCCATCGCTTCTACAATCCGCGCTGCCCGGTTATAACCGATTTTGAGTCGGCGCTGGATGCCGGATACCGAGGCACGCCAGCTTTCAGTCACAATTTGCCC
>NZ_JAPDMV010000025.1 GCF_026319305.1 Methylophaga sp. OBS4
GGTATTGTCATTGCGAGCGATAGCGAAACAATCCAGTCCTGATTTCGAACAAGATCCGGCCAATGAGAATGAATATGACGGGCATGACTTGCTGAATCTGCGGGTGACAACCAGGGTGACTGAAAAACTGACATTGCATGGACAAATCAAAAATATTCTGGATGAAGAATATGCTGACCGTGCTGACTTTGCTTTCGGAGAACATCGTTTCTTCCCCGGTCGGGAGCGTACTTATCAGATCGGGGCTACTTATAGTTTCTGAGTCTGAGGAACTCCAAAAATTTGGCTGGCTCCCATGCTCCGCGTGGGAGCCTGTTCCAACAAATCCACATATTTCGCCGATTCTTGCGGCTCAGAGCAAGTCTATCGTGTGGCTGGCACCCGACACCAAAAAGGAATCGTCATCGCGTGGCCATCTCTTTTTGAATAATCTGCGCTTATCTGCGAAATCTGCGGATTTATGAATGGCTACGGCCCGCCGATTTTTTCTGCTCCAGCCGGCGCAGAAATTCGCGCATGATGTCATCGTAAAGCGCCATGCCCAGATAAGCGTCTTCAACCCCGGCATCAATGCTGGGATTGTCATTGATTTCGATGATCACAATCCGGTTGCCGCTTTGTTTGATATCAATACCATACAAACCATCGCCGATCAGTTTGGCGGCTTTGGTTGCGATACGAATCACCTTTTCCGGTACTTCGCTGATGGGGATCGCGCTGGATTTACCGCTGGCAGTGCCTTTTTTACTGTGATGGTTGTAGATCTGCCAGTGCCCCTTGCTCATAAAATACTGGCAGGCATAGATAGCCTGATTGTTAAACACGCCAATGCGCCAATCGTAATCGGTGTACATATATTCCTGTAACAGGATAATGGCCGATTGCTGGAAAAACGCTGGCGCCTGCTGCCGCAGTTCGTCGGCATTTTTGACTTTGATGATGCCCTTGGAAAAAGCGCCATCCGGGATTTTCATCACCAGCGGAAATGAGGCCTGTTCACACAGGGCGTCCAGTCCGGCCTGATCATTGCGATAGAGCAGGTACGAGTCCGGCATCGGCAGATCATGGGCGGCCAGCAGTTCTTTCAGGTAGATCTTGTTGGTGCAGCGAATAATCGATGTAGGATCGTCGACGACGATCAAGCCTTCGCTTTCAGCACGACGGGCAAATTTATAAGTATGGTTATGCGTGGCCGTGGTTTCACGGATAAATAAGGCGTCGTACTCGGCGAGGCGGATATATTCCTTCGGCGTGATCAGTTCGACATCAATACCGATACGGCGGCCACTGCTGATAAAACGTTTCAGTGCGGCGGCATTACTGGGCGGCATGGCTTCCTGCGGATTATGCAGAATCGCCATGTCGTAACGAAACTGACGGCGTTTCAGCGGCTTGCGCCACAGGCGGTGACTGAAGCTGTCGAGCGCCTCGGCAAAAAAGTCCTGTTCCGCTTCATTGAGCTTGTTAATGGCGCCGGCTTTGATGCGGCTGATAGTCCAGTGGCCCTTGAAGCTGAATTCAACATCCAGGATCGGGCAGGGGAACTGCTCAAAAATCTGCCGCGCCAGTTTTTGTAATGAGGCTTCCGGTGTTTGACCAAAACAGATTTTCAGCACAAAACTTTGTGACTGCGCCGCTGAAGCCAGCAGTTTATTCAGCTGTGCCGACAGATCTGACAGATCATAGGCATAGAGACTTTTGCGGGACAGGTCATTAATCGTGCGCAAACCGGGCAAAACTTTATGTCCGCGCGCTTCGGCGACCATGGAACAATAATAACCGCGACTGAGGTAGTCCAGACTGCGGCAAAGGTTGAGAATTTGCGCACGACTGTCGGCGCGCTGCGGTGGTGCTTGTAGATATTTATCTACGCCGATGACTTGCTCGCTGGGAAAGTAAGGACCCCAGTCGGCAATATTTTCAACTATTATCAAGTGCTTAGTCATTAGTTGCCTTTGCTTCCTCCTGCGCCAGCGTCTTGTTTAAATGCGAATAATAAGGGCATTCTGCAATTGAGGTGATAAAAATTTTTGCGTCTGGTTTTATTTGCTGGTCAAAATGGGAAAACTCACCTATCCTTCGCGAAAAATTTCTGTACAGGAGGCCAGTTACCATGTATGCCGATGCCGTTTTAAGTGTTTTTTCGCAGCGCTACGCTGGTGCACGAGATAAATTTATCAGTAATGTCGAGACCAGTTCGATAGTCGAAAAGCTGACCAGCCTGCCGCATCCGTTAAAAGGTCCGAAAAACGAGAAGTTATTCTGTGACATTGCCTGGACAGGTAATCCGAAGGCTGACAACGTTTTGGTATTGGTTTCCGGCCTTCATGGTGTTGAAGGGGCCGTGGGTTCAGCTATTCAATCTGATTTTGTCACCCGCCATCGGCGCCTGCCGCCGGATGTGTGTGTCGTACTGGTGCATGCCATTAACCCGTGGGGCTTTGCCTGGGCCAGTCGCAATGATCATGACGGCGTAGACGTTAACCGCAACTTTGTTGACTTCAATGCCGACCTGCCTGTTTCTCAGGCAACGGAAATCTGGCGGGAACTACAGGATGGCAAAACAGATATTGCAGCAGTGGCGGAAGATCGTCAGCAATTGGATATGTTGTCACAAGGGCAGTATGCAGATCCTCAGGCGCCATACTATGGCGGTACACAAGCCTCCTGGTCACGTCAGTGTATCGAACAGCTGGCAGCACAGCTCAAGCCGGCCAGCCGTAAAAAAATCATTGTGATTGATATTCACAGCGGATTGGGGCCTTACGGTTATGGTGAGCTGATTTGTGATCATCCTGTTGACACTGCCGGCCGGGATTATGCCGTGGAATTATTTGGCGCGACGGTAACCGAACCGGCGCTGGGTACCTCCAGTTCGGGCACTAAACTGGGCTTGCATGATTATTTCTGGCATAGCCAGGGTGAGCATGTGTGCTTTCTGACGCTGGAGTTCGGTACTTTTGGCAATCAGCAAATGCTGCGAGTGTTGTCTGACGATCAGCAACTGCAACAGCAGGGTAAGATTGACTGGCAGGATGATACGACCATGGACGTCAAACATGCGATGCAGGACTTTTTCTGTCCTGATGAAAGACAATGGCAGGAACTGGTACTGTTCCGTGGCCGTCAGGTGATCGGAATGGCGCTGGACGGATTGACAGAAAATGGCGATCACAACGGACGCTGAGCTGCTTATTCGCGAAGCGACACTCGCAGACGTCGACGCACTCAGTAAGCTGGAAAATCAATGTTTCGACTCTGATCGCCTTTCCCGCCGCAGCTTCAAGTGGATGATCGATAAAGGTCATACCTTATTGTTGACTGCGATGGCTGGCGACACCCTGGCGGGTTATGTTTTACTGCTTTACTCGCGAGGCACTTCACTGGGACGGGTCTATTCTCTGGCTGTGTCTCAGCCTTATCGCAAGTTGGGTGTGGCTGCCAAACTGATGGCGGCAGCAGAAACAAGAGCACTGGATGCCGGGCGCAGCTTCCTCAGACTGGAAGTCCGGCCCGATAATATGGCGGCGATCCGGCTATACGAAAAACTGGGTTATCAGCCGTTTGATATTGTCAGTGATTTTTATGAGGACCACGCCGACGCCCTCAGAATGATGAAGGTGTTGCATCATCTGCCGGAAATCACCCATCCGCAAGTAGCGCACTACTCACAGACTACCGATTTCACCTGTGGCTCCGCCTGCCTGATGATGGCCCTGAAAGCCTTTGCACCCGATACTATGTTGGACAGGAAACTGGAACTGCAATTATGGCGTGAAGCGACCACCATTTTCATGACATCCGGTCATGGCGGCTGCAGCCCGCAGGGCCTGGCGCTGGCTGCATTTCAGCGAGGTCTTAACACGACACTGATTTGTAATTCGGACGAGATTCCGTTTATTAATGGTGTACGCAGTGAAGATAAAAAAGCGGTGATCGAGTGCGTACATCAGAACTTTATCGAGCAAATCAACAATTTTGAAATCGAGCAGCAACAGGCCGCAGTCGATGTGGCACTATTAAGACAATACCTGGATCAGGGTGCTTTAGCTTTGGTATTGATCAGTTCTTACCGGCTCAATCAGAGTAAATCACCGCATTGGGTGCTGGTGGTGTCGGTGTCCGATACCTTTGTCTATTTTCACGATCCCGACGTGGATTGGGACGATAATAAAAGCATTACCGACAGCGGTTATATTCCGGTGACCCATAAAGAGTTCAACCGCATGTCGGGCTACGGCAAACCGCGCTATCAGGCAGCGGTTATGCTCAAACAAGCCTGAGGGTTCTGAACTTCACAACTGACATAAGGTCTATTAGACGACTTTAGGAAAGACGATGTTAGCGAAACTGAAACAGATTTTTACCGACCCGTTGTCGTTGCAAACAACTGAGGTGCCGGTTGATGACACACAATCTCGTGCATTGGCCGCGGTTGCCTTGATGGTTGAAATCATTGCCGTTGATGATGAGCAGCATGATGCGGAAAAAAGAATGCTGCGAGTGCTTTTGCAGCGTCAGTTTGATGTACCTGCGGATGAAGCGGAAGCTTTGATCGAACAGGCGGAGCAAGCGCATCAGTCAGCAACAGATTTTTACCGCTTTACCTCTGAAATCAACCGGCAGTTCAGTGCCGAAGAAAAAATCAAGCTGATTGAATCATTGTGGCAGTTGGCCTGGGCCGACAAGGAGCTGCATGAACTGGAACAGCATGTGATCCGGCGGCTGGCAAACCTGCTGCATGTTTCTCACAAAGACTTTATCGCCGCCAAATTGCGGGTAGTGGGTAAGTAAATTCAGATATTTCCGGGCCTTAGCGACTATAAACAAGCTCTTGGTTGTAGAGCCTTTCCACAGGCGTTCACTGGAAACGCTTACCAGGCAATTGCAAATCTCCTATCAGGGCAGCACTACGCATGCCCCTGACCTTTGGCTGGCGGCAAGGGAGGCCTGTTTAATAGGGGTCTAACAAAACGACAATACCATCAAATCACGGACAAAGTGGTCACAGGGTTGGCAGGGCTATCTGCGGTATCAGCCGTCGGATCACCGGCCAAAAAGCAAGATTTTCGCGTGAGAAGAGTAGCGTTACAGTGTAAAAAGAGGTTCGCTTCCTGTCTGGTCGAGCTCAAAAAATGGGTTGTGTGTTCGGGAAAGGGCTTTTATGCTTCTAAATATGTTTATTTCGCGTCAGCAAGCGGGATTGGCCGTTAGGGGTAGACATAGGACGGAAGAGAGAAGACTGAGAACAACCCGTTCCTGACTTCTCGATTCTGGCTCCAGGATTCTTGAATAAACAAGGAGATTGGTGCAATGACCACACTGCGGGCGGCTGTCATCGGCGTCGGATATCTCGGACGCTTTCATGCACAGAAATACGCTGCGCTGTCGGGAGTCGATCTCGTCGCTGTCGTTGATATCGATGCGCAACGTGCACAACAAGTCGCCACCGAAGTCGGCACCGCTGCGTATGATGATTATCGTCAGATTCTCGACAAAGCCGATGTTGTTTCGATCGCCGTTCCCACCCAGTTCCATTATGATGTCGCTAGGGATTTCCTCAGTGCCGGCTGCCATATCCTCCTGGAGAAGCCGATAACCCAAACTGTTGAAGAAGCCGATGAACTGATCGCTATCGCGACTGAAAAGAAACTGGTTTTTCAGGCAGGGCACCTTGAGCGTTTCAATCCCGCGATAATGGCTCTCAAAGGGGTACTCAACAATCCGGTCTTCATCGAATCGCACCGGCTTGCCCCCTTCAAACCTCGGGGCACGGACGTTAATGTCGTACTCGATCTTATGATCCACGATATCGATATCCTGCTGACCCTGGTCCCTTCGACCGTCAAGATGATTAATTCCGTCGGAGTTCCGGTTCTGTCGCAGGAAGTCGACATCGCCAACGCGCGTCTGCAGTTTGAAAACGGTTGCGTGGCCAATGTTACCGCCAGTCGCGTTAGCCGCGAAACGATGCGCAAAATCCGCATCTTCCAGCCCGACGCCTATATTTCCATCGACTACCAGGCTTGCAAGATTTCCATTTTGCGCAAAGGTGGAAACGGATTACCAATACCCGGACTTCCGGAAACCTCCATGGAAGAGCGCATTTTCGAACAAGTCGATGTGCTTTTGGAGGAGATTCGCTCATTTCTCGATGCTGTGCGTAAAGGAACACCGCCGCTGGTGAGTGGCGAGGAGGGGAAACGCGCTCTCGGACTGGCCTTGCGGATCAATCGCAAGCTGGCATGAAATCACTCCCTGCCCCGTTGTTATCCCAAAATCATCGGAGAGAGGGCTTTGCCGCGCTGTTCTTTTGACGTTTTTTCCGGAGCAAGAACATGGATATTCCGATGGTGGATCTCAAAATTCAGTTCGAATCGCTGCGCGACGAGATCGAAAGCGGATTTCGCCAAGTGCTAGAAACGACACACTTCATTCTCGGCCCGCAGGGGCGCTCACTGGAAACTGAAGTTGCCGCATATTGTGGTGTTCAGCACGCCATCGCCGTCGCGTCCGGCACCGATGCCTTGCACCTGGCGCTGCGTGCCGCAGGTATCGGTTCCGGTGACGAAGTCATCACGACCGCTTTTACCTTTATTGCTACCGCCGAGGCAATCTCCTACGTCGGCGCCGAGCCGGTTTTTGTCGATATCGATCCGGAGACCTTCAACATCGATGTGGATCTGATCGAGGCGGCCATAACCCCCCGCACCCGCGCCATCCTGCCCGTACATCTTTTCGGCCAGCCGGCCGATCTCGAACCGATAGCCGCACTGTGCCGCAGATACAATCTGAAGTGCATCGAGGACTGCGCCCAGTCGTTTGGTGCCGACTACGGCGGCAAGATGACGGGCAGCTTTGGCGATTTCGGCTGTTTTTCTTTTTTCCCGAGCAAAAACCTCGGCTGCTACGGTGACGGCGGCATGATCGTCACCGATAGCGATGATCTGGCCCATACGGTAAGGGTGCTGGCCAATCACGGCAGCCAGGAGCGCTACCACCACGCTGTTATCGGCTATAACAGCCGCCTTGATGAACTACAGGCTGTGGTGCTGCGGGCGAAACTGCCACAGATTGACCGCTACAACCAGGCCCGGCGTCGCAACGCGGCTTTGTATACCGAGCGCCTCCAGGATTGGGAGGGACGCTCGCCGGTGGAGGACGGCAAGGGCACCCATGTCTATCACCAGTACACCCTGCTGACGAAACGACGCGATGCGGTGCAGAAGGCGCTTGCGGAAACGGGGATCGCCAGTGCCGTCTATTATCCGATACCGCTTCACCGGCAGGAGATCTACCGTGAGCGTTTTGCAGATGTTTCGCTGCCCGTCACCGAAGCGGTCGCCTCTCAGGTCCTCTCCTTGCCTATGTATCCGGAATTGACCGAGGCGCAGATCGACAGGATCTGTGCCGTGGTGCTGACGGCGTGAAAAGTCCTGCAACGCCTCACCGGCCACAGCGTCGTGCCTTGATCGTGACCGGGGAAGCCTCCGGCGACCTGCACGGTGGCAATCTGGTGCGGGCCGCAAGGCGTATCGATCCGGAGCTTGTCTTTTTCGGCGTCGGCGGCAACAGCATGGCGGCGGCCGGCTGCGATATCCTGATCTCCAGCGAGGAACTGGCAGTGATGGGAATCGTGGAGGTCATCGAATATTTTCCGGTGATCTACCGGGCTTTGCAGCGGCTGAAAAAGATCATCCATGGACCGGAGCGTCCGGATCTGCTGATTCTGATTGATTTTCCGGAATTCAACCTGCGGCTGGCGCGGCAGGCCCAAAAGGCGGGGATTCCCGTGCTGTATTACATCAGTCCCCAGATCTGGGCATGGCGGCAGGGGCGGGCCAAAAAGATCGCCCGGCTGGTCGATCGCATGGCGGTTATTCTGCCCTTTGAGGCCGATTTTTACCGAGGCTATGACATCGACGTCAGCTATGTCGGCAATCCGCTGCTGGAAGATGCGCAAGTGCGGCTGGACAAGAAGGCATTGCTTTCGTCTCTGGGCCTCGATGCGGCGCGTCCCGTGATCGGGCTTTTCCCGGGCAGCCGGCGCAATGAGCTTCGCTATATTTTCGATACCATTGTCGATGCCGCCGAACTTATCAGGCAGCGCTGTCCTGAGGTACAGTTTCTCCTTCCCGTCGCGTCGTCGCTCGATCCCGAGATTGTCAGAGAAAAGCTCTCCCAAAGAAACCTGCCGGTCACGCTGACGCAGGCGAACATCTACGACGTCGCCAACGCCTGCTGCGCCGCCATTACTGTTTCAGGAACGGTGACGCTGCAGACGGCGCTGGTCGGCACCCCGATGGCGGTTGTCTACAAAATGGCGCCGCTAACCTACGCCATCGGCAAGCGGCTTGTGAAAATTCCTTTCATCAGCCTCGCCAATATCGTTGCCGGCAGGGGCGTGGTCAGAGAATTTATTCAGGACGCAGCGACGCCGACGGCCCTCGCGGACGAGATCATCAAGATCATCGAGGATTCGGCCTATGCCGAAGCTATCCGCGGCGGCCTGCTGAGCGTGCGTAAGCAGATGGGGGAAAAGGGCTGTTCGGAGCGTGTCGCCCGCATGGCTTCGGAGATGAGCGCGGCCTTTGCCGAGAGGAATGGCAGTGCCGGTTGACCTTTTAGCCCCGCCCTTCGGGAACTTCGCAGCGCTTCCACTGCTGCGTTGCACTGGCTTGAAAGATACTCATATTCCTTCACCAGTGCGCCTTACATTGAAAGCGCTGCGATAGCTCTGACAATTCTGTCAGGAACAGAATTGCACCTTGCCGAAGGTGGCACACAGGGATGTGTGCCATGAAACCTGCATTTTGAGGTAACTTGGGTATATATTGCCAGCGTAGATGACTTGCCAAATAGCGATGTAAAAGATAATGTATCTCATTATCAATCGTAACTTGCTGAAATATAAGCATGGCGCAGCAGAACATCGAAACACTTTACAGAGAGCACCATGGCTGGGTTTATCAATGGCTGCGGCATAGGCTGGGCTGTGATTATCAGGCCGAAGATTTGGCGCAGGATACATTTACCCGCGTATTGGCCGGACCTGAAACGGCGATTAAAGAACCCCGCGCTTTTCTGACCACGATCGCCAGGGGCATTCTGGTGAACTGGTATCGGCGCCAGTCTCTGGAGCAGGCGTATTTGGACGCTCTAGCACAACTGCCGGAACAGGCTGCCCCGTCGGAAGAGCAGCGTTACCTGATTCTGGAAAGCCTGCATGAAATCGATGCCATGCTCGACAGCCTGCCATTACCGGTCAAACATGCCTTTCTGTTATCTCAAATCGAGGGGCTTAAATATCAGGACATCGCCAGCCGGCTGGATGTGTCCTTGATTACCGTTAAGCGCTATATGAAGCAGGCATTCAGCCACTGTTTAATGGTGATGTAAAAGCAATGAGTCAGACCAAGAGCCTGAATGAGTTAGAGCCGGAAGTAATGGAGCAGGCCGTCGACTGGCTGGTCAGGCTAAACGCGGATGATGTCGGTGAAGAGGATCGCCGGGCTTTCGAACGCTGGCGGCAGGCCTGCCCGGATCATGCTGCTGCCTGGGCCCGCGCCGAGTTGTTGATGCGAAAGCTGGGCAAGCTGCCGGCATCCCTGGCCATGCCTGCATTAGGTCGTCATGTCGACAAGAAACGCCGGGCGGCGCTTAATAAGCTGCTGATGGTATTGCTTGTTGCCCCGGTCGGATGGGGCAGTTGGCGTTTTGCCAACTCGCAGGGTTGGAGCGCCGATTACCACACGGCCAGCGGCGAAAGCCGGGACTTGCAACTGGCCGACGGTACCAAGATGACACTGAATACCGCTACCGCTGTTGATATCCATTTTGATAGTCAGCACCGGGTGGTTCGGCTACACCGCGGTGAAATACTGATTGAAACAGGACAAGACCCGGGAGACGCGCACCGTCCGTTTCTGGTTGTCAGCGCACAGGGGCGAATGGAAGCCCTGGGTACCCGCTTCAATGTACGCCAGTATCCAGGTAAAACCGAACTAACGGTGCTTGAAGGGGCCGTACGTATCGAACCCGGCCAGGCCGGCGCGGAGAATAACATTGTACTTTCCGCCGGTCAGCAAGCCGTTTTTACAGAGGATGCCGTCGGCGATGTGAAACCGGCGGGACAGGCTGCCACAGCCTGGACACGCGGCATGTTGCTGGCCGATAACATACGGCTTGGAGACTTTGTGACGGAACTGTCGCGTTACCGCAGCGGGCTTTTGCGCTGTGATCCGGCTATTGCCGATTTGCGAATTTCAGGCGCTTACCCGGTGTCCGATCCCGAAAAGTCGCTGAATATGCTGGTTTCGACTTATCCTGTCGCGTTGGCTTCACGAATGGGCGGCTTTTGGGTGACGTTGCTACCGCGTTAAATTTTTTTGAGATGACGTGATACTTTTTTGTTTTTCGGCTGGCAATAAAGGTGAAAACACTTTTATTGCTTTGAATTTTAAGGAACAGCCGAATGCGTAACATTAAGCGGAACAAGCCGTCGCTTGTTCAACTCCGTCTGAAACCGGGCTTTCGTAAAACCGTTCTGGCCGTAGCGCTGGCCGCCTCTGTCAGCGTCGCCGGCAACAGCTATGCCGGTGGCCAGACGGGAGTGCAAAGCTACCAGATTCCCGCCGGTCCGCTGGGCACCACTTTGTCTAACTTCGCCGTCAATGCCGGCATGGCCCTGTCATTTGACCCGGCGCTTACTGAAGGTTTGACTGCTGCCCCGGTTTCCGGCGATTACACTGCCAGCGAAGCTGTGCAGCAAATGCTGGCCGGCAGCGGCCTGCAAATGGTCCGGCGCCAGGATGGCAGTTACACCTTGCAGAAAGCCGTGCCTGCTGAGGTGAAAGAAACACTGGCTTTGCCCGTTGTGACGGTGACCGGGGAAAAGATCGAAAGGCGATTGGAAGACACCTTGTCCAGTGTCGCGGTTATCACCAGTGACGATATCCGCAAGCATGCCGATAACGATGTGCAGAACATCATGGCGAGAACGCCGGGCGTCTATACGCAGAGCGGTAATGAAAACTGGGGCATTCGCGGCGTGCCGGTGGACGGTTTTGACGAGCAGGGCGCAGCTACCATGAATGGTGCAATATCCGTGTTTGTCGACGGTGCTGTGCAGACCCACAGACTGGTAACGCTGAATCCGCTGCGCCTGTGGGATGTGGAGCAGGTCGAGGTTTTCCGCGGTTCTCAGTCCACTACCCAGGGGCGTAACTCACTGGCCGGTGCGGTGGTGATGAAAACGAAAGATCCGACTTATGAACCTGAGTTTGCCGCCCAGACCAATATCGGCAAATACGGCGAACAGGGCGCGTCGTTCGTGGCGGGCGGCGCGCTTGTCGATGATGTGGTTGCCGGCCGCTTGGCGTTTGATTACCAGGAAGATGACGGCTACATCCGTAATGAAACCCTGGATACCGACGGCAATGCCAGCCGTGCGGTGACGACCCGCGGTAAGCTGCTTATTCAGCCGACCGACAAGCTGGATCTGCTATTGACCGTCTCGCGCAACGAAAACAAGCGTGGCGCGCATACGGTCAGTGCCGAAAACGGCAGACCTTTCTATTACAAGCATTTCCTGAACACGAAGGAATTAAACGCGCTGGATCAGAATGCGGCCGTCGCCAAGCTGGATTATTACCTGTCGGATAACTGGACGCTGACCAGCACTTCCAGCGGCACCTGGGCTAAATACCGGGCATTGCTGGATTTCGACTCGGGCGTGGATCGCGAGCGTGAGGCCGTGCGCAAACACGAGCAACGTCTGCTCAATCAGGAACTGCGATTGAATTATGACGGCGACCGCCTGACCGGATTTTTCGGGGCTTATTACGGTACTCATACCAACGATATACTCGATCAGATCAACCTGAAACTGGACGGAATCCCCGACCCGGCCCTGGTGGTGGAAGGTGATGCGCATATCAGGAACACGGCTGTTTTCGGCGAAGCGAACTGGGAGTTCGCCGACCACTGGCAACTGCATGGCGGCTTGCGCTATGACCGGGAGAAAAACCACACCAGGTTCAACTACACCGATCCACTCGGTTTTGCCACCGTGTCCAGCGCTGATATGGAAAAAACCTTCAACGAACTGCTGCCGAAGGTCGGTATCAGCCACGAGTTGTCTGACAATCATCTGATCGGGCTGGAGTGGAAGCGCGGTTACCGCGGCGGTGGCGTGGACCTGAGTACCTCGACCGAACATCTGCCCTACGATCCTGAATACACCAGCACCTACGAGTTGTCCTGGCGCGGTGCCTGGCTGGATAAATCGCTGCGCACCAGTCTTAATATCTTCCATACCAACTGGAGAGATCAGCAAGTGGAAGTCGATCGCAATGGCGATGACATCGCTGAAGTTGTCAATGCGGCCGAATCCCGCATGCGGGGTCTGGAGTTCTCGGCGGATTATCGCGTAACGCCCAAGCTGGAACTGTACTTCGGCACATCCTATGTCGACAGCGAGTTCCAAGAGTTCGTGGTTGACGGTGTTGATCTGAGCGGCAAGCGATTCGAGTTTGCACCGCGACTCAAGGCTACGTTTGGCGCTGCCTATACCTTTAACAACGGCCTGAGAGTCGCTGGCGACATTGTCTCGCAATCCAACAGCTTTACGCTGGATATTGACGACTTTGATGACGATGGTAATAACGAAGCAGTCGAACGCAAAAACCCCGGCATCACCCTGGTCAACCTGAATGCCGAATACAAGCTGAGCAACAAGGTCAGCCTGAGCGGTTATGTCAGAAACCTGTTTGACCGCGAGTACATCACCAACAATCAGGGTGATGATTCGCTGGATGTCGGTGCACCGAGAACCTTTGGAGTGGCGTTACGTGTCGATATGTAACAACGCATGTCCTGGATGACGGCTATGCGCCGGCGCCGATTCTGGATGCAGCTGCATCGGTGGATCGGCGTCTTCATTCTGCTGTTTGTGGTGATAGCCGGCCTGACGGGGTCGGCTATTGCTTTCTGGCGCACGGTTGATAGCTGGTTTAACCCGGCCTGGTACAACGTTGTCGATTCAGGGACACCCAAGTCATTTGCCAAGCTGTCAAGGGCTGTGCTTGAAAAATATCCGGGTAGCAGTGTCCATGGCTTTATCCTGCCTCGGAATGAACGTAGCAGTGTCATCATTTATCTTGCCGGAGAATCGACAGGTATTGATGAGGTATTTCTGAATCCCTATTCGGGTGAAGTCCTGGGTGACCGTGATACCGACCGGATCAGCCTGGGTCGTCAGCATTTGCTGCCTTTTTTGTACCGGCTCCACTACAGCCTGGCCGCCGGAGGTATCGGTGAGACTTTTCTGGGTATCGTAGCGTTACTCTGGTTGTTGATGACTATGGCCGGTATCTGGCTGGCCTGGCCTAAACCAGGCAAGTGGCGTAAAGCACTGTCCATAAAAAGTTCGGCCGGGATGCCGCGTTTGATGTTCGACCTGCACCGGGCGGGCGGCCTGCTGTTCGCCGTGGTTTTCCTCATTATTATCTGGACCGGGCTGTGGTGGAATATGGATTACGCAGTCAGGCCGGTTGTCTCATCGTTGTTGCCGACCACGTCCTGGTTTCCCGATACCTTGCCTGAGGTGGCCGACAAAGCGGCTGAGGATCCGGACAAGGCCATAGCCAGGGCGCTTGCTGTCAGGCCGGACGCTGAAGCCTATTACTTGAGGATCGTGCCGGATAAGGCGCTTTATACGGTTTATCTCAGACAGCCGGGTGAGGCTGCGCCGTATGGCCGTACTTTTGTGTTTGTGTCCTTTGACGGTACGGTGCTTGATATTGATGAGCCGGCAAAGAACCTGGCCGGCGACAGTTATGCCGAGTGGCAGTTACCTTTGCACACGGGCCAGTTTCTCGGCCTACCGGGCCGTTTATTCTGGTGTCTGGCTGGCCTTGTGCCTTTGATGCTCGGTATCACCGGGCTGGCACTTTGGTTGCGCAAGTCCCGTTAGCCCACCTTGCGGGAAGGGGCGGAGCGGATGGATAGAAGCCTGATTGTATAGCCGATCCCTTCTTCTTCGCACCACTGTGGCTGCATTTGGACATTTTTAGTGCATGCCCCTATGTCTGTGAATGAGATTTTATACTCAAACCTATTTATTGATTCATTGTAACCATATGAAAAATATAGGTAATTAAGGTTTGCCAGTTTCCGATAGTATCGCGGAATACATTTCGCAGCGCTTAAGCGGGGATTTGCGAGTCGGTTCGTATCAAGCGATGCCAGGCAGACAAGTCTATAGCGTTATTTTTCACTTGGAGACCTTTAATGAAAAAATCGATATGCAGTTTGATAGTGCTGTCATCAACATCTTTGTTCTCATCGATGAGTCTTGCCGATGGGGCAATGGATGTGGATAACTTCAGTGCCAATATCGGATTGACCACAAACTACCTGTTCCGCGGTATCACTTTGTCAGATGATCACGGTGCGGTCAGTGGTGGTTTTGATTGGGGATATAACGGCTTTTACTTGGGCACTTGGGCGAGTTCCATTGATGCTGTAGAAACCGAATCTTTTGAGATTGATTATTACGGAGGCTACACCGGCGAAATTAATGGTTTTGCTTATTCTCTCGATGTGATCTATTACGACTATCCGGGAGAGGCGGGTTCAGGCGATCCGGAAGATATCGGCGATCTGGCTTATTGGGAATATGGTGGCTCCCTAGCCTATAACTTTGACACTTCATTGGCTCCCACATTAGGCGTATCGGTTTTGCATTCACCCGATTTTTTTGCTGAAACCGGTGATGCTACAGCGATTGAAAGTTCTCTGGATTTGAGCTTGCCGTATGAACTGGGACTGACCCTGCATTATGGTACTCAGAAGCTGGATGACGATTTTTATGATGTTGATAGCTACGATTACTATGGTATTGCCTTAAGCAAAACGGTTGGCAAGTTTGATGTTACCGTGGGCTACAGCGATACCGATAGTGATGGAGAAACCTTCCAGGGTAGTGAAACTGATGAGCTTTATCTGAGTATCAGTGCCTCTATCTAGGGGGTATTGCTCTTTCTTCCCCGCCTCTATTGTTGCCTGAAAAATTACCATCAAACAGCCTAGTTGCTGCCCATCTCTCGGCCAGTCGCCTTCTACTCATCGGGCGGCTGGCTTTTTTATGATGAAAGTGTTCTGCAGTGTGAGTCAGTTTTGACTGCGTATCAGTGTAACCGAGGGGTTCTCACCAAATAACCGGGTGTAATCATGGGTAAATTGGCCTGCATGCAGGAATCCCCACTGTTGCGCCACCATTGAGATAGTCTCCCCCTCTTCGAGTCCCTGCAGCAGTCGTCTTCTTACTGCATTAAGGCGTGATATACGGATACAGCGTAAAGGACTGATCCCCAGTACATCCTCAAAACAGTATTGCATTGTGCGTCGACTGACATGGGTTAGTTCGCACAGTTCGGTAATTGTGAAGGGTTTATCGGGATGGGCTTCAAGATAGGCGCTGACTTTTTCAACTACCGCACGGCGTTTGATAAAGCTGGGTTTTTCATGAATCTGGCCGTCATTTTGCTGCAACACGTCTAATACTGCCATGATCAGGTTTTCTTCCTGGATAGGTCTGGAAAGACCAGCATGCTCAGGTTTAAGCAGTTCATTCAACACATATCTCAGGATGTTCAGTTTACGGGACTGCCAGGCACGTAAAGGTGAGTTAAATACGGTTGCGTCCAGAATGATGCCTTGCTTCTGAGCCACTTCATGCAGGCTTTCTTGACTGACAACAATACCGAAAATATTAAATTCTTCAGGTGTGACCAGTTCAAATTGGGTATCACCCGGTCTGACAATCAAGAGCTGATGGTTTACCTGATGGCCGTTAATTCGGCAGGATTTCTCGTCCGATGAAAATCCCAGCCAGACTGAATTTGGCCACACGTTACATTGCTGACGAACCGTCTGGCTTGTGTGTTCACGAAAGGCATGAATACGCTTGGAGCTGACTTCTTCAATGCGGCCATAAAACGGGCCCCGGCTTATCTGATCATATTGTTGCTGCCAGTTTCTTAGGTTATGTGCCTGCTCATCAGGATCGGTGGCCTCCAGTATTCCCCAATTTGATGCGTTACTGCTTCGTTCTGGTGCAACCCCCGCTTTGTTCTGTTCCATCGGCTTTACCTTTCGATTATTGCTTCATTTAAAAAGAAGTAAGTGGCTGAATATAAAGATAAAAGAAATTTGCCATTTTTCGATATGCCCGAGGTATAGATTTCGCATTCATTCTAGGAAACTTTGTTTATTGTAAGGCAATTTTTGTTCCAGCCATCTGGATTTAAAGCATTTTATGTCACAGACTTATCGATACTTCTTGGGAAGCAGAACCTATCAGTTTGCGGATTTAGCAGAACTGATGGCTAAGGCTAGTCCGTCTCGTTCGGGAGATCGCTTGGCAGGTGTGATAGCTGAAAGTGCTGAAGAGCGGGCTGTAGCACAAATGCTGTTGGCTGAAACCCCACTGAAAGTCTTCCTTAATGAAGCTTTAGTGCCTTATGAACAGGATGAAGTGACTCGGCTGATTATTGATGACCATGATGCTGCTGCCTTTGAAAGGATTTCCCATCTGACAGTAGGTGATTTTCGTAACTGGTTGCTTTCTGATGAGACGACGACAGAGATCCTGACCCAGGTATGCTCAGGTATTACCCCGGAAATGGCTGCCGCTGTCAGCAAAATCATGCGTAATCAGGATTTGATTCTGGTCGCGCAGAAGTGTCGAGTGGTCACGGCTTTTAGAAACACGATTGGTTTACCGAAAAGATTGTCTACGAGGCTACAGCCCAATCACCCCACCGATGATGTGAATGGCATTGCCGCCAGTATTTTTGATGGTTTGCTGTATGGCTCGGGTGATGCGGTGATTGGCATTAATCCGGCCACAGATAATGTCACGCAGGCGACACGCCTGATGTCGTTAATGGATGAAGTGATTTCACTTTATGAGATTCCGACACAGTCCTGCGTGCTGACCCATGTCACCAATACCTTGGAGTGTATCGAAAACGGTGCACCGGTGGATTTGGTATTTCAATCCATAGGCGGTACAGAAAAAACCAACAGCAGTTTTGGTTTTAATCTCGCCATACTAGCAGAGGCGCAACAGGCCGCGCTGGCATTAAAACGCGGCACCGTGGGCCAGAATGTCATGTATTTCGAAACCGGGCAGGGCAGTGCGCTTTCTGCTAATGCCCATCATGGCCTGGATCAACAAACCTGCGAGGCCCGAGCCTATGCCGTGGCCAGAAAATTTAATCCGCTGTTGGTGAATACCGTGGTGGGATTTATTGGCCCGGAATATTTGTTTGATGGCAAAGAAATTATCCGCGCCGGCCTGGAAGATCACTTCTGCGGCAAATTACTCGGCCTGCCAATGGGCTGTGATGTCTGTTATACCAACCATGCTGAAGCCGATCAGAATGATATGGATAATCTGCTGACCTTGCTGGGTACCGCCGGTTGCTCCTTTGTGATGGGGATTCCCGGTTCTGACGACATTATGCTGAACTATCAGACCACTTCTTTTCATGATGCCCTTTATGCCCGTCGTGTGCTGGGATTGGGGGCCGCCCCGGAATTTGAAACCTGGCTGGAAAAGATGCAGATCATGAGTAATGCGGCTGGGGTCCGGCTGAATGCTCAACTGCCACCGGCATTTGCTGCCAGGGTGACTGTTTTACCTGACAGGGAAACAGCAGGGAAGCACATAGTTAAACCCGTTGAGTCCCCTAACCATGAGGCGTATGGCCAGGATTGGCGCGGTGTGATTGATAATCCCTGGCGTCGTTTGCGTCAGTTTACTGCTGCCCGAATCGGGATTGGCCGGGCAGGTATCAGCACCCCGACACAGGCGTCACTCGACTTTCAGCTGGCCCATGCCCAGGCGCGTGACGCTGTACATACCGCGATGGACTGGGACAGCCTTAAACAGGCCCTGCTTCAACTCGCTGAGGACTATCCGCTGTTAAATTCAGCGCCACCTTTGACACTCCACAGCCAAGCGCCGGATCGGAGGACCTATTTACAGCGTCCGGACCGGGGCAGACAACTGAATGAAGCATCACGGCAGTTATTAACGCAGTGTCGGTCACAGCAGCCATTTGATTTGGTTTTGGTGGTGGCTGATGGCCTATCAGCGACGGCGATTAAGCAAAATGCGCTGCCGTTCATCCGTGAACTGGTCTCGGCACTCAGCCATGAACAGGCGTCTGTTTCCCTGGCACCGATTGCTTTGGTGGAACAGGGCCGTGTCGCCATTGGCGACGATGTCGGCGAATGTCTTAAGGCCCATGCGGTTTTGGTACTCATTGGAGAACGACCTGGTCTCAGTTCTCCCGACAGTTTGGGGCTGTATCTGAGCTGGGCTCCTAAAAGAGGCCTGACCGATGACAAACGCAATTGTATTTCCAACGTACGTATAGCCGGCCTTTCTTATTCAGGCGCGGCCAGGAAATGTCTTTATCTGCTGAGTGAAGCGCGAAGACTGCAGTGTTCAGGCGTAGCTATCAAGGATCGCTCTACTGACAAGATCATTGATAGCCATGCCGTACAAACCAGCTTTTTGCTGGACAACAAAACTGACCTACAAGTGGTTTCAACTGAGAAAGAGGACTGAAAGATGGAAAAAACGCCTACGCTAGAGTCGCTGCAGGCAACGCTAGATGCGCAGCAAGCAGTTTTTGAAATGCATCAGGCAATGAATGTTGAGGTGTTCTATTGGTGGTGTACCGCCATTATGATCATGATTCATGCCGGTTTCCTGGCTTATGAAATGGGGGCATCACGCAGTAAAAATGCGCTGGCCGCAGGGATAAAGAATATTCTTGCAGTGGCGGTGATTATCCCGACCTTCTATCTGTTTGGCTGGTGGATTTATAATGCATTCCCCGGTGGATTTATTCCGGTGGAGGCGACGGCAGCCTTGCCTTGGTCGGCCAGTATGGGACCGGATGTGCAGGATATGGGAACCGGTGTCTTCTGGGCGGCATTTGCCCTGTTTGGTGCGACTACAGGATCTATCATGTCTGGCGCGGTCATCGAACGTATCCGTGTCAGCGCGTTTCTGATATTGACCGTGATCCTGGGCAGTGCGGTCTGGATTCTGGCCGGTGCCTGGGGTTGGCATCCGGACGGCTGGTTGCTGACTAAACTGGGTTATCACGATGTCGGTGCATCAGGGGTTGTACATGCTGTGGCCGGCTTCTTTACGCTTGGCGTATTGATAAACCTGGGCGCGCGTAAAGGTAAATTCATCAATGGTGTGGCCCAAACGATAGCGCCCCATAATCTGCCGATGACACTGATTGGCCTGATGATGATTATCTTTGGTTTCTTCGGCTTCCTGGGTGGCTGCATTATCTTTAATGGCGGTGAAACCGGTTGGACAACCATTTACGGCACCCCAACCAATCTCTCTGCTTTTGCCTTCAATACGCTGATGGGCTTTGCCGGCGGTGTGATCGGTTGTTATCTGGCGACCCGTGACCCATTCTGGACCATGTCAGGTGGTCTGGTCGGCATCATCTCTGTCGCGGCCGGTCTGGATATCTATGACCCGGCACTGGCTTTTGTGATTGCCACTTGTATGGGGCTGCTGTCCGTTCATTTTGCTAAATTTCTGGAAAAACGCGGGATTGATGATGCCGTGGGTGCAGTGTCTGTGCACGGCTTTGCCGGTATCGTCGCTGTCGCGCTGGTTGGCGTATTTGCTAGCGGCACACCTAACGCGGTTGATGGTGCGCCTGCGATAAGCTTCGTCGGCCAGTTAGTGGGCGCAGCCATAATGGGGCTAGTGGGCTTTATCCCGGGCTATGGTTTGTCACTGCTGCTCAAGAAAGCCAATATTCTGCGTGTACCTGACGCGTGTGAAGATATCGGCATCGATGAAGTGGAAATTCTTGCCAAGCCTTATCCGGAAGCGAACGGTGTACCCGCTGTGGCTTCAAGTGATGTCCCAAACAAACTGGCTAACGAAACAACAGGAGCGTAATCATGGGTAGTTCAATTACAACTTGGGAAAATGTGAGTGCCTATTTTACCTTTGCAGATAATCCTTTTGCACTGGTTGTGTTTGCACTTGGTGTTGCAGCCATCGTGGCTGGCCTTATTGTCTCAATTATCAAACATGAAAATGAGGCATTTGAACACCACAACTAAGATCAGTGAAATCATCATTGATGAACTTGGTTAAGAGCTGAGTAGAAATAACCCCGGCATGTTTGCCGGGGTTATTTTTTTCAGATTAATCATTCTTTGCAGCTTTGAATTTCGATCGCTGCGGGCCTGAAAAATATCTTCGACCAGGAATACTATGCCCTGACCCCGGACCGGATCAGCCTTATGGTGCCGGGATTGATATTGGTGCGCCGCGTACAGCTTATATCGAGCTGTCGATGAGATTTTAAGTGGGTTCCCTGATGAATAACGGCGGCCAGTGGCCGCCGTTATGGTCAGTCATCATGCAGCTATCAAGTCTGCATTAACGCTGTTGTCGGGCTTTCTTGATTGCAGCCCGGACTTGTTCTGGTGCTGTGCCGCCAAGATGGTTACGGGCTGCTACCGAGCCTTCCAAGGTCAGTACTTCAAATACATCGTCGCTGATTTGATCGGAGAACTGCTGCAGTTCTTCCAGGCTCATTTCTGACAGATCCTTGTTATGTTTAATGCCGTAGGCGACTGATAGACCGACCACTTCATGAGCATCACGGAACGGCGTGCCCTTGCGCACCAGGTAATCGGCCAGATCGGTGGCGGTGGCATAACCGCGTAAAGCGGCCTGACGCATATTGTCTTTTTTCACGGTAATGACCGCCATCATATCGGCATAAACGCGTAATGAGCCGAGCAGGGTGTCAATGGTGTCAAACAGCGGTTCCTTGTCTTCCTGGTTGTCCTTGTTGTAGGCCAGCGGCTGGTTTTTCATCAAAGTCAGCAGGTTGAACATATTGCCGTAGACGCGGCTGGTCTTGCCGCGAATCAGTTCGGGCACGTCGGGATTTTTCTTCTGCGGCATGATCGATGAGCCGGTGCAGAAGGCATCGCCGAGATCGACAAAATCGAACTGTGCCGACGACCAGATAATCAGCTCTTCGGAGAAACGCGACAGGTGCATCATCAGAATCGCCGCGAAGCTGTTGAACTCGATGGCAAAGTCGCGGTCACTGACCGCATCCAGCGAGTTCTGGCAGATCCTGTCAAAACCCAGCAAGTTCGCTGTCATTTCGCGGTCAATCGGGAAAGTTGTGCCCGCCAAAGCGGCAGCGCCCAGCGGCATGCTGTTAACCCGTTTTGCGCAGTCATCGAGACGTTCGGTATCACGGACCAGCATTTCATACCAGGCCAGCATATGGTGGCCGAAGGTCACCGGCTGCGCGGTTTGCAGATGGGTAAAACCGGGCATAATGGTGTCGGCTTCGCGTTCGGCGACATCCAGTAACGCTTCCTGCAAGCGGTTAAGCTGCAGGCGAATCGGCGCAATCATGTCACGCAAATACAAACGCACATCGGTCGCCACCTGATCATTTCGCGAGCGGCCGGTATGCAGTTTTTTACCGACTTCGCCAATCAGCGCGATCAGCCGCGCTTCGATATTCATGTGCACGTCTTCCTGGGCAATCGACCACTCGAATTCGCCGTTTTCGATTTCCTGCTCGATCTGCTGCAGACCATTGATAATCTGATCCCGTTCTTTCGTAGTCAGCACCGCGACTTCAGCCAGCATGGTGGCATGGGCGATCGAGCCACGGATATCCTGGCGGAACATGCGCTGATCGAATTGCACCGAAGCGGTAAATTCCTCGACAAATTTGTCGGTGGGTTGGGTCAGTCGGGCCGATGAGAGTTTTTTATTGGCTGTTGTCATGGTGATCAATTCAGGACTATAAATAAGGCGCCATTATAACGCGGTTACTCGAGAGTCAAGGTGTGAAATGCTAGAATCAGATATTGTTTATCGATAAATCAATTTGAAGTGACCGCATTAATGAGCATTAAAACCGTACGCATCGCCACCCGCAACAGTCCTCTGGCTATCTGGCAGGCTGAATTTATCAAAGCCCAGTTGATGGCTCTGTACCCCGATCTTGAAGTCGAGCTGATAGGGATGAAAACCCAGGGAGATATCATTCTGGACACGCCTTTGGCGAAAGTGGGCGGCAAAGGGCTGTTCGTCAAAGAACTTGAGCAGGGCATGCTGGAAGGCCGCGCCGATATTGCGGTACATTCGATGAAAGACGTGCCAGTTGAGTTTCCGGAAGGCTTACATTTGCCGGTGATCTGCAAGCGTGAAGATCCGCATGATGCGTTTGTCTCCAATCATTATCAAACCATCGATGAACTGCCGCAGGGCGCCCGGGTCGGCACTTCCAGCCTGCGCCGCGAATGTCAGCTGCGCATGTACCGACCGGATCTGGAAGTATTGCCGCTCAGGGGCAATGTGAATACGCGGCTGCGCAAACTGGATGAAGGTCAGTTTGATGCCATTATTCTGGCCATGGCCGGTTTGAAACGACTGGGTTTTGATGATCGCATCCGCAGCGCGTTAACCCCGGAGCAAAGCCTGCCGGCTATCGGCCAGGGCGCGCTGGGTATAGAGACCCGCATTGACGATGAAGACATGAATGCGCTGATAGCGCCGCTGCATTGTCCTGAAACGGCGATTGTATTGGCTGCGGAACGGGCTCTGAACCGCCGTCTGGCCGGGGGCTGTCAGGTTCCTATTGCCGGTTATGCCATATTGGAAGGCGATCAATTGTGGTTGCGCGGCCTGGTGGGCCGTCCGGATGGCACTGAAACCCTAACGGCGGAGGTTCGCGGCGATGCCTCCCGCGCTGAGGCACTGGGTATCGAGGTTGCAGAAATCCTGCTTGGTAAAGGGGCTGACAAGATCCTGGCCGATGTTTATGGTGACTGAGCAGGTACTGGCCGGGCAGAAAATTCTGATTACCCGGCCGCTTAAACAATCCAAAATCCTGGCAATCCTGATTGAGAATGCAGGCGGTGAAGCGATTGTTTTGCCTGTTATTGATATTGAAGCGGTGGATCCGGCTTTGTGGAATCAACAGCCGTTAAATGTTTATGATTGGCTGATATTTGTCAGTCGTAATGCGGTTGACTGTTTTGTTGCTGGCTGGCAGCACCCTTTGCCTGAGGCCTTGCAACTGGCAGCTGTCGGTAATGGCACGGCAGCGGCGATGCGTGCCCAGGGGCTTAAGGTCGACCTGCAACCGGCCCGGGCAACTGGCAGTGAAGGTTTGTTAGCGATGGAGGCCATGCAGCAGATTGCCAATCAACAGGTACTCATTGTCAGAGGTGTGGGGGGGCGTGAACTGCTCGCTGATACCCTTGCGGCCAGAGGTGCTAGTATTAGCTATATGGAAGTGTATCGACGTGCGCTGGCAGCGCCTGATACCTCGGCCCTGGCCACAGCGCTGACAGCGGATAAAGTCATTTGTACCAGCGTCGCAGGGGTCAATAATCTGTACCAGCTGTTCGGTCCGGATATGGCTATACTGATAAAAAAACCATTGGTGGTGCTGAGTGAGCGCATCAAACAACATGCTTTAGCACTGGGATTCGAACGGGTGTTTGTGACGGCCGATGCCGACGATAAAGCAATATTACAACGTTTGACAGAAATGGATGGATAGCATGGCAAACAACGGCGAAAAACAGCAAATTGACGAC
Organism: Methylophaga sp. OBS4; assembly: GCF_026319305.1. Taxonomy (GTDB): domain Bacteria; phylum Pseudomonadota; class Gammaproteobacteria; order Nitrosococcales; family Methylophagaceae; genus Methylophaga. The sequence goes on from NZ_JAPDMV010000025.1 coordinate 23,716, forward strand.
AACGTTCAGGATGCTGAAGTTGTCAGTGATGAAGCAAAGCAATACACCACAAACAGGTGGCTCTGGCTGGCCGTTGTTTTACTGCTGATTTTGTCAGTTTCCAGCAGTGGCTGGTTATACCTGCAGCAACAGCAGTTTCAGCAGCTGCAGCAACAACAGCTGGAACGGCTCAACAGTGATACAGATGCTGTGACCCAGGCCCTGCAACAAAATAGACAACAGTTGGGCGAGGTACAGCAACAACAGCAGCAATTGGGCAAACAGCTCAATGAACTGCTGGCGCGCGAGCAATATTCCAGCACTGATCTGCTCAGGTTATGGGCCTTGCAGGAAATTGAATACCTGCTGAGTATGGCTAATCAACGCGCTTTACTGGCACATGATGTCGCCGGTGCCCAACAGGCATTGACCTTGGCGGATAAGCAGCTGGAAGCACTGTCTGATTATCGCCTACATCCGCTTCGTGCGCTGATTGCAGAAGAAAGAATGGCGCTGGATTCGCTGGCGGATATTGATATTGCCGGCATGGCCATACAGCTGCAAACGGCCGCGAATCGAATCGATAGCTTGCGTGTGGTGAAAGGCCCGGAAGTCAATTCCGCCAAAGCGCCTATCACCCCTGACTCTTCAGCCGACGCCGACTGGCGTCAGGCGTTGAAAGCTGTCTGGCAGCAAATCCGTTCGCTGGTGGTGATTCGACATGATCAAAACGGCGAAGCTGCAGTATTAGTCCCCGAGCAGCGCTATTTCCTCTATCAGAATCTGAGGTTGCAACTGGAAAGCGCCCGGCTGGCGTTACTCAATGCGGACGCTGCCAGTTATGAGCATAGTCTGCAAACTGCCGCCGACTGGCTGAAACGCTATTTCACCGGTGATGAACGTGATGCGATGCTCAACACGCTGACCCAGTTACAACAACAGAATATAGATATCAACATTCCCGATATCTCAGCTTCGCTGAACTGGCTGGTGGAGTATCAGCAATGAAACTATTAATCATTGTTGCGTTGGCGCTGGCGTTGGGGGCGGCTTTTATCTGGGCCGCGGATTTTGAACCCGGTTTTGTGTTGCTGCAATACGGTAACTGGAGTCTGGAAACGTCGCTGGTGGTGTTTTCAGTGGCCTTTATCTTATTGCTGGTTGCGGCTTATATGCTGCTGCGCAGCCTGGTGCTGGTCAAACAGTCACCTACCCGCCTGTCTTCCTGGAAACAGACGCAGAGACATAAACGCGCCAGTCAGGCGTTGACGCGTGGCCTGATTACTTTGGAAGAAGGACGCTGGGCGGAAGCTGAGCGTATCTTGCTCAAACATGCCGGTAACAGTGAGACACCGCTTTTGCATTATCTGGCAGCAGCCCGTGCGGCGCAAAAGCAAAACGCACCAGACAGGCGTGATAACTATCTGCGTCTGGCACATGAAACCACGGAAGGTGCGGACATTGCTGTGGGGGTGGTGCAGGCTGAGTTGCAACTTTCAGCGGGCCAGAAGGAGCAGGCACTGGCGACATTACAGCATTTACGTGAAATGGCACCTAAACATCCTTATATTTTGCAATTGCTGCAAACGCTGTATCAGGACACGAATCAGTGGCAGGAAGTGCAAGCTGTATTGCCGGCTTTGCGCAAACAACATGTGCTGGAGTCTGTTGAAGTGCAGGCATTAACCAGAGAAGCTGCAGTGGGGCAGTTGGAAGCCGCACTGACCAGGCAGGATTGGACAAAAATGGCATCTGTCTGGGAAAAGTCACCCACCAGAATACGGCAGTCGGAGGCGATGCTTAAACCTTATATCAATGGCTTGATCAAGCAGGGTGAGCATGAACAGGCGATTACCTTGATAGAGCAATTTATGCGTAAAGACTGGAGTGAGGCGTTGGTCTACCAATACGGACAGATTAAGCAGGGTGATTTGCTTAAACGGCTGGCAACGGCTGAAAAATGGCTCAAGAACAAACAGGACAATCCGTGGTTATTGCTGACCCTGGGCCGTTTGGCTAAAGCCAGCGAGCTGTGGACCAAGTCTGAGGAATATCTGCGAGCCAGTATCGAACATGGCGCCCGGGGCGAGACTTATCAGGCTTTGGCTGAAGTGCAGATGGAGCAGGGTAAAAAAGAACTGGCAGCCGAAACATACAAGGCCGGGCTGAATTTGATGTTAAACCCTGTCACAGTCCCAGCGAAATGAGGTAAACAATGCAAGAGGCTGGGGGATACCTGATTGATATTCTGGCGTTGCTGCTGGCAACGGTAGTGATTATCCCTTTTTTCCATGCCATCCGTCTGGGAGCCATTCTGGGGTATCTGACTGCGGGCGTGATCCTCGGCCCCTGGGGTTTCGGTGTCATCACTGAAGTGGAAGATATCCGCCATTTAGCCGAATTTGGCGTCGTCTTCCTGCTTTTTATACTCGGTATTGAACTCAAACCCGATAAATTGTGGCAGATGCGCAGGATGGTGATTGGTCTGGGGATGGGGCAGGTTTTTATCACCGCCGGCCTGATTTATGGCCTTGCCTTGTGGTTTGGCGTGTCACAAAAAAGTGCCATCATCGTCGGTTTCGGTCTGGCATTATCCTCTACCGCATTCTGTCTGAAACTGCTGTCCGAGCGCGGCGGCATCTCGACCGTGATGGGTCGTATGTCATTTTCTATCCTGCTGCTGCAGGATCTGGCTGTGGTGCCCTTGCTCGCGCTGGTGTCATATTTTGCCAGTGGTGGTGACCCGGCAGCGATGGAAGTCGGCCTCAAACCCATCTATGCCGTATTGATGATTATTGCTTTATTGGTTGCCGGTCGTTATCTGCTCAATCCGGTGATGGGCCGTATTGTCGCCAGTCAGGATCCCGAGGTTTTTATCGCGTTGTCCGTGTTACTGGTTCTGGGCGTGGCATGGATCATGGAATCGGTGGGGTTTTCAATGGCGCTGGGAGCATTTCTCGCCGGGGTGATGCTGGCTGAATCACATTATCGCCATCAGATTGAAGCCGATATCCTGCCGTTCAGGGGAATTTTGCTGGGACTGTTTTTCATGACAGTGGGCATGGGCATCAATTTTGCCCTTTTATGGGAACATTTGTTTACCATCATTGCGTTAACGCTAGGCCTGATGATATTGAAAGCACTGGTGGTTTATCTGCTATCAAGGTTAACCGGCGCCAGGCATGATATTTCGTTGCAGACCGGTGTGTTGCTGTCCCAGAGCGGTGAATTTGGTTTTGTGTTATTCGGTTTTGCCGCGGCCTCTGGGGTGTTGGAATCTTCTCTGAGTCATATCCTGACCCTGGTGATTGCGCTGACCATGGTGTTGACACCGTTTGTAGTGAAAGGAACCAACATGCTGCTGCTTCGTTTTTATATACCGGAACCTGATGATGAAGATTATGCTGAGTTCGTTGATCACAGCGAAGAGCATGTCATCCTGGCCGGTTTCGGCAGAGTAGGCGCCCGCGTTGGTACGTTATTGGGCGCTGCCGGTGTGCCTTATATCGCGCTGGATATGAAACAGCAGCGGGTCAAAGAAGCCCGCGCGCAGGGTTTTCCGGTGTTTTTCGGTGATGCCAGCAAGGTCAAGGTATTACAGTCTGCCGGCGCTGATCATGCCAAAATGATAGTGGTAACTCTGGATGAGCCGAACCAGGTCGACCGGCTGGTGACGCAGGTGCGCCAGTTTTATCCCAATATGCCGATTCACACCCGTGCCAGGGACCGTAAGCACTGTGCGGAATTGATCAGTCAAGGGGCGACCACAACCGTTTCTGAAACGCTGGAAACCAGCCTGCGTCTGACAGAAGAAGTGTTGTTAGGCAGTGGTGTGGAAGAGGCGGTGGCTAAAAATGTTATTAACGAATTCCGCGATGATTATTATTCCAATGTGGTGCAGAAAGTTACCGAGAATAAAGTCGTATTAGGTGAGCTTAAACACTAAGAATCGCTGCAGCGCGCATAGGGATCCTTTATTCAGGGCCCTGGACTGGACTTAAAGCCGCATCGGCATGACAACATACTGCCGTTCATACTGCGGGTCGGCAGGGGTGATCAACGCGCTGCTGGTTTCATCTGTAAACAGGATTTTGACCTTATCGTCGGGAATCGCGTTTAACAGATCCAGCAGGTAGGCATTGTTAAAGGCGATCTCCAGCGGCGTGCCTTTATAGTCAACGCTGATTTCCTCTTCCGCTGATTCCTGTTCCTGGTTGGTCACAGTGGCTTTGAGCTGATCGGTATCCAGATTGATACGCACACTGCGATGTTTGTCATTAGACAGGATCGCGGCACGCGACAAGGCTTGTTTGAGCTCATCGCGCTCGGCCAGCACTTCCTTGTCACCGCCCAGCGGCAGTACCCGTTCGTAGTTAGGGAATTGACCGTCAATCAGTTTGGAGGTGAAATGCAGATCCGGCAGTTCAACTTTGATTTGCTGATTGCTGAACGCCAGTTTGACATCATCATCGCTGTCATTGAGTAAGCGCCCCAGTTCAATGATCGCTTTGCGGGGCACAATCACGCTGTTTTTCTCCGCAACCGGTGTGGCTGTGGTCAGGCTGCCCAGCGCCAGACGGTGCCCATCTGTGGCGACAGCGCGCAGCGTGGTGTCTTCACGCTCCAGCAACAAACCGTTGAGGTAGTAGCGTACATCCTGACTGGCCATGGCGAAGCTGGTTTCATCGAGCAATGATTTCAGCGCTGATTGCGGCAGGCTGATTTCATCCACGTAGTTAGCGCCTTCACTGTCAGGGAAATCATCGCTGGACAAAGTGGACAGTGAGAAACGGCTCTTGCCGGCCTTGACTACCGCCTTATTGTCGCTGGCGTTAAAACTGATGGTTGCATTGCCGGGCAGGGCTCTGACGATATCGAGAAATTTGCGCGCAGACACCGTGGTTTTTCCTTCCTGTTCGACGGCGACCGGCAGGGTGGTAATCATCTCCAGCTCCATATCGGTACTGGTCATGGACAGGTGGTTACCATGAGCACGTAACAACACATTGGATAAAATCGGCAAAGTCGCACGGCGTTCAACAATGCTGCACACCAGTTGTAGAGGCCGGACGAGGGTTTCTTGGCTGACAGTGAATTGCATGATGATTCTCTCGGATTAACTCGACAGGGTTCGAAGTAGGTTACGGTAATCTTCTGCCACACGGATGTCCGACTCTTTGAGTTCGGCCACTTTTCGACAGGCATGAAGCACTGTAGTGTGATCGCGGCCGCCAAATGCGTCGCCAATTTCGGGCAAACTGTGGCTGGTCAGTTCTTTGGCCAAAGCCATGGCAATCTGTCGCGGGCGGGCAATGGAGCGGGTACGTTTTTTTGCCAGCAGGTCGGACACGCGAATTTTGAAGTATTCGGCAACGGTTTTCTGAATGCTTTCCAGCGTGACCAGTTTCTGGTGCAAAGCCAGCAAATCTTTCAGTGCTTCCTGTGCCATATCAATAGAGAGCGGCTGATTGGTAAAGCGGGAAAAAGCCAATACGCGTTGCAAAGCGCCTTCCAGATCGCGCACATTGGATTTAATGCGTTTGGCGATAAAGAAAGCAACATCTTCCGGCAGGGTGATCAGGTTCTGATGGGCTTTTTTAATCAAAATAGCGACACGGGTTTCCAGTTCCGGCGGCTCAATCGCAACCGCCAGCCCCCAGCCCAGACGTGACTGTAGTCTTTCATCCAGGTTTTCCACTTCCTTGGGAAAGCGATCGCAGGTCAGGATGATTTGCCGCTGGCCTTCCAGCAAACTGTTGAAGGTGTAGAAGAATTCTTCCTGCGAACGTTCTTTTTTGGCAAAGAACTGGATATCGTCGATCAGCAAAGCATCGGCACTGCGATAATGGGCCTTGAACTGATCAATCGCATTGTTTCGCAGGGCGGTAATCATGTCCTGCACAAAGCGTTCAGAGGAGAGGTAAATCACCCGCGCTTTGGGGTTGTTGTGTTTGATCTTATTACCCACGGCCAGCATCAGATGGGTTTTACCCAGGCCGGTACCGCCATAGAGAAACAGCGGATTGTAACCACTGGTTCCCGGGGCTTCAGCGACATGCAATGAGGCGGCGCGGGCAATTTGATTTGATTTGCCTTCGACGTAGCTATCAAAGGTAAACAGCGGGTTCATCGGGCTGCCGAGAGCGGGGGCGGCTTTGGGCGGCGCCGTCTCTACCATAGCTTGTTTAGCCGGTTCTGGCTGATCACTTTGGCGGGGGCGATTGTTAACGGCGTGTGTTTTGGTGCCAACTTCAATATTAACCTTGCCGATAGCACCTTGACTGAGGGCCTGAATCAGTCCGTTGATCTGCTGTTCCAGTTGTTCCTGTACCCAGGCTTTAACGTACGGGTTAGGCGCAAGCAGCTGTAAACTGTCTTCGGTTTCGATTGCCTGCAGAGGGCGAAGCCATGTGTTCAGCTGTTGTGCCGAAAGATCACCTTCGAGATGGGATAGACATTTTTCCCAAAGGGGTGAAGACACATTAACTCCTTGATTATAAAGTGATTATAAGTGTTTAGAGGACGCATTACACATCTTCTGATGGTATAGTATAACCATCAGCACAAGACCACTAAAGTTATCTGCAAAGGCTTATTTTGGCAAGTAAAATAACTGACAGTGCTTTGTATACCGAAACAATCTGGCAATGCACAATATCAGCGAGACAAGAAGAGGGTAGCTTATCGCCTCGCCCTGCGGGAGCTCCTGTAAACAGCCGGTACTGTATTACAACGCTTGCAAAGGGAAATAATCATTCACTGCGGGCCGCGCCTTGTCCTGACTGTTTACATGGGCCCTAAGATGCGGTTTGACTTAGTATGGCTACAAACTTTATAATCTCATGCCTTTTGCCCCGGCGGTTTTTGCTATTTTTAGCGCTGCGGGCCGCAAAACAATCATTTTTTCTGGAGTTGGTGAAATGAAAAGAACTTTTCAGCCTAGTAATCTGAAGCGCAAACGTACCCACGGTTTTCGCGCTCGCATGAAAACTGTAGGTGGTCGTCGCGTAATTAACGCTCGTCGTGCCAAAGGTCGCGCAAAACTGTCAGTATAAGCTCTCTGATCTCTCAGGGAGGCCATGACTTGGCAACATTCCGCCGAGCCATGAAAATGAATCGCCCGGGAGACTTTTCTCGGGTATTTCGTCAGGGGAAACGCACCGGAGGCGGTGGCCTGACGGTATTAACGGTTGAGAATTCGGTCGGTTATCCCCGACTGGGGCTGGCAATAGCCAAAAAGCATGTGAAGCAGGCCAGTCATCGCAATCGTTTGAAGCGGATTATTCGAGAATCTTTTCGTCAGAACCAATCCGCATTCTCCAATATAGATATTGTCGTGTTGTCACGTCCCGGCATTGATCAGCGTGACAGTTCGCAGATATGGGCAGCATTGGAGCGACATTGGTTAACAGTGGTGGCGCAATGGCAAAAATCCTGATCGGCCTTGTTCGTATGTACCGGCTTTTATTAAGTCCGTTTGTCGGCATGCACTGTCGCTTCCAGCCTACTTGTTCACAATATATGATCGATGCAATTAGCCGTCATGGTGCCTTGCGCGGTATCTGGCTTGGTCTGCGCCGGCTTTCACGTTGCCACCCCTGGCATGCGGGGGGTCTGGATCCTGTTCCCGAATTAAAGACAAAGAATCACAATGGATAATCTCAGAACGCTATTTATCTTCGGCCTGCTCATCGTCTCGCTGTTATTGTGGGAAGCTTGGCAAAATGACTATGTCCGTCCGCAACAACAAGCTGCCGAACAAGCCGAGCAAACGGTAGCTACGAATGATGTGACTGCGCAGGCGGAGTTACCGGATCTGCCCGCTGCCCAGTCTGCGGATGCCTTGCCGGATGTTCCGCAGGCGCAATTGGCTGATAGCGGCGCTGACAAGATTCACGTAAAAACCGATGTGATGGATTTGCATATTGCCACGCAAGGCGGCGATATTCGTAACCTGGCGTTGCTGAAATATGCGGTCAGCTCCGAACAACCGGACACACCGGTCCAGTTTCTTAATGATACGGCCAGTCATTTCTTTGTGACCCAATCCGGCTTGCGTGCCGAGGGTGCTGCGCCAACACATTACGAAAAATACCGCGCCGAACATAATGACTATACGCTGCAGGAAGGCCAGGACGAGCTGAAAGTCCCGCTCTACTGGCAAGCTGATAATGGCCTGCAGGTGGTAAAAACCTATACCTTCAAGCGTGACAGTTATGTGGTGGACGTCGATTATCAGGTATTGAACTACAGTGGTGACAGCTTCAGTGCTTATCCCTATGCGCAATTAAACCGGAACCGCGGTGATGACGGTTCGATGTTTATCTACACCTATACCGGTGCAGTATTCTCCAGTGAAAGCAATAAATACGAAAAGGTCAAATTTGAGGATCTGGATGATACTGCCTTTAACCGCAATGTGACCGAGGGCTGGGCGGCAATGCTTCAGCATTACTTTGTGGCCGCCATCGTGCCGCCGCAGGATCAGCAGCAAAAAGGTTTCTACGGCAAATCAATCAACGGCAGTAACTACACGGCTGGTGTCAGAATGCCTGCTATCAGTGCTGAAGCCGGTGAGCAGGCTTCTGCCAGTTATCGAATGTACCTGGGGCCGAAAAAACACGACCGTCTGGAAAACGTAGCCGACAATCTGCAATTGACGGTTGATTACGGCATTTTGACCATTATCTCCGAGCCGTTATTCTGGGTCATGCAGTGGATTCACAAACTCACTAACAATTGGGGCTGGTCAATTGTATTTTTGACTGTGCTGATCAAACTGGCATTTTATCGTTTGTCAGCAGCCAGCTACCGCTCAATGGCCTCCATGCGTAAGTTGACACCGAAACTGGCTAGCCTGAAAGAGCGTTACGGTGATGATAAACAGCAGTTCAATAAAGCCATGATGGACTTGTACCGTACCGAGAAGATCAATCCGCTGGGAGGCTGTTTGCCGATTCTGGTGCAGATGCCGGTATTTCTGGCCTTTTACTGGGTACTGGTCGAAAGTATCGAGCTGCGTCAGGCCGACTTTATTTTATGGATTCACGATCTGACCGCCATGGATCCATACTTTATCTTGCCGGTGCTGTTTGGTCTTTCCATGTGGTTCCAGCAAAGACTGAACCCGGCGCCTCAAGATCCGGCGCAGGCAATGATGATGAAAATCTTCCCGCTGGTCTTCACCGTGTTCTTTGCCTTCTTCCCGGCCGGGCTGGTGTTGTACTGGGTGGTGAACAATGTATTGTCCATCGCGCAGCAGTGGTATATCACCCGTAAGATGGGTGCTTTGTAACGACGGATATGGAAACGATTGTCGCAATTGCCACCGCGCCGGGCCGCGGTGGTGTGGGCGTGGTGAGGATCTCAGGCAAGCTCAGTGCCGCTATTGCCAGCCAAATCTGCGGTAAATTGCCACAGCCCCGTTATGCGCAGTTCTGTCATTTCCGCGATGACGGCGGTGAAATCATCGATAGCGGCATTGCCCTGTATTTTCCGGGACCGGCCTCATTTACCGGCGAAGATGTGGTGGAACTGCAAGGGCACGGCAGTCCGCTGGTCATGGACCGGCTTTGTCAGCGGGCGATTGGGCTGGGTGCCAGAATGGCGCGTCCGGGTGAATTCTCCGAGCGGGCATTTCTCAACAATAAAATGGATCTGGCGCAGGCCGAAGCCGTTGCTGATCTGATCGAAAGCTCGACGGAGCAGGCCGCGCGTAGCGCAATGCGCTCATTGCAGGGTGATTTCTCCAACCGCATTAATGCTTTTCTTGCAGAGCTGACCCATTTACGCATGTTTGTCGAAGCCTCTATCGATTTCAGTGATGAAGAAATCGATTTTCTGGCCGAAGCCCAGGTCGATAAGCAATTGCAGGATTTACTGAAAACGCTGGACGGTATTTCCGGCAGTGCCCGCCAGGGCCGCCTGCTGCGAGAAGGTATTAGCGTGGTGCTGGCCGGTCAGCCCAATGCCGGCAAGTCCAGTTTGCATAACCAGCTTGCCGGCCATGATGCCGCCATAGTGACTGAAGTGGCCGGTACCACGCGGGATGTGCTGCGCGAACAGATTCATCTGGGCGGCCTGCCGTTGCGTATTTCCGATACTGCCGGTTTGCACGAAGCCACCGATGATATCGTCGAGCTGGAAGGCATACGCCGCACTCAAAATGAGCTGGCCCAGGCCGATCATATTCTGCTGATTATTGATGACAGTTTGGGCATGACACCGCAGGATCTGAAAATTCTCAACGATATGCCCGCCGATAAACCGCTGACCGTGATCCGCAATAAAATCGATCGCAGCGGCCATATCGTTGAAGAAAGCGTCGAAGAAGGGCGTCCGACCCTGTATCTGTCAGCCAAAACCGGCGACGGCATCGATCTGCTGCAACAGCATTTGTTCAAGGCCGTGGATTTCCACCCGGAAGAGGAAGGCGTGTTTATCGCCCGCCGCCGCCATCTGGATGCCTTGTCACGGGCACGGAAAGCCATTGTTTCCGGCTATGAATGCCTGGCCGGTATGGGCGCGGGGGAATTGCTCGCCGAGGAGTTGAGGCAGGCGCAGAATGCATTGGGCGAGATCACCGGTACTTTCACCACCGAAGATCTATTGGATCATATCTTCTCCAGTTTTTGTATCGGGAAGTAGAAACCCAAAAACGGCGCTAGAAAGATCTTTGTAGTAAGCATGAAAAAGCCACCTGTTATGCGGTGGCTTTTTATTTATTGCATTTACAGAATTTCGACTATCAATTATTCGAGGTTATCCGTGAAGTACTCGGTTAACTTATTGAAAGGAATGAGATTGACACGGTCATAAAGATCTACATGGCCAGCGCCGGGCACAATGCATAGCTCTTTCGGTTCTGGGGCAAACTTGTATGCCTCTTCACTGAATTCTATGGCGTGTGCATTTTCACAGGTGATGAACAGCATCGGCCGTGGCGAAATGGTCTCGATATCATTGAATGGAGAGAAGTTCATGGAATTGACGTTGCTGGTGAGCGTCGGATGTGTAGTCAGTTCCGGCGATGAGTTTTCAGGAGTGTATTCACCTCTTGGTGTCCGGTAGAAGTCATAGAATTCTCGCTGAGTGGGATGGGGGGGTTGTGGTGTGCAGTGAACCAAGGTAGGTAAGCATAGGAGATAAAGTCACCGAGCTTTGGCATACTGGCTTCACATCACGGGCCGCCTGTTTTTGCAGTCAGAGGTCACGCCAGGGTTTGATTTGTGCGTATAGCTTTTCAGTTATGTTACGAGCGGCAGAGACAGACAAAGCCGGGTAGTTTATATTGGAAGTCAGTAACTTGAGAGTATAGTAACCAGAAAGTTCATATTAATCAGAGGATTGATCCATGAAAAAGTACTCGAGAATCCTGATACTATTAGCCACTCTCCTTTTCACGACTACAGCTTTTGCTTTGCCGCCATTTATGCCAGGTCAGGTTGTCGTGAAATCTGATGCTCGTAGTATCGAAGGCTATGAGATTATAAAACGTCTTCCCAAATCTGGCCTGATGGTTTTGCGAGTGGAAAAAGGCAAAGAGTTTGGGCAAGCCATGAAACTGAGAAGAAAGGGGATCCTGGCTAGTCCTAACTATATTGCTCACGCTAGTTTGAAGCCACTTGATCCATTTTACCCGTACCAATGGCATCTGCCTGCTATTCAAAGTGAATTAGCATGGGATATTTCAAAAGGTGCCGGTGTTAATGGTGCTGTAAGCGTAGCCGTTTTGGATACTGGGATCGTTTATGGTGGTGGCGATGGTGTCAACCTATGTAGTAGTGGACACTATGATGTTGTCAATCTTGATAATGACCCCTCAGATAACAGTCAGTTAAGTCATGGTACCCATGTGGCAGGTACTATCTCTCAAATAACCTCTTTCTCTGAGGGAGATGGTGTCTCCTCTGTTGGCGCTGCAGGTGTAGCGCCGAGTGCCTGCGTGATTCCAGTGAAAGTGCTTGATGACAGAGGTCGCGGTACATTTGCCGATATAGCAGAAGGTATTTATCATGCTGTAGACACCGGAGCTAAAGTCATCAACATGAGCTTGGGCGTTAATGCCGAGGATGGATTGTATAACGACCCGATTGTAGATCCCGCTCTGGATTATGCTGATGCAAAAAACGTCCTTGTGGTTGCAGCAGCGGGCAATGACGGTTATTCAAAGAATGTAAGTTACCCAGCTATCTATCCAACAGTTGTTGCTGTGGGGGCCACTGATTTCAATGACAATGTGGTGGCTTATTCTAATCGCGGTGATGGTCTTGATATTGTTTCTCCGGGAGGAGATACGTCTGCTGACGTAAATGGCGATAGTTATCCTGATGGGGTCTTGCAGGAGACGGAGTACCGAAATAAGTTTGGTCACTATTTTCTGCAAGGCACATCAATGGCTAGTCCGCATGTTGCAGGGGTAGCTGCTTTAATGTTTGCCTACAACTTTAGCGCTGTTGATGAAGTTAAAAATGCACTCTACTCATCAACAAAGGATCTTTACGAGATTGGTTATGACCATACATCGGGGTATGGGCTGGTGCAGGCTTACAATGCACTGTTATCAGGAGGTGAGGCCACATCGGAACCATCTTTGGGCTTACCCTTGGGGCTTGATCCAGCTGATGGCGAGGAAAATGTGAGTGTTAAACCCACTTTCAGTTGGAATGCTGTCAGTGGCGCGAATGGATATAGAGTTAAGGTAGGCCTGAGCCTAGAAGAGCCAATCGCTTCGTCAGGTGATATAACTGAGACCAGTTATATCATTCCAACCACACTGGAATATTCAACTAACTACTCATGGTCTGTACAAGCCTTCAAAATCGATAGTGATGGTCAGGAACAAACTAGTACTGCAAGTGCTAGCTTCCTTACCGAGAGCGCTCCCGACACTAGTGAAAATGAGTGTGTACCAACGGCCAACAACGAGAAAGGGTCAAGATCTAAGGATGGTCTAGATAATGACTGCGATGGTCTTATAGACAGTGAAGACCCATTCTGATCCCACCTTCTCTGGTAATGTAATTCATGGTTTTTCATCAACTAAACTCACTAATGTCAATGAGCAGCGGCACCATTACTGGTGCCGCTCTCAAACCGTACAGGTTTGCCTGGTTAGGACCTTCATTCTGATGACAACCGCTCATATCGTCGTGCTGGCAGCGTAGGGTTCCCAATGGGGAATATAAGCCTGACGGCGCTAGGACAATCACTGTTGGAACCGTTATCATCGTGCTATGCAGCCATCCGAACGGTGTGGGCAGCTTTTGAGCACGTTGATGTTTGCTTTATTCGTTCTCTCGGGGGCTTACGATGCCCGCTACAAGCCGTATCCGCTGTAGGAACATGCGCTGACAGGCTAATTGAATTCGACAATATCACATTGAAAGCGCACTAATTGTTTACATGGACTCCCGCAGGGTGAGACGATAAGTCACCTTCTTTTTTGTCATAACTCTTGCCAGACAATAGTGATTGTCTACGATGTTATGCCGCGCATAAGGCCGCTCGTTGCTTCGCTGGTATCGTGCATTTTCAGGTTATTTCAGTATATTAATCAGGCCTATACAGAATTAAATCCAAAGGAGGAAAGAGAAGATGAGCAGACATTTTGATAAGGCGGAAGGATTAAGCGAGTTACACGATCCTGCTACTCATGATTATGTATTTAATCAGACCATGTTCCGTATTAAGGATCCCAAACGCACTTTGGCTTTTTATACCGATGTGATGGGCATGACGCTGGTGAAGCGTTTTGATTTTCCGGCAATGGAGTTCACCTTGTATTTTATGGCGGCGTTGTCACCTGATGAAGTCAATGACTGGTCGGAAGATAATGACGAGCGTATCAAGCAGACCTTTGCCCGTCCGGCCCTACTGGAGCTGACACATAACTGGGGCGATGAGGACAAGGATGATGTTAGTTATCACAATGGCAACAGCGATCCGCGAGGTTTCGGCCATATCGGCTTTGCGGTGCCGGATATTGATGCCGCCTGCGAACGCTTTGAGAAAATGGGTGTACCGTTTGTGAAAAAGCCCAATGACGGCAAAATGAAAGGTATTGCCTTTATCCAGGATCCCGACGGTTACTGGATTGAAATCTTCACCCCGGAGCGTCAGCCCGGCTTGTTAAAAGAACATCTGGCCTGATCGCAGGCATAAAAAAGAGGCTTAGCGCCTCCCTTTTTCATTTGCCTCAGCCCTTGGGCCCGAGGAAGAACCATATAATCAGGCCGATGACCGGGAACACTAACAGGATGACAATCCATAACGCTTTTACGCCAGCGCCTGCCGGGCTGTTCGCCACTTTGATAATGGCCCATATAACAATAATCAGCCAGATCAGGCCCAGTAAACCACTTACTTCTAACATCCCTAACTCCTTGTTGTTGTGAGGCTCCGGCTAAGCTTAAAAGAAAGCGGATTAATTTTCTACACCGGGCTGGTTTGTGGTCTCCAACAGACCACCCCCCAACGCTTTATACAAAGTCAGCTGATTACGCAGCCGCTGCAGGCGGATATCAATCTGGTTCAGCTTGCTGCTGATCGCGCTGCGCTGGGCATCCAAGACATCGAGATAACTGTCTATGCCGGCGTCAAAGCGGGAGCGGGCCAGTGCCAGGCTGCGCTCGGTCGCAGCAATCAGGTCGTTTTGTGCCTTGATTTGCTCATCCAGCGTGTAACGAGCTTCCATCTGATCCCGGACTTCCTTAAAGGCCTGCTGAATCACCTGCTGATAGTTGGCGATATTGATGTCTTTCTGCAATTCGGACACATCCAGGTTGGTCTGATTTACGCCGAAATTCAGCAAAGGCACGGTAAACTGTGGCGCTATCTGCCACTGGCGGCTGCCGGTTTCGGTCAACTGTGCCGGCTCGCTGCCGGCGAGACCGAGACTGGCGGTCAAACTGATACGCGGGAAAAATGCGGCGCGCGCTGCACCGATATCGGCATTAGCTGATTTAATTTGATGTTCAGCCTGCAATACATCGGGTCGCTGCAATAATACTTCGGAGGAAAGGTTAGCCGGGATGTCCTGAAGTTGACCGATTTGTTGCCAGTCCGCCTGCCACTGGCTTTTATCCAGCGTCTGGCCGGTCAGTAATTGTAAAGTCGTGAAGTTTTGATTGGCTTGCTGTTGATGTTGCGCCTCCAGAATGCTGGCTTCATGTACCGCGGTTTCTGCCTGGCGCAGATCCAGTTCAGAAACGAGGCCGTTATCAAAACGTTTTTGGATAAGTCGATAACTTTCCTCGCGTACTTCGCGGGTGCCCGTTGCCAACTGGTATTGCGCTCGTGATGCCTGCCAGCTTAACCAGCCATCGGCGACCTCGGCAATCAAGCTGAGTTGGGCACTGTCACGGGCAGCCTGACTGGCAAAATACTGCTGCAAAGCCGATTGCGACAGACTTTCAATACGGCCGAAAAAGTCGATTTCCCAGGCGGTGATGCCAAGGCCGACGCTGTACTGTTCACTGATGCCGCTCCTGGCAGAGAATCCCAGTGCCTGTGGGCTGCGTTCGCGGCTAGCGGCACCTTCGACATCGACGGCAGGTAATCTTGCTGCACGTTGGATGTGATACTGCTTTTGCAGTTGTTCGACACTGAGCGAAGCCGCGCGCAGTTCCTGATTGTTGTCGAGCGCCAGTTGAATCAGCTGCTGTAAGGCCGGATCCCGGTAGAACTCACGCCAGCCCAATTCTGCCACCGAGATGCTGCCCGCTTCAGTATTTTCAACAATGTCGATAGTTGGTTCGGGACGTTGATAATCAGGTATCAGCGAGCAGGCCGTTAGCAGTGACAGAGTGCTTACTATCACCGTTAGTCTAAGTTGTGGCTTCATGCCGATGCTCCCGTGTTTGCTTCCGTATCGGCTTTATTACCACTGAGTTTCTTAGCCAAGCGGAACACCACCACAAAAAACACCGGAATAAAGAATATAGCCAGCATTGTGGCAGTCAAAACGCCACCGAATACACTGGTGCCAATGGCATTCTGGCTGCCGGAGCCGGCACCGGTGGCAAGCATCAGAGGGGTGACACCGAGCATAAATGCCATTGAGGTCATGATAATGGGGCGCAGCCGCATGCGAACCGCTTCCAGCGTTGCGTCAATCAGTGGCAGGCCGTCTTCATACAAAGATTTGGCGAACTCGACTATCAAAATAGCATTTTTAGAAGCCAGCCCCATGGTGGTTAACAGACCGACCTGGAAATAAACATCGTTGGATAAGCCCCGGCCCATGGCAAACAATACCGCACCCAATATACCCAGCGGTACGACCAGCATCACTGCAAACGGTACTGACCAGCTTTCATACAAGGCGGCCAGACACAGAAACACGACCAGAATCGACAAGGCATAAAGCTGTGGTGCCTGGGCGCCGGCCTGCCGTTCCTGCAATGACAACCCTGTCCATTGGTAGCCAAATCCTGCAGGCAGTTTGGCGATTAATTCTTCCATTGCCAGCATTGCATCACCGGAGCTGATACCCGGCGCGCTCTGACCCTGGATATTGACCGAAGACACACCATTGTATCTTTCCAGTCGCGGTGAACCATAAATCCAGCGACCCTGAGTCAGGGAGGATAAGGACACCATTTCATTCTCATTATTGCGCACATACCAGTTACTGACGTCTTCCGGCATCATCCGGTAGGGAGCATCACCCTGCACATAGACTTTTTTGATACGTCCGTTATCAATAAAATCGTTCACATAAGTCGAGGCCCAGGCAGTGCTGAATGTATTGTTGATCTGATCCAGCGAGACGCCGAACGCCGATGCTTTGGTATGATCCACATCCAGTTTGAATTGCGGTGTATCGTCCTGGCCGTTGGGACGAACACCCACCAGTCGCGGCTCCTGAGCCGCCATGGCCAGTAGTTGGTTGCGTGCGGCCATCAAGGCCTGATGACCTTGTCCGCTCAGATCCTGCAGTTGCAGATCAAAACCGCTGGCGTTACCCAGTTCGCGGATAGGCGGTGGTGCAATGGCAAATGCTGTCGCATTCTTCAACTGGGCAAAATAGGTATTGGCTCGTGCGGCAACTTGCTGCACATTCTGTTCCGGTGCTGGCCGTTCATCCCAGTCTTTCATGTTGATAAAGGCCAGACCATTATTCTGACCCCGACCGCCAAAGCTGAAACCAATGACCGAGAACACCGAGTCAACATTGTCTTTCTCTTCTTCCAGAAAGAAATCCTCGATCTTGTTCATCACTTCCATTGACCGGTCTTTAGAGGCGTTGACCGGCAGGGTCATCTGATTGAACATCAGGCCCTGATCTTCATCTGGCAGAAATGAGCCGGGCAGGCGGTTAAACAACAGGCCCAACAGCACGACAATCAGCAGGTAAATCACCATATAACGCCCGGTTCGGCCAATCATGTGCTGCACACTGTTTCGATAACCATGGCTGGCGCTGTTGAAGCTGCGGTTGAACCAGCCGAAAAAGCCCTTGCGCTCGAAATGGTCGGGGTCGGATGGTTTCAGTAACGCGGCACACAGCGCCGGACTCAATGTTAACGCCACCAGCACCGACAAACCCATGGCAGAGACGACGGCGATGGAGAACTGGCGGTAGATAACACCTGTAGAACCACCGAAAAATGCCATCGGCACAAATACTGCTGACAATACCAGGGCGATGCCTACCAGTGCACCGGTGATCTGGTCCATCGATTTACGGGTGGCTTCACGTGGCGATAGCCCGTCCTCATGCATGACCCTTTCCACGTTTTCCACCACTACGATGGCATCGTCCACCAGCAAACCGATGGCCAGTACCATCGCAAACATAGTCAAAGTGTTAATGGTAAAACCAAATGCGTAAAGAATGGCAAACGTGCCGAGCAAGACGACCGGCACGGCAATGGTAGGTATCAAGGTGGCGCGGAAATTCTGTAAAAACAGATACATCACCAGAAACACCAGCACAATCGCTTCCAGCAAGGTGTGTACCACCCCTTCAATGGAGAGTTTTACAAAAGGTGTTGTGTCATAGGGGTAAACGACTTCCAGCCCCGGAGGGAAAAACGTCTCCAGCTCGGCCACACGTTCGCGTACCGCTGCCGCGGTCTGCAAAGCATTGGCGCCAGAGGCGAGCGTGATGCCGAGGCCGGCGGCGGGCTGGCGATTGTATTCGGTTTCGTACTGGTAATTTTCGCCGCCCAGTTCGATCCGGGCGACATCGCGCAGTTGAATCCTGGAACCTTCTTCAGTCACGCGCAGCAGGATGTTGCCGAATTGTTCCGGTGTTTCCAGCCGTGTCTGCACCACAATGTTGGCATTGAACTGCTGCCCCGGCACAGCCGGCGCGCCGCCTAGCTCACCGGCGGCAATCTGCACATTTTGTGAGCGGATGGCAGTCACGACATCGGCGGTTGTCAGTTGATAATGACTCAGCCGTTCGGGATTGAGCCAGATGCGCATAGCGTATTGGGAGCCGAAGATCTGGATGCGGCCCACGCCATTAACCCGGCTGAGCGGATCCTGAAGATTGGCACCGACAAAGTCGGCGATATCGTATTTATCCATTTTGCCGTCGGCGGAGACAAAGCCCAATACCATTAAAAAACCGGTACTGGATTTGGTCACTCTGATTCCCTGTTCCTGCACTTCTTGCGGTAACAGCGGCATGGCGGCCTGCAGTTTGTTTTGTACTTGTACCTGAGCAATATCCGGATCGGTGCCGGCCTCGAAAGTGACCGTTACTTCACCGATTCCGGTGGAATCACTAGTGGCAGACATGTAAATCACATTATCAATACCGGTCAGGTTCTGTTCCAGAATCTGAATGACCGAGTCTTCAATCGTTTTGGCGGAGGCGCCGGGATAGTTGACCCTGATTGAGACCGAGGGTGGGGCGACTTCCGGATATTGCGAGACCGGCAACTGGAAAATAGACAATATACCGGCCAGCATGATGATGATGGCTATAACCCAGGCAAATACCGGACGATCAATAAAAAATCTGGCCATGACTTACTCCTGAACCTGAGGTGTCTGGCGATGGTTCTGATCAATATTGACGCTGATGCCGGGGCTGATTTTCTGCAGACCGGCTACGACTAATCGATCGTCAGCCTCAAGACCGGATTCAATCAACCAGCTATCTGTGATGGCCCGTTTGACTTTAAGTTGACGGGCTTCCACCTTATTTTCCTGATTGACCACCATGGCGGTGGCATGGCCTTCCCGATCAAAGCTGACACCACGTTGCGGAGCCAGAATCGCATTTTCCAGCTCACCTTCAACGATTTTTGCTCTGACAAACATGCCCGGCAATAGCAAATGATCGGGGTTTGGCATGATGGCACGCAGCACCACATTACCGGTGGACTGCTGCACATTCACCTCGGCAAACTGCAGCTCGCCAGTCAAGGGATAAGTACTGCCGTCTTCCAGCATCAATGTGACCTTCGGTGCCGTTTTCCGTTGCAATTTATTTTCAATGAGCTGTTTGCGCAGTTGCAGCAGGTCTCTGGATGGCTGAGCGATATCGATATAAATCGGGTCCAGTTGATGGATGGTGGTCATGATTTCGGCCTGTTGCGCAGTGACCAGAGCGCCTTCTGTGACATTGGATTTACCGATGCGACCGGAAATAGGCGCATTGACCCGAGTGTAGTTTAGATTGGTTTTTGCTGATTTGACCGCAGCTTGCTGAACCTGAATTTCAGCCTGGGCCTGCCGGTAGGTGGCCAGTGCATCATCATATTCCTGACGACTGATGGCTTTGTCGTCCATCAGGTTTTTGTATCTGGCTTCGCGGGCTTTGGCTGTCTGCAGACCTGCGCGGGCTCGGGCCAGCTCCGCCTGGGCATCTGCTAATGCCGCTTCATACAATGCCGGTTCAATCTGATACAACTGTTGTCCAGCTTCAACCTGAGCACCTTCTTCAAACAAACGCTTATCGATAATACCGTTGACCTGTGGGCGTACTTCGGCTTTGCGGTAAGCTACCGTTCTCGCTGGCAGGGAATTGGTCAGCGTGACGGGCTGTGTGATCAGGGTGATGACATCCACCGTTGGGGGCTGGGGAGACTGTTTGGCAGCAGACGTGTCGTTATCAGCATCAGACTGACAGGCGCTTAATAGTGTTGTGATAACTACAATACCGAGCCATTTTTTGGTTAATTGAGAGATCATGGTTGACTCCTGACAATTCCTTTTTAGTTATCTTAATTAGCGGGAGATCGCATCCCACGATGCTTCCATAATATTGCTCAGCTCCTTGGTATCGACTTCGATAACACCTAGCAGATGTTGCCTTGCCAGAAACATGTAAGGCTCAAAGCTGAGGCTGGCTAGCACATCATTGGGCAGGTTTTTAATTTGCTGTGTGCTGCGGCCCAGTTCAAACAGATCCATCAATGGTTGAAATAATGACCAGGCATCGGAGCGCTGGCTGCGCAGTATTTCCGGGGGCAGGTGGTCGAATTGCGCTTTGCTGAGCGTGACATCGGGGTGATTGATACAAAAATGCCATATGTTGCTGCAGATCCGCTGATACTGTTGTTTCAGCGACTGCTCCAAATCGTGGCCTTCAAATGCCGCTTCGGCAAATGCCAGAATAATGGCTGCATGCAACTCAGAAATGAGCGCTTCCCGATCTTTGAAATAAAGATAGACGGTGCCGGTGGCAACGCCTGCTCTGGCCGCCAGTTGTTTGATCGAAAAACCATGAAATCCGCAACTGGCGAGCAACTCCAGCGTGGCCGAGAGTATTGCCTGTTTTTTATCAATTTTTGCTGCCGCTGGTGCCATTTTGAATGCTCTAGATGAATGAACGTTCATTCATAATAGGCAAGCTATTAATGAAAGTAAATGGAATTTTATAGGGTCTGTTAACCAGAAAAGGTATGGAAACCTCTGGATTTCAGGCATAAAAAAGCCGGTGGGCTAATTGCGCACCGGCTTTTAATTAATATGTGGACTCTGATTCAGGGTGAGAAGGATGAACCGCAACCACAAGTCGTTGTGGCATTAGGGTTACGAATTACAAACTGCGAACCTTCAACACCATCAGTGTAATCAATTTCTGCGCCGACCAGGTATTGGTAACTGGCAGGATCGATCAAGAGGGTAACTCCCCCTTTTTCAACCTGGGTGTCGCCTGCGCTGACTTCTTCCTCAAAAGTGAAACCGTATTGGAAACCGGAACAGCCGCCACCGGTGATAAACACGCGCAGTTTTAGTTGATCGTTACCTTCATCAGCAATGAGTTCGCTGACTTTAGTTGCCGCTGCCTCGGTAAAGATGATTGGGCTGGGCATTTCGCTGGTCATATGACTACTCCAAAAAATATTTAAGTGTTGTCTGTTTATTATCCAATTCTGAGTAAAATAGTCAAGATTTAAGCTTTCTGTTCCAGATGAAACTGCTCTTCATTATCAAAAACTTCGTGCTCCACGCTGAGAATATCCTCGCTCTGCTCTTGGGCGCGGATTAAGTGACCGTTCACTTCGCTACCCATTGCCATTTCCAGCATACGATAGTAGAGGTTGCCGTTAATGCGTGCTTTGGGCGCTAACTCAACATGTTGTGAAGCGTAAACATTGCCGGTCACCTGGCCATTGATGATGACGTTGGGGACGCGGACTTCACCTTCGATATTGCCATGATCGCTGAGAGTGAGCAGGGAGGTGTCATCCTCTGTGGCATTGATATTGCCGGCAATACTGCCGTCAATGCGTAAACCGCCGCTGAAATTGATATCGCCTTTAATATGCGTATGACGACCGATCAGTGTGTCGATACGATTGGTCGATTTGCTTTTTTTAGGTTTATCTTTCTTAAACATGGTTTACCTCATGACTCCGGGGGAGAGGCTTCGACTTCCCATTCGAATGTCCGCTCTGCAAGGGTTTTATTGCCCTGTTTCAGTTTAACCAGCAAGTTTGCCGGATGTTCATTCTCTTTTAATCTCAGTGTGCCTTCAAGCACTTGTACATGGCGCAATTTCAGGGAATGTTCATTGATCAGACGCGGTGAGTTTGTCTGATCGTCTTTCAGGTTCAGCATCAGTTGGATATCGCCCTTGATAGCCTTGGTGATTTTTTTTCCCTGCGTAATGACGATACGATAATGAAATAATGCAGGATTATCAGCCGCTGATCTCAGATGTAGTTCACGAACTTGTAATTCACTGGTGGCATTACCCTGCGTAATGTCTTGGTAAAACAGCAGCTCTTTGTTGAGATTGATGACCTGATCCTGCAGAGCCTGTAGTTCCGTTTGCAGATGCGAGTCAGTGGCCTGTTGCATCGCTTGCATTTGATGGAGGTTATTGAGCTTGCTGCTTAATTTCCGATTTCGCTCGGTGAGCCGCTGGTTTTCGGCCAGTAACTGCTGGTGCTGAACTTGCAAAGCGCTGAGTTTCTCGGTTTGTTGCAAGCGCCATTGCTGACTAAAATACCACAAACCGGCGACCGTCAGCATGATGGCAACGACAAGCAGAAAAAGGCAGCGGTAAGGCCGGCGGTAATGAATAACGTAAGGTCTGTCTAATGCCATCAGGGCATGGTCGCAATATTGTTGATAGCGGTTGTCTCGGCCAGGCCAAACATGATGTTCATATTCTGTATCGCCTGGCCGGAGGCGCCTTTGACCAGATTATCGATAACAGATAGCACCACCACGGTATCGCTTTGTTGTGGTTGATGAACGGCTATGCGGCAGACATTGGCACCGCGTACGC
>NZ_JAPDMV010000026.1 GCF_026319305.1 Methylophaga sp. OBS4
TTCTCTATTTGCTGTTGAGAGCGTTGTTGGCTAACCGTCTTAAGCGGCCTTGACCAAGGGAATGACAACGGCTGAACAAGCCTTCTACCCTTGACGAATCCGCAGATTACGCAGATGGACGCAGATTATTCCAAGAGATAAGCAAATCTATACCATTATCGGCGCGGCAATGACGGTTCATTTCCAATCCTCTAGTCGGAGTAAGCAACTCAAGACTTTCTACTTGGTGTCGGGAAGCTGCAACATAAATACTTGTTCTTAAATCTGCGTCCATCTGCGTAATCTGCGGATTTATGGATTGCCACGGAGACCCGTGAACCCAGGTGAAAATTCTTTGGGATTCAAGGGGCTCCACCAGTCTCTGCCCCATTATTTCCACAAAGGCGTAAGCTTAAGGAGTTTTTCGATTAAGCTGATTTAAAGGTGATTTTATGGCTGCTGATAATTTCACGATAAGAACAATGACACGTGACGACCTCAATATCGCTGTGAATTGGGCAGCAGCAGAGGGATGGAACCCCGGGCTATACGATGCCGATACCTACTATACCGCTGACCCGAGCGGTTTTTTTATTGGTGAAATCGGTAACAAGCCTGTGGCCACCATTTCTGCCGTCAAATATGGGGGCAGGTTTGGTTTTTTGGGCTTTTTCATCGTCAGCCCGGCATATCGTGGCAATGGATATGGACGCCAAATATGGCACACAGCTATCGATTATCTTGGCGGCATGAACATCGGGCTGGATGGCGTGGTCGCCCAACAGGAAAATTACAAAAAATTCGGCTTCAAGCTGGCCCACCGTAATATGCGCTATGAAGGACTCAGCGGCGGCGAGCTTCCGGACAATGTCAATCTTGTAAAGCTGGCTGATTTGCCTTTTGACATTGTGGCGAGCTATGACAGAGCATTCTTCCCTGCCGATCGTTCAACTTTTATCGAACACTGGATTAACCAGCCTGAAAGCCAGGCTTTAGGCATCATGCAAGATGACCAACTTACTGCCTATGGGGTGATTCGTAAATGCCTGCGCGGCTATAAAATCGGTCCGTTGTTTGCTGATACGCCTGAGCTCGCCGAACAGCTTTTTCTGGCATTAAAGGCCAGTGTCACACCAGCAGAGCCGGTTTATCTGGATGTACCGGCAATCAACACGCAAGCTGTCGCTTTGGCTCAGCGTCACCATATGACCATCATGTTCGAAACCGCACGAATGTATACGATGGAACTGCCGGATATCTCATTAAACCGGACATTTGGTGTAACTTCTTTTGAGTTGGGCTAAGCTGCAAAAGTTAATTACAAAGAGAGCTTGAAGGAAACGCTTTAAACCGTGAAAAATATGCCACTTATCATCTATGGCACTGCCTGGAAAAAAGAACGCACAACGGAGCTGGTCTTAACCGCTTTTAATGCCGGGTTTCGTGGCTTCGATACGGCCTGCCAGCCTAAGCATTACGCGGAGCCGCTGGTAGGGGAAGCTTTGAAAACCTTGCATGATCAAGGTGTCGCCCGCGCCGATTATTACCTGCAGACCAAGTTCACGCCCCTGTCCGGCCAGGATCCCAAGCGGGTTCCTTACGATCCCACTGCACCGATTGCCACTCAAGTGGCCCAGTCGTTCGCCTGTTCACAACAAAACCTGCATAGCGATTATGTCGATAGTCTGATATTGCACTCGCCTTTGGATACTTACCCCCGAACACTGATGGCCTGGCACGCCATGGAACAGATTCAACAGCAAGGCGGTGCCCAACAGCTGGGGATCAGCAATTGTTATCAACTGGACACTGTGAAGGCGTTATATGCCGACGCCGAGATCAAGCCGACAATCTTGCAAAACCGCTTTGTGCAGGAGACGAACTATGACGCTGAGCTGCGTGCCTGGTGTCGTGAGCATAGCATCACTTATCAAAGCTTCTGGACGCTTACCGCCAATCCCCATATCCTGCATCACCCCACCATGGCGTCACTGGCCCAGCAGCATAAAGCAACGCCGGAACAGATTCTGTTTTGTTACCTGGGTCAAATAGATATCGTGCCGCTGACAGGTACGACTTCTGTGCAACATATGCAACAGGATCTCGCCAGTTTTGATATCAACTTGTCAGCCACAGAGCTAGATGCATTAGCGGCATTATTCCACCACTAAGAACCTGTCTACGCCATCACTTATAGAATTTCAGGCATCAACAATTGGTTAAATAATGCTCAAGTCAGCCCGGAATCAGCCGATACCTGGATATCACTCACGCAACGAGGCCAAACCAATGTCAGTGTCATTTCAACCTTTTGGTCAAACAGTCAGTTCTCTCGCCAAAGACCCTGCCAACAAGAGTGATGGCCCCTTCGGGCAAACAATCTCGGCGATGGCTCACGAGAAAAAAAGCACGACTAGTGAATTCAACAAATCCATCCTCGATGTTTCGCTGCGTCTTAGCGAAAGCCGCGGCGATGGGGCACTGTCGTTGCTCTACAAAACCGCTCTGGAAGGCATTAATGAACAGTTGCAAAGCGAATTCGGCAGTGATGCGATTCAGGGCGCTTTTTTCCAGGACACAGATGTTTCCCCCGACGCGACCGCCGAGCGTATTGTGCAGGCCGGCACCGGTTTTTTTAATTCTTATTACGCCAGTCATCAGGATCTGACGCTTGAAGAAGCACTGACCTCGTTTGCACAAGTCATCAGTAACGGGATTGATCAGGGGTTTAGCGAAGCCCGCGAGATTCTCAACAACTTGCAAGTACTGAAAGGCACTGTCGCCACCAATATCGACCACACTTACGATCTGGTTCAACAAGGCCTGCAAGCCTTTGTCAAAAACTACAGCACTAACCAGCAAGCCTGATAAGTTTTTATCCATTGCCCAAGAGCAACCGCGGCGCTCCGTTGCGGTTGCATCACTATCCCTATCCATGTAAAACAATCCCTATCAGCTTCTAAGTGGTCGAGCAGAGAGATATCTTGCTCCGCTCTCTCGTTCGGCACCACTCAAAACAAGGGTCGTGAATAAAACGGAGAGGCGAACACATGAGCCCGTTGAAGCGCATCACCTTGACCTTCACTTTGCTGCCAATCCTGCTCGGCGGCGGCTGCAGTGACGAGGATACGACAGGTGCCGTCACCACTATTGAGGTGTGGGCGCATGCGGGCCAGCAAAGCGAGCGCCGAACCCTGGGAGCTCAGGTGGCCCGCTTCAACGCGCAGCAAGCAGGAACGTTTCGGATTGAACTTACCCTCATTCCTGAAGGCAGCTATAACGATCAAGTGCAGGCCGCAGCAGTAGCCGGCGAATTACCGGATCTGCTCGAATTCGACGGACCGTTTCTTTACACCTACGCCTGGCAAGGGCGGCTTCGAACCCTTGACGACCTGTTATCACAGTCACTCCTCGACGATCTGCTCCCATCCATTCTTGAACAGGGGCGCTACCACGACCGCCTTTGGGCAGTAGGCACTTTCGATTCCGGCCTTGGCCTCTATGCCGACCGCCGGACTTTACAGGAAGTTGGCGCCCGTATCCCCAGTCTCGATGCTCCCTGGAGCATCGATGAGTTTGACGCATTGATTGAACAGTTGGCAGCAACAGATCCCGACGCGCAGGTGCTCGACCTCAAGCTCAACTACGCCGGCGAGTGGTACACCTATGCCATGTCGCCGCTGCTGCAGTCCGCCGGCGGAGATCTTATCGACCGAGATGCGCAGCAGGCCGCCGGAATACTTGACGGCCCTGCTTCGATCGCCGCCATGACGACTATTCAGAACTGGATAAAAAAGGGCCGGATCGATCCCAACATCGACGATGCCGCCTTCACCAGCGGCCGGGTGGCATTGGCATTGGGCGGCCACTGGAACTATCCCCGCTACCACGACAAGTTGGGCGATAACCTGTTGCTGCTGCCACTGCCAGACTTCGGTGAAGGCCCCAAAAGCGGGCAAGGATCCTGGTGCTGGGCCATGACTGCCGACAGCCGCCATCCCAACGAGGCAGCCGCGTTTCTCAGCTTCCTGCTCAAAACCGACGAAGTGCTTGCCATGAGCGAGGCTAATAGCGCCGTTCCCGCCAGTTATCGTGCCATCGCCCGCTCTCCCCGTTACCGCGAGGGTGGCGTGCTGCGCCTTTTCGTCGAGCAGTTGCAGCAGGGCTACAGTGTGCCGCGTCCGCAAACTCCCGCCTATCCGGTCATCACCGCCGAGTTCCAGAAAGTGGTGGTTCGTATCCGCGCCGGTGCCTCGGTACAGCAATCGCTAACGACAGCAGCGAAGGAGATCGACCGCGAGATAGCGGATAACCGCGGCTATCCGCTGGTCGGCCGCGCCAAAGAGGAAGTGGAGCGATGAAACAGCGTTTCGGCGATCAAACCGGCGTCGGCCTGTTGTTAGCTGCACCGGCCCTGCTCGGCCTGATGCTGTTTGTACTGTTGCCGTTCCTGCTGGCACTGCTGCTTGCCTTCACCAATTTGCGTCTCGGCTCACCGCTGCCACTGGAATATGTCGGTTTGGAGCAGTTTCGCCGGATATTTACTGATCCAGCCTTTCTCCACGCCCTGGGCAACAACTTGCTGTTCGCAGCGATCGTGGTGCCGCTGCAAACGGCGCTGGCGCTGGGACTGGCTTTGTTGCTCAACCACAGGCTGAAAGGAACCGCTCTGTTCCGCACCTTGTTTTTCATGCCGGTGGTGTTTCCGATGTCACTGGTGGCAGTGGTCTGGGTACTGATCTACGCGCCCGGTCCGGACGGTATGCTCAACGCCTTTCTCAATCAACTCAGCTTCGGCTACTGGCAGCCTCGCGATTTTTTGCGCGACGAGCAGTTGGCATTGCCGGCCATCATGCTGCTCTCCATCTGGCAGGGCGCCGGCTTCCAGATGGTGATCCTGCTCGCCGGACTGCAGGCGATCCCGGGCGAACTTTTTGAAGCGGCAGCACTGGACGGTGCCGGACGCTGGCAGCGCTTTCGTCACATCACGCTGCCGCAACTGCGCAACCCGCTTATCTTCGTCATGCTGTTCACCACAATACTCGCCTTCCGCCTGTTCGATCAGGTGCAGATCATGACCCGCGGCGGCCCCGACAACGTCACCACCACGGTAATGTACGAGACCGTGCAGGCGCTGTTCACCCGCCAGGAGGTAGCCCGCGCCAGTGCCATGACCGTGGTGTTTTTCCTGCTGGTACTGATAGTCACGCTACTGCAGCGCTGGCTGCTACGGCAAGAGCGGGAGGTTAAATGAAATATTGGTTACAGCGCAGCTTCAACTATCTGTTTCTCACCCTCGCAGCACTGCTGTTCCTGGCGCCGGTGGTGATGATGCTGGTCGGCAGCCTCAAGCCGGATCAGCAGGTATTCGTGGAAGCCGGCTCGCTGAGCGCCTTTATCCCCGGCGAGGCTTCGCTGGACAATTATGCCGACGTCTTTGCCCGCAGTGACTTCCTGCGCTTTCTGTTCAATTCCCTGTTCATCACCGGCACCATCGTTATCGCCGGTCTGCTCGTCAACTCACTGGCCGCCTATGCCTTTGCCCGCCTGCAGTGGCGCGGGCGTGATTTGCTGTTCAACCTGGTGCTGGCACTGATGATCCTGCCGCTGGAAGCGATCGCCGTGCCACTATTCTACCAGGTGGCCGTGCTCGGCCTGCGCGATACCTACACGGCCCAGATCCTGCCGTTTATCGCTAATACCTTTGCCATCTATCTGTTCTACTCCTTCTTTATCGGCCTGCCGCGGGAACTGGAGGAAGCGGCGCGACTGGACGGCGCATCGACCTTGCGCATCTTCTTCAGCATCATTGTGCCCAACTCGAAACCGGTGTTCGCCAGTGTGACCATCCTGACCTTCCTGCTCTGGTGGGGTTCCTACCTATGGCCGCTGATGGTCACTATCGGCCCCGAAGTGCGGCCGTTGCCGGTAGCCATTGCCAGTTTCTACACCCTGCCGCCGCTCCAGTGGGGTGACATCCTCGCTTTCGGCGTGATGATGGTATCGCCGGTACTGCTGATCTTCCTGCTGTTCCAGCGCTGGTTCGTCCGCGGCGTGGCGGCATCGGCAATCAAGGGATAACGCTATGGCCGAGGTCATATTTGAAAAAGTAAGCAAATCCTTTGACGGCGGTGAGCAGGTCATTGACTCCCTGGATCTGACGGTTAAGGACGGAGAACTGATGGTGCTGGTGGGCCCTTCCGGTTGCGGCAAGTCAACCGTGCTGCGCATGGTGGCAGGACTGGAATCGGTCAGTACCGGCTTCATCCGCATCGGGGGGCAAGTCGTCAATAACCTGCCACCACAACAGCGTAAGGTTGCGATGGTATTCCAGAATTACGCGCTCTACCCGCATATGACGGTGCAGCAAAACCTTGCCTTTCCATTGAAAATGCAGAAACTTCCGCCTGCCGAAATCGAAAAGCGTGTGCAGGAAACAGCGGCGCGGCTCGATCTCAGCAAACAATTGGAGCGCCGTCCCAAGGCGCTGTCAGGCGGTCAGCAGCAGCGGGTCGCCATGGGCCGCGCCATCATCCGCGATGCCGATTTGTTCCTGATGGACGAACCGCTTTCTAACCTCGACGCCAAGCTGCGAGTGCAGATCCGCAGCGATATCGCCGCCCTGCAGGCCCGCCTCGGCATCACCACCCTTTATGTCACGCACGATCAGACCGAGGCAATGACTCTGGGCCAACGGGTCGCGGTGATGCGAGATGGCAAACTCCAGCAGGTCGCAGCGCCGCATACACTCTACACCTCACCCGCCAACATCTTCGTCGCCGGTTTCATCGGCAGCCCCGGCATGAACATCATGCGCGCGGCACTGGAACAGGAAGGTGATAAACATTATCTGCGGCTGGGCGGGCAGCGCCTGATGCTGAACAAGACGGTTGTCGAGCGCCATTCCGGCCTAACCGTCTACCCACACGCTGAGCTGCTCACCGGCATCCGTCCCGAACACCTCAGCCTCACCGACAAGACCGGACCTGACACGTTCGCCGTCATCACCAACACTACCGAGTCCCTCGGCCACGAAACCATTCTTTACGCAGACAGTGAGGTCGCAACCCTCGTCACTGACACCCGCCCGCCGGGCCCACAAGGGCGTCTGGTCAGCGTGCTTTCCGGGCACCGCCCGCTTGGCCGCGGCGATCCCATCCATCTGCTTCCCGACCTTGATCGGCTGCATCTTTTCGGTCTAGACGGTAACAGCCTGGCCTGAGTCAAAACTATCCCCTACGGTTACATCACTATCCAGGTAAAACAATCCATAGCTTATTAGCAGCAGTCGTGCAGAAGGTAATACCGTGTTCTGCGACACTTTATCTCTCAAGGAAGAAAATTAGGTGGCCAATCAAATCTACAACGCTCAACGGTGAGCAGTCCATGTCACGCTGAAAACGGTTCGTGGCCCGGTCCGGGGCCAGCTTCCATTTGATTGTCACCGATGTGGGTTTTCTCGATATCACCAGTCAGGGTCAGAGGTCGTTGATCTTACGGTGGCGACCGGAAGTAGCAATAATGCCTGAAGGACAGACTAACTCAACCGCTCTGCTCGCATATGATCCAGCCGGTTGTGATACAGCGGTAACAGGATTTCGAAGGTACTGCTGACACCTACCGTACTTTCCACCCTGATTTTACCGTTCATCATTTCAACAATATGCTTGGTGATACTCAGCCCTATGCCCGTTCCTTCGATGTGCGATTTTTCAGCGTTGAGACGTTGGAAAGGCTCGAATACCTCTTCAACGAATTCTGTAGGAATGCCCTTGCCGGTATCTGTGATGCTGAATAATGCGTGAGTGTCATCAAACTTATCGGATTTTATAATAACACTGCCACCCTCCCGGTTGTACTTGATCGCATTGGAAAGCAGGTTAAGCATGACCTGTTTAAAGCGCGTTACATCAACCTTGATCACAATACCTGGCGTGGTTTGCTTGATGACATCGACATTCCATTTTCGGGCCAATGGTTTAATCAGCTCAATAGACTCGTCGATTAGATGATCTGCCTCAACAGCTTCGAGCTTGAGGCTGAACTTGCCGGATTCAATCTTTGATAGATCCAATAATTCACTGATCAAGGTCAGCAGATGTTTGCCGGCCTTGACGATTTCCCTAGCGGAACCCCTGTCTTCAGCACCAAGCTTCGGAGCAGATTCCAGCAGTTGCCCAAAACCGAGAATGGCATTTAACGGTGTACGCAGTTCATGGCTCATATTGGCCAAAAACTGCGATTTAGCCTGATTAGCTGTTTCTGCCTTTTCTTTGGCAATGGTTAATTCGGCTTCAATGAGCCTTCGCCGCTTTATTTCCTGATTCAGCTTCCAGCCCCAAAATCCGAACATACCGGTCAACATTGTCGCGGCACCCAGGATTAGCAATATCAGTCGATAGTCGGTTTTATGTTCATAAGTCACCGCTACCCAATTTCTTGAGATAGCATTTTTTTCTTCATCGGTAATAGACTTCAACCCTTTTTCGATGATGGATCTTAACTGAGGCAAATTGTCGCTTACTGCCATGTGAATTGAGGATCCATAGGGTGTTTCATCTATGACTTTGATATTGCCGAAGCCTAAATTCCGGGCAACGTAATTGATGATAACCAGGTTACCGATATAGGCATCGACCTTGCCTGATATCAACGCTGCCAGCGCTTCATCTGCTATATCGACCCGATATAATTGAATTTCAGGATGATTTTTTTCGAGCAATCGGGACGCGGCGCCTGCTTTAAATACAGCGACTTTCCTGCCCTTCAGGTCTTGCAGGTTTTGGAGATCATTGGTTTCCTTTCGAACAAAGATGACGAAAGGCATTTTCATATAGGGATTTTCCAGGGCAATAAATTTAGACTTTGCCAGCGATTGAGGATTGGCCACTGCAGACAGCATGTCAGCCGTTTCTTTTTGTGGATCTTCGACTGAGTGTACAAATCTGAACTTGATCGAAAGTTTTTTCTCAAGCAGTTTCAGGTAGTCAACCGAAATGCCCCTGAACTTGTGATCTTCATTTAGAAACTCAACCGGTGCCCAGCCGTGACTAACAGCAACAGAAACTTCAGGATTTGCCTGTATCCAGTGACGCTCGTCAGCTGTCAACTCAATAGCTGATAGCTCAGCGCTGTTCTCGGCACAATAGGCGACGCTGACTTCAGCTACAAGCAAAATCAGAACAAAAAGCAAGGAATGTAAGACTTTATGACAACTGGGCATTGAAAATAGACTTTACCCCAAATCATGCATTATGCAACTTTTGTTTTACGTGTGATTTTCCTCTGTTTTTAATACTGCCGACTGCAAGATGACTATCGAAATTCAGCGAAATAGAATTGTGTTCTTTTTGCCAGCATAACCAGTGACAACATCACCGGCACTTCCACCAGCACGCCGACCACAGTCGCCAAAGCGGCACCCGAATGCAGGCCGAACAGGCTGATCGCAACGGCCACCGCCAGCTCGAAAAAGTTGGAGGTGCCAATCAAAGCAGCTGGCGCAGCCACATTAAACGGCACCCGCCATAAGAATGCCCAGCCATAAGCCACCACAAAGATGCCGTAGCTTTGGATCAGCAGCGGAATCGCAATCAAGGCGATCACCAGCGGTTTATCGAGAATCGTCTCTGCCTGAAAACCGAACAGCAGCACCACGGTCGCCAGCAAGCCCATGATCGAATAGGGTTTTATCTTGTCTGTAAACTCGACTATTTGGTGATGCTCGGTATTGTTATTCAGTTTTTTGCGGGTGATATAACCGGCAACCAGCGGAATCACAACATATAACACTACGGACAGGAGCAGGGTTTCCCACGGCACAATAATATTAGTCATGCCCAGCAGTAATGCTGCAATCGGGGCAAAGGCAAATACCATGATGATGTCGTTAATCGACACCTGTACCAAGGTGTAGTTGGCATCGCCTTTGACCAGTTGGCTCCAGACAAACACCATCGCCGTACATGGCGCCACACCGAGCAGAATCATACCTGCGATATATTCCTTGGCTGTTTGCGGCTCAACCAGACCGGCAAACAGATATTCAAAAAACAATATGCCTATCGCCGCCATCGTGAACGGTTTAATCAGCCAGTTCACCACCAGCGTCAGACATAAACCTTTTGGTTTTTTGCCGACATCCTTCAAGGATGCAAAATCGACATTGACCATCATCGGGTAAATCATCAGCCAGATAAACACCGCCACCACCAGGTTAACGCTGGCATATTCAATCCCGGCAATCATTTCAAACAAGCCGGGAAATACCCAGCCCAGACTGACACCGGTCACGATACACAGGCCGACCCAGACAGTCAGATAACGCTCGAAAAAACCTATAGGTGCTGGTGTTTCAACTGCTTCAGCTATGCTCATGCCAACTCCTGTTCAATGCGTGATTTCAGCATTTGAAAGGCTTGGTCAAATGCCTGATCAATCTCTGCCGCGCTGCCCTGGACTTTACTCGGATCGGGCGTACTCCAATGCAGTTTGCGGTATTGCCCTGGAAAAACCGGGCATGCTTCGTTGGCCGCCTGATCACATACCGTAATCACATAATCAAACGGCTGACCCGCAAACTCATCCCACGATTTACTGCGTGGCTTACCGGCATCAATACCATGACGCTGTAACGTTTCAATCGACTTGGGGTGCACAAAACCTGCCGGAAAACTACCGGCACTGACAGCTTGGTATTCCCCCTGTTTCAGATGATTGATCAAGGCCTCCGCCATCACCGAGCGACAAGAATTGCCCGAGCACAATATCAGTACTTTTTTCATTAACCACAACATCCCGTGTTGGTATCAGACGGTTCACAACACGCCGTATTATCAACCACTAACGGCACACAACAGGCACTGTCCTGTGACGCTTCTTTAGCAGAAAACATCTGGGCTTCGCCCATGGTTTGGTAAGCTTCCCAGGCAATGCCGGCCGGATCCAGAACCCAGGATTTATCCGATTCGGCATAACAGCAAACCGTTTCACCCTCATCAATTACCTTAATATCAGCCGCATTGATACGTTCTCGAATTTCATCCAGTTCAACATCGCTATCAACCTGAAAACCGAGGTGGTCAACACCTTTTTTGCCAGCGCGGGTTGAAATCGCGAAGTTGATACGCGGATCATCCAGCATCCACTTGGCATAATCTGGCATGGTCTTGGCCGGTTCGGCACCAAACAAAGCCGTGTAAAACTTGACGCTCTGGGCGATATCCTCAACGCCAACATGTATATGCATTCTTTTCATTTTCAGCCCCTCTTATTTCTGAGTTTTATCACTGCAACAACCGGTCAGCTCGATTATCGAACAGCCACTAACGGCATCTTCACGAATAGTCGCCATGTCCTGACTGCAACAGTCCTTCACCATAAAACCAATCAGCTCGCGCATTTCGTCAAAATTGGCGGCATAAATGACAGACCGCCCCACTTTGCGCGAAGTCACTATGCCCGCATTAAATAAATGATTGAGATGAAATGACATCGTGTTATGCGGCGTACTCAACTGCTCGCTGATGGCACCGGCAGGCAGTCCTTCCGGCCCCGCCGCCACCAGCAATCTGAATGCCCTCAGCCGCGTTTCCTGTGACAGGGCATCAAAAATAATAATCGCTTGTTGTATTTCCATACGTCTAGAATAATGGACATATTATTTATGTCAACAATTATCGACATATTAAATATTCAACCTATCGGGATCTGAATTTGGTTTGTCCGTTTATTCGAAGACAGATTGGTAAAACACTTGAAATTTAGCTGATTTAATTTAACGATAGCCTCTTCCACACCGTCAGCGAGGCAAGGGATGAACCTGGCACTGCAACCCGGTTTGAAATATCAGCACCGGTTCACCGTACCGGTTTCTAAAACGGTGGCAGCCTTGTATCCCGAAGCTGAAGAATTTATCGCAATGCCCGCCGTATTTGCCACCGGCTTTCTGGTCGGTTTTCTCGAGTGGACCTGTATTAAAGCTATCAACCCCTATATCGATTGGCCACGGGAACAAACTCTCGGCACCCATATCGATATCAGTCATGAAGCTGCTACGCCTGTCGGGCTGGAAGTCACAGCCACGGTAGAGCTGATTGAAATGGATGGACGCAGGTTGGTTTTTGCAGTTGAAGCCCACGATGGCATAGATCTGATTGCCAAAGGTGTGCATGAACGCTTTATCATCGAACGCAGCCGGTTTGACCAGAAAATCATGCAAAAACAACTGGCTAAATAAGGCTAAAATCCGCACATAATCAACCAATACAAGGTTGTCCCGCCAACAAAAGTGAAGCGCCGTTCGGACAGCAGATCTCAACGCAGGCTTTTTAATACTTATTACGCCTGCCATGAAGACATGAGTGTTGAAGAAGCACTGCAATCCTTTGTGGCAGTGATTGGCAGCGGTATTAATCATGGGTTTGCTGAAGCCCGCGATATCCCCAATGATTTACAGGTTTTGGAAGGCGTTATCGCCAGCAATATTGATTAAACCTACGACCTTGTTCAGCAAGGTTTACAAACCTTTTTGGAAAACTACAGCGCGCTTCAGGCATCCTGAAGCCGGCATTCCGGGCCTGCTGTCCTCTTGATTTATGGGTATAAGCTTTCCACCAGCCATTTATAAAGTGCTGCCTGCATGACGAAAGCCCGTACTTTATTTTTATCCTTATTTACATTTAGGTTGACGCCCGCAGCAACAAGCTATGCAATATAATTAATGACAACTGCAAACAAGGAGCAACGCCATGGACAAGACCTTAGTCATCGGCGCTCACGGTCAGATCGGCAAACTGCTGATTAAACTGATGACGCAGCAGCACCTGCCTGTTAAAGCGATGGTCCGTCGCCCCGAACAAAAAGCCGAAATGGAAAAGCTCGGTGCTGAAGCCGTTATCGGCGATCTGGAACAAGACCTGCCTGACGAAGCCTTTGCAGACTGCGATAAAGTGGTGTTTACCGCAGGTTCCGGTGGCAAAACCGGTGCCGATAAAACCATTCTGGTTGATCTGTGGGGTGCCTGCAAAGCCGTCGACAAAGCCAAACAACACCATATCAAACAGTTTGTGATGGTCAGCTCGCGTGATGCCGGTGATCCGGAACAGGGCACACCTGCGATCAAGCACTACAACATCTGCAAACATTTTGCCGACAAACACCTGCTGGAGAGCGGCCTGCACTACACCATCCTGCGCCCAGGCCGCCTTACTGATGAACCGGCCACCGGCCTTATCACCACTAAGCGACCGACCAATAAAGACGAACAAATCATTTCCAGATCGGATGTAGCAGCCTGTATTGTGCAATGTCTGGATCACTCAGAAGCGATTAATCAACTTGATGAAATCTATCAGGGCGATATACCTATTAAAGAAGCTTTTATCAGAGCTATCAAAGGCAGGCTGGGTTAAGAAAGCAAAACCCTGCACTAACAACACAAGGACATAACCAAGCTATGGATAATACCGATAAATTAGCGGTGCTCATTGATGCCGATAATGCCCAGCCCAGCATTGTGGATGATCTGCTGGCAGAAATCGCCAATTACGGCGTCGCCAGCGTTAAGCGGATCTATGGCGACTGGACTTTACCCGGCCTTAAAGGTTGGAAGGAGGTGCTGCTGGAACATTCTATCCAGCCGATTCAGCAATTCGCCTACACCAAGGGCAAAAACGCCACCGACAGTGCCATGATTATCGATGCCATGGACTTGCTCTACACCGGTAATTTCAATGGCTTCTGCATTGTTTCCAGTGATAGCGATTTTACCAAACTGGCATCGCGCATCAGGGAATCAGGGCTGACTGTATATGGCTTTGGCGAACAAAAAACGCCTTCCCCTTTCGTCTCAGCCTGCGACAAGTTCATCTATACCGAAGTGCTTCGCGCTAAAACGGATGAAAGCCAGGCCATAGAAAGAAAATCCAGCACGGAATTGCGGCAGGATACCAAACTGGTCAGCCTGTTACGCAACGCTATCGATGCTTCCTCAGATGAAAGCGGCTGGTCACAACTCGGCCCGGTCGGCAGCACTATTGCCAAACAAGCGCCCGAGTTTGACCCACGCAATTACGGCTACAAAAAATTGGGCGAATTAGTATTGGCGACAAAACTGTTTGAAGTGGAAGAAAGGCAAATAGGTGACTCGAACACAAAAGTTCTCTACGTAAGAGATAAACGCAGGAAATAAACATACGCCTTGGTCATTCATGAATGAATATCTGGATACGCTCTACCAAACCGACTCCCGCCAGATTCTGGCAACGTTGATTCGGCTATTAGGGGATTTTGAGCTGGCAGAAGAAGCCATGCACGAGGCTTTTGCAGTGGCATTAACTAAATGGCCGGAACAAGGCATACCCGATAATCCTCGGGCCTGGCTGATTTCCACCGGGCGTTTTAAAGCCATCGATCAGCTCAGAAAACAAGCACGTTTTGATCATTCTCTGGACACGGTAGCCGATGAACTGGCCGCTGAAGAACCCGAAGTTAATGATGAGAATATTGAAGATGACCGGCTGCGTCTGATCTTTACCTGCTGTCACCCGGCGTTGTCGGTGGAGGCGCAACTGGCGTTGACCTTGCGTGAAGTCTGCGGCATGACCACAGAAGAAGTCGCCCATGCCTTTCTGATCAAACCGGCCACGGTGGCGCAGCGCATTGTACGGGCCAAGAACAAGATCCGTGATGCCGGTATTCCCTATGAAGTGCCCGAGCCATCCCAATTTGCAGAACGTTTGCAAGCTGTGTTGCAGGTGATTTACCTGGTGTTCAACGAGGGTTATTCCGCTTCCAGCGGCGAAGCACTGACCCGCCATGATTTATCAGCCGAAGCGATTCGCCTGGCCCGGCTGTTAATGCAGTTATTGCCGGAAGCTGAAGTGCAGGGTTTGCTGGCTTTATTATTGTTACAGGATTCACGCCGCACTGCCCGCACCGATCAAAACGGCGATTTGATTGTATTGGAAGATCAGGACCGCAGCCTGTGGAACCGGGAGCAGATTCGCGAAGGCTGCGATTTGGTGCTGCAGGCCCTTTCCAGCCATCAGTTCGGACCGTTTACCTTGCAGGCGGCCATTGCCGCCGTACATGCAGAAGCACCTTCATCTGAAAAAACCGACTGGCCGCAGATCGCCGGTTTATATAGCGCCTTGATGCAACACACACCTTCCCCCATTGTCGCATTGAACCACGCCGTAGCGCTTGCTATGTATCAGGGACCGGAAGTCGGCTTGCAACTGATTGATGAACTTTTATCACGAGGCGAATTACAAAATTATCATCTGATTTATGCTGCCCGTGCCGATTTATGTCGCCGCCTGAATCGCCTTGATGAGGCCCGCGACGCTTACAAACTGGCACTCAAGCTGACGCAACAGGGAGCCGAGCAGCGTTATCTGCAACATCGTATTGAAGAATTAGCCGATAAATCATAATGTTATAAAAAATTAATTTTTTTCGTCCCTCCTGTCGATTTTGCTGTTCCCCGTTCGACTATTTAAAGCCAACCACTTAGATAAGGAGAACATTATGGACGCAAAAACAAGCATTCAAACTCAACTCGAAGCCTGGGCCCAGGCTGTTATCTCCCAGGACGTCGAACAAATCATGAGCCACTATGCCGACCAGGTCCGCGCCTTTGATGCCGTCGGTCCGCTAGAATTCTCCGATCGTGACAGCTACAAGGCGCACTGGCAGAAATGCTTGTCCGGTTGCAGCCTGACCGCTTTCGAAGTCTCGGCTGTGGAAACTGAAGTCAATGACAATCTTGCAGTCTGCAGTTTTCTCAACCGCTGCGGTGGCAAGGATGAAAACGGCGAAGAAAAAGCCTGCTGGATGCGCGTCACGCAAGTGTATAAAAACCAGGATGGGCGCTGGCTGATCATTCATGAACACTTCTCACTGCCGTTCGATATGAACACCTGCGAAATTCAGTTCGATCTGCAACCGTAATAGAGGAGCCGATGATGAAATTTATGATTATGCGGAAAGCGGACAGCAACACTGAAGCCGGTGTGATGCCGACTAACGAGCAATTGTCCGATATGGCTGACTACAATACCGCCATGGCCGAGGCCGGGGTATTTGTGACCGGTGAAGGCCTTAAACCCAGCAAAAAAGGTTTCCGTATCAAATTTACCGATGGCAAGCCTGTTATCAGCGACGGCCCGTTTACCGAAACCAAGGAATTATTGGCCGGTTACACCATTATCGAAACCGGCTCCAAACAAGAAGCTTTGGACTGGGTCAAACGCTGGCCGGAAACCGATGTCGAATTGGAAATGCGCGAGGTATTCGAACTCAGTGACTTTGACGAAGGCGAAGGCCTGCAAAAGCACGTTGATTTGAATGAGACGCTGAAAAAACGCCCGGTTTCGATGTGTAACTACCTATTGTTCAACGGCAACTGCCGCGAAGCCTTCGAGTTTTACGCCGACCTGCTGGGCGGCGAAATTATGATGCTGCTGACCGGCGGCGAGTCGCCGATGAAGGACGACATGCCCGCCGAGATGCATGACAAAGTGATGCATGTCTGCCTTAAAGTCGGTAACTGGATGCTGATGGGATCGGACTGTCCGCCGGACATGTTTGAACAGCCACAGGGTTTTCATGTGCAGATCGGCATGAATAACATCGAACAGGCCGAACAAACCTTTGACCGGCTGGCTGAAGGCGGCACGATACAGATGCCTTTCGAAAAAACATTCTGGGCTGAAAGATTCGGCATAGTGGTCGATCGTTTCGGCACGCCGTGGATGATTAACTGCGCCCAGTGTATTTAGGGGAGAAACGATGAAATATCTGGCTCTGGTGTTTTACCAGGAAAAAATCATGAACGGCATGTCGCAGCAGCAATGGGACAACTTGAACCAGGAATGCATGGCCTGCGGCGACAAGCTACGCGATAACGGCCATATGTTGGGCGGTAATGCCTTACAGTCGGTCGACACCGCGACCACCGTGCGGGTCCGCGACGGCAAACTGACGGTCACTGACGGCCCGTTTGCCGAAACCAAGGAACAGCTGGCCGGTTATTATCTGCTGGAAGCCCGCGATATCAACGAAGCGATACAACTGGCGGGCAATATTCCGCCCGCCCGTTATGGCAGCATCGAAATACGCCCGGTCAGGGAACTGCAGGAAATCGGCAATATCGCCGGTGGACGAGGTGGCTGAGATGCAAAAAATTACCCCGTGTTTATGGTTCGATAATCATGCCGAACAGGCTGTCGACTTTTACCTGTCGGTATTTAACGATAGCCGCATTATCAGTCAGATGTATTACGGCGAGGTCGGTCCCGGCCCGGACGGCTCGGTATTGTCAATTGATTTTCAGCTGGAAGGTCAGGACTTTATCGCCCTAAACGGCGGTCCTTATTTCGAGTTCAATCCGGCCATTTCGCTGTTTGTAAACTGCGAGACACAGGATGAAATTGACCGGCTTTGGGCTGCACTGCTGACCGGCGGTGGCAAAACCCAACAATGCGGCTGGGTACAGGATCAGTTTGGCGTATCCTGGCAGATTGTACCTACCGTTCTCGGTGAGATGCTGCGAGACAGCGATAAAGCGCGATCGCAACGGGTCATGGCCGTATTGTTGCAGATGAAC
Organism: Methylophaga sp. OBS4; assembly: GCF_026319305.1. Lineage (GTDB taxonomy): Bacteria > Pseudomonadota > Gammaproteobacteria > Nitrosococcales > Methylophagaceae > Methylophaga. The sequence continues at coordinate 17,591 of NZ_JAPDMV010000026.1, forward strand.
AAACTAGATATTGCAGCTTTAAAACAAGCATATGGTTAGGATCTGTTGACGTTTCATCTTCAGGTAATTGATAAATTAGTCTCAAGCTACAATGCTTATGATTACGGTTGTGACTGGGAAAAAGAATGTTTGGAAAATCAATAATACCGATCCTGGCTTTATGCTTATTTGTGACAGGCTGTACCAGCTTGGCCAACAAAGGCTCCCCCTATCAGGAACAGCAAAACAGGGAAATCAAGGCCCTGTCAGATCTGGAAGTGGCAGGCTATTTAACCGGCAAGGGCATGGGTTACGCTAAAGCTGCCGAGCTCAATAATTACCCCGGCCCGCGCCATGTGCTGGATCTGGCAAATGAACTTAATCTAAGCCAGGAGCAAACCCGACAGAGCCGGGCCTTGTTGGATGATACGCAAACGCATGCGGGCCAACTCGGAGAACAGCTGGTAGCCAAAGAACGGGAACTCAATCAGCTGTTTGCCGACAGCATGATAGATGACGATAACCTGGCCCGCCTGCTGACCGAGATCAGCATTTTGCAGACCAAAATCCGTTATGTACACCTGCGTGCTCACCTGCAACAGAAAGCGGTACTCAATCAGCAGCAGTTGCAACGCTATCAACAATTGCGCGGTTATGACAGGCAACAGCCAAACCAACCTCATCATATGCATTGAATAAATGGGAAAACCTAGCCGCTGTAATGGGGTCGAATGAATAACAGCCTTATTTGTCACTTCTCCCTATATGAGCCTGATGCCTAAGCATTTCCAGCTTCCCATCCTTGCTGTTACCGGTTTAGTGTTGTTCAAACCGGCATTTGCCGAGAATGTTGTCGACACTTCATCAGTGCTGACAACCGCCAGCCATAGCGATGTAATACTGCTTATCATATTTGTATCACTGGCCTTGGTGGTGTCATTTCTGTGTTCGATAGCAGAGGCGGTGTTGCTGAGCATAACGCCTTCGTATATCGAGGATCTGAAATCGAAACACCCCAAACTTGCAACCCTGCTAAAAAGACTGAAACAGGATAATGTGGATCAATCTCTGGCCGCGATTTTAACCTTGAACACCATTGCCCATACCGTCGGTGCGCTTGGTGCCGGCGCCAAAGCCACAGTGGTTTTCGGCAGTGCCTGGTTCGGTGTCTTTTCCGCTGTGATGACGTTGATGATCCTGTTTTTGTCGGAAATCATTCCCAAAACTATCGGCGCCGTTTATTGGTCGCGGCTGGTCAGGCCGACCGCGTATTTTGTTTATATGCTGACCATACTGCTGTTCCCGATTGTCTGGCTGTCGGAGAAACTCACCCGACTGTTTGCTCAGGACCAGAAACTGCACTTTTTCAGCCGTGACGAGCTGGTTGCAATGGCCAGAGTCGGCGAACAAAGCGGCCATATCCACAATAGGGAAACACGGGCTATCCGTAATCTGCTGCGCTTCGAGTCGTTGAAAATCGTCGATATCATGACCCCGCGCACTGTTATTACCGCCCTGCCCGAAGACATGGCCATCAAGGACGCGTTGCGTGAAGTGACTCAGTCGCCGTTTTCGCGTCTGCCGGTTTATCAAACCGATATCGATGATATCTGTGGTTTTGTACTTAAGGATGATATCTTGCTGGGCAAGGCTCAGGGGCCTGGTGAACAGAAGCTCAAATCACTGAAACGTGATATCCATACCGTGCCCGCGTCGGCATCACTATCCTCTTTACTGGAGCGCCTGCTCAAAGACCACCAGCATATCGCTGTTGTGGTCGATGAATATGGCGGTACCATCGGTTTAGTCACACTTGAAGATTTAGTGGAAACGTTAACCGGCATGGAAATCATGGACGAAACCGACAGCGTCGAAGATATGCGCGCTTTAGCTCGCAAACAATGGATAGAACGTGCCCAAAAGCTGGGGTTGGACACGAACACCATAGAACGAAAACAGAGCCGAGGGGCAATATCATCAGAAACCGATCCTCAACAACATTAGGGGCTGTTGAATAATTCTCTATCATTATTAAGAAAGTAACTCAAACAGTCAGAATAGGCTCATGAAAACAAAATTAATGATTATTTTGGTCTGCCTGCTCATGCTGCTCCCCATAGCGGCAAACTGGCATATCCAAAACAAAAAAACAGAAGCCGGATATCAACAACTGAAACAACAGGTGCTCGATGACTTGCTGATACTTAACCGAATCTTGATCGGATTTAAACTCGATACCGGCCGCTACCCGACTGACGAGGAAGGGGTGCTGGTATTAATTGCTGATAATGGCTACCCCAAGCCAGCCGGAGTTTCTGCGAACGGGTATCTGAAAGGTATAGCTAAAGATCCCTGGGGCAATCCCTATCACTATACAACCACCCCCAGGCCGCATTTCTTTTCCTATGGCGCCGATGGCAAACAAGGCGGCACAGGCCCGAACAGCGATATTTATCCAGAATAATATTTCTGCTGTATAGGCAGCACACCCAATCTCCTTGCGCAGGCTTCGCCACACCTTACATCTATAATTCATTATCAAAACAGGCTATTATTCAGTGGACCTGAAAGAAAGTGGACTTTCGATAAGGGATGAACGGATATGCTCAGGAGTACGGCACAGCTCACAGCAATTATCGACTCGGTTCCCACCGCCATTGTGATGGTTGATAACCAGGGACACATTGAGTTCATCAATGCGCAAACTGAACGTCTGTTCGGATATCAAGCCAACGAATTGTTGGGCGAGACGATTGAAATCCTGGTGCCTCACCGCTTCCGTGGCAATCATCCAGCCTTGCGCAACCAGTTCACGAATAATCCGGTAGCCCGCCCAATGGGCGCAGGCCGTGATCTTTATGGCCTGCGCAAAGACGGCAGCGAATTCCCCATTGAAATCGGCCTCAACCCGATCAGCACCGAGGAAGGTCTATTTATTGTCAGCGCGATTGTTGATATTTCCGAACGCAAACGTCTGGAAGCACGTTTCCGGGCCACCATCGAGTCAGCACCGACCGCTATGGTCATGATCGATCAAACCGGCACTATTGTATTGATCAATCATGAACTGGAAAGGCTGTTTGGTTACAGCCGCGATGAATTGTTGACACAGAAAATAGAGATATTGATACCACAACGCTACCGCGCCGCACATCCAGGTCTACGCACCCAATATTTTGTCGCACCGGCAGCACGCCGCATGGGCGCCGGACGTGATTTATCGGGGGTGCGTAAAGATGGCAGCGAATTTCCGGTTGAAATCGGCCTCAGCCCCGTCAATACTGACGAAGGCCTATTTGTCATAGGCACCATTGTCGACATCAGTGAACGAACCCGGCAGGCTAACGAGACCCTGCAACGCCTGAATGAAAACCTGGAACGTAGCAACATCGAGTTACAGCGTTTTGCCTATATTGCCTCCCACGATCTGCAAACCCCGATGCGCAGCATAGTTGGCTTTATACAACTGCTGCAGTCAACTTATGCCGACAAGCTGGATGACAAAGCCAATGACTGGATCGACCGGGTTGTCAATGCTACCAAACATCTGCAAACTCTGGTTCAGGATCTGCTCACCTATTCCCGCGTAGACTCCCAGGCCAGCCCTTTCGGGCTTATCAGTATGACTGAGGTTTTTGATCGGGCTGTCGCCCTGGTCGATACATCGATAACAGAATCAGAGGCCGAAATCAGTCATGATGATTTACCAGACGTCATGGGAGACGATTCCCAGCTGGTTCAACTCCTACAAAACCTGATCTGTAATGCCATTGTTTATCGCGGTAAAAAAATGCCTCGCATTCATATCTCGGCAGAATACAACAGCAATGAATGGATTTTTGCGGTACAAGACAACGGAATAGGTATTCATCCCAAACATCAACAACGGATTTTCGAAATTTTCCAACGTCTGCATGAGCCGCAGGAATACCCCGGCACCGGCATCGGCCTCACAATTTGTCGCCGTATCGTGCATCGCCATGGCGGTAGAATGTGGGTCGAATCAGAACCTGAAAAAGGCAGTACTTTTTATTTCACTATCGCCAATATCAGGGAGGCGTAAAAATGACTACAACACAAATATCAAATGGCCGACTTGCAGAAGTGCTGCTGGTCGAAGATAACCCCAATGATGTCGAACTCACCCGAATCGGTTTCCGACGAGCGAAATTTTCTGTCAACCTGCACCATGTCGCCAATGGCGAAGAATGCATGAAATTTTTATTTAAGGAAGACGAGTATGCGGATAAGCCAAGCCCGGATCTGATCCTGCTCGACTTGAATATGCCGAGGATGAACGGGCACGAAGTACTGGAAGAAATCAACCGGCATGAAGAGCTAAAACATCTGCCTGTTGTCATCCTGACTTCATCACAAGCAGAAAAAGATATTTTGGCATCATACAAACTGCGTTGTAATGCCTATATGGTCAAACCGGTCGACTTCGAACAATTCACCAAAGTGATAGATAGCCTGAGCGACTACTGGTTTACCCTGGTTGTGCTGCCTTCGCACACTCCTCCGCAAATGACCTGACAACAGGGGAAACGGCTATGCCAATCGATCAGAAAATTGATTATATCGAACTTCCCGGCAGCGACTTTGATGCACTGGAGCAATTTTACTCAAACACATTTGGCTGGTCATTTACTGATTACGGCCCTGAATACCGCGCCTTCAGTGATGATAAGCTTGATGGTGGTTTTTTCAAATCAACGCTGAAATCCCGCAGCGAAAATGGTGCTGCACTGATCATCTTATTTGCTATCGATCTTGAAGCAACACGTGAACAGGTCTTGAAAAACGGGGGCACTATTGCCAAAGACATCTTTGCCTTCCCCGGCGGACGACGTTTTCACTTTTTCGACCCGCACGGTAATGAACTGGCTGTCTGGTCCGATCATTGATAATGAGCCGCCACACGCACTCCGCTTATGTGATAAATCTGAACTTTGAACATGGCTATTACCCATTTATCCGCAGATTCTCTCAAGTTAAGAAAAGTAGCATTGCATTATTGGAAGGGGCAGCAAACCCCACGCCACCCGTTTGTATAGAATAAGTCTGGACTGTTTTAACAAGTTATTTGAACCGTTTTTTTTACTGCTTTCATGTCTCAACCCGACCTGCCCGAATTTCCATTATAATCGGCGTCCATCTGCGTAATTTGCGGATAAAAATGTTATTACGTGCAGCTAGAGTTAATAACGTTTTACCAATATTTCTCAATACTGATTTGGCCGGGATCACGCCGGCTATGTTTTTTCATACCCCGCTCAGCAATCAAGGTATCCATCGTCTCCTGCACCATATCCGGATTACCGCATAACATGACCTGACTATCTTCAGCATTGAAACGGAGTCCGGTTCTCTCTTCCAGCCGGCCATCAAGAATCGCCTGAGGAATCCTGCCGGACAAGGCGAAGTTACACTGCTCACGGCTGACAAAAGGCACATAAATGAACTGATCACCATGCTCGGCCAATACTTGCCGAATCGTATCCTGATAAGTCAATTCACTCTCTTCCCTTACCGCATGTACCAGCACCACTTTTTCGAACAACTGCCACGGCTGCTCGGTTTTGATAATGGATAAAAACGGTCCGATACCGGTACCAGTAGACAGCAGATGCAAATGTCTGGCCGGCGGCAAATGATCCAAGATTAACAGGCCAGCTGCCCGGGGCGCGACGAGTACTTCATCGCCCGGTTTCATATGGGCAAGCGGCATTGACAGTTTTCCGTCTAGTACTTCGATAAAATAAAAATCTAATGGCTGTTCGCCGGGGGCATTGACCAACGAAAAGGGTCTACTGACTAGTTCACCATCTATTTCGATAGCCAGACGGGTAAACTGCCCTGCCTTGAATGCAGGAAAATCTGCCTGAACCCGTAACGAATGCAGACTATCATTCCATTGCTTGTTCTCAACTACCTGCCCCTTAATCCACTTAGTCATTCAGCCTCCTTATTTCATAGCGTATTTACCGTTGTTACGCACATGTTACTATCAGAATGGCCTCTATTGTTGTTTCAAGATGATATTGTCGGTTTCAACGTCCATGGCTATGATGCAGCTATTGCAGAGGACTACGGCCATTCGCAGCGAGCGGTGCCTTGTCCTGAGCTGACAGACCAACTGAACGAGCACTAATACGACTCTGAGAGAATTGATATGAAATATAAAGGAAGCTGCCACTGCGGCAATATTCAGTTTGAAGTCGAGGGTGATCTGGACAGCGCGTTCGCCTGCAATTGCTCTATTTGTTCGCGTAAGGGCACGTTATTATGGTTTGTACCGCATACACAATTTCATTTGCTCACACCGGAACAAAACATCAGCACCTATACCTTTAACAAAAAGGTAATTCAGCACCGATTCTGTCCAACCTGCGGCATCCATCCGTTTGAAGAAGGTTCGGATAAAGACGGTAAGCAGACGGCTGCCATTAATATTCGTTGCCTCGACGATATCGATTTGAACAGTATTACCGTCAAACACTTCAACGGCCACGCCTTATAACGCGCAGAAAGACACCCAAACAATGAACAATATCAGCATATATCCCGCTCAAGCAGAAGATATCTCAGCAATCAGTCATTTGTTGACGATATTGTTCGAACAAGAAGCCGATTTCAAACCGGATATACACCGCCAGCAACAGGCGGTTGCGATGATTATCGACAATCCCGAATCGGGCCACTTTCTGGTGATGAAACAACACGGTACAGTTATCGGCACCGTAAACCTGCTTTACCTGACTTCCACCGCGATGGGCGGCAAAGCCGCGATACTGGAAGATATGGTGATCCATCCTGACTGGCGGGCGATGGGGCTGGGCAAGCAACTCTTACAACGGGCAGTTGAACATGCCCGTCAGCAAGGCTGTCTGCGCCTGACTTTGCTGACCGACAGCGATAACAAAAAGGCCCAAACGCTGTATCAAAACTGTGGCTTTCACCTGTCAAAGATGGTACCAATGAGATTAGAGTTTTAAATAAATTCAGTGGATTGAAAACATGAAAACCAGTATCTATATTGCGACCAGTGTAGATGGTTTTATCGCCAGGGAAAATGGCGAACTTGACTGGCTGCCTACTCTGGAAGAAGCAATAAACAATGAAGATTACGGTTACCATGATTTCATCACTTCCGTAGATGCCCTGGTCATGGGGCGTAATACCTATGAGTCAGTCCGTGCTTTTGGTGCCTGGCCTTATGAGAAGAAACCGGTGTTTGTACTCACCAATCAGCCCATTGACATTCCGGACGAGCTGACCGGCATGATCGAGTCGCTGACAGCTTCACCGGAAGAAGTGATCCGGCAACTGAGCCAGCGCGGCTTTCACCATCTTTATATTGATGGTGGTAAAACTATTCAGAACTTTCTTATCGCTGGTTTAATCAATCAATTGATTATTACCCGGGTGCCCATCCTGATAGGCAGCGGTATCCCGCTGTTCGGCACATTGCCGGGCGATATCAAACTCCGCAATATCAAAACCAGGCATTTCAGCAACGGCTTGGTTCAGACTAACTACGAAGTGCTGCGTCCGGCACCGTGATACCGCATTATGGCAGAGAACAACAAGCATAAATGGTCACAAAAAGTAACCGGGACCAGCGATGCTTTGGATCTGGAACCGGGCGTATTTACCTGGGAGGATCCCAAACAAATTGCACTGTCGTTACAACGCTCGGCCGAGCAAAGCAAACGCCGCAAGGCTGATCCGTTTCGTTCGGCCATGTCGATGCTGACCTTTTATATCAACCGGGCGGGAAGTCAGCTGCCGGAAACACAGAAACAGCGACTGGAACAGGCCAAGGATGAACTGCGCGAACTCTATGGCAGACCGAGACGAAAACAGAAAGCGGAGTAATAGCAGCCAATGGTGATGGAAAACATTAACGCCCGCCTGTTGTGGGAAATCTTCAAACATGTACGCAGCTGGCTGGCGAATCTGAATCGTGCCAGTGAACAGCGGCAGCAGGATTCGGTCAAAGCATTACGGGAGGTGATTATCGCCGCCAGAGAAACAGCCGTCTATATGCGTCAGATTCAAGATACAGAAAACCGACATCATGCTACCGAAAGTCATCTGGCCAGCCTCTGGACCCGGCTGGGTTTTGAACTCGAAGATCTGGGGCTGAACAAATTAGCCAAACGCTGCCAGATCACCGGCAAACACTGGGCCGACCCGACCCATTATGATGAAACGTTTCTGCACAAAGCCGATATCAGTCTGGAGACCATGGAAAAGCTGGCCAATCAAATCCTGCACCATATCAAAAACTGACAGCCTCGAATGAAAGAAGCACATTGGCTGGTTTTAGCCCCTCCTTCGGCACCACTCTGAGCAGATGCTGCTCCCCCTGACATGTTCAGTCATACAGCTAGAGCTCCGAACAGGTCTCGCTGATATCGTGCATTTCCAGGTTGTTTCGGTATATATTTGACTCAGTAATAACGGATCATGGCGAGGGAGCGGACATGAAAAGGATTATTATATTTGCCGATGGCACATGGAACTCACCGGAACAAGGTGGCGCCACTAACGTTCTGCAAATGGCCCGTGCAGTCAAACCGGAAGCAAACGATAAGGAACAAGTTGTGTTCTATGACTGGGGCGTCGGCACTGACCGCAAAAAAATGATGGGCGGCATTTCCGGTGCCGGCATCGATAAAAACATTATGGACTGTTACCGCTTTATCGTTCACAACTACCATCCAAACGATCAGCTGTTTTTCTTCGGTTTCAGCCGCAGCGCTTACACTGTGCGTTCACTGGCAGGGTTTATCCGCAACTGCGGCCTGCTCAAACGCGAACATGCCAGCCAGATTCCGGCCGCCTACCAACTCTACCGCAAACGCAGCAAATCCAGCAGTCCCGATGAAGTGATGGCGGTTACCTTCCGGCAAAAATATGCCGTTGCCGATACTACCCCGATCGAATTTGTCGGTGTCTGGGATACGGTCGGTGCCCTCGGTATTCCGGTGCCCTTCTGGGGCAACCTGGGCAAACAGGAATTTCTATTTCACGACCTGGAACCCAGCAAGATTATTCAGCATGCGCGTCATGCTGTTTCCATCGATGAAAATCGTCAGGATTTTGAACCGAGCTTATGGGATCCCAAAGCCAATATCGATCTGAAACAGGTCTGGTTTGCCGGCGTGCATTGCGATATCGGCGGTGGTTATGAGGAATCCGGCCTGAGTCACTGCGCCGCGCAATGGATGTTAAATGAAGCTGCAGAATGCAGCCTTGAGTTCGAACCCCATTTCATCAACAGTCTCTCCCCTGATCCCGGCGACAAACAACATAACGAACGCAAAGGCATCTACCTGGCGCGCCGGGAATATGTCCGTGAAGTCAAAGGTCTTGTGCACCAATCTGTCAAGCAGCGCTGGGACAATAATGCACAAAACTATCGCAAGAAAAGCAAAGCGTTAACCCGGTTTTTGGACTTGGTGAACCACGACTGGGCGCAAGTGGAGCTGGTGAACTGAAGTAAACACTCTTGCTCAATCAATGAATAGCAATCCTCAGCTGAAACCCGTCCCACTTTCAACCTTCTTATTCCAGCCCGAATTTTTAATCTGGAAGCCAGATTCTTGATCCGGGTTCAAACAGGCTTATGCGTTACCTATTTAAGCGCCCCGGACTGTGTAATATGAAATCAAGCCTTACTTTTATGCTTCCGCGGATTCAACTCGTAAGTACAACTCACAGAGCCGAGCCGATTGCAGAATAATTAGGATCATCGCCCCCCTTTACCCTGGGGAAACGGGGGCGCTCTCGCACGGCGCACAGCCTTGCAGAATCGCACCGCTCACCGGATTAGGCCGGAATACAGTACAGCCTTTCAGCCCCACGCGGTAAGCGTCCATATAAAGCGATTCAAACATCGCAAAATCACAGTCCTGCGGTACATTAACTGTTTTTGAGATCGCATTGTCGACAAAAGGCTGCAACGCCGCTTGCATATCAAGATGCTGTCTGGGGGAAAGTCGGGAAGCATCGGTATAAAACGGAGGCAGACCTTCTTCGCCCTTTTGTTGCCACCGCTGCACAGCATAATCCTGCAACTGAACGTCACGTTCCCCTGTTTCGGTCATCACCCGCCGGCTATAACTTTGGGCAAAAACCGGCTCGACACCACTGGAAACATTACCGGCCAGCAAGCTAATCGTGCCGGTTGGCGCAATCGCCAGCAGATGACTGTTACGAAGACCATAACGTTTTATCCCCTGCACAATATCCTTGGGTAATGAAGTTATAAAAGGGGATTGCAGATACGCATCGGCGTCAAACAAGGGAAATACCCCTTTTTCCTTTGCCAATTCAATAGAACTGCGATAGGCACGATGACAAATTGTTGCCATGATTCGGGCAGCCATCTCACGTCCTGTGTTTTCACCATAAGACAATCCCAGCATGATCAACGTATCGGCCAACCCGGTCATCCCCATTCCGATACGACGTGTTGCACTGGCCTGATCTTGCTGTTGCGGTAACGGATATAGTGAACACTCGATTACATTGTCCAGCAGGCGCACTGCTATCTGCACATGCTCCTCAATCGCATGCATATCAATACGGGCTGCTGAAGTGAACGGCTCGCGAACAAATCGGGTCAGGTTAATTGAACCCAGATTACAGCAACCATAAGGCTGTAACGGAATTTCACCACAAGGATTGGTCGCGGTGATTTGCTCACAATAATAGAGATTGTTCCACTGATTAATGCGATCGATAAACAATACGCCCGGCTCAGCATAATCATAGGCTGCGCTTATGATCTGATGCCATAAGTCACGTGCTTTCAGACGCCTGAATACCCGACACCTTACCGCTCCATCATAGCCCGGCCAATGGCTCATTACCGATTCACCGTCGGCCGCTGCCGGATCCGGAAACAATAACGACCAATCTTCATCGTTTTCTACAGCTTGTATCAACTTATCACTGACCAATACTGAAAGATTGAAGCGGCGCAAGACATTTTGCTGCTGTTTGGCAGTGATGAACGTTTCGATATCAGGATGATCACAACGCAATGTCGCCATCATCGCGCCGCGCCGAAACCCGCTGGATAACACTGTTGCACACATGCTGTCCCAAATATGCATAAATGAAACAGGCCCTGAAGCCGTGCTGCCAACCCGGCGAGCCGGCATGCCACGGGGACGCAAAGTCGAAAAATCATAGCCGACGCCGCCGCCCATCTGCATCGTCACCGCGCCTTCTTTCAACGCCTCGAAGATCCCGTTCATCGAATCCTCAATCTGCCCCATCACAAAGCAATTGAACAAAGTCACATTGCGACCGGTACCGGCACCAGCCAGAATCCGACCACCGGGCAGAAACTTGCATTCTGACAACAAATATCGAAAACGCTGCGCCCATGATGATTGGGCTACAGGTTCAACGGCCGACAGTGCTTCGGCAACACGATCCCAGGTTTCCTGAATGCAGTTATCATCCTTACCGGTACCCCGCAAGCGGTATTTGCTGGCCCATACCAGATTGGCAATATCGTTCAATGCATACTCATCGCTCATCATAGATGGCCCTCTTTATCCAGCATTGACCGATGCTACCTTTCACAAAAAGAGTGAAATAACATCATTTCTTATAATTCTTATGACTAGTGTAGTACTGTTTCGGTGGTACAATAATTTTGTACAGGAATCGTTTTAAAACGGTATACCTTGTAATCAGCTAGATCAATAGCGAAAGAAGAATAAGCCTTTATTTTTATTAGGAAATAAGGCTTAGGAGGGTAAAGACATGATTATGTCGGACATTGTCAAAACCTATCTGGATGATAAAGGCATTGAATTTCAACTGAGTTCTCACCCCAGAACGAGTTCCAGCCGCCAAACCGCCGCCGCAGCACATGTGAATGAAAATCAGCTCGCCAAAGCCGTATTACTGAAACATGGTTGGGAATACCTGATGGTCGTGATTCCGGCCGACAGCCGGGTCAAACTTGATAGTATCGCCGCCGAAATGGGCGAACAATACGAAGTAGCGCCCACTCACAAAGTCGAGTCTCTGCTCGAAGATTGTAAACCGGGCGCTATCCCACCTATCGGTCACGCTTATGGCGTTGAAACGCTGGTCGATGAATCGCTGGACCAGTTGTCTGATGTTTATTTCGAAGCCGGCGACCATGAGCATCTGGTACATGTAGACGGGCAAGCTTTTCACAAGATGCTGGGTGACTGTCGTCACGGACGGTTCAGCACCCCCGCCAGATAGTCCAGGTTAAACTGGCCTGACGCTGAGGTATTCCCCTACCTCAGCGCCGGGAGGTATTTGCCGTGTAATTTCAAGGAGCCGGTATTGGAAGAAATTCAGCAAGTGTTGGACTTTATTGTCGAAATCGAAAAACTCAAAAATGTACACCGTAAAACCAGGCCGGTCGGGCTGGAAAGATACGAAAACTCCGCCGAACACAGCTGGCATGTCTGCCTGTCGGCATTAATGCTCAAAGACTACGCCAACGACGATATCGATATCGATCGCGTCATTCGTATGCTGCTGATCCACGATCTGGGTGAAATCGATGCCGGCGACACTATTATCTACGCCAGTGAAACACGGGAACAAAAAGACCGGGAAGCTGCGGGCGTAAACCGGTTATTGGATCTGCTACCGGCAGGTAAAAGCGAACAATATATGGCGCTTTGGTATGAGTTCGAAGCCGGAGAAACTGCTGACGCCAAATACGCCCGTGCTATCGACCGAGTGCCTCCCCTCTTACATAACCTGTTTGGTAACGGGCACAGCTGGTCTGAACATAATGTCCCGAAAGAAAAGGTACTGTCGTTGAACAGCCGTATTGAACTTGGCAGCAAGGCTCTCTGGAACCTCTTGAAAGACAAGCTTGAAAATGCGGTATCACAGGGAATCCTGAAATAATTCCGTCACTTGCGTGAAATTTCCGGCTTACGGGTTTAATATTTGATATGGGAAGTTACCTTTCCTGCTGCTGATATATCACTCACCTGAAAGCGTGAGTTCGCGCCCGCTGTTGCAGACCTGCTGTATCAAGGCCGCATAACAACGGAATACCGGGGTGCGGCACACTCCGCTCCCCAATAATACTGGGAGATCCAATTATGAATGTACACAATATAAGAACCAAAGCATTCGTTATCATCACCGCCCTGCTACTGGCCGGACTCCAACCTTTATCCGCTCAAGAGGAACAGACGCAAACGCAAGAATCCCTTTATGATCGACTGGGCGGTCTTGCCCCGATCTCAGTTGTCGTCAGCGACTTTCTGGACGCACTGGTACCTGATCCTATCCTTAACGAGAATCCGGCAATCGATGCCGCCAGGAAAAGTGTGCCGACACCTTATCTCAAATATCATGTGACGGCCCTTGTATGTCAGGCCTCCGGTGGCCCTTGCCAGTACCACGGACGTGATATGAAAGAGTCACACGCACACTTGAATATTTCAGAAACGGAATGGGAGCGAATGGTCACCATCTTCAAAGAGCTGCTGGCCAAACACCAGGTCCCTGAACAAGAAACGACCGAGTTGCTGGCGATTATCGATTCAACAAAAGCTGACATTGTTATCGCTAAAATGGATATGGAATAAGGTTATTAGCTGACATCAGCAGTGGTAGATAATGCCAACTGCTGATGTCAGTATTAACAACTGCAGCAAATTCGTTCTTCCTGTGCGGCCCTGTCTCTACAGGAATTGATCTGCTTTCCTTAACTAAACCAGTCACTATTGAAAGTAAATAACAGGATCTCCGCCTGCGCGGAAAATGCTGGCTTACACTACGTTTCGGCTGCCGGTTATTGATGCGTTAAAGCGACTCGCTGAAATACGCCCGGGCCTGCTGACAGTCCTGTTCGATCTGGGCCGTTAATGCTTGCAGCCCATCGAATTTTTGTTCATCCCGGATCTTATGCAGGAAATGCACCTGCACGTGTTCACCATAAATATCACGGTTAAAATCAAACAAGTGCACTTCCAGCAGGGCCTTGTCCCCCCCGATGGTGGGCCTGATGCCGATATTAGCCACGCCATTGACCGGCTCTTCATCGAGACCGAACAATTGCACTGCATAAACGCCGTTGAGCGGGATTTTACAGCGATGCAGGTGAATATTCGCAGTGGGGAAACCCATCTTGCGTCCACGCTTATCGCCATGTGCCACCCGGCCGCTCATCCGGTAAGGCCTTCCCAACAATTTTTCCGCCAGCGATAAATCGCCGTCCCTGAGCGCATCTCGGATACGTGTGCTACTGACCCGCATATGGTCGATGGCAAAAGTGTGCATATTCACCACCTGGAAACCATGTTCCCGCCCGGCCTTTTGCAACGAAGAGAAATCACCATTACGATGGCGGCCGAAACGGAAATCATCACCTACGACCAGGTAGCGTACCTTGAGTCCCTCCACCACCAGTTTCTGAATAAAGTCTTCCGCGGACATACGGGCGAGTTTTTCATCGAAACGCAACACGCACAATGCGTGGATCGAATAACAACGTAGTGCTTCGACCTTTTCACGGAATCTGGTCAGCCGTGCCGGCGCTTTGTCCGGAACAAAATATTCATACGGTTGCGGTTCAAAAGTAATCACCACAGCGGGCAAACCGAGCATATCGCCCTTCATGGCAAGCTGCCCGAGCACCGCCTGGTGCCCCAGGTGAACACCATCAAAATTACCAATGGTGGCAACACAACCTTCAAATGATTTGGGCAGGTTATGAAAACTGCGGATGATTTTCAGCATAGGTATCAATAACTAGAGTCAAGTCCAACGCAACAGATTAACGGCAATTAAGAAAACATTCCAGCAGGCAATGCGCGGATGATTACCTTAAATACCGACACAACCTGGAAATGTGCGATATCAGCAAGACAGGAAGCTTGCCCTTTTCCCGGCATAACATCACAGGAATAATTCTTCTCTTGCAAGATATGACAAAGAAGAGGGTAGCTTATCGCCTCGCCCTTGCGGGAGCCTGAAACTGCGCTACAGCCATTGCCAAGGAAAGAACCCCACTCGCTGCAGGCTGCACCTTGTTCTGGCTGTTTTCATAGGCTCTGATACGCACATTTCCAGGTTGTGTCGGTATACAATGTGCCGTTGAGTAGATTTTGTTTAGAGGCCCACATGGTGGCAAAACGAAAAAAACTGGATTATGAAGCAGCCGTAAAAGAACTGGAAGCGCTGGTTGAACGTCTGGAACAGGGTGATATCAGTCTTGAAGAATCACTGAAACTTTATGAACGCGGGGTGTTACTGACACGCGACTGCCAGGAATCTTTGCAAGCAGCGGAACAAAAGGTACAAATGCTGTTACAACAATCCGGCCAAACCAATATGGTCGATTTTGATCCTGAATCCGACGAATCGTGAATCCAAAATTTCCCCTGAACGACTGGATGCAAGCACATCAGTCTCAGATCGAATTTGTGCTTGCTAAACGTCTGGCAGCGAATAATCAGCACAGTTCAGATCGCTTAATCGAAGCCATGCGCTATGCCACTTTAAGCAACGGTAAAAGATTACGTGCCTTGCTGGTGTATGCGACGGGCGAAACCTTGGGCGCCGATAAAGCCGCACTGAACGCTGCCGCTTCTGCTGTAGAGATGATTCATGCTTACTCCCTGGTCCATGATGATATGCCGATCATGGATGACGATGATTTGCGCCGTGGCCGTCCGACCTGTCATAAAGCTTTTGATGAAGCCACAGCCTTGCTGGTCGGTGACGCATTGCAGACGCTGGCATTTGAGACCCTGTGTGATGATGCTTTGACTCCGCAACAACAAAGTAAGATGGTTAAACGGCTAGCCCAGGCTTCCGGCGCCTATGGCATGGCTGGCGGTCAAGCCATTGATCTGGAGTCCGTAGGTAAAAAACTGGATATCAATGCCTTGCAAGCGATGCATAAACTCAAAACTGGCGCATTGATTCGTGCCAGTGTCGCCTTGGGTGCATTAGCCGCTCCCAATTGTAAAGAAGAAACATTAGCGCGTCTGGATCGCTATGCGGACTGTATCGGACTGGCTTTCCAGGTTCAGGATGATGTGCTGGATGTGATTGCCGACACTGAAACATTAGGCAAAACTCAAGGTGCCGATATCGCGTTAAACAAACCGACCTACCCTGCTTTGCTCGGGCTGGAAAAAGCCCAGCAGAAAGCGGTGGCGCTGATTGAAAAAGCGCTTGGCCAGCTTGCAGAGTTACCCTGTAATACTGAAGTACTGGCAGCTTTGGCCCAGTTCGTTGTGAAACGTTCACACTGAGAACTCAAGATTGATGGAAACCCTACTCGCCCAAATTAACAGCCCGGATGACCTGCGAATGCTGGATAAAAAACAGTTGCCGCAACTCGCCGAAGAGCTCAGATCGCTGATCGTAGACAGTGTTCAGCAAACAGGCGGCCATATTTCCTCCAATCTCGGCGTGATAGAACTGACGTTGGCTTTGCATTATGTATTCAACACCCCCGAAGACCGGCTGGTCTGGGATGTCGGCCATCAGAGTTATGTGCATAAAATTCTGACCGGACGCCGGGACCGGATGAACAGCATGCGTCAACCCGGTGGCTTGTCCGGCTTTCCCAAGCGTAGCGAAAGTGAATATGACACCTTCGGAGTGGGCCATTCCAGCACCTCCATCAGCGCCGCTTTAGGTATGGCCATCGCGGCCCAGGCTAATAATGATCCACGTCATGCCGTCGCTGTGATCGGCGATGGGGCTTTGACCGCAGGCCAGGCTTATGAAGCATTGGCACATGCCGGTGATTTAAATGCCAACCTGCTGGTGGTGCTCAACGACAATGAAATGTCTATTTCCAGGAATGTGGGCGGCATGGCCAATTATCTGGCAAAACTGCTCTCCGGCAAGTTTTACGCTTCAGCACGTGAAGGCAGTAAACGCGTGCTGGAAAAAATCCCGCCTGCCTGGGAAATCGCCCGCCGCGCTGAAGAACATATGAAAGGCATGGTTGTTCCCGGCACCTTATTCGAAGAAATGGGCTTCAACTATATCGGCCCGATTGATGGCCATGATCTGGATACCTTGATTGCCACCCTGACCAATCTGCGCGCGCGTAAAGGCCCGCAGTTTCTGCATATTGTCACCAAAAAAGGCAAAGGGTATGAACCGGCTGAACAACAGCCCTGCAAGTACCACGGTGTCAGCCCGGCTAACAGCAAGTCATCCGGTCCCAGTTATACCCAGGTCTTTGGCCGCTGGCTTTGCGATATGGCAAAACAAGACCCGGATTTGATCGGCATTACTCCCGCCATGTGTGAAGGTTCGGGGCTGAACCGTTTTGCTGAAGACTACCCGGAACGCTATTTCGATGTCGGTATTGCCGAACAGCATTCGGTCACCCTGGCGGCCGGTCTGGCCTGTGAAGGCAAAAAGCCGGTAGTGGCGATTTATTCAACTTTTCTGCAACGTGCTTATGATCAGTTAATTCATGATGTTGCGCTGCAAAATCTGCCGGTGTTATTTGCCATTGATCGCGCCGGCCTGGTCGGTGCTGACGGCCCGACCCATGCAGGCAGCTTCGATCTGAGCTATCTGCGCTGTATTCCCAATATGGTGGTAATGGCACCCGCCGACGAAAATGAATGCAGGCAAATGCTGACCACCGGTTTTCACCACAACGGCCCCTGTGCCGTACGTTATCCACGCGGCAGCGGTACCGGCAAAGCTATTGAGCCGAAACTGACAACCATCGAAATAGGTAAAGCCGAGGTAAAACATCAGGGCGAAAAAGTCGCGATTCTGGCCTTCGGCAGTATGGTACCAGCGGCTATTGAAGCGGCAGCACAAATCAATGCTACCGTGGTCAATATGCGTTTCGTCAAACCGCTGGATACTGAGATCATCAAAATGCTGGCAGACAGCCATGAACTCGTTGTCACCATTGAAGAAAACGCGTTGATGGGCGGTGCCGGCAGCGCAGTGAATGAATATCTGCGTGCTATCAACCATCCGGTGCCAATCAGACTGATGGGCCTGCCTGACAGTTTTATCGATCATGGCGTTCACCAACAGATGCTGAGCGATTGCGGACTCGATGCACCAGGCATTATCCGTACCATTAATCAGTACTTTACGGCATAATACCTGTCCTCGAGAACGATTCCTGAGTATAATAGTCAACATTATGAGTGCAACTTACACCCTGAAAATCCTGGCAGATTTTGCGTCGGCCCACACCCTGAGAGACTACCCGGGAGATTGCCGGCGGATGCATGGCCACAACTGGAAACTTGAAGTTGAAGTCACGGCAACCGCGTTGAACCAACATGGCATGGGCATGGATTTCAAAACCATTAAAACAGCCACCCGGGAACTGGCTAAAACGTTGGATCACCGTTATCTGAATGATATCCCACCATTCGATACCATTAACCCGACAGCTGAGAACATTGCTCAATATTTCTACCAGATGCTGAGTGATACGCTCAACAACGATACAGCCAAGATTTCAGGTGTTACCCTGTGGGAAACAGATCGCGCCTGCGTAAGATATAGCGAGGATTAATTCAATATGACCACTAGCCAAGTGAAACCTGAACGTCACAATGAAATTGAAGACGTACAAAATATCGCCGATCAGCGCAAAATTGCGATTGATAAAGTCGGCATCAAAGACATTAAACATCCGGTCAAGGTCAGCGACCGTACTACCGGTGAACAGCACACTATTGCTAATTTCAATATGTATGTGAACCTGCCGCACCAGTTCAAAGGCACACATATGTCACGCTTTGTTGAAATTCTGAATCAGCACGAACGTGAAATCACTGTTAAGTCTTTCCGTGAAATGATGGGCGAAATGACCGAGCGTCTGGATGCTGAATCCGGCTATATCGAGATGAGTTTCCCCTATTTTGTCAATAAGGCAGCGCCTATCACTGGCGTGAGAAGCCTGATGGATTACCAGGTCAGCTTTATCGGCGAAATCATCGGCGAGAAAACGGCTATGTCAGTTAAAGTCATCATACCGGTGACCAGCCTGTGCCCATGTTCAAAAAATATCTCTGACTATGGCGCTCACAACCAACGCTCTCATGTCACACTGACGGTACGAGTGCACAGCTTTGTCTGGATTGAAGATCTGATTGATCTGGTGGAAAAACAAGCTTCTTGCGAAATTTTCGGCTTGCTGAAACGCCCGGACGAGAAATATGTCACTGAGCATGCCTACGATAATCCGAAATTTGTTGAAGACATGGTGCGTGATATCGCCGCCAAACTGAATGAAGACAAACGTATTGATGCTTATATCGTCGAGTCGGAAAACTTCGAATCAATTCATAACCACTCGGCTTATGCGCTGATTTCAAAAGGCTTTGACTGAACAACAAGTTACCGCATTTAACAAAAAATGCCCGCTAGCATTGCTTGCGGGCTTTTTTATTTGTGGGTTATATACTCAATCAACCTCAAAATGGCGGTGTCAGAATTTCTGTCTTAAATCCAGTCGTTCACCATTGTGCTGCATATCCAGCTGTCCCAGAAAGGTCATACCCAACAGCGCCGTTGTCGGCTCGGGACCGTCAATAACCATTGCGCCGACGTTGTAGAGCTTGATTTCTTGCAACTGTACATAGTCCAGCTGGACCTTATAAGCCATTTCTATCCCTGAGGCCGTTTTAACCGCTATGGCCTGACCGCGCAGATAATCCAGTCCCAGTCTTTTAGCTGTCGCTGCATTCAATGCCACGGCAGAGGCCCCGGTATCAACCAGGAAATCAACCGCGTAACCGTTGATCGTACCAGTCGTGAGATACATACCGTTGGTGGGCCAGAGGCTGACCTCGGGCTGGGCAGGTGCCGCAGTATAGTTGCTGCCGATATGATTCCCCAGCAGATAGGTTTGTTGTTTGCCATTGACTTCCAGTACGGCACTCTGACTGTTAGCAGAAATCAGCTTGACCCCTTCAGGTGTTGTTTTGCCTACTTTAAGCAGGTGCTGTTTTTTGTTGATCTCAACCACCGCCTGGTCAGCAAATAAGCCAACAACTACAATATCGAGTTCTTCAGCCCATGTCGACGCGGCATTTAACAGTATAATAAGCGCAGTAAGCCAATATTTAGACATGATTTTTCCATTTAATCCAGGTTCTGATACGCAACAAAATGAATATACAACCCTATCCTTCCGTGACCGGTGTCATACTCGCCGGAGGCCAGGCTCGTCGCATGGGGGGTGAGGATAAAGGCCTGCTCCATTATCAACATAAACCTATGGTCAGCTATGCAATTGAGGCCATGCGTCCACAAGTTGATACCCTCATTATTAACGCTAATCGTAATATTGACCAGTACCAGATGTTTGGTTATCCCGTGGTCAGTGATTCCATTGAAGGTTTTCACGGCCCGCTGGCGGGTATGCTGACGGCGATGGAAAATACTGACAGTGATTACATTCTGACTGCGCCTTGTGACAGCCCCAGCATTACGCCTAACTTGCGACAACGTATGATGGAAACCTTGCTTCTCTCTCACAGTGAAGTTGCGGTGGCGAGTGACGGCGACAGAATGCAACCTGTTTTCTGCCTGATTCCCTGTCGCCTCAAACAGGATTTAAAACACTTCCTGCAACAGGGCGAACGCAAAATTGATCGCTGGCTGGCACAATATAAACTGGCGGAAGTCGATTTTTCGGATCAGTTGCACACCTTTATCAATTGTAATCATCCTGAAGATCTGCAGCAGATCAATCCAATTAAAGCGCCTTTGCCGATGATAGGTTTTTCCGCGTTCAGCGGCACCGGCAAAACAACGCTGCTGACTCAGTTACTACCCAAATTGACTCAGCGCGGCATTCGGGTCGCTGTGATTAAACATGCCCATCACAACTTCGATATCGACAAGCCGGGCAAAGACAGCTACGAAATTCGCGAAGCCGGTGCCCAACAAATGCTGATTGCCTCGGCCAAAATGATGGCTTTGATAGAAAAAAACAGCGGTGACGATAAAGATCCAAATCTTGCTGAATTACTGCCGAGACTGGATCACAGCCAGCTGGATTTGATTCTGGTGGAAGGATTCAAACACGAGGTATTTCCCAAGATCGAATTGCATCGTCCGAGCCTTGGCAAACCGTTGTTATTCAAGGATGATCCGTACATCATAGCTATTGCCAGCGATAGCCAGCTCGCGGAAACAGCCACTATCGATCGGCTGGATCTGAATGATATTGATGCAATAGCGGACTATATTGAACTTTTTATGAATACAGGGACTGCTTGATGATGGCCGAATTTATTCCACAACCCAGCTGTGCTGATCCACAGGAACAAAATAACCTCAGTGTTGAACAAGCCAGAGCCCAGATCAGTCAATTAATCACGCCGATGAATGCCTGGCAGAAATGTGCTCTGCGTGAGGCTTTGGGGCAGATATTACACGCGCCTGTGATTTCACCCCTGCAGGTACCACCTCACAACAACTCAGCAATGGACGGTTATGCTGTTCGCAGTGCAGATATGCAGCCCGACGCTTTCAGTCTCAAACAAGTCGGTATTGCTTATGCCGGCCAACCGTATCAGGGCGATATTAACGCAGGGGAATGTGTGCGGATTATGACCGGCGCAATGATGCCGCCTGAATGCGACACCGTCATTATGCAGGAACATGTTGAAGTCAAGGATAACCTCATCACCGTACATGGCAAACAAAAGGCCGGCCAAAATGTGCGTATGGCCGGTGAAGATATCCAGGCCGGCGATGCCGTGTTACCGGCTGGTCACAGAATCACCCCGGCCGATATGGGGCTGATTGCCTCTTTGGGCATTGGCGAAGTGATTGTCAAACGTCGTCTGCGTGTGGCGTTTTTTTCCACCGGTGATGAGCTGCGCTCCATTGGTGAACAGCTCGAACCCGGCCAAATCTACGACAGTAACCGTTACACGCTCTACGGCATGCTGAAACGGCTTGATGTGGAAGTGATGGATATGGGGGTGGTCGCGGACGAAAAAGCCGCACTTAAACAGGCTTTACAGCAGGCTGCGGCTGAGGCCGATGTGGTGATCACTTCCGGGGGCGTATCGGTAGGTGATGCCGATTATGTTAAGGAAATGCTGGCTGAATTGGGCCAGGTCAATTTCTGGAAAATTGCGATGAAACCGGGCCGGCCTCTGGCATTTGGTAAAATAGGAACTGCGTCGTTTTTTGGTCTGCCCGGCAACCCGGTTTCAGTGATGGTCACCTTTTACCAGTTTGTACAACCCGCCTTGAAACAAATGACAGGGGAAAAGACGCATCCGGTACCGTTAATGCAGGTTAAAACTGAGAGTACAATCCGCAAGCGTCCGGGCCGCTTTGAATTTCAACGTGGCATATTATTCGAAGATGAAAATGGTGAACTCAGGGTTCGTACCACCGGGCAGCAGGGCTCCGGTATTCTTCGCTCTATGAGTGTGGCGAACTGTTTTATCCTGCTGGATGAAACATCTGACGGTATCGAACCGGGCATGACTGTCACCGTACAACCTTTTGCTGGTTTCGTTTAATGAGTGATTTATTAGTAAAACAACAGCGTGAGTTTAATAAACTGCGTAAACGCCTGCGTCGTCAGGTAGGTCAGGCTATCGCTGACTACAATATGATTCAGGATGGCGACAAAGTCATGGTCTGTCTGTCAGGCGGCAAAGACAGTTACACCCTGCTCGATATTCTACTGAACCTGCGAGATCATGCACCGGTTGATTTCGAATTGATCGCAGTCAACCTTGATCAGAAACAACCGGGCTTTCCGGAAGAGGTATTGCCCGAATATTTGTCTTCGATTGGCGTGCCTTACCATATCATTGAAAAAGACACCTACAGCATCGTCAAAGAAGTGGTACCGGAAGGTAAGACTACGTGTGGTATCTGTTCCCGCCTGCGCCGCGGATCTTTATACGGTTATGCCCGTCAAAACGGCATTACCAAGATTGCGCTGGGCCATCATCGTGACGATATTATCGAAACCCTGTTTCTGAACATGTTTTACGGCAGCAAAATAAAAGCGATGCCGCCCAAGCTGCTAAGCGATGACAAAACCAATATCGTCATCCGCCCGCTCAGTTACGCTAAAGAAGCCGATATTGCCCGCTACGCCGAGGCTATGCAATTCCCCATCATCCCATGCAATCTGTGTGGTTCACAGGAAAACCTGCAACGTCAAATCATCAAAGACATGCTGCAAAACTGGGAAAAACAACATCCGGGCCGGCTGGAAAATATCTTCCGCAGTATCCAGAACCTGTCACCATCCCAACTGGCAGATACCGATCTGTTTAACTTCCATGAGCTGGAATTACAACGACAAGCGTCAACCGGTGATGAGGATCCGGTGTTTGATGATATGCAATTTCCGGCACTGGCCCGATAACAGTTTCCGTCACAAAGTTATCACCAGTTAAGCTGGATATTACAAGTTAATGATAACAACCGGCGCTAAGTTGTTGAATTCGATAAAAACAAATATAAGTAACTGTTTTTTATATACTTAATTTTGTGGTCGATTTTTAACCATCACTGAGCGGCTTGTTACAGAATAATGACTTAGCGATTTTCACAACACTTAACCACAGAGTTATCCACAGAAAATGTGGGTAACTCTGTAAGTCATTGAAAGCCTGTTAACCCCCCGTTTTTGTGCGCCTTGAATCTAATTGAAAGGTCGTGTAGCCGGTAAAACTCGGTACAGATAACTACTATCAGTCATTATTTTGTCGGCGGCGTGAAATCTTCGGAGAACTCCAAAGCATTACCATCAGGATCCCGACAGAAAAATGCGGCGCGGCCTGACTTACTGCGCGAAAATGTTATACCTGCCGCTTCCAGTCTTTCGGCCAGCTTTTCCAAATCATCCACCACCAGTGCCACATGACGATCACGACCACCATGCTGTGGGCGCTCCGTGGCTGCATCCGGATTGGGCAGCTTCATCAAATGCAACTGCTGGCCATGACTGCCAATATCCAGCCAGGCACCGTCAAAGCCAAAATCAGGACGATTGGGGTTAAGCGGGATTTGCAGAACATCGCAATAAAATGCCAGTGATCGTTGCACATCTTCCACCAGAAAACTGGCATGGGCAATTGATTTAATCATGCTTGAGACCTAAAAGATTGTTGAAGAAAAAGCTGTTTGTTAGACAGCAAAATAAACATCAGCGTCATGGCACTAACACCGTTGATAACAGTACTTAGACTTATAAATTATAAGTTTAAGTACCTGGAGTCTGTAGGACTCCTAGTTTAACGCGAAGCAGCTTGATACCGAAACAACCTGGATTTAGCCCAAAGCTCAGGCGTTAACTGTATTTACCACTTCGGGCGATGCCATATGCGGCAATAAAGATCAGGATTCCCCCCACCCACTCAACAGATGACATACGTTCACTGGTCAACCACCAGGCGGATAACGCCGCGACCAGCAGCTCGAATAACATCAGGATAGCCGCCCGGAAAACCGGCATTCTGGCCAGCCCGTACAGAACAGATACGGTCATGGCACTGATACACAAACCACCGATTATCACCACTGTTCCCCACAAGTTCAGGCTCACATCCGGCACGGCCGACTGCTGTGTCAACAACACGGCTACTGCCACCACTACCACTCCCCAGTACACCACCGTGGTTTTCACTTCCATCGCTACCAGGGCCAGTTTACGGCTGAGCACGTTGTTTATGGAAAATGCCACGCTGGCAAAAAGCGCCAGCCAGTCTGCCGGACCGTGTGGCCATGGCCAGCCTATTTGCGGGTGCCACAACATCATGAAAGTGCCAAACATGGCAATCATGATCATCAGCATAGAAAAGCGGGAAATTCTTTCCCCCAACCACCAGCGGCCTAATAATACGGACCACAAAGGCGAGAGATAAAATAACAGCATGACCCGTAATACTTCGCCTTCAATCAACGCGACCAGAAAAGCAATATTAGTGGCCCCTGCTGCCAGCGCCAGAAACCATAAATCTACCGGCCAGCGGGTAGTCAGTTGATGACGAATACTCCAAAGTTGGGCGGTAGCCACTATCGCCGCGGTAACATACATCACCAGCGTACTCCACACCACCGGTAATCCGGCCTGTTCCAGCAATCGCATCGGATACCAGATCAGCCCCCACATGGCTGAAGCAAAAAGGATCGCGCTAATGGCTAAATAGTATTCTTTGGTATTAACTGAGGTCATGGCGACACCTTATAACACGAGTAGCACCCAACCCGTTATAATAGTCTGATTTTCATTAAACCCTGGTAGTTATGAATCCGGAACTGGCCAAATTACATCCTTACCCCTTCGAAAAACTGGCACAGTTGAAACAAGGGTGTGTACCGCCTGAAGATAAATCGCATATCGCGTTGTCAATTGGTGAGCCCAAACATCCGACGCCCGGTTTTATTACTGAGGAGGTCATCACCCATCTGCATGGCCTGTCCATTTATCCGACCACCGCAGGCACTAATAAGCTGCGCCATGCCATTGCCACCTGGCTGGATCAGCGTTTTCAGCTAGAGGGTCATATCAATGCGATGACTCAGGTGTTGCCGGTAAATGGCACCCGTGAAGCTTTGTTTGCGTTTGCTCAAACTATTGTCGACGCTAGCCGAAGACCGCTGGTTCTGATGCCTAATCCGTTTTATCAGATCTATGAAGGTGCAGCGATTCTGGCCGGGGCCGAACCGTATTACCTCAACTGTAATGCGGAAAATAATTTTATCCCGGACTTTAATGCTGTCAGCAGCGAAGTCTGGCAACGCTGTCAGTTGTTGTATATATGCAGCCCGGGCAATCCCACTGGCGCGGTCATCGATCAAAACACGCTGGTCCAGCTTATCGAACTGGCTCATTTGCATGACTTTGTAATCGCCGCAGATGAGTGTTATTCAGAAATTTATAATGAAGAAGGTGCAGCCCCGGTCGGCTTGTTGCAAGCAGCTTATCAGGCAGGTTACACGGATTTAAGCCGGTGTGTGGTATTCCACAGCCTGTCCAAGCGCTCTAATGCACCGGGTTTGCGCAGCGGTTTTGTCGCCGGGGATGCCGGTATTTTGAAACAATTCCTGCGTTATCGCACCTATCACGGTTGTTCGATGCCACCGGCTACCCAAGCGGCTTCCATCGTTGCCTGGCAGGATGAAGCACATGTTAAACACAACCGCGAGCTCTATCAGGAAAAATTCAAGGCAGTGCTGGAAATCCTGTCACCGGTTATGAATGTAAATATGCCGCAGGCAGGGTTTTATCTGTGGGCAGAAACGCCGATCGCCGACACCGTATTTGCCCGTCTGCTGTTTGAACAGCAGAATGTGACCGTTTTACCCGGCAGCTATCTGGCGCGAGATACTCAACAAGGTAACCCGGGATCCAATCGTGTGCGCATGGCATTGGTGGCGCCGCTGGAAGAATGTATTGAAGCTGCGAAGCGAATTCGCAGTCTTATCAAAAGTTTATAAATCAATGGAGACAGTAATATCATGAGCGATATTCAACAGATTATTGAAGAAGCCTTTGAGCGCCGTGCTGAAATCAACCCGTCCAATGCCGATGCCGACGTCAGAAATGCCGTCAACGAAGCGCTGGCCATGCTGGACAACGGCTCTGCCCGCGTCGCTGAAAAACAAAATGGTGACTGGATCGTCAATCAGTGGCTGAAAAAAGCCGTATTGCTGTCTTTTCGTCTCAATGACAACAAAATCATGGCTGGCAGCGAAACTAATTACTTCGATAAAGTTGATCCCAAATTCGCCAGTTTTAACGAAGATGATTTCAATAAAGC
The DNA here is from genome assembly GCF_026319305.1 of Methylophaga sp. OBS4. GTDB lineage: Bacteria > Pseudomonadota > Gammaproteobacteria > Nitrosococcales > Methylophagaceae > Methylophaga. The sequence goes on from NZ_JAPDMV010000026.1 coordinate 44,371, forward strand.
CGGTGTACGGGTGGTACCGCCCGCAGCTGTGCGTCGTGGTTCCTACATTGCGCCAGGCGTTGTATTGATGCCTTCCTACGTCAATATCGGTGCTTATGTCGATTCCGGTACCATGGTCGATACTTGGGCGACAGTGGGCAGCTGCGCCCAAATCGGCAAAAACGTGCACTTGTCCGGCGGTGTTGGTATCGGTGGTGTTCTTGAGCCACTGCAAGCAGGTCCAACTATCATTGAAGATAACTGCTTTATCGGCGCCCGCTCCGAGGTTGTTGAAGGCGTGATCGTTGAAGAAGGTTCAGTCATTTCAATGGGTGTCTACATCGGCCAAAGTACCAAGATCTTCAACCGTATGACCGGCGAAATTTCTTACGGTCGTATTCCTGCCGGTTCGGTTGTTGTGTCCGGCAACCTGCCATCCAAAGACGGTACTTACAGCCTGTATTGCGCAGTGATCGTCAAGCAGGTGGACGAGAAAACCCGCGGCAAAGTTGGCATAAATGAATTACTGCGTGATATTTAATACGGTCACGTTAGGTTTGATATAGCCGAGCCTATTACGCTGGTTCCCACGCTCTTGCGTGGGAACCTTTATACTGGCTAAAGCCGCTCCTACAAAAGTTCCACAACATCCGGCACCCGCAATCCTGTGTGGGCGCCATCAGGGACAGAAGCGTATTGATATGATTTTATTTGGCATCAAAAATTGCGATACCGTGAAAAAGGCCCGCCGCTGGCTGGATGAAAATAATGTGGCTTATCAATTCCATGACTTTCGTAAAGAGGGGCTGGATCAAGCTACTATCGAAGGCTGGCTCACATCGGTCAGTTGGGAGACCTTGCTGAACAAACGCGGCACTACCTGGCGTCAACTGGAAGACAGCCGTAAAGAGCATCTCGACCAGCAAACCGCCATAGCGCTGATGCTGAAAAACC
>NZ_JAPDMV010000027.1 GCF_026319305.1 Methylophaga sp. OBS4
AGAAGATGGTGTGGAGTACCCGTTGGGGCGGTGATACGGTGATGGATTTGTCCACCGGTAAACATATCCACCAGACCCGCGAATGGATTATCCGCAACTCACCGGTACCAATCGGTACCGTACCTTTGTATCAGGCTTTGGAAAAAGTGAACGGGGTGGCCGAAGATCTGACTTGGGAAGTGTTCCGTGACACCTTGATTGAACAAGCCGAGCAGGGTGTTGATTACTTCACTATCCATGCCGGTGTGCGTCTGGCGCATATCCCGCTGACCGTAAATCGTACTACCGGTATCGTGTCGCGTGGCGGTTCGATTATGGCGGCCTGGTGTCTGGCGCATCATGAAGAAAGCTTCCTTTACACGCATTTCGAAGACATCTGCGAAATCATGAAAGCCTATGACGTGTCATTCTCATTGGGGGATGGTCTGCGTCCGGGTTCTCAGGCAGATGCCAATGATGAAGCCCAGTTTGCCGAACTGCGGACTTTGGGTGAGCTGACAGATATTGCCTGGAAACATGATGTACAGGTGATGATTGAAGGCCCGGGCCATGTACCGATGCACAAGATTAAAGAGAATATGGATCTGCAACTGGAAGTGTGCAAAGAAGCGCCGTTCTACACACTTGGCCCACTGGTCACTGATATTGCGCCGGGTTATGACCATATTACTTCCGGTATCGGTGCGGCGATGATCGGTTGGTTTGGCACCGCCATGCTCTGTTATGTAACGCCTAAAGAGCATCTGGGGCTGCCTAATAAAGACGATGTTAAGGTCGGCATTATTACCTACAAGATCGCGGCCCACGCGGCTGATTTGGCGAAAGGGCACCCCGGTGCCCAGATGCGCGATGATGCGATTTCCAAAGCGCGTTTCGAGTTCCGTTGGGAAGATCAGTTCAATCTGGGACTGGATCCGGATACCGCCCGTGAATTCCATGATGAAACCCTGCCGAAACCGAGCGCGAAAGTGGCCCACTTCTGCTCTATGTGCGGTCCGAAATTCTGCTCCATGCGTATTTCACATGATGTGAAAGAAGCCTTCGCAGAAAAATCGGCTGAGTTCAAAGCAGGTGGCAGCAAAATTTATCACCAAGTTTGAGGAAGTAAGAAATGAGTCATTACCTGGTAATTGGGAGTGGTCTGGTCGGGCGGCTGACAGCCTGGCGCTTACTTCAAGACGGCCATGAAGTAGCAATTCTATCCAAGGATGATCGTGAAGGGCGTGATAGTGCCGGTTATGTAGCTGCTGGTATGGTTTCACCTTCGACCGAAGCGGTCGGTTCTGAAGCTTTGGTGAAAACAATTGGGATGCGGTCATACGAGTTATGGCCGCAGTGGTTGGATGATTTGCCTGAACCGGTGTACTACCAGGAAACGGGTACATTAGTGGTTGCTTATGCGGGAGACCAGGCTGAAATGTCACGCTTCCGGCGAAGAGCTGATCACGTACTCGGTGCTTCTGAATATATTGCTTTGGACCATGGTGAATTATCACAGCAGGAGCCTGAACTTGCAGAGACCTTTGACCAGGCAATCTTGTTCGAGCAGGAGGCTAGTCTGAATAACAGACAGTTCTATCGCCACGTCACCGCTTTATTGGAAAAAAACTGTGAATGGTATCAATGTGAAGCGATTGAACAGCTTACTAAGAAGAGCATCGACAGTTTATGCCAACAATATTTTGGCAAATCGGCAGATTATTTTGATGCTGTGATTGATTGTCGCGGTAATGGCGCACGCGCTGATTTGAAACAACTGCGAAGTGTCCGTGGTGAAGTGATACGAGTGCATGCACCAGAGGTTAATCTCAAACATACCGTTCGCTTAATGCATCCACGTTATCCCTTTTATATCGCTCCCCGGCCTGATCATGAATATATACTCGGGGCGACAATGATTGAAAGCGATGATATGTCACCGGTCAGCTTGCGTAGTGGTCTGGAATTGATGTCAGCTTTATATAGCCTGCATAAAGGCTTCGCCGAAGCACGGATTCTGGAAATGTCGGTTCATTGTCGTCCCGGCTTGCCCAATAATCTACCGACTATCAAGCAGACGGATTGGGGATATCACATCAACGGCTTATATCGCCATGGCTACCTGTTCGGGCCAGCCTTGGTTGATGATTTGCTTACTCTGCTGGCAGGCAATAAACAACAAGTTCATTTCGGGGATTTATATGAAGTCTGAGCAGCAGCAATTGATTCAGTTTAACGGCGAATCTGTTGCGATTGACAATAATCAAACGATTGCCGCCTTTCTACAACAACAAAACATTGGTAACAGTCGTTTTGTTGTGGTGATCAATGATGAAGTTGTGCCCAAGTCTCATTGGCCTGAGCGGGAAATTAATCCGGGTGACCAACTCAATATTATCTCACCCATAAGTGGAGGTTAAAATGCAAGCATCTAATTGGCAAGTATATGGCCAGAAACTTTCAAGCCGACTGTTTATTGGTACGGCTTTATATCCGTCTCCGCAAGTCATGATGGATGCGATTCGTGCCTCCAAAGCAGAAGTTATTACTGTGTCTTTGCGTCGACAAACACCCACTCAGTCAAAAAGTGGTGAGCAGTTTTGGCGGATGATTGAGGAGTTGGATCGTCACTTGTTGCCTAACACTGCGGGTTGCTACAGCGTCAAAGAGGCAGTTCAAACAGCTCACATGGCAAGAGAGTTGTTCCAGACAGACTGGATCAAACTGGAAGTGCTAGGTGACAGCTACAACCTGCAACCGGATCCGTTTGCGCTGGTGGAAGCGACCAAAATTCTGATCGAAGATGGTTTTAAGGTATTCCCATACTGCACTGATGATCTGGTGTTGTGTCAGAAACTGGCGGAGCTGGGTTGTGAAGTACTGATGCCCTGGGGGGCACCGATTGGTACAGGGCAAGGGCTGCTCAATCCTTATGCTCTGGAAACATTACGTAAGCGTTTGCCCGATATTGCGTTGCTGATCGATGCCGGTATCGGTAAACCTTCTGATGCGGTGCAGGCTATAGAGCTTGGATATGATGGTATTTTATTGAATACCGCTGTGGCAGAAGCACTGGAACCGGAAAAGATGGCTCATGCTTTTGCCCAGGCGATTAATGCCGGCCGACTGGCGTATGAAGCAGGCGTAATGCCCAAGCGTGATAATGCTAAACCGAGCACACCGACCCTGGATCAACCTATCTGGCAGCAGCATGGTTAAACCGGCAGTTTTATTGATCGGCGGCCTTGATCCCCAGGGTTGTGCCGGGATCACTGCCGATATTGAGGCGGTTAATCATCATAACTGTCATGCTTTACCGCTGATTACAGCGATGACGCAGCAAACTTCGACTGGCTTAACTGAAATGGGTGCGGTCCATCCCACCCAGTTTATGGCTCAGTACCAAAACTGCGTAGTTGATTTTGATATCAAGGCGATCAAGATTGGGCTGGTACCAAACCTGGAGATTGCCCGCTGTATTAAACAGATTCTGCAGCAACATGATGTGCCTGTTGTTATGGACCCGGTATTGGCCAGCAGCAGTGGCGGTGAACGGGTATCAGGTTCGGTGCAGGCGTTTGTCTGTCTGGACTTGCTGGAGCACATTACCTTACTGACACCCAATCTGCCGGAGCTGAATTTACTGACCGGTGTGGCCGGGTCATTGCAACAGGCCGCGGCACAACTTGAACAGTTAGGCCTTAATGCCTGTCTGGTGAAAGGTGGGCATGCTGACAGCAATTATGCCAGCGATTATTTTGTTTCCAGGCAAGCTGCCTTTTATTGCTACCAACGTAAATTTGATGCTCAGGTTCGCGGCACGGGCTGTGTATTGGCTGCTGCGATTGCCAGTCATCTGGCTTGTGGTCAGGATCTGCGTGATGCGGTGGTGCTGGCAAAAGCTTATGTATCACGGGGCATACGCAATGCACAGAAGGCCGGGCCTTACCGTGTGATAGACCACAGCCGCGAAGCGCTGGAGTTAAGAGATTTACCTAAGCTTTGTTATCAGGCCGAGTTGATAGGGCAGTCGTTTCAGTTTCCATCTTGTCCGCAGCGATTGGGGATTTATCCCGTTGTCGACAGCAGTGACTGGGTACAAAAACTGGTCGATCTGGATATCACTACCATTCAATTAAGAATCAAGGATCAGCCGGCGGACAAAATAGAAGCTGAAATCAGTGAAACAGTCAATTATCTCAAAGATAAACAAGTCAGTTTCTTTGTTAACGACCACTGGCAACAGGCGATCGAACATCAGGCTTATGGTGTGCACCTCGGACAGGAAGATCTGCACGATGCTAATCTGCAGGCTATTGCCGAAGCGGGACTGAGATTGGGGGTATCAACGCATTCCTACTGGGAGTTGGCCAGAGCGCTGGCTGTTAATCCGAGTTATATCGCCCTGGGACCGATTTTTGAAACAACCAGCAAGCAGATGCCGTTTTCACCTCAGGGTATTGATCGTTTGCACCAATGGGTAAGGCTGCTGGATTCACATTATCCGCTGGTAGCCATTGGCGGCATCGATCTGGAACGGGTCGAGCAGCTCAAAGACACCGGTGTCGGCTCGGTGGCGATGATTACGGCTATTACCCGGGCAAACGATTATCAGCAGGCGATCCGTTCTCTTCTGGCGTGCTGGCGTTAGCTGATTCGCAAATAATTCACAAGCCCATCTACCGACACCCAAAAGTGGCGAGGCTGATGTGGGCTAGTCCAGCTAACGCTGTTCGGAATTTCCCCATTTGGGTTCGAGTTTGATATCAAGTTTGGGCTCGAACTTTTGCTTGCTCCTGGCATCGGCCAAGTTTTTCATGACTTGCCTGCGATGAATAATGTCATCCTTGTATTTGAGTTCGGCGGTCAATTCTTGTATTTGTTGCCTGAGGGTTTGGTTTTCTTCCTGCAAGGCCGACAACTGCTGTTGCATGGTGACGAAGCCGGCAGCAATTTGCTCGGCGCTTGCTACTGCACTATCGGCTGAAACCGCTACCTGTTCAGATGGTGTCTGTGTACCGTTTGCATCGGGTAAGGCGCGGCTTGCTGTTGACAGCGTCTGGGTTGGTATTTGGGATGCCGCAGCGGCAACCACGGCATTCGTTGCAGAGGTTGTCGGCATGGTGACAAGGGGGGCTTGTGTGTCTTCAGTATCACTCTGGTTAGTTTCATCCTGAACAGCAAGGGGCAGATTATTACTCTCATCCTGTTGTTGCTCGCTGCCTTGAGCAGGAGCTTCAACAGCCTGGCTGTCAGCGATATTTTCCAGCTGCTCGACCGCAACTTGATCTTCTGCCGCAGGGGTATCAGATGAACGGAAAAAGAAAAGCACAGCGGCCAGGGCGATAATCACCACGAGCAAACCGCCGGCTATTGCGATAAGCACCGGTGTGGAAAGGCTCAGTTTTTTCTTTTCACCGCCTTCGTTGTTTTCTTCCGCTTTTGAGTCTGTTTCGGCCATGGCTGTTTTATATCTTTAACCTGTTACGGCTACTTAGAAGTCGTTACGTTGATGAGATAGTTTCTCGTTTGTTGTTGCAATACTGTTATCGTCAGGGGATGGGCAAAAGTTGAATATTTTAACGACTTAGCCGGGAAGCCGGCTGTCAGACAGCCCGTTTGCCTCAGCTGTATTATTGGAGGTGGTTTCGGCTGATTTGGTGTCGCTGTCTTCCTGAACTAACGATACGATGGTCCAGCCTGTCTCCGGTTGCAGTGTTTCGGCAGCGGTAAAGAAACGCAGCCGTTTGCGGGGATTAAATGCAAACAAGGGGGTGACACGACGGCCATGTTGTTGCAGGTAAGCTTCAAATCCAAAATTTTCGGTGAGCTTGGTTTGTTTGATCTTAGCGCCATGTGCTATCAGGCTGGCCAGTTTGGCGTAGGTGATCTCGTTGCCGAACAGGACATGAGAGTCATGACGGATGGCCTTGCGTGATTTGACGTCACTGCGCTCCTTATCTTTTTCCTTATCCGTGGACAAAAAGTAAACATGGTTACGTCCAAACTCTGATTTATAACGCAAACCGGCTAACACGTTCAGTTCACTCTGCGGGGTGAGGGCGAGCACTTGTCCCAGACCAATCAGATCAAGATGGCGGTCGGCATGTTCGGATACCGCATTGCCATAATAGGTATCGAGACCTTCCATACGGGCTGCTTTGACATTGGGCCAGATGCCATCGGTAAGGCGGGTGCGGAAACCGTTTTCATTGAGTGCCCGCGCAATCACGCGTGCCACCGAGTTTGCGCCGATGATCAGAAAACCGCTGTCATCCGGTTCGGCCACGCCCAGCCGCTTGGCCAGGAACTTGGCCGTTGATCCCTCTACCAGCACAGTGCCGATAATAATCGCAAAAGCCAGTGGCACCAGCAGTTCGGCATTTTCCATGCCGATATCCTGCAGCCGCAATGCAAACAGTGCGCTGACCGCCGCTGCAACAATACCGCGCGGACCTATCCAGCTGATCATGGTTTTTTCCTGCCAGCTCAGATCCGAGCCGATGGTAGACAGAAAAACCTTGGTTGGGCGGGCAATAAACTGGATAAACAGAAACAGCAGCACGGCCCCCATACCCAACTGCTGAAACAGGGCGAAATCGAGCCGTGCCGCAAGCAGAATAAACAAGCCGGAGATCAATAGAATACTCAGGTCTTCCTTGAAATCGAGAATGTTCTCGACCGATACATTCGGCATGTTAGCCAGCCAGATACCGAGTACAGTCACAGTCAGCAGGCCGGATTCTTCCGAAAGTTCATTGGACAAAGCAAAAGTGCCAAACACCAAAGCCAGTGTCGCCACATTGTGCAGGTATTCAGGTAGCAGGTGCTTACGCAGAATAAGGCCAAACAGATAACCTGCGATGGCACCGGTAACCAGCCCGATCACGATGGTCTTGCCGAACATATAAACGGTATGGCTGACAGAGGCATGACCTTGCAGTTGAATCGACAGTAATACTTCGAATACCAGTACTGCCAGAATGGCGCCGAGCGGGTCGATCACAATGCCTTCCCAGCGAAGCACGTTGGAGATTTTGGCATTGGGCCGCACTGTCCTGAGCATCGGTACGATGACGGTCGGGCCGGTCACGACCATGATGGCCCCGAACAACAGTGACAAACCCCATGAGAAGTCGAGCAGATAGTGGGTGGCGATGGTGATGGCAAACCAGGTAATGGCGACACCGAACGTCAGGATATTACGCACGACTTTCTGCAGACCCCGAATTTCTTCGAATTTGAGTGTCAGGCTGCCTTCAAACAGAATGACTGCGACAGAGAGCGAGACCAAGGGAAATAACAAATCGCCAAACAGGGCTTCCGGGTCAAGCCAACCGGTCAAAGGGCCGAGTATGATGCCGGCAAGCAGTAACAGGACGATGGCGGGGAGTTTGATCCACCAGGCAAACCACTGACAGAAAATGGCGACCAGGCCGATAACGGAAAGGGCGATAACAGCTTCTTGATGCATGAAAGTCCTTATTGATTAAGCGGCATCAGAACGACATGACAATTTTGCCGTCTCAACGAAGCATAAGTCTAGCGAATAAGGGTAATTTCCGCACGACGGTTTTGGGCACGGCCCATTTGCGTTTTATTGCTGACAATCGGTTTACGATCGACAAAAGATTGGGTATTGATCAGCTGTTCCGGCACTTCACATTGAACAAGAAAGTCCTTGATCGCCATGGCGCGGGCATCCGACAACGGTTCGTTAAGCCGGAGGCGGCCATGATTGTCAGTGTGGCTGGTAACGCGAATTTCCTGAATGCTGTCATCGACCTTGACATAGTTTGCCAGCCGGGTCAGCGCTTTTTGGGCGGCAGCATCGATCTCGGATTTTTCCAGATCGAAATAAACCGTCAGGTATTGCACCTCGTTAAAAGTGTCGGGATACAGATTGCTCAGACATTGCTGAAAAGCAGGCAGCGAGTCGGATAAATGTATGGTAGACAGCATGACACTGATCTCGGACATCGAGGTTTGTGGGCGATAACGTATGACGGGAAATCGTCCTTCCTGCAAATGTGTCAGAGCTTGTTGTGCATACAAACCATCGATAGTGAATTTTTTCTGACCTTTTTGGGTGGAAATTGAGGTTAAAGAGGTGTGTGCTTCACTGTTTTGCCAGGGAGCCGCCGCAATTTCAAATTGCACATGGGTTTGCTCGGCAGGTTGACTGAATGTTGAAAATGTCAGCATCAAAGGACCGCCGTTTCTACGGTAAAACCCCGCTTCGCCGAAACCAGGAATAGGTTGCATCAGTGAACATTCAAGAGGGGACTCGATGATTTGCCAGCGGGTATCGGTCACCGGTGCCTGAAACTGCTCGGCAAAAACGGGGGTGGAGAGGAAAACGGTGAGCAGGGTCGATAGCAGCATGTGAGTTCAGTAAGTTATTAATGAATGAACAGGAAAACGGCTAAGTTGATCGCGGCCTTTGAGTGGAGAAAGCTCCATGACAAACGCACAAGCCACTACCTCGCCACCCAGTTTTTCTACCAGATCGCAGCTGGCGCGGGCGGTGCCTCCCGTAGCCAGAACATCGTCTATCAGCAAAATCTTGTCGCCGGGCTCAATGGCATCGATATGCGCTTCCAGTGAAGCATTACCATATTCCAGTGCATAATCGACCTTTTGAACGTCATACGGCAATTTACCGGGTTTGCGTAACGGGATGAACCCCACGTTCAATTCCCAGGCAGCTAATGAACCGAAAATAAATCCGCGGGCTTCCATACCGGCCACGGCGGTAATTCGGGTATTTTTATAAGGCGCGATCAGCTGGTTAATGCAGCGTCTGAGACTGGCCGGATCCAGCACCAGCGGTGTGATATCTTTGAACAGGATCCCCGGCTGAGGAAAATCAGGAATATCGCGTATTTTGGCTTTGAGGCTTTGCATATAAATCTCATTGAGCGTGAATTGAGTCGCCAGCTATTATATCGGCAGCGACGACCAGGTTTTTAATGCCATCTAAGAATTAATGCTAACAGGTCCTAACCGGAAGGAGATGTTTTGAACACCATAGCCACCTTTATCAAATCAAGTTTTATTGTGATGTGTTGCCTGGCGCTGACGGCCTGTTTCAGTTGGGGCGGCGGCGAAGATGATACGCCTCATTATTATGTGATCGATGTTGATCGCGGTAATGTCGCCAATGAGTTTGCCCGTGACCGGGTCTTGCTGTTGAAGCCGGTGCGCGTCGTTCCGCATTTTGAGAACAAGACCATCGTGTTCCGGGTGGGGGAGAGCGAATATCAATCGCAACCGCCGCACGAACTGTTTTCGGAACCGGAAGATATGTTTACCGCTCAGCTGCGTCGCTGGCTCCAGAAAACCGGTTTATTCAGCCAGGTCGTGATTGATGAATCGATCAAGGCTGATTATGTGCTCGAATCGGCGGTAACCGCTTTGTATGGTGAAAAACGTCAGGCCTATTCGCCACAGGCTGTTGTGGAAATGCAGTTCTTTATGAGTTCAGCCGCGGATGACAAAAACATGCTGTTTCAGACTGGTCTGAGAGTCGATGTCGATATTGAAAAAACCACGCCCGGCACAGTGGTAACAGGGTGGAAACAGGGGCTCGAAGAGCTTCTGGCGACTTTGGAGCAGGATTTAAGCGGATATTTTGCAAAACTTGATGCTAGGTAGCATGACCACGTTTAGCGTGCAGGAAATCGCCGTTAGTGGTAGGATTAATGCTTTGCTGGAAAAGTTTACCCTGTGCGTTATTTGGATGATCTTATAGATGAGTGAAATCGCCTTAGAACTGGATTCGATAGGTATCGAAACTGAAATGAAGAAATCGTACCTGGATTACGCCATGAGCGTTATCGTAGGTCGAGCGCTGCCTGATGTACGTGATGGTCTGAAGCCAGTCCACCGCCGCGTGCTTTACGCGATGCGGGAACTGGGTAACAACTGGAACGGCCCTTACAAAAAATCGGCCCGTATCGTCGGTGACGTCATCGGTAAATACCATCCCCACGGTGATACTGCGGTTTACGACACTATGGTGCGTATGGCGCAGCCATTCTCGATGCGTTACATGCTGGTGGATGGTCAGGGTAACTTCGGTTCCGTGGATGGTGATCCGCCTGCTGCGATGCGTTACACCGAAGTTCGGATGGCGAAAATCGCCCATGAAATGCTCGCCGATCTGGAAAAAGAAACGGTCGATTTCAATCCCAATTACGATGAATCAGAAAGCGAACCATCGGTTCTGCCCGCTAAAATCCCAGCCTTGCTGGTCAACGGTTCATCCGGTATTGCGGTGGGTATGGCGACCAATATCCCGCCACACAACCTGACCGAAGTGCTGAACGCCTGTGTTGCCATGATCGATAATCCCGAGATCGGTACTACTGAACTGATGCAGCATATTCCCGGCCCTGACTTCCCGACCGCGGCTATTATCAACGGCGCCCGTGGTATTGCCGAAGCCTATCAGACCGGACGCGGCCGTGTTCATATCCGCGCGCTGGCCGATATTGAAACCAACGAGGCCACCGGTCAGCAAAGCATCGTAGTTAAAGAACTGCCTTATCAGGTCAATAAGGCAAGACTGCTGGAAAAAATTGCCGAACTGGTCAAAGAAAAGAAAATGGACGGTATTTCTGCCCTGCGTGACGAGTCTGATAAAGACGGCATGCGTATGGTAGTTGTGCTTAAGCGCGGTGAAGTACCGGAAGTAGTGCTGAATAATCTGTATCAGCAAACCCAGATGCAGACCGTATTCGGTATTAATATGGTTGCCATTGTCGATGGTCAGCCGCGGACTTTGAACCTGAAAGATATTCTGGCGGCCTTTATCCGTCACCGCCGTGAAGTAGTCACACGCCGTTCCATCTATGATTTACGTAAAGCGCGTGACCGCGCTCATATCCTGGAAGGTCTGGCGACTGCACTGGCTAATATCGATGAAGTGATTGAGCTGATCAAAGCGTCGCCGAACCCTGCCGAAGCGAAAGAAGGCCTTTTGTCCCGTGGCTGGGCCTCAGATATGATTCTGGATATGCTCGGTGAAGCCGGCGCGGAAGCCTCGCGTCCGGAAGGCCTGGCGGCTGAACTGGGGCTGGTTAATAATCTCTATTATCTTTCTCCTGTTCAGGCGCAGGCGATTCTGGATATGCGTCTGCACCGCCTTACCGGTCTGGAACAGGATAAAATTCTGCAGGAATACCGTGAAGTTCTGGATCTGATCGGTGAATTGCTGGCGATTTTGAGTGATCCGGACAATTTGATGGCGGTCATTCGTGATGAACTGGTCGCTATCAAAACCGAATACGGCGATGACCGCCGCACGGAAATTCTCACTAATCATCTGGATTTGACGCTGGAAGATCTGATTACTGAAGAAGAAATGGTCGTGACCCTGTCGCATGCCGGTTATGCTAAAACCCAGCAGTTGGATACCTATCAGGCACAACGGCGTGGTGGTAAAGGGAAAGCAGCTACTTCGATGAAAGATGAAGACTTTATCGAACATCTGTTTATCGCCAATACCCACGATACCTTATTGTGTTTCTCCAGTGCCGGTAAGGTTTACTGGAAAAAAGTCTATGAATTGCCGCAAGGCGGACGCACCGCCCGTGGCAAACCGATTGTAAATCTGCTGCCGCTGGATGAAGGCGAGAAGATTAATGCGGTGATGCCGATCCGTGAGTTTGAGGCTGACAAGTTTATCTTTATGGCCACCGCTTCCGGCACCGTGAAAAAAACGCCGCTGGTTGATTATTCACGACCACGTGCTAACGGCATTATCGCGGTAGATCTGAAAGAAGGCGATCAACTGGTCGGTGTTGCGGTGACTGATGGGTATTCGGATGTCATGTTGTTCAGTTCCAATGGTAAGGTCATTCGTTTCCCTGAGACTGATGTGCGCTCCATGGGCCGTGTTTCACGCGGTGTCAGAGGCATGCGCCTTGCTGATAAAGAAAGAATCATTTCGCTGATTATTGCTCAGGAAGAAGGGGCGATTCTGACGGCCACTGAGTTTGGTTTCGGTAAACGTACTAATCTGGCCGAATACCGTGTTCAGGGACGTGGTGGCCAGGGTATTATTTCCATCCAGACTTCAGCCCGTAACGGCAATGTTGTAGGGGCGGTACAGGTTTGTGATGAAGATCAAATCATGCTGATTACCAACGGCGGCACGCTGGTGCGCACCCCGGTAAAACATGTATCTCTGGTCGGTCGTAATACCCAGGGCGTGAAATTAATCAACCTGAGCAATGATGAAAAATTGGTGGGTGTGGAACGTGTCATCGAAGAAGAAGATGAAGAGGATGCGGAACTACCGGTTGTTGACAGCGATACAACGACAGAAGCGTAACTTTGAGAGCATATAACTTTAGTGCCGGCCCGGCCATGTTGCCGGATGCCGTAATGAAACAGGCCCAACAGGAAATGCTCGACTGGCATGGTTCGGGTATGTCGGTGATGGAAATGAGTCACCGGGGTATTGAATACACTTCTATTGCGGAAAAGGCCGAAGCTGATCTGCGTGAGTTGCTGGCGATCCCGGACGACTATGCCGTTTTGTTTTTGCAGGGCGGGGCGTCCAGCCAGTTCTCGATGATTCCGATGAATCTGCTGCGGGGTAAAACGGCTGCGGATTATTTCAATACCGGTGCCTGGTCAGGCAAAGCCATTGCTGAAGCCCGCCGCTATTGTGATGTCAATATCGTGGCTGACGCTACTGATTCACTTTTTACTACCATCCCCGAACGGGACAGCTGGCAATTATCCGCTGATGCGGCTTATGTGCATTACACGCCTAACGAAACCATTCATGGTCTTGAGTTTGCTGATATTCCCGAGGTCGGGAATGTGCCACTGGTGGCGGATATGTCATCCACGATTTTGTCACGACCGATCGATGTCAGCCGTTTTGGCGTGATTTACGCCGGCGCACAGAAAAATATCGGCCCCGCCGGTTTATGTATTGTCATTATCCGTCGTGATTTGATAGGGCAGGTGTTGCCCGGCACGCCGACTATGTTTGATTATCAGATTCATGCTGATAACGCGTCCATGTATAACACACCGGCTACCTACAGCTGGTATCTGGCCGGATTGGTGTTTGCTTGGTTGAAACAGCAGGGTGGACTGGAAAGAATGGCTGAAATAAACAAACGTAAAGCTGATAAATTATATCAAGCGATTGATGACAGTCCCTTCTACCACAACCCGATCGATAAACGCTATCGTTCGTGGATGAATGTGCCTTTTACGCTGGCAGATGACAAACTGGACCAGATATTTCTGCAGCAGGCGGCGGCGCAGAATCTGCTGACATTGAAAGGCCATCGTGATATCGGTGGTATGCGTGCCAGTATTTATAACGCCATGCCTGTGGCAGGTGTTGATAAACTGATTGCTTTTATGGCTGAATTCGAGCGTCAATACGGGTAAACCGCGAATGAAAGAAAAAAAAGCGCTAGAGCAGATTCGCCAGCAAATTGATGATATTGATTTACATATCCAGCAGTTGCTGAATAAACGCACTGAGATGGCACATGAAGTGGCGCAGATTAAGCTCGATAATGGCGAGCGGGCCGACTTTTACCGTCCGGATCGCGAAGCCATGGTACTTCGTACCGTCATGGAACGTAATGAAGGTCCGTTGTCGGCACAGGAAATGGCTCGTCTTTTCCGTGAAATCATGTCCGCCTGTCTGGCAGCGGAAAAAACCTTACGGGTGGCTTATCTCGGCCCGGAAGGCTCTTTTACCCAAGCGGCGGCGCAAAAACATTTCGGCGGCAGCGTTGAATTACATCCGATGAGTACCATTGCCGATGTGTTCCATGCGGTGGAAACTGATCATGCCTGTTATGGCGTGGTGCCGGTGGAAAACTCGACGGAAGGCATGGTCTCGCACACGCTGGATCGCTTTATCGGCTCACCGCTGAAAATCAATGGTGAAGTCACTCTGCGTATTCATCATTATCTGTTGAGTAAAGAACAGAGCCTGAAAAAAGTGCATAGGGTTTATGCCCACCCCCAGGCTCTGGCACAATGTCGTCAGTGGCTGACCGAAGAGTTACCTGGCTGTGAACTGATTGCATTAAACAGTAATTCCGAAGCTGCACGTAAAGCGGCAGAAGAACCCGGTACAGCGGCAATTGCAGCCAATCGCGCAGCAGAGATTTATGGTTTGTTGGTGCTGGCCAGCAATATCGAAGATGAAGTGGACAACACCACCCGTTTTCTGGTGATCGGCACAAAAGATGTCGGCCCTTCCGGTGTCGATAAAACCGCTTTACTGGTATCCACCAAAAATAAACCGGGTGCGCTGCAAATGTTGCTTAAACCCCTGGCCGACAGTGGTATCAGCATGACACGCATTGAGTCGCGACCCTCAAGAAAAGGGATCTGGGAATATGTATTCTTCATTGATATAGAGGGGCATATTCAACAACCGGCTGTAGCCGAAGCGTTAGCGCGTCTGGAGCAGGAATCGTCCATGTTTCGAGTATTGGGCTCATACCCCAAGGCAGTGTTGTAATGAAAAAACTGATTCTCGCCAATCCGCGTGGTTTTTGCGCGGGGGTAGATCGTGCTATTGAAATAGTCGAAAGAGCGCTGGAGTTGTTCGGTGCCCCTATCTATGTGCGCCATGAAGTTGTGCACAATCGCTTTGTTGTGGATGGACTCCGCGAAAAAGGCGCTATTTTCATAGAAGAACTGGATGACGTACCGGATGGCAGCACGTTGATCTTCAGTGCCCATGGTGTTTCCAAACAGGTGCAGCAGGAAGGTAAGCAACGCGGTCTCAAGGTTTTTGATGCTACCTGTCCGCTGGTGACCAAAGTGCATATGGAAGTCAGCCGTTACGAAAAGCAGGGGCGAGAATGTGTGTTGATCGGCCATGCAGGCCATCCCGAAGTGGAAGGCACGATGGGACAGTACACTTCCGATCAGGGCGGCATGTATCTGGTCGAGTCACCGGAGGATGTCGCTAAACTGCAAGTCAAGAAACCTGATGAACTGGCTTTTGTAACCCAAACTACGCTGTCGGTTGATGATACTTCACGGGTGATTGATGCCTTACGTGAACGTTTTCCCAAGATTACGGGCCCCAGCAAAGATGATATTTGTTACGCCACCCAGAATAGACAGGATGCAGTGAAAAAACTCGCAACTGACTGTGATCTGGTGCTGGTGGTAGGTTCGGTGAACAGTTCTAATTCCAACCGTTTGCGTGAACTTGCCGAGAAAATGGGGACGCCGGCCTATCTGTTGGATAATGCAGATGAAATCCAGGCGGCGTGGATTGAGGGTAAACAGCTTATCGGTCTGACCGCCGGTGCTTCTGCGCCGGAAATTCTGGTGCAGCAAGTGGTGAGCAGGCTGGAATCGCTGGGCGTTCAGTCAGCCCGTGAAAGTGAAGGACTACGTGAAAATATTGAGTTTTCACTGCCGAGAGAGCTTAAGATAGATGTATCAAGTCTGAGAAAATAAGGCTGGCTATGTCCTTTCTGCCCGTATTTCTATGGACTGATATTTTAATTTACCTGCTTCTGGCCGTTGTCGCTGCAGCTGCCGTATTTGTTAAAAACCGCCCCCATCTCAGTGCACCGTGGAAAACCGTGATTCAGCGCAAACGCGGCATGATTTCCATCATGATCCTGTTTTGCTATGTGACCATCGGTTTGCTCGACTCAATTCATTTCAGACTGGCTTTGGAGCCTGACAGTCAGCAGCGGCAGCATTACGCCACCGAAGTGATCAGTGTATTCGATTTGCTGACGGATTCTTTGCGGCAACAGGTTGAAAAAACCTATTCAGCACCGCTGTCTACCCATTTATTTGTTAAAGAAATACAGGCTGCAGCAGACGGTACGCTGGTGTATGACTATCCGCGTCTCAAGTTCGGCGGCGCGCATCTCAGTGATGTCGACAATAAATGGTATGACATACAGCAAACCATTATTAATGCCAGTGTGCTGGCTTTGCTGCTGGTGTTCCTGGTTTATGTTTTTCATAGCGCCGCTGCTGCCTGGTATACCAAAACCGATCTGCGGCAACAGGCAAAACGTATTATCAAAGGCGAGACCTCTTATCCCTTGCCAACCTTCTACCTGATGTTGTTGCTGCTGGTGTTGGTGGCGGCTAATCTCGTCGCATTAAGTGCTGATTATCATGTATTTGGTACCGACAAAGTCGGGCAGGATGTGTTGTATCAGGCTTTAAAAAGTATCAGAACCGGCCTGGTTATCGGTACCCTTACAACACTGGTGATGCTGCCCCTGGCCATTTTTCTGGGTATTGCCGCCGGTTATTTCAGAGG
The DNA here is from genome assembly GCF_026319305.1 of Methylophaga sp. OBS4. Lineage (GTDB taxonomy): Bacteria > Pseudomonadota > Gammaproteobacteria > Nitrosococcales > Methylophagaceae > Methylophaga. The sequence goes on from NZ_JAPDMV010000027.1 coordinate 16,280, forward strand.
CTGGATTGATGATTTAATCCAGTACATTTACACAACGCTGAACTCGATTCCCGGTGTGCTGTTGATTGCTGCGGCGGTATTGATTCTGCAAGTTTATATGAACAACAACCCCGAGCAGTTCGCGACGGTTGCTGAACGTGCCGATATGCGGCTGTTGTTTCTGTGCATTATTCTCGGCGTGACCAGCTGGACGGGCCTGTGTCGGATTCTCAGGGCCGAAACCCTCAAGTTACGTGAAGCCGAATATGTACTGGCTTCACGTGCCTTGGGTGCCAGCAGTTTCAGTATCTTACACAAACATATTCTGCCCAACGTGATGCATCTGGTTTTGATCGCTGTGGTGCTTGATTTCAGCGGCCTGGTGCTGGCAGAAGCGGTATTGTCTTATGTGGGTGTCGGGGTTGATCCCTCAATGATCAGCTGGGGAAACATGATTAACAGCGCCCGCCTGGAAATGGCCAGGGATCCGGTTGTCTGGTGGTCTTTGACTGCGGCTTTTATTTCCATGTTCATTCTGGTGCTGGCGGCAAACTTATTTGCTGACGTGGTTCGGGATGCCTTTGATCCAAGAATGCAGAGGTCACGATGACAGAGACATTACTGACGGTCAGTGGTCTCAGAACTTGGTTTGGACAAGACGATCAGCCGTACAAAGCTGTTGATGGGATTGATTTCAATATCCGGCGTGGCGAGACCTTTGCTTTATTGGGTGAATCGGGCTGTGGCAAATCGATGACCGCCTTGTCATTGTTAAGACTGAATCCTCATCCTGCCAGTCGGATTGTTGCCGGTGAAGTGACACTTACCGGGCAGAGTTTACTGCCGCTGTCAGAAGCCGAAATGGAAAAGATTCGCGGGCGTCGGGTTTCAATGATTTTTCAGGAGCCGCAAAGTTCGCTGAATCCGGTTTTGTCCGTGGGCCAGCAGATTGCGGAAGTACTTCGCTGGCATTTCAAGCTGAACGACGCTGCCATTAATGAGCGCGCTATTGAACTGCTCAAATCGGTGGGCATTCCTGATCCCGAGCAACGGATCAAAGCCTATCCGCATCAATTGTCCGGTGGTATGAAACAGCGGGTGATGATTGCCATTGCCCTGGCTGGAGAGCCGGAACTGTTGATTGCAGATGAGCCGACTACGGCGCTGGATGTGACTATTCAGGCGCAGATCCTTGATTTGCTCAAACAGATACAGCAAAAAACCGGCATGGCGATTTTGCTGATCAGCCATGATCTGGGCGTTGTGGCACAGATGGCGGATCATGTGGCCGTGATGTATGCCGGCCAGATTGTGGAAGCCGGTAGCCGCGAGCAGTTTTTTAACGATCCCCAGCACCCGTATACCCGTAAATTGTTTGAAGCGCTGCCGTCCGAGCAGAAGCGCGAACAGAAACTGACCGTTATCAAGGGGAGTGTGCCAGCGCTTAATCAACCGTTTACCGCCTGCCGTTTTGCGGACCGCTGTGACTTTGCCTGGTCGTATTGTCATCAGGTTAAACCAAAGTGGATTGATAAGCGTGGCCATGGCGTGCGCTGTCACCTGTATGACCCTGCCGTCACAGCTGAGGATGTGAGAACTGATTTGCGGGTGACTAGTTCCAAACTGTCTGAGGTGGTGCCTGCCGATAATGCCCTGTTGCAAGTGGATCGGCTGAAAGTGCATTTCCCGATTCGCAAGGGTATTTTCCAACGTACCGTCGGCCATGTGAAAGCCGTCGACGATGTTAGTCTGAAATTAAGACCGGCAGAAACGCTGGCTGTGGTAGGTGAGTCGGGTTGTGGTAAAACCACGGTGGGCTTGGGTATCTTGCAACTGGTTCCCGTTACTGCAGGCAGGGTACGTTTTCAGGGGCAAGTGCTCAATGAACTGTCAGAACATGAACTGAAAGCAAGCCGTGCCGCGATGCAGATCATTTTTCAGGATCCGTATGCTTCGATGAACCCGCGTATGACCATTACCCAGGTGATTGAAGAGGGCATGCTGAGAACCTCGGTCAAGGATCCGCAGGAAAAGGCCAGACGCGTCGACGAGTTACTCGAACGTGTCGGTTTGAGAGCGGATATCAAATACCGTTATCCGCACGAGTTTTCCGGTGGCCAGCGTCAGCGGATTTGTATTGCCCGTGCGCTGGCCGCCGAACCGGAAGTCATTATCTGTGACGAGCCGACCAGTGCGCTGGATGTGTCGGTACAAGCGCAAATTCTCAACTTGCTGCGTGATATTCAGCATGAATTTGGTCTGTCGTATCTGTTTATCACTCACAATATCGCGGTGGTAGACTATCTGGCGCATCGTGTTGCGGTGATGTATCTGGGCCGCATTGTGGAAGAGGGTGATCGCCATGATGTTCTCAACTCACCCAAACACCCTTATACGCAGGCCTTACTGGCTGCGGTGCCCAAAATTGATGCCGCGACACGGCAGGAAACTGTCAGGTTGGAAGGCGAACTGCCTTCGCCTGCGAACCCGCCACAGGGATGTCATTTCCATCTGCGCTGCCCGCACGCCATGCCGGTCTGCCGTGAGCGTTACCCGGATTTAACCCAGTTGAGCCGCAGTCATACAGTTAAATGTTATTTGTATCAAGAGGATTATCATGGATCTACAAACACAGACAGAACTTGAAGCCGCCGCTTTCCGCCGTTTACTGGAGCATCTACGCGAACGCACTGATGTGCAGAATATCGATTTAATGGATTTGGCCGGATTTTGTCGTAACTGCCTGTCTAAATGGTACCTGGCAGCAGCCGAAGAGAAAGGTATTGAAATGGATTATGATAAAGCCCGTGAATATGTTTACGGCATGCCTTACAGTGAGTGGAAAGATAAATACCAGACAGGGCCTAAAAAATAATCTACCACAACAACCTGGAACAGGCACTATGGCTTGGACTTGGAAAGCGCGCGCAGTTTTTCTGCCAGTGCATGGGTATCAGTGTTATCTTGCTCTCGCGGGCGCAGCACCGCCACGGTATTGATGGTATGTCGAATTTGCTGCAAATAATTACGGCAACAGCTGCAAATCACCAGATGCAAAAATAAACCAATGCGCTTACCCAGCGGCAGATCACCGTCCAGGTAGTTGCTTGCTTCTTCTGCGACATCTTTACATTCAAACATCTGATTAGCTTTCCTGATACTTTTCTATACTGTGGTGCAGCGCCGTTCTCGCACGATGCAAGAGGACTCTCGCATTAGACGCAGAGATGTCCAGGATGTTACAAATTTCCGTCATTTCAATGCCTTCCATATCATACATGGTTAAGACGGCACGCTGGGTCGCCGGTAACTGACGAAAACTATCCTCAATGACTTGTTGTAACTGAGCATTTTCCAGTAAAGCTTCCGGTGTGTCCCTATCCCAGGGGAGAATATCGTCAATCCGGTGACCATGATGATCAAATTTATCAGCAGGCACCGCTTCCCAGCCATCATCCAGTGAAATATGGCGGCTTTCACGGCGTAAACGGCTTTTGGCGCCATTACTAGTGATGTGCAGTAACCAGGTCTTGAGACTGGAGCGGCCCTCAAAGCCTGGCAGCGCTTTGATTGCCGACACCCAGGCATCCTGAACCACTTCATCGGCAAAAGCCTCACCGATAATGGCTCGGGCCACTGACAGCATGATATTGTGGTATTGAGCGACGACAAATTCAAATGCCGTGGTATCACCGTCTAATAACAATGAAATCAGGCTATCTTCGTCAAGATCAGCAGGCGAGACGGTTTTTTTCATTAATGCTGTAACAAATCCCTATCACGAAAGTCTATGGTAGCAAGACTGGCCGATGAGTGGCCGGTTGTTTTACTTTTCAACCCCAAAAAGGATGGATTATTTATGGCTACAACTAAGAAAACGTCAATTGCTTTTGCTGCCAGCGCAGCGATGACCGCCGGTCTGGCTTTATCTCCGATTATGGCAAATGCTGAAGCGAACCCATTTGCATCTGCTGAATTGAGCAGCGGTTACATGCAGCTTGCTGCACAACATGGTGCAGAAGAAGGCAAATGCGGCGAAGCTAAATGTGGTGCCGATAAAAAAGCTGAAGAAGGCAAATGCGGCGAAGCTAAATGTGGTGCCGATAAAAAAGATAAAGAAGGTACCTGCGGCGCTGACAAAAAAGCTGAAGAAGGTAAATGCGGCGAAGCTAAATGTGGTGCCGATAAAAAAGCTGAATAAGGCACATGTGGTGGACAGTTAGTTTTCAAGCTTCCCACCAGGAAAACGGATAAGGGTTCAGTAGAACCCTTAGAGCCTGTTCATGATTTTCCGGTAACCCGACGGGGCTTTTTTCCGTATGGTCGTGTTGCTCGGTCCCGATTTGGGGTGAGCAAAGGAGGCCATTGCGCCTTGATATGTGAAAAACGCCTTCCCGCCGTGATTATCGTGAGATTGTGAACAGGCTCTTTTCATAATGTAAGGAGAAACGGTTATGTGGTTATGTCGATTGGGAACGGGGTTACAAAAGCTGCTGGATAAAACACGTGCAGTGGATTTTATGGCGCCGCTGTTATTACGGCTTTACCTGGCACCGATATTCTGGGTCGCATCCAATAATAAATGGAATCCGTTCGATCCCGACAGTTCTCTGGAAAATACCATTGCCTGGTTCGGTAATCCGGACTGGGGCTTGGGTTTGCCTTTTCCGGAAGTCATGGCCTACATGGCTTGGGGTGCCGAATATTTTGGCTCGATCTTTCTGATTCTGGGACTGGCGGTTCGCTGGGTTTCAATTCCGTTGATGGTCACGATGATCGTCGCTGCAACAACAGTGCATTGGCAAAACGGCTGGCAGGCGATTCATGACAAAATGAGCCCTTTTGCATCGGATAATGTTGATGGTGCACTGGAGCGGCTGGGTCGTGCCAAATCGATTTTGCAGGAACACGGTAATTACGACTGGCTGACAGAGCATGGCAATTTTGTGGTGCTGAATAACGGTATCGAATTTGCGGCGACCTACTTTGTGATGCTGCTGGCGTTGTTCTTTATCGGTGGCGGCAAATATCTGAGCGTTGATTACTGGGTCGCAAACAAGCTTAAACAATGTTGAGGTGATGTATGTTTATCCACAACAAGAAACCGTGGGATTTACCCGAATCGGAAGTGACTGATTACCAGGTTTATAAAAACCGCCGTCAGTTTTTGAATGTAGCAATTACGGTAGGTATCGCATCGGCGTTGCCATCCATTGGTCAGGCCAAGCCTGTAGAAGACTTGGCGGTATACCCTGATCTCATATCCAGTCCGTTTTCCACAAAAGAAGAGAAAACGACGTTTGAAGCCATCACGACCTACAATAATTTCTACGAGTTCGGCACGGCCAAATCAGAACCATCACTTTATGCCACCGAGTTTCCGGATGAGAGCAAACCCTGGCGGGTGGTCATTGATGGCGAATGCGATAATCCTGGTGAATTCGAATACGATGCTCTGGTTAAACCGTTTACCCTGGAAGAACGTATATATCGCATGCGTTGTGTTGAAGGCTGGTCGATGGTGATTCCGTGGATTGGCTTTCCGCTGGGTGATTTATTGAAAAAAGCACAACCCAATTCCAGGGCTAAATATGTCGAATTCACTACTTTGTATGATCCGGAACAAATGCCCGGACAACAAAGAGAGGTGCTGGACTGGCCTTATGTTGAAGGTTTGAGAATTGATGAAGCCATGCATCCGTTGACCATTTTGTCAGTGGGTTTATATGGTAAAGAATTACTGGGACAAAATGGCGCACCGCTGCGTCTGGTGGTGCCCTGGAAATACGGTTTTAAAAGTATCAAATCTATTGTCAGAATCCGCTTTGTTGAAAACATGCCGCTAACAGCCTGGGTGAAGGCGAACGCCAGTGAATACGGCTTTTATTCCAATGTGAACCCCAATGTCGATCATCCGCGCTGGAGCCAGCGTCGCGAGCGACGCATTGGTGAATTCCTCAAACGCAAAACGGAAATGTTTAACGGCTATGGTGACTACGTTGCTGACCTCTATTCAGGCATGGACCTCAAACGTTATTTCTAAACCCGACAGCGGTTCGATGATTAATATCGGACAGCTGAAGGTGATTTTATTTATCGTTTGTCTATTGCCTTTAATGTTCCTGATCTGGGGATTGTTTGCCGATCAACTGGGAGCGAACCCTATAGAAAAGTTGACCCGTAGCAGTGGTCTATGGGCTTTACGGTTTTTATTGATCACACTCTGCATCACCCCGCTGCGCTGGCTGACCCATATCAATCAGTTGATCCGGTTCCGCCGGATGCTGGGTTTGTTTGCTTTTTTCTATGCCTTTGTACACATGCTGTTGTATCTGGGGCTGGATCAGTTTTTTGATGTCGATGAAATTATTCGAGACATTATCAAACGCCCTTTTATCACCATTGGTTTTATCAGCTTTACCGCCTTACTGCCGTTGGTGATTACCTCCACTAATAAGATGGTGAAACGTCTTGGCGGTAAGCGCTGGCGCCGCTTACACCGTCTTACCTATTTTGTGGCCATGGCCTCTTGCATACATTTTCTGATGCTGGTCAAAGCCGATATCCGTGAGCCGGTTATCTATATTATTTTACTGACGGTTTTGCTGGGTATGCGCCTGTTGCGTCATTACCAGCAAAAAAAGCTGGTCAGTAACTGAAATTTTTCGCAAACTTATATCTTTTGTCATTGGCTAGCGGTGTTTCGCATTGCATATTCACCATTGCCGGTGGCTGCTTATAACTATACGTTACTCAACAACTTTCCTGGACGTCAGGGCCTGTGCTGGCACTGTCTGCCTGTGTTTGAGGCATGAATTCTGGCAAAAACTGTTACAATGTTCCGCTGTTATTTATCGCGTTATGATTTGAGAAGGTATTTATGACTGATTTTGTCGATCACGATCCACAGGAAACGCAGGAATGGCTTGATGCACTCGAGTCCATTATTGAAGTCGGTGGAGAAAAGAAAGCGCATTACATCATTGAAAAACTCATTGATATGGCACGACGCACAGGGATTAACCTTCCTTATAGTGCCAATACTGCCTACGTCAATACGATTCCGGTTGATCAACAGGAACGTATCCCCGGTGATCAGACGATGGAGCATAAACTGAGATCGTATATCCGCTGGAACGCCATGGCGATGGTAGTGAAAGCGAATATGAAACCTGGCTCAGTCGGTGGCCATATCGCCAGCTTCTCCTCAGCAGCAACCTTGTACGATGTGGGGTTCAATCACTTTTTTAAAGGTGATGATTACGGTAATGGTTCTGATCTGGTCTTTTTTCAAGGCCATTCTTCACCTGGCATCTATGCGCGCTCCTTCCTGGAAGGCCGTCTGACAGAAGAACAATTAGAAAACTTCCGGTTTGAAGTGGACGGAAAAGGCTTGTCATCATATCCTCACCCGTGGTTGATGCCGGATTATTGGCAGTTCCCGACTGTTTCCATGGGGTTGGGACCCATCCTGGCCATCTATCAGGCCCGTTTCATGAAATACATGCAGCATCGTGAGATCGTGGCGACTGAAGGACGCCATGTTTGGGCCTATCTCGGTGATGGTGAGATGGATGAGCCGGAATCTTTGGGTGCCATTACGCTGGCCGGTCGTGAGAAGCTGGACAACCTGATTTATGTGGTCAACTGCAACTTGCAGCGTCTGGACGGTCCGGTTCGGGGTAACGGAAAAATCATTCAGGAACTGGAGGCCTTGTTCCGCGGTGCCGGCTGGAATGTGATCAAAGTCATCTGGGGTTCAGGCTGGGACCAGTTGCTGGCACGTGATACCCATGGCCTGTTGCTCAAACGTATGGAAGAAGTGGTCGACGGGGAATACCAGAACTACAAAGCCAAAGACGGTGCTTATGTGCGTAAACATTTCTTTGGTAAATATCCTGAGTTACTGGATATGGTTTCTGATATGACCGACGAAGATATCTGGCACTTGAGTCGTGGTGGCCATGATCCGAGAAAGATCTATGCTGCCTACAAACGCGCCACTGAACATGAAGGCCAACCGACCGTTATTCTGGCGAAAACGGTTAAAGGTTATGGTCTGGGCGAAGCGGGTGAAGGTCAAAACATCACCCATCAACAGAAAAAAATGGAACTGGAGCATATGAAACGCTTCCGTGACCGTTTCAATATCCCGGTGTCTGACGAGGAAATCGAAAAAATCCCGTTTATCAAGCTGAAAGACGACAGCCCCGAGAAGAAATATCTGTTGGAGCGCCGCCAGGAATTGGGGGGCTTCCTGCCTAAACGTAATCATAATGCACCTGCACTGAAAACGCCGGATTTGAAGCTATTTGATGCGGTATTAAAATCCAGTGGTGAAAGAGAGCTCTCCACTACGATGGCATTTGTCCGTGTATTGACGGCGTTAATACGTGACAAAGTAATCGGTAAAAACATTGTGCCAATCGTGCCGGATGAGGCACGTACCTTTGGTATGGAAGGTCTGTTCCGCTCCATTGGTATTTACTCGTCATCAGGCCAGATGTACGAGCCGGAAGATTCAGGCAAAGTCATGTGGTATCGCGAAGATACCAAAGGCCAGATCCTGGAGGAGGGCATTAACGAAGCCGGTTCAATGGCGGAATGGATATCGGCGGCAACAGCGTATTCGAACTACAACGTTAATATGGTGCCGTTTTACATCTACTATTCGATGTTTGGCTTCCAGCGTGTCGGCGATTTGTGCTGGCTGGCGGGTGATATTCAGGCCAAGGGCTTTTTGATCGGCGGTACCGCAGGTCGAACAACCTTGAACGGTGAGGGGCTGCAACATCAGGATGGACACAGTCTGATTATGGCTAATACCATTCCGAACTGCCTCAGCTACGATCCAACCTATGCCTATGAAATAGCGGTTATTGTTCATGAAGGTCTGCGCCGGATGTACGAAGAACAGGAAAACGTGTTCTATTACATCACCGCAATGAACGAGAACTACACCCATCCTGCCATGCCTGAAGGTGCTGAAACCGGCATCATCAAAGGTATGTACCAACTGAAATCCGGTGGTAAACACAAGCTGAAAGCACAGTTGCTGGGCAGTGGTACCATTCTGCGTGAAGTGGAAGCTGCTGCAGAGCTGTTAGAAAAAGACTGGAAAGTCTCTGCTGATGTCTGGAGTGCAACCAGTGTTAACGAACTGGTCAGGGATGGTATAGCTGCTGATCGTTACAACCGTCTGCATCCGACAGATGAGAAACAACGCAGCTACATCGCCGAATGCCTGGATGACAAACCCGGCGTAGTGGTGGCGGCAACGGATTATATTCGTATGTATGCCGAACAGCTGCGTCCCTGGGTAAAAGCAAGCTATACAGTATTGGGTACCGATGGCTTTGGCCGCAGTGATACCCGCGAAGCTTTGCGCAGCTTTTTCGAAGTGGACCGTTACCATGTTGTCGTTGCGACTTTGAATGCGCTGGCCGATGACGGTCAGATCAAACATAATGTCGTCGCTGAAGCGATCAAAAAATACGACATTAATGCGGATGCAATAAACCCGGTTAAGGCATAAACAATGGCAGAATTAATTGAGTTAAAAGTTCCGGATATTGGTGACTTTGATGCGGTGGAAATCATTGAGGTGCTGGTGGCTGCAGGCGACAGCGTTGATGAAAACCAGGAAGTCATTACCGTAGAGTCTGACAAAGCTATGATGGAAATCCCCGCATCGCATTCAGGTGTGATTAAAGAGATGAAAGTGGCGGTTGGCGATAAAGTCAGCGAAGGCACTGTAATCGCGCTGCTGGAAGCGGCTGAGGCAGCGCCGGCCGCAGAAACACCTGCAGCTGAACAAGAACCCGAAGCTGACCCTGCTCCTGCCGAGGCAGAGCAAAAAAAAGCTGCTGCAGCGCCGCAGCTAGCGGCAGCAGAACAGCCACAACAGGAACTGGTCGAACCCATTCCATATGCACCTGACAGTAAGTCAGGTATTAAACGCGCCCATGCGTCGCCATCGGTGCGCCGTTTTGCCCGTGAACTGGGTGTGGTATTGACTTCGGTAACCGGCAGCGGTCCCAAAGGCCGTATTACCAGGGAAGACGTACAAAACTATGTCAAACAGGCGCTTACCGCACCTGCTGCAGCGCCGGTGCAGGGCAGTGCCATTCCACCGGTGCCGGTGGTTAACTTCGCACAGTTTGGCGAGGTTGAGACGGAAGAGCTGTCTCGAATCAAAAAGATCTCCGGCAAACATCTACACGCCTGCTGGCTGAATATTCCGCATGTGACTCAGTTTGATGAAGCCGATATCACCGAGCTGGAAAAATTCCGCAAAGAAAACAAGGAAATGGCTGCTCAGAAAGGGGTCAATCTGACACCGCTGGTGTTTATCATGAAAGCGGTGGTTGCCTGTTTGAAACAGTATCCGGAATTCAATGCTTCGTTGAGCGAAGATAAAGAAAGTCTGGTTTTCAAACGCTATTACAACCTCGGTGTTGCGGTTGATACGCCGAATGGTCTGATGGTGCCGGTTATCAAAGATGTTGATAAGAAGGGTTTTCTGGAGCTGGCTGGTGAGCTGGGTGAAATCAGTAGTCGGGCCCGTGAAGGTTCACTGACTGCCAAGGATCTGCAGGGCGGCACCTTCTCCATTTCCAGTTTGGGCGGCATCGGCGGTAGTTTCTTCACCCCGATTATTAACGCGCCGGAAGTCGCTATCCTGGGTGTCAGCCGCCATAAAATGCAACCTGTATGGAACGGTAAGGAATTCGAACCACGTCTGATGCTGCCTTTGTCGATTTCCTATGATCATCGTGTCATCGATGGTGCGGCCGGTGCCCGCTTCACCGTGATGTTAAGCCAGATGTTATCGGATATCAGAAAGGTATTGTTATGAGTGTGATCGAGGTTAAAGTCCCCGATATTGGTGATTTTGATGCTGTAGAGATTATCGATATTCTGGTAAGTGAAGGTGACGAGATTACTGAAAATCAGGACATCATCACGCTGGAATCAGATAAAGCAGCAATGGAAATCCCCAGCTCTGCTGCCGGTAAAGTGGCTGAGCTTAAAGTAGCTGTAGGCGACAAAGTTGCTCAAGGTGATGTCATCCTGACTGTTGAGGCTGTTGCAGAAGAAGTACCGGTAGCTGAGACAGCTTCAGCTGCTGAACCGGAACAAAAAAAACAAGCTAAAAAAGCGCAAGCTGAACCTGCTGCCGCACAAAAAGCTGCGGCACCGCAGGTGAAAGCCGATGCAGATATGCATGCTGAAGTGTTGGTATTGGGTTCAGGCCCCGGTGGTTACACTGCCGCCTTCCGCGCCGCTGACCTGGGTAAACAGGTCGTGATGGTCGAACGTCATGAACGTATTGGTGGTGTCTGCCTTAATGTCGGCTGTATCCCCTCTAAAGCCTTGCTGCATACGGCTCAAATCATTAATGAAGCTGATGCAATGGGGCATCATGGTGTTAAGTTCGGCAAGCCGGAGATCGATATTCGTGAAATCGCCGGTTGGAAAGACGGTATTGTCAACCAGCTGACGGGTGGTCTGAAAGCGCTGGCCAAACAACGCAAAGTGACTATTGTGCAGGGTGAAGGCAGCTTTAGCGGTCCCAATACCTTGGTTGTGTCCGGTAAAGAGGGCGAACAGACCATTTCCTTTGATAACTGCATTATTGCTGCCGGTTCACGCGTTACCGAGATTCCTGTGTTCCCCCACGATGATCCGCGGATGATGGACTCTACAGATGCGTTGGAATTGGACAGTATTCCTGAAAACCTGCTGGTTATCGGCGGCGGCATTATCGGTCTGGAAATGGCCACTGTATACAATGCGCTGGGTTCCAAAATCAGTGTGGTTGAACTGCAAGACAGCCTGATTCCAGGCGTTGATAAAGATATCGTCAAGCCTTTGCTGAAAAAGGTGCAGGATCAATATGAGGCTATTTATCTCAGCACTAAAGTGACTAAAATCGACGCGCAGGATGATGGCCTGCTGGTCAGCTTTGAGGGTAAAGGCGCACCTGATACCGCCAAGTTCGACAAGATCCTGGTCGCAGTCGGCCGTACCCCGAACGGTAAGCTGATTAATGCCGAAGCGGCGGGTGTTGAAGTCACTAATTATGGCTTTATTGAAACTGACGGTCAGATGCGGACTAATGTGCCGCATATTTTTGCTATCGGCGATATCGTCGGTCAGCCGATGCTGGCACATAAAGCGACCCATGAAGGTAAAGTGGCGGCTGAAGTGATTGCCGGACAGAAGTCAGTGTTCGAACCGATGACGATTCCGTCTGTAGCTTACACCGATCCGGAAGTGGCGTGGATGGGGCTGAGTGAGAGCGAAGCCAAGAAACAGGGCATTGACTATGTTAAAGGCGCCTTCCCGTGGGCGGCCAGTGGCCGTAGTCTGAGTCTGGGACGTGATGACGGTCTGACCAAAGCCTTGTTCGACAAAGACACAGGCAGATTGATTGGTGCCGGGATTGTCGGTCCTAATGCCGGTGAATTGATCGCGGAAGCTGTGCTGGCTATGGAAATGGGTGCGGATGCCGAGGATATCGGCCTGACTATTCATCCACATCCGACCTTGTCAGAAACATTTTGTTTTGCAGCGGAAATGGCTGAGGGCAGCATTACCGATTTGATGCCGCCGCGTAAAACGCTCCATTCGAAATAAATGGCTGCAACATCTGGCTCAGGCCAGTTGTTAATAGATAAGGGCATACCCGCACCATGCGTGGATATGCCCGTTTTTTTGTGTAATAAATACCCCGGCAGATGTAATGGCTGATATGGCTGAGCAACCAACAATATTAAAACCGCCGCTTAAATGGGCCGGCGGCAAACGTTGGCTAATTCCGCATCTGCAAAAATACTGGTCACGTCATCAGGACAAACGGCTGGTCGAACCTTTTTGCGGCGGTTTATCTGTGGCTTTGGGTTTGAACCCGGACAGCGCCTTGCTCAATGACCTGAATCCGGCCTTGATCAATTTCTACCGGCAGTTGAAACAAGGACTGCAAATAGATATTGCGCTGGAAAATGATGAGAACGCTTATTATCACTACCGTGATGAGTTCAACCGGCTTAATGGCAATCAGCGTTCGGCAATTAAGGCTGCGCAGCTGTTTTATTATCTGAATCGGACCGGATACAACGGTTTATGCCGTTTTAACAAAACCGGTGGTTATAACGTGCCTTTCGGCCGTTATAAAACCATCAACTATGTAACTGATTTCAGTCATTACCAGCCGGTTTTGTCACAATGGCAGTTTAGCAACTGTGATTTTGAAGCGCTGACTGTTGATGAGCAGGATTTTATCTATGCCGATCCCCCCTACGACACGCCGTTCCGGCAGTATTCGCAACAGGGGTTTGATTGGGAAGACCAGGAGCGGCTGGCCGAATGGTTAAGCCGGCATCCGGGACCTGTGGTACTTTCCAACCAGGCAACAACCCGCGTGAAGAAATTGTATCGGGATCTCGGTTTTAAGCTGCGTTATTTGAATGCACCACGCACAATTAGTTGTAAAGGAAACCAGCGCCAGGCCGTTAAAGAGGTGCTTGCTTTACGCGGTTTTTGATACAATAGCGGCTTTCGATTATTCACGTTTTTACAGGAATTAATTTTACTCATGTCTAAGATTAACAAAGTCGTGCTGGCCTATTCTGGCGGTCTTGATACCTCGGTTATTTTGAAATGGTTACAGGACAAATATGACTGTGAGGTCGTGACTTTTACAGCTGATCTGGGACAAGGGGAAGAAGTTGAACCTGCACGTGCCAAAGCGCAATCTCTGGGCATCAAAGAAATCTATATCGAAGATTTACGAGAAGAATTTGCCCGTGACTATGTGTTCCCGATGTTCCGTGCGAATACGATTTACGAAGGGGAGTATTTGCTCGGCACCTCCATTGCCCGTCCGCTGATCGCCAAACGTCTGGTTGAAATCGCCAGTGAAACAGGTGCTGAAGCGGTTGCTCACGGTGCCACCGGCAAAGGCAATGATCAGGTGCGTTTTGAGCTTGGTGCCTACGCACTCAATCCCGACATTAAAGTAATTGCCCCCTGGCGTGAATGGGACTTGTTGTCACGTCAAAAACTGCTGGACTATGCAGAACAGCATGGTATCCCGGTTGAAATGAAACAGGGTAAGAAATCACCTTATTCGATGGACGCCAATCTGCTGCATATCTCTTATGAAGGCGGCATTCTGGAAGATCCGTGGGCCGAGCCTGAGGAATCCATGTGGCGCTGGTCGGTTTCCCCTGAAAATGCACCTGATAAAGCCACTTATCTGGAACTGACATACGAGCAAGGCGATATTGTTGCTATTAACGGTGAGCAAATGACACCGGCACAGGTCATGGCTTATTTGAATAAAGTCGCCGGTGAAAACGGTATTGGCCGGCTTGATATCGTTGAGAACCGCTATGTCGGCATGAAGTCTCGCGGCTGTTACGAAACACCGGCGGGTACGGTCATGCTGAGAGCACATCGCGCAATTGAATCACTGACGCTGGATCGTGAAGTTGCTCACCTTAAAGATGAATTGATGCCACGTTATGCCAATCTGGTTTACAACGGTTACTGGTGGGCGCCGGAACGTGTCATGATGCAGGCAATGATTGATCAGTCACAGAAAACCGTTAACGGTAAAGTTAAAGTGAAACTCTACAAAGGTAATGTCGTTGTTGTCGGGCGTGCTTCGGAAACTAACAGCTTGTTTGATGAATCAATCGCGACTTTTGAAGATGATGCCGGTGCCTACAACCAGAAGGATGCAGAAGGCTTTATCAAGCTTAACGCTTTGCGTTTGAAGATTGCAGGTAAAAAGAAAAAATAACAAGTTCTGGCCGTTTGAGGCTGAGAGGATAGGATGGACTATAGCGAATTAGCAGATCAGGCAGCCGAATATATGCGGTTGGCTTTGCCCTTGATGAAAAAGCATGGTGTGGCTATGACACCGGCTAATTACGCTATCTGGTATGAGCATGTTGCGGGTAGCAACGCAAACTTGTCGGAAGCATTACAATCGAGGATTGCGGAAACCCCCGAGATTTCTGAAAAGCAGTGTCAGGAATTGCACGAGCAGTTTTTCAACACGCAGAAAGAGCGTAGCGAAGTTATTGAAATGCGTCAGGAGCTGGCACGTCTGTTGAAAGAAGTTATCAGCTTTGTCTACAGCAGTGTTGCACATACGGATAAAGCCAATGCCCATCTCAGCGAATTGCTGGCTATTATCAACCGCGATATGACGCCGCAGCAGATTCATGATGTGGTAGAGGAAATCCTGGCTGAAACCAGGCAGGCGATATCCAGTGGTGAATTGCTTACAGAACGTCTTAATACGGCTGTGGGAGAAGTGCAGCAGCTGAAAAAAGAACTGGAGCAGACCAAACGCGAAGCCAAAACGGACACTTTGACCGGGTTGGCTAATCGTAAAGCGTTTGATGAATTGGTCACTAAAGTGACGCAAGATGCCGACAATAGCGGTCTCGATGTCTGCCTGCTGTTTTGTGATTTGGATCTGTTCAAGAATATCAATGACAAACATGGCCATCTGGTGGGAGACCAGGTCTTGAGAGTCGTAGGTAATACGCTCAAAGACAGTGTCAAAGGCCGTGATCTGGTTGCCCGCTACGGCGGCGAAGAGTTTTCCATCATTCTGCTCAACACCAGTCTGCAAAATGCCAATATACTGGCCGACAATATTCGCAAGGAAATTGCCAGCAAACGTATTCAGCGCAAGGATACCCGTGAATCATTAGGTGCTATCACCATGTCTTTTGGTGTGGCGCGTTATGTACCTAGCGAGGGCGTAGAAAGCTTTATGCAGCGTGCCGATCGTGCTTTGTATATGTCAAAGAGAAAAGGGCGCAACTGCGTATCAGAAGCGCCCCCTCCCATTATTTGAAACTGTTGGTAAAAAACACTTCTTCCAGTGCCAACTGACCGGGACGGTCTTTGGCATCTTGTATTTTTTTACCGATAGTTATCATCATCACAATGATATGGTCATGAGGCAAATCAATGACTTTGGCCACCTTGTCAAAGTCAAAGCCATCCATCGGGCAACTGTCGTAACCCAACTCTTTGGCCATCAGCATGATATTCATTGCGGCGATACCGACTGAACGAATGCATTCATCACGCTGACCCTGATGATGGTTAGTGTAGTAACTTTCAATCGCTGGCAGCATGAAGTCCTGCACTTCTTTGGGCGTATTACGCCAGTAGCGTTGCGGATCTTTTTCCCAGGCATTGAGATCGGCGCACAATACCAGCAACATAGAAGCATCAGTGACTTGAGACTGTCCCCAGCTGGCTTCGCGGATTTGCTGTCTTTTTTCTTTATCGACCACGTTGACGAAACGCCAGTGCTGCAGATTAAATGCGGTTGGGGAGAGAATAGCGTGTTCCATCAGCTGCTGAACTTCTGCTTCGCTGATTTCATATTCAGGATCGTAATATTTCACGGATCGTCGACTGACGATCGCTTCTTTTATGTCCATAAAAACTCTTTAACTAATTGGAAGATGTTTCAACTTTGAGATAGATGATTTGTTGTTGGCTGCTGTGACTGCGGTATTGGGTGAATCCGTCTCCGGCATGTTCAGCATCTTCGCTGACATAACCGATTTCCAGCCACGCACCCAGTTGCCCGACCACGGTTGTGATGACATCGCTGTGGTTAATCGTGTCAGTGCCATGCGACATCTTACTGAAGAAAGGATGAATTTCAACCCGGACCTGATTGTCTGGCAGCAATACAGGAATGGCCTGAAAACCATTCTCGGTTGATATGTAATCGGTGTGACTCTGTACCCCCACACCACCGCGCGGCCGGATAAATACCAGATGTTGCTGACGGGCTATATCCTGCCCCATGCTGATGGAGACCGGTTGACCGGCAATGCCTCTGGCGCGGTATTGCTGATCCTGATGACGACTGTCGCGGCTGGACCAGCGCCTAATGGCAACAGCGCCATCAATATCCTCACCCGTTTCCAGTGTTATCTTGTCTCTGGCTTTATACCGATTGCCGAGTTGCTGATTGGTTCTGAGTACTGTGATATTGAGCGATTGCAGCGGCACATCGAGTTTTTTCAGCAGCGCTTCAACATTGGCAACCGTCGCATTGTCCGCCTTCAGAATCAGCATATCGCCATAGGCTCTGGCCGTGGCGTTTGCAGGCAGGAAAGCCTCGATATGCGGTAATACCTCAGAGGCCAGACGGTGTTTGAGGGTAATAGTATGTATGCTGTTGTTGGCTGCAAGCGCCTGTGAAAACAGGCAACACAGCCCGATAAACCAGATTTTCATAGATGCAAACGTCTTGTATTGATGTCCTGGCTACTGTGGGTCCAGACTTCTTCGAAGTTTTGTTTCAAATCACGTACCCGGGCGGGCGCGTTAAACTCGGCCTGCCCCTGGTAACGTGAATGATTGGGGCAATATAAACAGGCTTTTGCATCAATCAGCATGAACATTTGCCGGGTTTCCTGGTAGGGTTTGCTGGCAATATGAATGTGTATTTTACTGCTGAGACGTTGTGCCAATGGCAGCAGTCGATGATTTTGACTGACATTTTTCTGCGTATCAAACACCACCAGCCGGATCTGGGTACGCGGACTGCGCCGGGCAAACTCACTCAGTTGTGCAATCACGGCTTCGTTATCAAACAGAACCGGATCGATAGTCGGTCCGAAAAAACAGATTTCCTGGCTGGCTGTTGCAATCAACTTCAGCATTAGCGCAGCAGCCTGATCCCGACTGTCGAAAGCAACCGTATTATCGTTAGTCGGAGTCAGGTCAGCCATCACTCAACCGTTTCTAGCCTGCTCTGCGGCGTTGCCGATATAACCGGCTGGTGTCATCGCTTTCAGGCTGGCTTTGGCCTCTTCCGGCATATCCAGACCATCAATGAAGTCCTGCATGATCTGCTTGTTTACACGTTGGCCACGGGTCAGGTCCTTCAATTTCTCATACGGATTTTCGATACCGTAACGACGCATGACAGTCTGGATGGGTTCAGCCAGCAACTCCCAGTTGGCATCCAGATCGGCAGCCATGGCTTCCGGGGACGGATCCAGTTTGCTAATGCCTTTCAACGCAGAGCTGAAGGCCAACAGCGAGTGGGCAAAACCAACACCGAGATTACGTAATACGGTAGAGTCGGTCAGGTCACGCTGCCAGCGGGAAATAGGCAGTTTCAGTGCCAGATGATCAAACACGGCATTGGCGATGCCCAGATTGCCCTCTGCATTTTCAAAGTCTATAGGGTTGACTTTATGCGGCATGGTAGATGAGCCGATTTCACCTTTAATGGTTTTCTGTTTGAAATAACCGATGGAAATATAGCTCCATACATCACGGCAGAAGTCGATCAATACGGTGTTAAAACGAATCATGGCCTGGAACAGTTCAGCCATGTAGTCATGCGGCTCAATCTGTGTGGTGTATTGATTCCAGCGCAGTCCCAATCCGGTGACAAACGCATGCGCCATCATCGGCCAGTCGACTTCAGGATAGGCCGCATAGTGGGCGTTGTAGTTACCAACCGCACCGTTCATTTTGCCGTAAAGCAATACCGCGGCGACATGGGTACGTTGCAGTTCCAGACGTTGCACCACGTTGGCCAGCTCCTTACCCAGCGTAGTGGGAGATGCTGGTTGGCCATGTGTGCGTGACATCATCGGGGTGTCAACGTGCTGCTGTGCCAGTTTGCGGATGGTAGCAATCAATGTGTCCATTTGCGGCAGAATGACTTGTTCACGCGCATTTTTCAGCATGATGCCGTAGGCGGTATTGTTGATGTCTTCGGAGGTGCAGGCAAAATGCACAAACTCACTGACTTTGTCCAGTTCGGCATTGGCCTTGAATTTTCTTTTGATAAAGTATTCAACGGCTTTGACGTCATGGTTGGTTTCACGTTCGATAAGCTTGATGTCTGCCGCATCTTCAACAGAGAAGTTGTCGATCATTGCGTTGATGAATATTTCCGCTTCACTGCTCAGCTTGGGGACTTCCTGAATATCGGCATTGTTGCCGAGCAGGTGCAGCCAGCGCAGTTCAACTTCCACGCGGGCACGCAATAAGCCGTATTCACTGAAAAACGGGCGCAAAGCCTGAGTTTTATCAGCATAGCGACCATCAACCGGTGATATCGCGGTCAAAGCGGTTAAATCCATGAAAACTCCATTGAAAATAAGAAAGAAATTGCCACAAATTATAGCAGAACTCACTTGTGGTTCGATGGCTTTGCTTATTTTCCGGTAAAGATTTTGCTCATTTTCAGGTAAAATGGTGAAGTTTACTTTCCTAACTCTGGGGTAATAATCTGTGCTGACCGAATATCAATCTCATGTCGAAGAACGTGCCCAGCAAGGGCTGCCACCTTTACCACTGAATGCCGAACAGGTTTCAGCACTGATTGAACAGCTGAAACAAGGCAAAAATGAAACCAGTGAGCAACTGCTTGATTTGCTGATTCATCGTGTACCGCCCGGTGTTGATCAATCTGCATATGTAAAAGCCGGCTTTTTGACTGATATTGCCAAAGGCGACGTCAGCTGTGAACTGATTGGGCCGGTGCAGGCCACCGAGTTACTCGGTACGATGATGGGGGGCTACAACGTTCAGTCTCTGATTGAACTGCTTGATAGCGAACAGACTGCGGCGGCGGCAGAGAAAGCCTTGTCTAAGACTTTAATGGTCTATGACGCCTATCATGATGTGGTTGAGAAGGCTGAAACCAATGATTATGCCAAACGTGTTGTTGAGTCATGGGCACAAGCTGAATGGTTTTTATCCCGTCCTAAACTGCCGGAAAGCATTACGTTGACCGTATTTAAAGTCCCTGGCGAGACTAATACCGATGATTTGTCACCGGCCACCGAAGCCTGGAGTCGTCCTGATATTCCGTTGCATGCCAAAGCCATGTTGCAAAGCAAAATGCCGGATGCGCTGGAACAAATCGAAGCACTGAAACAGAAAGGACACCCTCTGGCTTATGTCGGTGATGTGGTGGGTACCGGTTCATCGCGC
Organism: Methylophaga sp. OBS4; assembly: GCF_026319305.1. Classification (GTDB taxonomy): domain Bacteria; phylum Pseudomonadota; class Gammaproteobacteria; order Nitrosococcales; family Methylophagaceae; genus Methylophaga. Next base: position 36,275 of record NZ_JAPDMV010000027.1, read on the forward strand.
AAATCAGCCATCAACTCGGTTTTGTGGCATATGGGGCATGATGTGCCTTATGTACCGAACAAGCGTCAGGGTGGGGTGATTCTGGGTAATAACATTGCACCGATTTTCTTTAACACCGCGGAAGATTCCGGTGCCATGCCGATAGAGTGTGATGTACAGAAGCTTGAAAGCGGCGATGTGATTACCATTTATCCTTACGAAGGCAAGATTCTGAATGAAGCCGGTGAGCTTGTCAGTGAATTTAATTTACGTCCGACTACCCTGGCAGATGAAGTCCGTGCCGGTGGCCGCATTCCGCTTATTATCGGGCGTGGCCTGACTGATAAAGCCCGTGAAACGCTGGGTTTGCCGTATTCAGATATTTTTGTGCGGCCGGTAGATCCTGCCGATACCGGAAAAGGTTTCACGCTGGCACAGAAAATGGTCGGTCGTGCCTGCGGAGTTGAAGGTGTACGCCCCAACACATATTGTGAACCTAAAGTCACTACCGTCGGCTCGCAGGACACCACCGGCGCAATGACCCGTGATGAACTGAAAGAACTGGCCTGCCTGGGGTTCTCGGCTGATCTGGTGATGCAGTCTTTCTGTCATACCGCTGCCTATCCGAAGCCGGTCGACATCAAATTGCAACATGAACTGCCTGACTTTATCAGCACTCGCGGTGGCGTGTCGTTACGTCCCGGTGACGGTATTATCCACTCCTGGTTGAACCGCATGATTTTGCCCGATACTGTCGGCACCGGCGGCGATTCGCATACCCGTTTCCCGATAGGTATCAGCTTTCCGGCCGGTTCCGGTTTAGTTGCATTCGGTGCTGCTTTGGGCGTGATGCCTTTGGATATGCCCGAATCAGTGCTTGTGCGTTTCAAAGGTGAAATGCAGCCTGGTATTACCTTGCGTGATCTGGTCAATGCGATTCCTTATGCAGCGATTCAGCAGGGTCTGCTGACAGTCGAGAAGAAAGGCAAGAAAAATATCTTCAACGGCCGCGTTTTGGAAATCGAAGGGCTGCCTGATCTGAAAGTCGAGCAGGCGTTTGAATTGTCCGATGCCTCGGCAGAACGTAGCGCTAACGGTTGTACCGTACGTTTGAACCAAGCGCCGATTATCGAGTTCCTCAACTCCAATATCTCATTGATGGAATGGATGATTGCCGAAGGGTATCAGGATGCCCGTACCTTGCAACGCCGTATTGATGCGATGAAAGCCTGGCTCGATGATCCGCAACTGCTGGAAGCGGATGACGATGCCGAATATGCGGCTGTGATCGAAATCGATCTGAACGAGATTAAGGAACCGCTACTGGCGTGTCCGAACGATCCGGACGATATCAAGCCGCTGTCTGAAGTGCAGGGCGTTAATGTCGATGAAGTCTTTATCGGCTCCTGCATGACCAATATCGGTCACTACCGTGCTGCCAGCAAAGTGCTGGAGAATATGAGTAACCTGCCGGTTAAATTGTGGATCGCGCCACCGACTAAAATGGACAAGCACCAGTTAACGGAAGAGGGGGTGTATTACACCTTTGGCCGCGTCGGTGCCAGAACCGAAACGCCGGGTTGCTCTCTGTGTATGGGTAATCAGGCCCGGGTCGCGGACGGCGCGACAGTGGTATCGACTTCGACTCGTAACTTCCCCAATCGGCTGGGTAATAATGCTGATGTGTATTTATCTTCAGCAGAACTGGCAGCGGTCGTCGCAAGCTTGGGGCGTCTTCCTACAGTGGCTGAATATCTGGAAGCGGTCGCCGGAATCAGACCGATGGCGGCAGAGATTTATCGCTATCTCAACTTTAACGAGTTGGACGAATATCGTCGTGCTGCGAGTTAACAAGCCGGGTTAAGTTGTTTTGAAAGGCTGTTTTCTGACCAGGAAACAGCCTTTTTTATTGCAGGGTTTGCTATGAATTCCAGCATACAAATCATTCCGCCTTTAAATCTGGCCCTGGCTTTTATTCCGGTTGCGCTGGTGCTGATAGTGATGTTCAAGTGGTCCCTGCAGGCAGGGAATGCTATCTATGCGATTATCCGGATGCTGATTCAACTGCTGCTGGTCGGTTACATTCTGACTACGATTTTTGCTGCTGAGCAGGCATGGATTGTGGTTGCGGTGATGCTGGTCATGGTAACGGCGGCCAGCTGGATTGCCCTGGGGACGGTAAAACGTAAACGCAAACAATTGTTCGGATATGCCTTCTGGGCGATTGCGAGCGGTGGCTGTTTGACGCTGATATTGGTTACTCAAGGCGTGATTAACCTGGAACCCTGGTATGAGCCGCGATATATGATCCCGCTGGCCGGGATGACCTTTGCTAATTCAATGATAAGCGTTAGTTTGGCGGCAGAACGCCTGCAAGCTGAGTTATCGCGTGATATTGAATTCGGGCAGGCCAGAAATGAAGCCTTTCGGGCGGCTTTTATACCCACGATTAATTCGATGCTGGCGGTAGGGCTGGTCTCTTTGCCGGGCATGATGACCGGGCAGATCTTGTCCGGCGTTTCGCCGATTGTGGCTGCCCATTATCAGATTGTGGTGATGTGTATGATTTTCGGTTCAGCAGGGTTGTCGACGGCGTACTTTCTGTGGCTCAGCAGGAAAGTCTTTGAGCAAGGAAGCACGTAATATACCCAATCCACCATTTTGAGGTGGATTGGGTATACAATAAATTGCGCTGGCTTTTTGTTCAGCTTGAGGCGTAAAGCGCTTCGGCAGCAGCGATGATTTTGTTGCTCTGGAACAGAAACTGCCAGCGGCGTCCGCCTTTCTGCCGCCATAACACAGCGGCCCGAATACCCGAAAGCAGCAAAGCTCTTATGCGATTCACATTGTCTGGCTGTTGCAAAAAGCCGGGATCGCCATAGACTTGAATCTGCGGTTTTAATTCACTCACTGTGCGATGGTAGATATCGGCAAAACGGGCAATGACCTGAGGGGTATTGATACCGTCGAAGTATTCAATATGCTGGGGTATCTGTTCAATTTCACGGCTGATGATATCCATCATTGCCGGCCGTTTGGCAAGTTGCCGTTCTAGATGCAGCAGGCTGATTATATAGCGCAGCAATACTACATCTTTTGTATCTTTCTTTTTTGACAACTGCATATTGAGTTCGCGAATGCCGCTGCGCAAATTGCCAATGCCGTCATAGACGGCTTCAGTGGTAGCGGCATTTTCAACAACCAGGCTGTTGAGCATGGTTTCCAGTTCAGCCTGATCGACCTGACCGGTTTCGGCAATCTGTTTCACCAGTGATGCAGCCTGCACCACCGCAGCCAG
>NZ_JAPDMV010000028.1 GCF_026319305.1 Methylophaga sp. OBS4
AAGTGGCATTTAGTGTTGATCACCGTAATGCAGACTATGATGAAAATGGTCTGGACTGCACAATCGCTTCCGGCGGTGGCGGTGGCGGTGGCGGTGGCGGTGGCGGTGGCGGTGGCGGTGGCGGAAATCGACATGTTCAAGGTGCGCGGGATAGGGGTGGCTGTCAGGGTTAACACATCAATATGCGTACGATATTTTTTGAGCTGCTCTTTCTGGGTGACACCAAAACGGTGTTCTTCATCAAGAACAAACAGGCCCAGACGTTTGGGTTCAATATCCTGCTGCAACAGTTTATGGGTGCCGATAATGATATCGGCATTGCCGTCACTGATCGCTGCTTTTACCCGATCCAGCTCTTTTTTGGAACGGAAACGTGATAACACTTCGACCCTGACCGGCCAGTCGGCAAAACGATCCTTGAAGTTTTCATAATGTTGTTGGGCGAGCAGAGTGGTCGGTACCAGCACCATGACTTGCTTACCCGAATGCACTGCAAGAAATGCGGCACGCATGGCTACTTCTGTTTTACCAAAACCGACATCGCCGCAGATCAATCTGTCCATCGGTTGCTCTGACAACATGTCTTTGATGACTGCATCGATTGCATCCTGCTGATCCGGCGTGGTTTCAAACGGGAAAGCGGCGGCAAATGAAGCATAATGCTCATCAGGCATGGCCATCGGTGTTTTCTTGTTGGCGGCGCGACGGGCATAAATATCGAGCAGTTCGGCCGCGACATCACGGGCTTTTTCGGCGGCACGGCGGCGGGCTTTTTCCCACTGGCCGCTACCCAGTTTATGTAAAGGTGCCAGCTCCGGTGCGGCACCGGAGTAACGACTGATCAGATCCAGCGATGCTACCGGCACATAAAGCTTGTCGCCTTTGGCGTATTCCAGCGTGACATACTCGGCCGTTACATCGCCTACATCCAGGGTTTGCAGACCGAGATAACGACCGACACCGTGATCTTCATGTACCACGGCATCACCGATGGAAAGTTCAGCGAGGTTACGGATGATCGCGTCGGTATCACGTTTCTTACGGCTGCGGCGACGGCGCTGCATCACTTGCTGGCCGAACAGCTGGGCTTCGGCGATAACGGCGATATGCTGTGATGGCAGGATCAAACCCTGTTCCAGCGGCGCTACCGTCACCGTCAGTTTTGCATCGTCCGTTACAAACTCATCCCAGCCATGACAGGTTTTCAGTTGAATGTGCTGCTGGCGCAGCAGATCCAGCAATGTTTCACGGCGGCCGGCACTTTCGGCTGCAAATAGAATACGGCCGTCAAACTGTTCAATAAACTGTTCAAGGGCTTCGCAAGGCTTGTCCTTGCGGGCGTTCATGGTCAGTTGCGGCGGAATTACACTGGCATAGTTGAAGTTACCGGCTTTCTGTTCCTGCTCAAAACTCTGCAAATGCAGCCGTTGATAGGATTTGAAGCGGGCAAACAAGTCCGCTACCGGAATAAACACGGTAGCCGGTTCCAGCAAAGGTCTTTCAATATCGACGCGGTGCTGGCGGTAGCGTTCGCTGATTTCATCCCAGAAACTGCTGGCGCCGTGATGCGGATCACTGATATTAACCAGCAGCGTGTTGTCAGGCAGATAGTCGATCAGGCTGCTGGTCTGTTCAAAAAATAGCGGCAGATAATATTCAATCCCGCCGGGCAGGTTGCCGTCACTTACCTCACGGTAGATATAGCTGCGCTGGGGATCACCTTCAAAGTGACGCCTGAATTGTTGTCTGAACAGCTGAATGCTGTCTTCGGTCATCGGAAATTCGCGTGCCGGCAATAGACGAATGGCATCCATATTATTGATGGAACGCTGGGTTTCCGGATCGAAGGTGCGCAAGGTGTCGATTTCGTTATCAAACAAATCGATACGGTAAGGGAGTTTGCTGCCCATCGGGAACAAATCGATAATAGCGCCACGCACGGCAAACTCGCCGTGTTCCATCACCTGCGACACATTACGGTAACCGGCTTTTTCCAGTCGCAGCCGCCAGCTTTCAATATCGAACTGATCCCCGGTTTGCAACATCAAAGTGTTGCCGTCCAGAAACTCGCGTGGCGCAATGCGCTGCATCAGGGTAGCAATGGGAACCAGCAAAATGCCTTGTTTGAAATCAGGTAATTGATGCAGGGTTTCCAGGCGCTCGGAAACAATATCCTGATGCGGGGAAAACGTATCGTAAGGCAGGGTTTCCCAGTCAGGGAAATGCAGAATGGGGCGTGTGTCCTGACCCAGATAAAAACGCGCTTCCAGTTCCAGCCGGTGAGCTGTAGCCATATCATCGGTGATAACCAGCAAAGGGCCATCGTGTTGCTGCGCTGCTTTTGCCAATAACAGGCCTTGCGCACTGCCATAGAGCTGGCCGGCGTGAAAAGCCTCTTTATTGGAATGGGGTAGGGCAGGCTGAAGCAGATTGGGTGTAACTGAAGAAACCATTAATTATTATCGGGAAAAAGCGCTATTTTCCCACAAATCGCCGAGATATACCGAAACAATCTGGAAATGCGTGTATCAGAATCTGGCGAATCTCCACGAATAAATAAGTAAAATCAGATAGATACTGGAAAATTTGTTCTGGTTCACATGTTTTGCGTGGGAACCCGGTGGAAAATTTTATAAATCCGCAGATTACGCAGATTACGCAGATGGACGCAGATTATTTTAAAAGGGATGAGCAGAACTATGTATTCCCATAAGCGAGAGAAGGCGCTTCCAATCTTTTCAGGGGCAGCTCAGGTTCACTATTTTAAAGCCCGGGTTGCCACAAGCCTATTACTTAACTTTGGTGCCGGGAGTTTGCAACAGAAAAGACTTATTCTTAATTTGCGAAATTGGCGAAATCTGCGGATAAAGATTTACTTTAAACGATGCTTTAATTTATTCAGGTATGGCCTTGTTACAGTATGTCCTGTGCGGAAGTAAGGCGCGAACGTGAGATAATGGTTTCAGGAGTTGCCATCCTGTTGTCATCAAGGCTACATTATCCCCTGCATTTTATAAGTGATAATGCATTTGATAATTCTGGCAACGATGCGGAGAATAAATAATGAAACGGATTGAAAACGTCCTGTTACTCAAAGTAATAGGCAGTTGTGAACTGATTGCTGCTCTGGCGATGATTTATTTTTTTTATGAAAAAGTGCCGGCGCTGATTGGCGGCGTGATTTTGCTGGGATTGTCAGCTAATAGTTTTTATCAGGCGCATAAATGCTACCAGCGCCAATACACACCGAAGAAAAACGACCCCACCTGACTTGATTGATATGATTTATGGCTGAAGCAAATACGCAACATGCGGAAACAGGATTTGACTCAGCTGCCTTCCTGAAAACGCTTACCGGACGCCCGGGTGTCTACCGTATGCTCGATAGCGACGGTACGGTTATCTACGTCGGTAAGGCGAAGAATCTTAAAAAACGCGTCAGCAGTTATTTCAGAAAAACCGGCCTGACCGCCAAGACCCAGGTCATGGTGGCGCAGGTTGCTGCCATCGAAACCACCGTTACCCACACTGAAAATGAGGCGCTGATCCTTGAGAATAATCTGATCAAGGAGCTGATGCCGCGTTATAACATTCTGCTGCGTGATGATAAGAGTTATCCCTACCTGTTTATTTCCGGAGACAGGTTTCCGCGCCTGAGCGTGCATCGGGGAGCCAAGCGCAAGATGGGCAAATATTTCGGCCCCTATCCCAGTGCCGGTGCGGTCAGAGAAAGTCTGAACCTGTTGCAGAAGCTGTTTCCGGTGCGTCAATGTGAAGACAGTTATTATCAGAACCGCTCACGACCCTGCCTGCAATATCAGATCAAACGCTGCACGGCGCCCTGTGTCGGACTGGTGTCTGACGAGGACTATAAGAAAGATGTCGAACACACCATCATGTTTCTGGAAGGTAAAAACCAGCAGGTGATGGATGATCTGACCGCAGAAATGGAAGCGGCATCAAAGCGACTCGACTTTGAGCAGGCCGCGGCGATTCGTGACAAGATCATCGCTCTGCGTCGGGTACAGGAAAGGCAATATGTCAGCTCTACTCAGGGTGAGTTTGATGTGCTGGCGGCCATTGTCCGCGATGGTATGGCGGTGGTAGAGGTCTGTTTTATCCGTGGCGGCCGCAACCTGGGCAGTAAGAGTTATTTCCCCAAAGGTTCGGCCGACAGTTCAGCCGAAGAACTGCTGACGGCGTTTATTCCACAATATTATCTGGGTAAAAATGTGCCTGCTGAGATCCTGCTCAGTCATCAGGCGAAAGATATGGCATTGATGCAGGATGTGCTGCAAACCGAGTCCGGGCACAAAGTCAGTCTGCGCCAACCCCAACGCGGACAGGCCGTGCGCTGGATGAAAATGGCACAAACGAATGCCGAAATCAGCCTTACACAGCGGCTGAGCAGTAGAGCAAATTTACTGCAACGGTTTGAGATGTTGCAGGATGCGCTGGCACTGGATGAGTTACCCAAACGGATTGAATGTTTTGATATCAGTCATACCCGCGGTGAGAAGACCGTCGCATCCTGCGTGGTGTTTAGTTTGGAAGGCGCCATCAAAGCCGATTATCGCAAGTTCAATATTGAAGGTATTACCGGCGGTGATGATTACGCGGCGATGAACCAGGCCCTGAGCCGCCGCTTTACCCGGCTGCAGAAAGGTGAGGGTAAACGTCCGGACCTATTATTGATAGACGGCGGTAAAGGTCAAATCCGGGAAGCCCGGGAAGTGCTGGCGGAACTTAATTTAAGCGATTTGCCAATTCTGGGTATCGCCAAGGGGCCGGAGCGCAAACCGGGCGAAGAAAGCTTGTTTCTAGTAGGCAGGGAAGGGGAGGTGACCTTGTCAGCAGATTCACCCGCTTTGCATTTACTGCAACAAGTCCGGGATGAAGCCCACCGCTTTGCCATCACTGGCCACCGACAACGGCGGGCCAAGGCGCGTAAAACCTCTACACTCGAACATATTGAAGGCCTGGGGCCCAAACGCAGACAGAAATTACTGCAGCAATTTGGTGGTCTGCAGGAAGTACAACGCGCCGGGGTAGAAGATCTGGCCAAGGTGGACGGCATCAGTAAAGCGCTGGCGCAAAAGATCTATGATGTGTTGCATGATGACAAATAAGCCGGTCCTTAGTGCTAACATAACAGCGATTTAAACTTTCAAGTGACTGCCATGCTGAATTTACCCAATATCCTGAGTTTGCTGCGTATCCTGCTGATCCCGGTGCTGATAGTGCTGTATTTTCTGCCTTTTGATTCTGCGCCGATCTGGGCCGCGATCGTGTTTGCTGTCGCAGCGGTCACTGACTGGCTGGATGGTTATCTGGCCCGGCTTTGGGATCAGGCTTCGCCGTTCGGTGCTTTTATTGATCCGGTGGCGGATAAGCTGATTGTGGTGGTGGCTCTGCTACTGATCCTGTTTAAAACTGCTACCTGGTATATCCTGATTCCGGTGGTTTTGATTGTTTCGCGTGAGCTCACTGTGTCCGCATTGCGTGAATGGATGGCCGAATTAGGGCAAAGAAATGTGGTCAAAGTATCCAATATGGCTAAGTGGAAAACCACCTTTCAGATGATTGCGATCGGCTGCCTGATTTTCTATAAACCCTTATTTGGCTTACCAATATTCGAAATCGGGCTAGTCCTGCTGTATGTGGCGGCCTGGCTCACTTTATCGTCCATGTTTAACTACCTGCAGGCCGCATGGCCCATGTTGCGTAATAAGGGTTGACATAAAAAATGAAGTGCCTATAATGCACGTCTTCCTAAGCGGGAATAGCTCAGCTGGTAGAGCACAACCTTGCCAAGGTTGGGGTCGCGAGTTCGAATCTCGTTTCCCGCTCCAGAATTAAAAAAAGCCGCGGTATGTTTTAGCACTATCGCGGCTTTTTAGTATTATTGCTTCCATGGCTGAGTGGCAGAGTGGTTATGCAGCGGACTGCAACTCCGTGTACGCCGGTTCGATTCCGACCTCAGCCTCCAATTCAATTACATCTGACAAGCTTGACACTGCGGCTTTTGGATAGCTGTAATTGACCGGATGAATTTATATGTCACGTTCTAAACCTGCCAATTTCAATATGATGCTCAGTCCGCCCTAGCGCTTCTTTCTACAACGGCTATTCCAGCCGTCTGCCATTACAGCTGTATATCTGCACGGAACGATCCGTTCATTGGGCATCACCGCTTGGTAGTGCTTGCACATAAGCTATGCTTTGGCTCCCCCCTCGCTCAAACCAATTTATCTATAACAAACAGGAATTCTTTATGTTTCAGAACTGGAAAAATGACTGGTTCTCTAATATTCGTGGTGATTTATTAGCCGGCACTGTCGTTGCATTGGCTCTGATACCGGAAGCTATCGCTTTTTCAATTATTGCCGGCGTCGATCCCAAAGTCGGTTTGTATGCCTCATTCTGTATAGCGGTCATTGTTGCCTTCACTGGTGGCCGGCCGGGCATGATTTCGGCGGCTACCGGCGCCATGGCTTTGTTGATGGTCACTTTGGTCAAAGAGCATGGTCTTGAATATCTGCTTGCCGCTACTTTGCTGACAGGTGTTTTTCAGATTGCAGCTGGTTATCTGAAACTAGGGGATCTGATGCGGTTTGTCTCACGCTCGGTAGTGACCGGTTTTGTGAATGCGCTGGCCATTTTGATTTTCATGGCACAGCTGCCGGAGCTCACCGATGTGACCTGGCATGTTTATGCGGTGACGGCCGCGGGGCTGGGCATTATCTACCTGTTTCCGCTATTGCCTAAAATCGGCAGGATACTGCCGTCACCACTGGTGACTATTGTCGTACTCACGCTGGTGACCATTTTCCTGGGGCTGGATATTCGTACCGTGGGCGATATGGGGGAATTACCCGATACCTTGCCGATATTCCTCTGGCCTGACGTGCCGCTCAACCTTGAAACGCTGGCGATTATCTTTCCCTATTCCATCGCACTTGCTACGGTGGGTTTACTGGAATCGATGATGACCGCGACGATTATCGATGATCTGACTGATACCGGCAGTGACAAAAACCGCGAATGCAAAGGGCAGGGCATTGCCAATATCGGATCAGGTCTGCTGGGAGGTATGGCAGGATGCGCCATGATCGGCCAGTCAGTCATTAATGTTAAGTCAGGGGGGAGGGGACGCCTGTCGACTTTTGCTGCCGGTGTATTGCTGATCGTGATGGTGGTCTTTTTGGATCAGTGGATCAAGCAAATCCCTATGGCCGCGCTGGTTGCCGTAATGATCATGGTGTCTATCGGTACTTTTTCCTGGGACTCGCTCAAGGATATGAAAAAGCTGCCTCTTTCCACTAACCTGGTGATGGTAACCACGGTTGTCGTTGTGGTTGCGACGCATAACCTGGCTATCGGTGTTTTTGTCGGGGTGTTGTTGGCATCACTGTTTTTTGCCAGTAAAGTCGGACACTTTCTGGTTATCAAAAGTGAGACTAACGAAGAGGAAACTCAGCGCAGCTATCAAATCCTCGGTCAGATTTTCTTTGCCTCCGCCGATAAGTTTATCGCCTCTTTTGATTTCAAAGAGGCGTTGGAAAAGGTCACTATCGATTTGACTCATGCTCATTTCTGGGATATCACCTCGGTGACTGCTTTGGACAAGGTCGTTATCAAGTTCCGCCGTGAAGGTACTGAAGTAGAACTGGTCGGCATGAATGAAGCCACTGCCACTATCGTGGATCGCTTTGGGGTGCATGACAAGCCGGAAGAAGTAGAAAAAATACTCGCGGGACACTAGTGCCTCAAAGGAGAGAGAAATGACAAAAATAATCGCATGTATAGATGGTTCACATGTGGCTACGGCGGTATGTGATGCAGCAGCCTGGGCCAGTCAGCAACTGGATGCCCCACTCGATTTATTGCACGTTCTGGATAAAGCGGAATATCCAGAACCTGCCCAGCAGGGTGATTTGTCAGGCAATATCGGTTTGGGCAGCCGTGAGCATCTTCTGACAGAACTGACCGAGTTGGACGAAAAACGCAGCAAACTGGCATTGGAGCATGGCAAACATATGCTTGAAGATGCCAAAAAGCGTGTTGAGCAAGATGGCGCTTCTGATGTGACTACTCATCAGCGCCACGGCAGCCTGCTGGAAACCTTACAGGAGCTGGAATCCGAATCACGTTTGCTGGTTATGGGCAGACAGGGTGAGGCGCATGACAACCAGGCTCACACTATCGGCAGCCATCTGGAAAATGTGGTTCGCGCCATGCACAGACCGATACTGGCTGTTGTGCCGGGCTTCAAAAATCCGCGGCGTTTCATGTTTGCCTTTGACGGCAGCAAAACCGCCCGCAAAGCCCTGGAAAGAGTAGCCGCTAGTCCTTTGTTGCAAGGATTGGAATGCCATCTGGTGATGGTGGCCGAGTCAGATGACAAACATGTCGGTGAGTTGAAACAAGCCACGGCAATACTGCAAGAGGCCGGTTTCAGTGTCATACCGGTAATACGGCAGGGAGAAGTTCAGCCGACATTGTCACAATATCAGCTTGAAAACGATATTGATCTGATGGTGATGGGCGCTTATGGCCATTCACGCATCCGCCAATTTCTGGTCGGCAGCAATACCTCCAAAATGGTCAGGCTCAGTGATATTCCTGTTTTGCTGCTCAGGTAGCAGCCTTGGATCAAGCAATCATCATGCAGCAACAAGACATCGAGTCGTCGCTGCGAATACTGGTATGTTCACACCCAGCGAGTTCCTGGAATATATCACTTAGAGACCTTAATCAGATCTCCCTTAAAGCTGGTCGGCTATACCCTTCGGTAACAATCATCAACGATTTGAATCCTTCCGTACCGCAGCAGTGTTGCTGAAATCTGATGCTGATGTCATTGCCTTGCAGGAAAACGACTTGGATACATTGGCCGGTTTTTGTATTGGACAGTAGCTGATAGCGATGACTGTGCATCGATCTGTGCCGGCCGTCGGTAGCGCTTCTGAGCATTTACCTGTTACTGCAACCATCAGTCTTTGATTACGCAGGCTGATTTGCAAAGTAGTCAAACTTTGGTAGCTTTAACCTGTGGGTTCTTTTAACAGAACGTTCATGGAGGAGAAAGCACGATTCCTGTGTGATTAATAAACATCGTCAGCACCACCTACAGTTGGGGATGAATCAAAATGGCCGGACACTCAAGCCACATACTACAAAACAGCTTTCAGTCCATAGCATTTTGTAGTGCCTGTTTACTGTTCTTGTTCAGCAATATCGCTTGTGCTGAAGCAAGGCTGGAATCAGTCGAACAACTCCAGCAACGAATAAAACAACTTGAAATTCAATTGGAGCAGACCAGGCAGGCCCTGACAAAAGCAGAAAAGACCAGCCAGGAAGCCGAAATACAGGCAGCCACGATGACAGAGCAACAACAGGCTGAGAGCCAACCTGAGGACGATAAAATACGCTTTGGGCCGCTGAAAGTCGGTGGCGCGATGCGGGTCAATTATGCTATTGGTGATTATCCTGAAACAGGTGGCGCCTCGAGAGCGGTTGAAGATGACGGTAATTTTGCTCTCGATACCTTTCGCATCAATCTCGGCTATACCGATGGTCCATACATCGGCAAGGTGGAATACCGCTGGTATGACGGCTACAACTTCCTGCATACCGGCTGGCTGGGTTATCAGCTGGATAAAGCGCGGCAAATCCAGCTCGGTGTGAACAGGGTGCCGTTCGGTCCCGGTCCTTACGGCGTATCGCAGAGCTGGTTTTTCGATCAGCATTATTATCTGGGCCTGTCGGATGATATGGATTTGGGGATCAAGTACAGCCAGTCTGATGAAAACTGGCAGCTTGATATGGCCTATTATTATTCCGATGAAGGCAGCTACACCGGTTCGTCCCACGACAGTGCCCGCTACTCCTATGATGTTGTCAATGAGTCAGGAGACGGCTACGAAGAACGCAACCAATTAAATTTGCGGGGTATTTACCACTTTGAGGCCCGGCAGATAAAAACGGATTTTGGCTTGTCGTTGCAGTACGGAGAGCTGAAAAGCCGCGGTGTTCAGGATGACGGCGATCACCTGGCCGCTTCGCTGCATATGGTCAACAAGTGGCACAACTTCACATTGGCATCGCAACTGACTTATTACCGTTACGATGTCGATGACCGTCAGCCGCTGGGCACCGATAAATTGGTTCAGATGGGGGCTTATGATTTTCCGGGTACTGCGGCAGCCGAGGCGTGGGTGCCGGCCGTATCGTTAAGTTATTACCTTGCGGTGCCGTCAATTGCCTGGTTGGATTATGTTATTCCTTATGTCGAGTACAGCGTGCTGCTCAAGCGGGATAGCGGTTTGAATGACAGTGAGTTGGCAACACTTGGTGCGGCCTGGGGCAGCGGTAACTGGTTTATCTACACTGATTTGAGCGCATCCAACGGTAACGAGTTTATCGGCGGTGACGATCCTTTTGGCGATCGTCTGGGCGCCAACGAGTCCCACGAATGGCAAACCCGTTTCAATATTAACTTTGGCTATTACTTCTAGTGAAGTAAGACAGGTCAGATCGAAGCAGTTGATTATGACTCATCAGACAAACAATCAGGAACAGTCAGATAAACCTGTAAAAGCCCAGATCAACCCGCCGGTGTTTTTTGGGGCGGCTGTGCTGATTCTTGCCTTTGTCGTATTCGGCGCTGCTTTCTCGGACCTGGCCGCCAGTATTTTCAGCGCTGTACAGAGCTGGATTGTCAGAACCTTCGGCTGGTTTTACCTGCTGGCAGTGGCCATTTTTCTGGTCTTCAGTATCAGCCTCGCTATCAGCTCTTACGGCGCAATCAAGCTGGGGCCGGATCATTCTGAACCGGACTACAGTTATCTGTCATGGTTTGCGATGTTGTTCAGTGCCGGTATGGGGATTGGCTTGTTGTTCTTCGGGGTCGCCGAACCTGTTATGCACTTTTCCAACCCGCCTGTTGGAGAAGGCGGTACGGTTGAAGCTGCGCGTGAGGCGATGTCGATTTCGTTTTTCCATTGGGGACTGCATGCCTGGGCGATTTATGCCGTAGTGGGGCTTTCTCTCGCGTATTTCGGTTTCAGACATGGGTTGCCGTTAACAATCCGATCAGCTCTCTATCCGTTGATCGGCGAGCGCATTTATGGCCCGATTGGTCATGTCGTTGATATCTTCGCAGTGCTCGGCACCATGTTCGGTATCGCGACTTCACTGGGACTGGGGGTATTGCAGATCAATGCAGGATTGAATTATCTGTTTGATTTACCCGTGTCTGTCTATCTGCAAATCGGCTTGATCTGTGTGATAACGCTGATGGCGACAGGCTCGGTGATTGCAGGACTGGATGCCGGCATCAAGCGGTTGTCTGAGCTCAATCTGGTGCTGGCCGTTGTCTTGCTGCTGTTTGTGCTGATTGCCGGGCCGACCCTGTTTCTATTGCAGGCCCTGGTGCAGAATACCGGCTTCTATCTCAGTGAGGTTGTCAACAAGACATTCAATCTTTATGCCTATGAGCCGACCGGCTGGATAGGCGGCTGGACCTTGTTCTATTGGGGATGGTGGATTGCCTGGTCGCCATTTGTCGGCATGTTCATAGCCCGGGTTTCACGGGGCCGGACTATCAGGGAGTTTGTGCTGGGCGTGTTGTTCGTGCCGGTCGGTTTTACCTTCATGTGGATGACGTTTTTCGGCGGCACGGCGATCAATATGGAATTGGGGCAGCTGACGGGGGTGATTAGCGGGGCGGTGGCCGATAGTGTTCCTACTGCTATCTTTACTTTGTTTGAGCAGCTGCCGCTGAGTATGATTGCGTCCGGGCTGGCGACGCTTCTGGTTATAACGTTCTTTGTGACTTCTTCCGATTCCGGATCGATGGTTATCGATATCATTACTTCCGGCGGCCATCCCAAACCGCCGGTCTGGCAACGTATTTTCTGGGCGTTGACCGAAGGTCTGGTCGCAGCGATATTGTTACTGGCCGGCGGTTTGACTGCATTACAGACGGCTGCTATTGCCGGTGCCTTGCCTTTTGTGATTATTATGCTGGTGATTTGTTTCGGCCTCTATAAGGGGTTGCGAATGGAGGGTATCAAACGTCGTGTTTTGGGCGAACCTCAGGCACCAGTCAGCACCGGCAGGAAAGTGGGGTGGAAGCAGCGACTGAAAAATATCAGCAGTCACCCGCCTAAAAGTGAAATGAAACGTTTTCTGCAAATTGTCGTTAAACCGTCGTTAGAAGAGGTCGCGAGTGAGATGAGAAAATCGGGCCTGGAAGCCAGCGTTACTGAACAAGAAGACTATGTCGAACTCAATGTGGCATATGGTGAAGAAGAGAACTTCGTTTATGGCGTGCACAGCGTGGGGCATCTGATTCCCAGCTTTGCTTTCCCTCAGTTTGATCGGCAGCCGGATGAGAGCAAACGCTACTACCGGGGGGAGGTCTATCTGGCCGAAGGCAGCCAGCATTACGATTTGTATGGCTATAATCAAGAGCAGGTCATTGACGATGTCCTGACTCAGTATGAAAAACATATGCATTTTCTGCATATCGTGCGCGATGTGTGAGCCAGTTCGAGATAGGGATCGGATTTCATGCTATGGTCCGTCCAGACAGGTTTGTAATTGGGAGAGAGCGATGCGACTTGCTGCAACTGTTGCTGTGTCAATGATGACACTGATGATGAACGGTAATGTGTGGGCCGGAAGTATCACCGACTTGACTGAATTGAATTGCGGAAATAAAGCAATCCAAATCGGTATGAGCCCGCAGGATATCAAAACAATTTGTGGGCGGAACTGGGAACCTGCTTTTATCAGCAAGCATATCCGGCCTGCACTGCATGCGGATGAGGATGGAAAAGTCAGCAACGATTATTTCGAAAAGTGGATGTACAAAGCTGCGGACAAGAGTGATGCCCATGTTTTACTCAAAAATGGTGAAGTGATTCGGATCTTTACCACTAGCCAGAATTAATTTATCGAGGCTGTTTCAGCTTGGTTTAAGTTTGCTTGTTCATGCTATATACATTACTGACTAAGCAGGACTTAACCATGACTAAAACAAGCAGCTTTTTTATTGCCATTACGGCTTTGTTAGCGGCCAGTCTGATATTGCCGGGTTCAGCCAGTAGTGTTATGGCTGATCAAGGGCCGGCTAAAGCCAGACAACTGCAACAGCACGGCAAAATTTTAGCCCTGGAACAAATCATTGATGCCGCGATTGCCATCAAACCGGGGCAGATTCTGGAAACAGAACTGGAGCGCGATGATGGCCGTTATTTTTACGAACTCGAAATTCTTGATGCCGGTGGACAGGTATGGGAATTAGAATTCGATGCGCAAAGCGGTGACTTGATAGAGCTTGAGCTCGAGGACTGACCATGCGTTTGTTACTGGTCGAGGATGACCCGGTTCTGGGACCGAAACTGCAGTCTGCATTGAACAAGGCCGGTTATGCCACCGATTTGTCGGTTGATGGTATTGATGCGCAGGCTATGGGCGATATCGAAACTTATGACTTGATTGTGCTTGATCTCGGCTTGCCCGGACAATCCGGTCTGGAGGTGCTGAAAAACTGGCGTGAAGCAAATAATGCGACACCAGTGATTATTCTGACAGCGAGAGATGCCTGGGAAGACAAGGTGCTCGGCTTTAAAGCCGGTGCCGATGACTATCTGGCTAAACCGTTTCAAACCGAAGAATTGCTGGTGCGAATCAATGCCGTGTTAAGACGTTGTTCAGGATTGAACACCGGTGCGCTGACTTATGCCGGTTTGTCTCTGGATGAGAGCGACCAGAGCGTAACCTTGAGCTCAGGTGAAAAGCTGTTGCTGACGGGCACCGAGTTTAAATTGTTACGTTATTTTATGTTGCATCCGGGACAGTTGCTGTCCAAATCGACCCTGACCGAACATGTTTACCAACTCGACAGTGATAAAGACAGTAATGTGATGGAAGTGTATGTGAATCGTTTGCGTCAGAAGCTGGGCGCAGAGTTGATTCAGACCCGGCGGGGGCAAGGGTATATCTTCGGAAACCCTGACGGATGACCTCTATTCGAAGTCGTCTGGCTATCGGACTGACTATGGTTATGGCCTTGTTACTGCTGGGGCAGTGGTTATGGCTGACTTTAACTATTGACCGGCTGATAGAAAAGCAGGTCATCACCCGCCTGCAGGAAGAAACGGAAAGTCTGCTGGCAAATCTCAATATTGATCAGACAGGGCGCCTGCAACTGGACAGCCAGCGGCTGAGTAGCAGCTATCAGCGGGCGTTTTCCGGTTTATATTTTTCAGTGTACTCAAAGCAACAGAGTGTGTTGTCACGCTCGCTTTGGGACTTTAATCTTACCGTGCCGCAACTCAGCGCCGGCGAACAGGCAATCCTTTATCTGAACGGGCCACAGGATCAGCCGTTACTTGCCATGTCGGCGGGGTATATCAAACAAACCAGGCCGCTGACTATTACAGTCGCCGAAGATATTTCATGGATGCTGGCAGATAAGCGGCATTTCCAGATGTTTTTTACCTTGCTGTCAGCTCTGGGATTGGTGCTGTTGTTATTGTTGCAGGCACTGATTGTAAGACGGGCGCTGCAACCACTTACGAAGGCAAAGATGCAGCTCAAACAGCTTGAAAAGGGAGATATTGAGCAGATTGATGAGCAGGTGCCTGATGAGATCAAACCTTTACTCAGTGAACTCAACCGCTTGATGGGCAGCATGGTAAATAAAACGCGTCGATCCCGACAGACGCTGGGAAATCTGGCACATCGGTTGAAAACCCAGCTGACTTTACTCAATCAGGTGGCGGACGCCGAGCTTATTAGCACAGACCCAGCGACGCGGAAGGCTATTTATCAGCAGACCGAGCATATCAGACAAATTATCGATCGTGAGTTAAAACGTGCCCGGCTTTCAGGTTTTACCTTGCCCGGGAAAGGGGTTGATTTAGGCGCATTGATCAGTCAACTGGTCGATACTTTGTATCTGATTCACCAGGACAAAAACTTCGCTATCAACTGGCAGCTGGAAGATAATGTACGGTTCAATGGCGATCGTGAAGATGTACTGGAACTGCTCGGAAATCTGATGGATAACGCCTGCAAATGGTGCAATAAAGCAGTGCGGCTGCAGGTGAGAATGCAGGCGGGACTGGTATTTATCGTTGAAGATGATGGGCCGGGTTGCGATATTGATGATTTATCAGCGCTGACCAGGCGGGGCTTTCGTACTGATGAATCCAAACCCGGCAGTGGGCTCGGACTCGCCATTGCATTTGATATTGTCGACAGTTATGAAGGTACTATGCAGTTTGATCGTTCTGAACAATTAGGCGGTCTGCAGGTGACGGTTCACCTGCAGTCACCGTTGGCTAATTAGAACCAGTCTTTTTCAATTTTACGTACTTCACCGGTTTTGGCATTGATGTAGACTTCCCATTCGTTGCCATCGGCATCGACAATTTCAAATTCATAATCCCAGCCTTTACCGAATGTGCGACTTTCCAGATCGGCATCGTCAATCACCCCCGGTTTAGCTTCCAGAGCTATTGCCTGAGCCTGTTCAAGCGTAATCAGGCCCAATCCTTCTGACAGCACTTTCATTTCCCTTACATCATCATCAGCCCGGGCAGGGGTGGTTTGTAACAGCATGGTCATCAGACCGATTAAGGTAAATGCAGTTATGGTTTTCATTGCTTGTTCTCCTTATTGTGTTGAACAGTTTCCATACTAGGAGAGCAAACTTAAACCAAGCTGAATATTAATATCTTAAAAAATAACTGTTTACATTTAGTTAGGTGGCTAACTATAATGGTCACATGTTACAAGTCAAAGATTTACCGGACGCCGAGATCCTCAAAAAATTTGCCCAGCGTTATCCGGATGCGGATATAGCTCGAGTATTACAATTCCTGACATTGCTGCGAGTGGCGTCGGATTTGTCTAATGGATTGGATCAGTTTCTGGCGACGTATGACTTGTTGCAGGGGCGTTGGTGGGTGTTGCTATTATTGATGCGGGAAGACGACTTCAGTTCCAGTCCATCTAAACTGGCGGACAAGGCTGGGGTCAGCCGTGCCACGATGACAGGCCTGATTGATGGCTTGCAGCGTGATGGGCTGGTTAAACGCATTACTGATAATAAAGACAGACGCCAGACATTGGTCAGGCTGACCAGAAATGGCCAAAAAAAGCTCGATGAAGTGATGCCGGATTATTATCAACGGCTTAATGAATTGATGAGTGTCCTCAGTGAGGAGCAGGGCGATCAGCTGATAACCATGCTTACACAGCTAAATACACAACGCCATATTTTCGATTGACTTTATTTTTACCTTAATAGTTAGGTGGCTAACTATATAAGCAAAGGAGCAAATCCATGAAACGAATCATGATGTTAGCAGGAACAGCATTAATCAGTATGCAGGTACAGGCTGTCGACCTGAAACCGGAAGCTATTGTTGAAGCGGCCAATCAACAATGGAATCAGGCTTTTAACCAAGGCAAAATCGAGCAACTCGTCGCGTTGTATGCAGAGGATGCAACTTTGTCCCCCGGGAATGGTGCAGTTTTACGAGGACATGATGCGATTAAAGCGTTATTCAGTGGGTTTCAGCAAAATGGCGTTCATAACCATCAGATTAAAGCCGTTGATGTGATTTCCTCTGACAAACAAATTACTCAGGTCGGCTATTGGCAGGCTAAAGGTCAGAATGCTAAGCAGGAGGCCATCAGTTTTGGCGGTGTTCTGGTTACCGTGTTGCAGCAGAACGAAGCCGGTGAGTGGCAACTGCAATCGCATGTCTGGAACATGGCGCCCTGATAACACCATCGCTATCACAGGGAGGTGATAGCTTATAACGAACCGAAATGTATTTTTCTCAATTGTACGTATTTCACCGGTTCTTACCGGGCTGGATCATAAATCAAGCTGAAACCGTACTTGAATGCGCGAAGCGGGGATTTCAATAATCTGAAAAGCCGAATCTGAACGCATAATGCCTTAGCACGGGCTTGTGTTAGAAAAACTACTTCCCGGCATTCATTTAGATTGACTGGGAAAACGTCTGGACAAGCAATGTCCCAGACATTGCTTTGCATATGATGGGCAGGACGCCCAAATGCCTTGATAGCAGGGATAGCGAAGTATCGCGGGTGCAGAACGTACAGGAGCGACCACTCCATCCATGGAGATAAACGTTTTTGAACGTAAGCGCTTGTCAAGTGTGCGAGATACAAGCGTGTTGTCTTTCGCGAATTTCATTTCCCTTTTACGGCACGTTTACAGAAAACGACAGCGGCGCAGACGAAGGGTTAACAGGCTTTAGAGACTTTTTCCGATGGAGGCTTGAGCCCTTCTGGGCTGGGCGGCATCATGTACCGGATTCAGGATATAAGGTGTCGGGCGGCGGATATGATAGCCCTGAGCATAGGTAATACCGATGGCGCGTACCGCATCCAGTACTTCCTGACTTTCCACATATTCTGCAATCGTCAAAGCCTGCAACTCGTGAGCCAGATTGGATATGCAGCGAACGACAGCATGATCTTTGGGGTTGTTAACCATATTGGCGACAAACTCGCCATCGATTTTGACGAAGTCGATAGGAAAATGTTTAAGGTAATGGAACGATGAGAAGCCGGAACCGAAATCATCCACAGCCAGCTTGAAGCCCTCAGATTTAAGGTTGCTGACGAATTTTTCCAGCAGTGTCATGTTCTTCACGGTATCGCGTTCGGTGATTTCGAAAACGATACGCTCGCGGCTGACGTTAGTTTTAGAGACGATACGTTCCACTTCGGGCAGGAATTCACTCAGCACCAGCGAGCGGGGGGAGATATTGATAAATATCATACCGTCGTAGTCTTCGGCTTCCACTTGCTGCAGGGCTTTTTCCAGCATCACGAAATCAAGGTTATGGATGATACCCATCTTCTCGGCAATTTCGATAAATTCGTGGGCACCCATGATGTCACCGTCATCGGTTTTGATCCGGCACAGTACTTCCACCGCCCGGGTTTCGCCGTTTTCAGTGCTGACCAGCGGCTGAAAATAGGGAATGACCGCTTTGTCCTTGATCGCCTTGCTGATCCTCAGGCTCTTTTCGTTTATATCCTGGAAGACTTCCAGTATGTCGTTCTCGTCAGGCGTATAAGCGCGGTTTTTGCCGTGGCTTTTGGCTTTGTACATCATGTTGTCGGCGAACATAAACAGGTCGCGGCTGCTGTCAGCGTGATCGGGATAGACTGACATGCCGATCGACAGGCGGGCATCGACCCGCTCCCCTTTGTCGGGTGTATAGAGGTCGATGGATTGCAAGCCATCAAAGATCCGTTGGGCTACCAACTGGGCCTGCTCAATATCGCTTTCGGGCAAAATAACGGCAAACTCATCGCCGCCGTAGCGGGCGAGGAAATCGCCGCTGCGCAGGGCATGGCGCATCACATCGCTAATGGCCTGCAGGGCCTTGTCACCGAAACTGTGTCCGTAGGAGTCGTTCAGGTTTTTGAAGTTGTCCAGATCGATCATCAGTATCGAGAACTTGTAGTCATGGCGGGTGGCGCGCAGCACTTCGTAGTCCAGCATTTCCCAGAAAATACGCTGGTTGTGCAGATCGGTGAGGGGATCCCGGGTGGCGTAATATTCCAGATCCTTGGTGTACTTGTAGATGGCCTTGACGGAACCGACCACGTTGATCAGCGTCGACAGAATACTGCTGGTCACCAGCATGCGGGTACTATCCTTGCTGATATCGGAGTGCACGCCAATGCCGACAATACCGCCTATTTTTGGCTTGTCCAGCACCAGTGACTTGGTCTGCAACCGGATGTGTTCGGGGTCCAGGCTTATGATCTGGCCATCGGGTATGGCCGTATGGTGCAGCACCTCCATGCTGATCTGATCATGAAACAGTGGATGTTCACTGAGATTATGGCGGATGGCGTCTTCCATCTGTTTCCTGGTGTCATCAGAAGGGGGACTGAGCCAGAAAAGTTCCAGCGCAAACATCTCGTCATCGACTTTAAAGATGGAGAATAGATTGTAGACCGGCATGACTTCATTTATTTCTCTCAGCAGCAGACTGATATATTCGCGCCAGTCCCGCACCACTTCAGAGGTGATAACAAATTTTTCCAGCATCTGGATCTCAAATTCCAGCAGATCCTTATCGACGGCCATGTTGCGCATTTTGTTGGATAGTTTTTCCACTTTGCCGTAGATACGATTGAGTTCGGAAAAGCCGTGCAGGTTATTTTGCAGGTCCAGTTTGCTCAGGTCTGCGACCCTTTGCACTTGCTCAATACTGTATTCCAGCTCGTCCACTGAGTTGTTGATACGCCGGTTCAGATAGGCAATGACAAATAACGAGAGCAAGAAAGGGAAAGGCGACAAGTAAACAAGGTTGATAAGCAGACTTTTCCTCGCCTCGGACAATAGCTGTGAAACATCGTAAGCGACTTCCACAACTGCGAGTACATCACCGGTGGCAGTGTTCCGGGAGCAGGTAAGACAGTTTGTATTCGCTGCTAAAGGCCAAGTAAATCTAAGCGTATTGTTGAGATAGCTTTGCTGAAGCCGCTGCAATTTAACAGTGTTTTTCAGAAGACTATTGACCGGATCCGTTCTCGTTGTGGCCAGGCTCTCCAATTGGTGGAGGGTAATTTGATAAGAGCCATAACGTTTTTGTTGCTCTGTAATAAAGGCTTCGACTTCATCTGTATCCCAATCTTTTTGCTGCAGTTGGTAAAGATTGTCGAAGATAGTCGAAGCAATCTGTCGTGTCGCGGCGATGGTGCTGTTTTTGACCGATTCCTGATAGGCCCGATCGGCTGCAATATAAATGAGCAAGAAGCCCAGTGCGGAAAAGAAGACCGAAATTCGTATGATAAAGGCTTTAATAGAACGGTTATGGCGGCGCTGCTTATGGGCTTCCTGCGCGCTGTTATTTTTCAACATACTGCCAACCGGTCTTCATGTCTAATGTCCCTGATTTTGAAGGTCAATCTTAACTAGTGACAGGGGGGAAGTGAAGTGCTGATGGGTGATCTGGATCAATATCCGCTGGGTTAAATGAAATTCGTTCAGAAAACACGGATGTTTATTTTTTATGATGTGATTGTAAATCATCCCGGTTGCATGCCGGCAAGCTGAGAAGGGGGGCTGAACGGGCAGCTTCCAGTTACGGCCAGGTATTGGTCAGGAGCTTGCGGGAATAATACAGCAGGTGGGCGGCCATTAGTTGCGAACGGTGCCTTGCTCTAAACACTGACAGACCAACTGAATACGGCAATATCACGTTGAAGAGCACCAGTGGCAACAGGGATGTTTCAGTCAAGTTGTTTCAGAGCCTGCCGGATAATAATTGCACGGAACCATTTTGGCGCTACCAAATTGGTGCATTGATGTTTTAATTTGGTGCGTAAATCAGTATAAAATGCACCAATTAAGTACTTTCATAATCAATTATCTCTAATAATATCAATATGTTATAGGTATGGCACGGACATTGCCATACTTATAAGATAGTTATTACCGGAGAGATCCATGAGAGAAAAGTTAGTCCTTATTGGTAATGGGATGGCAGGGGTGAGAACGCTTGAAGAATTACTCAAGCTGTCACCGGAAAAATACGACATTACCGTTTTCGGTGAAGAACCTTACGGCAACTACAACCGAATCATGTTATCACCTGTTCTGGCAGGTGAAAAAACCATTCATGAGATCATGATTAACGATCTGCAGTGGTATGAAGATAACAATATTACTTTGCATGCCGGCAAGAAAATCACCAAGATTGATCGTGTTAAACGCCAGGTACTGACTGATGACGGTACGGTCGCTGAATATGACCGTCTGTTACTGGCAACCGGTTCTAAACCATTTATGTTGCCTATTCCCGGCGCCGACTTGCCTGGTGTTATCAGTTTCCGTGATATCGCCGATGTCGATACGATGCTGGCAACGTCGAAAACCCATAAAAAAGCAGTGGTTATCGGTGGCGGTCTGCTGGGACTGGAAGCGGCTAATGGTCTGATGCTGCAGGGTATGGATGTGACGGTTGTTCATATCAGCGATGTGTTGATGAACCAGCAACTGGATAAACCGGCTTCGGATTTGATGCTGGAAGAATTACGGGGTAAAGGCCTTAACTTCCTGATGGAATATGCCACCGAGTCAATCAGTGGTAATGGCCGGGTCGAGAAGCTGCATTTCAAGGATGGCAGTGAAATAGAAGCTGACTTGGTGGTGATGGCGGTAGGTATCCGTCCTAATATTGATTTGGCCCAATCGGCAGGTATTCATTGTGAACGCGGTATCGTGGTTGATGACACGATGCAGACCTTCGACCCTGCTATTTATGCAGTCGGCGAATGTGTGCAGCACCGTAACCAGACTTTTGGCTTGGTCGCGCCGCTGTTTGAACAGGCTAAAGTATGTTCAAACCATCTGGCGAAAATGGGTATCGCCCGTTATATCAGTTCGGTCACGTCCACCAAACTTAAAGTAACCGGTATCGATCTGTTCTCTGCCGGTGATTTTCTTGGGGATGATGAGACTGAAGATCTGGTCTTTAAAGACGCTGCCCGTCATGTGTACAAGAAACTGGTTATCAAAGATAACAAACTGGTCGGTGCCGTATTGTATGGCGATACCGTAGAAGGCACTTGGTACTTCCAGTTGATGCGGGATGGGACCGATGTGTCCGATATTCGTGAGAATATGCTGTTCGGACAACATCACCTCGGTGATTCCGGCCATGGTCCGACCAACTCGGTGGACGGTTTGCCGGATGATGCCGAAATCTGTGGTTGTAACGGCGTATGTAAAGGCGACATTGTCAAAGCGATAGCCAAAGAGAACCTGTTTACGCTGGATGAAGTCAAGGCCCATACCAAAGCGTCTGCATCCTGTGGCTCTTGTACCGGTCTGGTCGAGCAGATTCTGGCTTCTGCGCTGGGATCTGATTTCAACGACACGCCGAGCAAAAAAGCGATGTGTGCTTGTACTGATATGTCTCACGACGAAGTTAAGGCCGCTATCAAAGAGCAGTCACTTAAAACCATTCCTGATTTGATACAGGCGTTGGACTGGAAAAATGCAGATGGTTGTCATTCCTGCCGTCCGGCATTGAACTACTATATGCTCAGCAGCTGGCCCAATGAATATGTGGATGATCCGCAGTCACGCTTTATTAACGAGCGTGTTCACGCCAATATTCAGAAAGATGGTACCTATTCAGTAGTACCACGTATCTGGGGCGGGGTGACCAACCCGAGCGAATTACGCGCTATTGCTGATATTTCTGAAAAATACGCTGTGCCAACGGTGAAGATCACCGGTGGTCAGCGTATCGACCTGCTGGGTGTGAAAAAAGAGGATCTGCCTAAAATGTGGGCTGATCTGAGCAATGCCGGTTTTGTTTCCGGCCATGCTTATGGTAAATCGCTGCGTACGGTGAAAACCTGCGTCGGTTCGGAATGGTGTCGTTTTGGTACCCAGGACTCGACCGGCCTCGGTATTAAGACGGAGAAAATGACTTGGGGTTCGTGGACACCGCATAAATTCAAGATTGCAGTATCAGGTTGTCCGCGTAACTGTGCTGAAGCCACAATCAAGGACTTCGGTATTGTTTGCGTAGATTCCGGTTATGAACTGCACGTAGGTGGCAATGGAGGCATCAAAGTGCGGGCGACAGATTTTCTGACCAAGGTCGCGACAGAAGAGGAAGCGCTGGAATATTGTGCAGCCTTTATGCAACTGTATCGCGAAGAAGGGCACTATCTGGAGCGGACTGCGCCATGGATTGAACGTGTGGGCCTTAAGCACGTGCAAGCGCTGGTGGTGGAAGACGAAGTCAATCGTAAACGCCTGGCTGAGCGTTTCTATGAATCTCAGGAAAACGCACAGGATGATCCTTGGGCAGAACATGCTGCCAAGTATCAAGAAAACTATATTCCTATCAAACAAGTAAGCTAGAGGTAAGCATGAGCTGGACTGAAATTGGCCCCTTGGCCGATATTCCAAGCAGAGGGTCGCGTGTGTTAGCGACCCCTGACGGCAACGTGGCCGTCTTTAGAACCGCGGGCGATGAAGTGTTCGCATTATATGATCAATGTCCGCACAAGCAGGGTCCGTTATCGCAGGGCATCGTTTACGATAAACGCGTGGCCTGCCCGTTGCATAACTGGGTCATCGATATGGAAAGCGGTGAGGCCACCGGGCCGGATAAAGGCTGTACACGGACCTTCGAGACTAAAGTCGAAAACGGCGTGGTTTATATTTCGCTTTAAAAGAGTCTTTGTTTTGGGTAAACAACATACAATTCAGACTACCTGTCCTTACTGTGGTGTCGGCTGTGGTGTACTGGCAACACCACAGGCGGATGGTACGGTTGCAATTCAGGGCGATACTTCACATCCGGCCAATCTGGGGCGGTTGTGTTCTAAAGGTTCAGCGCTGGGTGAAACCGTTGATCTCAGTAACAGATTGCTATATCCGCAAATCGGTGGTGAACGGGTGTCCTGGGATCAGGCACTCGACACTGTCAGCCGCAAATTCAGCGACATTATTGCCAAACATGGCCCCAGTGCCATTGGTTTTTATATTTCCGGTCAAATTCTGACGGAAGATTATTACACCGCTAACAAATTAATGAAGGGCTTTATTGGCAGTGCCAATATTGATACCAACTCGCGCTTATGCATGTCTTCTGCGGTTGCGGGTTACAAACGTGCGTTTGGCAGTGACTCTGTGCCCTGCAATTACGAAGATCTGGAGCAAGCCGATCTCATTGTGATGACCGGTTCAAATCTGGCTTGGTGTCACCCGGTTATTTTTCAGCGTATTAGCCAAGCGAAAAAAGACCGGCCGGCTATGAAGATCGTGGTCATCGATCCACGTAAAACTGCGACCTGTGATATTGCAGATCTGCATCTTCCGCTGCGTCCCGGCAGTGATGCGACGCTGTTTAATGGTTTACTCAATTACCTGAAACAGGAAGATTACCTCGATTGGGACTTTCTTGAGCAACATACGGAAGGCTTTTCAGCGGCGATGCAGGCAGCAAAAAACAGTGCCGGCAATATTCCGCAAGTGGCATCCGTCACCGAGTTGCCGGAAGAAGATATCGCCCGTTTTTTTCAATTATTTGCCTCTACCGAAAAGGTTATTACCCTCTATTCGCAAGGCATCAATCAATCGACATCCGGCACGGATAAATCCAACAGCATTATTAACTGCCACCTGGCTACCGGTCGCATCGGCCAGCCTGCTATGGGGCCGTTTTCAATTACCGGACAACCTAATGCCATGGGCGGGCGTGAAGTCGGCGGACTGAGTAATCAGCTGGCGGCGCATATGGAGATTACCAATCCTGAACATCACGATTTAGTCTCCCGTTTCTGGGAAACAGACAGACTGGCCACTGAAAATGGTGCCAAGGCTGTTGATATGTTTCGGGATGTGGCTGAAGGGAAAATCAAAGCCGTCTGGATTATGGCGACTAATCCCGTGGTCAGTTTACCTGATGCCGATAAAGTCAAAGCCGCGTTGGAACAGTGTGAACTGGTGGTGGTGTCGGAATGCGAGGCGCATACCGACACTACCGAGCTTGCTGATGTGTTACTGCCGGCCTTGGCGTGGGGTGAGAAAAGTGGCATGGTGACCAATTCCGAACGACGTATCAGTCAGCAACGCGCCTTTATGCCGCCGCCAGGAGAGGCAAAGTCTGACTGGTGGATTATTACGCAAGTTGCCCGCAAGATGGGCTTTGAGAAAGCATTCCCATTTGAAAAACCTGCTGATGTGTTTCGTGAACATGCCGCGTTGTCAGCTTTTGAAAACAACGGCAGTCGTGATTTTGATCTGGGTGCATTAGTGGGTATGACTGATGAAGCCTATGACAATCTTGCCCCTATTCAGTGGCCGGTCAGTGAAGCAGCGCCGGCCGGTACGGCCAGGTTGTTTACTGACAAGCGCTTTTTCACACCCAATGGCAAAGCCAGAATGGTGCCAATTGAGCCGAAGCTACCGGAAAATATGACCAGTGATAAATACCCGCTGGTATTGAATACCGGTCGTATCCGTGATCAATGGCATACCATGACCCGAACCGCCCGCGCGGTTAGATTGAACGCCCATATACCGGAGCCTATCGTGCAGATTCATCCGGTTGATGCGATGAACTGGAATTTGATTGACGGCGGTCTGGCAAAAATCACCAGCGAATGGGGGCAGATGATTGTCCGGGTAGACATCACCGATGACCAGCGTCCGGGCAGTGTTTTTGTGCCTATTCACTGGAGTAACCAGTTTGCTTCACTTGCCAGAGTTGATGCTTTGGTTGCCGCGGCTGTTGATCCCATCTCGGGTCAGCCTGAATTGAAACATGCACCTGTCATGATTAGACCTTACCAGCCCGCCTGGCATGGTTTTATTCTGTCTCGCCGCCCTATAGCGGTGCAGGATGCCAACTACTGGGTCAAGGTCAAAGGTGGACAATTCTGGCGTTATGAAATTGCCGGAGAGCAACCCATTACGGATCTGGTTTCCTGGGCGCAGCAGCATCTGGGGGCCGATGGTGAATGGCTTGATTTTATTGATGAAAAAGCCGGCCGTTATCGTGCGGGTATTATCGTCAGAAACCGCCTGGAAGGGGTGGTATTTATTGCCCCCAGCCACGACTTGCCTGCCAGATCCTGGTTGTCACAATTATTTGCCTCGACCAGTTTGTCTGATGAAGAACGCTACAGCCTGCTGGTAGGCCAGCCCGGTAAAGGGCAGAAAGATTGTGGTGCGATAGTGTGTTCCTGTTTCGGAGTGGGTGAAAACACCCTTAAAGAGGCCATTACTAGCGGTCATGTCAAATCTGTTGATGACGTTGGCCGCAAGCTTAATGCCGGTACAAACTGTGGATCCTGCATACCTGAATTAAAGAAACTGTTAACAGGCCATTAAATTCCTTGTAACAGGCCATTAAATTCCTTGGCTTCTTGTAGTGCATCCTGTTTAAAATTTAGTATCAAATTAGTGCATTTTTGTCATCGCACTGTAATTTAATTTAAAAAATTATTATAAAACATATACTTAAATATTGGCATTAAGATTGCTAAGTCACACGGAGTGAATCTGCAATGATGCAGCAACTTTTATAACCCATTTCTTTTAACCCAAGGTAACGAAGCCATAACCTGCTTGCAGGTTATGGCTTTTTTTTTTGCGAGGAAAAACCATGCCACAAATGAAAAAACTCACTGCCCTGACGATCCTGGCTACAGGAATGAGCAGTTTTGCCATCGCCCCTGCGGCCCAGGCTGAAGATGCATTTTTTGATGCGCTGACTGGTGGTAAAGCCAGTTTCTCAGCACGTGTGCGTTATGAATCAGTAGAACAGGATAATGCATTGAAAGATGCTGATGCGCTGACGTTACGAACCACATTGGGTTATAAAACCGGCGCTTTCCACGGTTTCAGTGGTTTTGTTGAGTTTGAGGATGTGTCTGATATCGGTTCAGCCAATTTTAACAGCACCACTAACGGCGAAGCAGATCATTCAGTAGTGGCTGATCCTGATGGTACCGAAGTCAACCAGGCTTACCTGGCTTATAACGGCTTTGATACCGAAGTAAAATTCGGCCGTCAGGAAATCACCTATCGTGATGCGCCGTTCCATCGTTTTATCGGTAACGTGTTATGGCGTCAGAACCATCAATCATTTGACGCATTGAGCCTCAGCAATACCTCGCTGCCTGATACCAAAATCAGCTATGCCTATATCAATAAAGTTCACACGATTTTTGGTGATGACCGTGATGCCGCCGCTGCTTTTATTGAAGATGGCGATATCGATATGGACACGCATCTGTTTAATATCCAGTACAGCGGCTTGCCAATCGGTAAGTTGGAAGGCTATACCTATCTGTTGGATTACACCGATGCGCCTGATGATAACGCGGCTTCCAGAGCTACTTATGGTTTACGTCTGAGTGGGGCCCAAGCGATTAGTGATGCTGCGAAAGTGCTCTATACCGCTGAATATGCCACTCAGGACGATTATGCCGATGGTGAAATGGACAGCCAGGATTATTACTTGCTGGAACTGGGCGGTAAATACAAGAACTGGCTAGCCAAAGTGTCTTATGAAGTACAGGAAGGTGACGGGACCTTCAGCTTCAGAACGCCACTGGGTACCAACCATGCCTTCCAGGGCTGGGCTGATCAGTTCCTGAACACGCCGACACAAGGTCTGGAAGATCTGTACTTTACTGTTGCCGGTAATGTTTTTGGCGCCAAACTGGTTGCTGTTTACCATGACTTTGAGACTGATGAAAGCAGTCTGGATGCCGGTAATGAACTCGATATTCTGTTAGAGAAAACATTCAAAGAGCATTACACCGTGGGCGTGAAATATGCCGACTACAATGCTGATAAAGAGTTTCCATCATTGGTCGATACAGAAAAATTCTGGGTTTACGGACAAGTTAAGTTCTAAGCCTGCCATTTTGGCACAGATAAAAAAGCCGGGCAGCGTCCCGGCTTTTTTATGCCTGTCGGTAAATAATTCTATCTTGCACCACAATTGTTCAGCTTGCAGATTACTAAGCCCATTTTGTAGCAAACCAACAAGGCTTGTTTTTCTTATGTAATTGAAAATTATAAATAAAATACTTGGCACAGCTTATGCAGAATTCAATAGGCAATCAACCATGGAGGAGCAGCGTTATGGGTTATCTAATCGATTTAATGTATCTGCTGAAAGAGTTGGTGAAGTTAGTGTTTATGGTCATGATTTCACCATTGGGCATCATGGCCGGTTTTCTAATTGCCTGGGAATAGGGTTTCAGGCTCATCTCATTGTTCATTGGAGAACAAAGATGTATCCGATGTTTATTAGTGCTATGACGGTGACCTTGTTGGTATATGCCGGTATTCGGTTTGCAACCGTCAAGCGCGAAGCGAAAAGTCATATTCAAAAAGGAATCATACTGACAGTTCACCTCAAACGTCTGATTGACAACTGTCAGAAACATCGCGGCACCAGCAACGCGATCAATCAGGGTAACAGCAAACTGAAACCGCAACTGGTGAGCTTACAAGCCGATATCGACAGGCTGGTCACCAGTAGTGACAGCAGTGTTCTACACCGCTTCCCGCAGTGGGAATCCTTTATGGAACACTGGCCGCGCTTGAAGAAACATGTGCTGGAAGGCAATCTGGAATCACGTAATATTGTCCGTCAGCACAGCTTGATGATAGACGGGCAATTGTCGTTGCTTGATGATGTGATGCGTTATCACAATTTGCACAAAATGATGCTGGATCGCTGTACCCGGGTTTCGGAAATCTGTCTGGACACATTGCGGGTTGCCGAAACCGTCGGACAGATGCGGGCTGTCGGTTCTGGCATCTGTGCCCGCGGCCAATGCGAAGGTTCCGATAGAATCGTCCTCGATTTTTTACGAATATCTGTGCAAAGCACGACCGATGAGTTATTGAAAGAAATCAATGCAATCAATAACAACACCTTGCATCAAAATCTGCTGACGACTTCCGCAGCTATCAAGGACAGTGTCGGCAAACTGATGACCATGGTAGAAAAACAAGTGCTGCAAGAGGGCAAATTGCAAGTTGATTCCAATGATTTCTTCGATGCTTCGACCAGCGCTATTGATGAAATGCTGAAAGTGTTTGGCATTATTATTCATTATGCTTCGCAACAACACATCCGAATGATATGAGCGACGCCGCTATGAGTTCTTCAACTGTGATTAATACCATTGTGATCAGCGAGCAGCCGCAAACGGCCGCTAAATTAAAGGCTGTACTGAACGATAGCGACTATAAAGTGATTTTTGAAGGCAGCAACCTGCAACAATTACTGACATTAAAATGGCGTGTGGAACCGGAATTGATCATTGCGGTAATGGAAACCAGTGACAGCCAGGTTCTGAGCAAATTCAAAGTGATCAATGAACAGTTCCCGCTGCCTATTGTTATCTTCACTCATGATGATCGCGATGATGCCATTGAGCAGGCTATCGAAGCGGGCGTCAGTGCCTATATTGTTGACGGCTTTCGTGAAGATCGCGTTCAACCTATTCTGCGTACGGCCATGGCCCGTTTTCGGCAATACCGGTCAATGCAGAAACAGCTTCAGGAACTGCGTACATCACTTGCTGACCGCAAGATCATCGATCGGGCAAAAGGATTGATCATGCAACAACGGCAGTGCAGTGAAGATGAGGCTTACCGCCTGCTCAGAACCTCAGCGATGAACCAGAATATGCGTCTGGCAGCCCTGGCACAGAATATTCTGGCCACAGCCGACTTACTGGAACCCCGAAAAACCGTCTGATCAATCTTGGTTTATATTGCACAGAAAGAGTGCAGTCTGAGCGGCTGCGAGCTAAAGGTGTACACGCTGTCAGCATAAATTTAATTGATTTATTTTTTAACTGTATGATTTGTAGGTAAAAAGTATTTAAGTATTTTGTTGGCATATTATCTGCTAACTATACGCTGAGTTATCACCCAATGGCGGGTGCAAAAAAGTAATTCATTTTTTATTCGGATAAAGACGTCCTTATTAAGCGAGAGCTTGATGAGCGCGTCTTTTTTTTTGGCAAAAATTTGGGAGTAGATAATGCAACATAACGCTTTATTAACGACGCGCCGCAAGATTATCAAAACACTGGCTGCTGCCAGTCTGGTGTTGGGAAGCGGTCTTATGCCGGTCAGTGTGCTACAGGCCGCTCCGGGCGAAATAGAAAAGCCCGAGTTGAAGTTTGGTTTTATCAAACTGACGGATATGGCGCCGCTCGCGATTGCATATGAAAAATTCTTTTTTGAAGATGAAGGCCTGTACGTTTCGTTAGAAGCCCAGGCCAACTGGAAAGTACTGCTGGATGGGGTTGTCGACGGTAAGCTGGACGGCGCGCATATGCTGGCAGGTCAGCCACTGGGGGCCACCATTGGGTTTGGTACCAAGGCGGATATTATCACTGCTTTCAGCATGGATCTGAATGGTAACGCCATTACCGTTTCCAATGATGTCTGGGAACAGATGAAACCGAATATACCGGTAGGGGAAGACGGTGAACTGCAGCATCCTATCAGTGCTGAGGCACTGAAACCGGTTGTCGATTCCTATAATGCGCAAGGTAAGCCTTTCAATATGGGCATGGTGTTTCCGGTTTCCACCCATAACTATGAACTCCGTTACTGGTTGGCAGCCGGTGGTATCAACCCCGGTTATTACGCCCCGCACAAAGGTGACACCTCAGGCACCATCAAGGCTGATGCCCTGCTGTCCGTAACACCGCCGCCACAAATGCCTTCCACCATGGAAGCAGGCACTATCTATGGTTACTGCGTCGGCGAACCCTGGAACCAACAAGCCGTATTTAAGGGCATCGGTGTTCCGGTGATTACCGATTACGAGATCTGGAAAAACAATCCGGAAAAAGTGTTCGGGGTCAGTAAAGAATGGGCTGACAAATATCCCAATACCCATATTGCCGTTGTGAAAGCACTGATTCGTGCTGCTGCCTGGTTGGATGAAAACAATAATGCCAACCGTCCGGAAGCGGTAAAAATCCTGTCTCAAAGCAACTACGTGGGTGCTGACTATGAGGTGATTGCCAACAGCATGACCGGTACTTTCGAATATGAGAAAGGTGACAAGCGTGCGGTGCCTGACTTCAACGTGTTCTTCCGTTATAACGCGACTTACCCATACTACAGCGACGCTATCTGGTACCTATCGCAAATGCGTCGTTGGGGGCAGATTGCCGAGCCTAAAGCGGACAGCTGGTATATGGATATCGCCAAAAAGGTCTATCGCCCCGATATCTATGCTATCGCAGCGAAAGAACTAATCGAAGAAGGCAAGCTGGATGCTGCCGCTTTTCCTGACTTTGACTCCGAAACCGGTTTCAAAGCACCTCAAACCGAGTTTATCGACAACATTACCTTTGACGGTACTCAGCCTAATGCCTATCTGGAGCAATTCCCGATTGGCCTGAAAGGTGATGAGGTTGTTGAGTAATACCCAGAAACAACGTAGTTCAGGCTGCCTGCACGCAGGCAGCCTGATTGTTTCGACCCAATATATAAAGAGTGAAAATGAAAGATAAACTGATTTATTTTCTGGAATTGACCGGCTTTAGCTGGTTTATACCGCTGGTGAAACTGGCCAGTGGTGAATCTCCGAAACATCAATTGCAGGATCTGGCCAAAATGGTCGGGGTGCCGCTATTTGCCATTGTGGTGTTTTTGATGTTCTGGCATATGGGAGCCGCTAAAATCGTCACCAGTCTCGGTCAGGTGCCTGGCCCGGTCCAAGTGTGGGAACAAGCCAATGTGCTCGTTAAGGAACATTATGAAGAACGCGAACGCGAGCAAGGATTTATCGAGCGCCAGGAAAAACGCAACGCGGCCAAGCTGGAAAAAGATCCCGATGCAGAAGTGACCATCCGTCCCTACACCGGCAAAGAAACCTTTTTCGACCAGATTCTGACCAGTCTGGAAACGGTGTTTGTGGGCTTTCTACTGGCCAGTCTGATTGCCATTCCCATCGGTATTATCAGCGGCTTGAGCAATACCTTGTATTCGGCAATTAATCCGCTGATTCAGGTTTTCAAACCGGTTTCGCCCTTGGCGTGGCTGCCGATTGTGACGATGGTGGTCAGTGCGTTGTATGTGTCGCAGGATCCGATGTTTGCGAAATCATTTATTACTTCGGCCATTACCGTGATGTTGTGCTCCTTGTGGCCTACTTTGATTAATACCGCCGTCGGTGTTTCGTCGATTGACAAGGACTTGATCAATGTCGGTCGTGTATTGCGGCTTAATTACATCACCACGGTGTACAAAATTGTGGTTCCTGCTTCGATTCCGATGATTTTCACAGGTTTGAGAATTTCGCTGGGTATTGGCTGGATGGTGTTGATCGCGGCAGAAATGCTGGCACAGAGCCCGGGACTGGGCAAGTTTGTCTGGGATGAGTTCCAGAACGGTAGCTCCAGCTCCTTGAGCCGCATTATGGTCGCCGTGCTGACCATCGGCATCATCGGCTTTATTCTGGATCGCATCACGCTGACCTTCCAGAAATTCTTCTCTTACGATAAAAACGCGATTATTCGCTAGGACATATCATGGATAAATATCTCAACATTGACCACGTCAGTATTGAATTTCCCACGCCCAACGGCCCGTTCAAGGCGCTGGATAATATCAACCTGAAAATTAATAAAGGTGAATTTGTCAGCATTATCGGCCACTCGGGTTGCGGTAAATCAACAGTGATGAATATCGTCGGTGGTTTGTATCAGGCTACCGAAGGCGGTGTGGTGCTGGAAGGGCGTGAGGTGAATGACCCCGGTCCGGATCGCGCCATTGTGTTCCAGAATCATTCCCTGTTTCCGTGGCTGACCTGTTATCAGAACGTTGAACTGGCGGTGAAGTCGGTATTCGGCAAAACCCGCAGCAAAAAAGAAAGGAAAGACTGGATTGATCACAATCTGGAACTGGTGCATATGAGCCATGCCAAACATAAACTGCCATCGGAGATTTCGGGTGGTATGAAACAGCGTATCGGTA
Organism: Methylophaga sp. OBS4; assembly: GCF_026319305.1. GTDB lineage: Bacteria > Pseudomonadota > Gammaproteobacteria > Nitrosococcales > Methylophagaceae > Methylophaga. Next base: position 32,588 of record NZ_JAPDMV010000028.1, read on the forward strand.
TTGCTCGGGCTTTATCCATGGAACCCAAAGTGTTGCTGATGGATGAACCGTTCGGTGCGCTGGATGCTCTGACCAGAGCCCATCTGCAGGATTCCTTGATGGAGATCCAGGCTGAACTCAATAACACGGTGATGATGATTACTCACGATGTCGATGAAGCGGTGTTACTGTCTGACAAGATTGTGATGATGACCAATGGGCCGGAAGCGACTATTGGCGAAGTCTTGGATGTCAAACTCGCCAGACCCCGCAAGCGACTCGATCTTGCCAGTGATACGGATTACAACCACTATCGCTCCGAAGTCATCCATTTCCTCCATGAGCGGCATGCCAAAAAATTGCCCAGGAGTCTGCCGGACTTAGGTGCTCGTAGCGAGAGACAGTCCGGTTTGACTGCAGTAGGACAGTCCTAGCTGTTTAGTCCCCTCCAGTGATGGTTTACTGAGAGTCCACTGATAGTGAACTGACACTGTTTCGGCTGACCATGTGCTTGTTTGACAGGCACATGATTCAGTCTGTTTTTTTTGGTTGTAATATACCGTGGACAAAGTGGACTTGCTGCAGTGACAGATTATATGCAACGAGCAATGATGCGGCCGGTAACCTTGATAACTTACATGAACCGGTATTATGCCCAGCGGCGGGATGGCGGAGTACAAGCGGATGTTGAACAGACTTTTAATGCGATACGGCTATATGTCGACTGTGACTGTATCTGGGTGCATTAAACAATCGGATGGAGCCTACGCCACCAGCTATAAAAATCTGACTTTAACCAGTGCATTTCAACCCATTTTCAGTATTTCTCACCGGCGTCCGGTGGGTTACGAAGGCCTGCTGCGAGCTACAGATATAAACGGTCAGGCCTATTCACCGCTGGATGTACTGATGTTGCCACAGTCCAGTTTTGCCCATCTGGCTTTGGATAGAACGTGCAGGAAATTACATCTTCGTAATTTTGCTTGTCAGCAAACCGGTAATAGCTGGTTGTTTTTGAATCTTAACTCTCAATGCCTGGTCACGGAGCGCCCTGATACCGGCTTTATGAATGGTCTTTTTGAGCTGGCCGGCATTCCGCCACGCCGGATCGTGATAGAAATTCTGGAGAGTGAAATTGATGATCGGGATTACTTAAAACAACTGATTACACATTTCCGCAGTCTGGGCTGTTTGATTGCGATTGATGATTTTGGTGCCGGACATTCCAATTTTGACCGGATCTGGGAACTGGAACCGGATATCGTAAAAATCGATCGCAGCCTGATCCGGCGAGCCGGCATTTCTTCTAAAATTGAGCGGATCCTGATCGGTATTGTGTCATTGATTCATGAAGCGGGAAGTTTGGCGTTGATAGAAGGGGTGGAAACGGAAAAAGAAGCCCTGATAGCCATTGCCGCTAATGCCGATATGGTTCAGGGATATTATTTTGCTAATCCCGATCCCATAATCTGCAACAATCAGGATTTTGCTCGTGATATAGATGCCTTGCTTCATACGCAGCAACGACTCAGAAAGCTAAACACTAATGAATTGCATCAACATTTTATAAAGTTTGAGGCGCGCTACAAAGAGGCTATTGACCTGTTTCTGACAACATCGAAGTTTGAAAGCTGCGCCGATATTCTGTTTGAGGAGGAGCGGGCGGTCAGATGTTATCTGCTGGACGAAGAAGGTTACCAGCTGGCACGAAGCCTTTACTCTCCACGTTATCGGGAGCAACTTGATGAGCGTTTCACACCGCTGCTTGCCGGCGATTACGCTAACTGGTCGCATAAGCATTATCACTACCGTGCAATCAATCGCCCTGGGAAAATACAGGTAAGCAGACCTTATTTATCTGTGGCCGGCTCCCATATGTGTATTACGGTATCGCAGGCGATAGTGCTGTATGACAAACTTTATGTATTTTGCTGTGATTTGGAATGGCAAGACGAAGAAGGCGTTTGATCTGCCCCGATTCTGATATGCACTAACACGGTGCGCGATGTGTTTTTCTGCCTTAAACTGGTGCCTGTTTTGCCTGTTTAATTTACTGAACACGAGTTAAAACAGATACTTACAAACCTGGCATGATTCCAGCAATTCGAACACGAACCAATGTTGGTAACGTGTTCTAAAGAGAGAACTGATTCATGTCTAGTCA
>NZ_JAPDMV010000029.1 GCF_026319305.1 Methylophaga sp. OBS4
TAGTTACCGGCAGGCATGACCCATTCGTTTTCGTTTTGTTGCATTGTAGCCAGTTCGTCAGCAGCGACCAGACCTGGTACTGCCAATGACATCATGGCTAATGACAAAGTTTTCAGCTTCATAAAGTTTTCCTCTTTATTGCTTTATAGTTATTTACGACACGATTAAGTCCAAGATTGAACCTCATGCGTAGAGCAAACCATAATCGTGCTGAAATCGATAGTCAAGCATCTTCCCGAACTTTTTTGTGACTTTTTCCATATTTTTTTCGGGAAAAACTTCCCGACAAGATAACCTTATGAAAAATAAATAATATTTCGTCCGCAACCATTTTCAGGCATGATCCTTGATCCATTGAACTGCAGCGGTGATCGCTGATAATGTGCGCTCACGCCCCAGTAAGGCCAAAGTCACATCCAGAGGTGGAGAGACGGTGTTGCCTGTAATTGCAACACGAATTGGCTGAGCCACTTTCCCCATTCCCACCTCGTTTGCTTCAGCACAGGCTTTCACTTCATTATGTACTGGCTCTGCTTGCCAGAATGTCACTGCGGTTAATCGTTCCAGCATTTCTTCTAACAAAGGCAGGCTTTTCTCATTAAGATTTTTTGCGGCTGCTTTTGCGTCGTATTCGCTGACGTCCTGATAGAAAAACTTGCTGTTGGCTGCCATTTCCACCAGGGTTTTGGCACGCTCCTGCTGTAGTTTGACGACTTCGGTTAATTGCGGGCCTGTGGCAGGATCAATACCCAATTGCCCCAGATGCCAGCTCAGATGATGTGCGACATGTTCCGGACTGCTGTGCTTTATATATTGTTGATTAAGCCAAAGCAGTTTTTCAGTATTGAAGCTGGATGCTGCCTTGTTTACATCTTCAATATCAAAAAGCTGAGTCATTTCATCCAGTGAGAATATTTCCTGATCACCATGTGACCAGCCCAGTCTGACCAGGTAGTTAAGTAATGCCTCAGGCAGAAAACCTTCATCCCGGTAGCTCATCACACTCACCGCACCATGACGTTTGGATAGACGGGCACCATCATCACCCAGAATCATCGGCACATGCGCATAAACGGGAGGTTCCACACCGAGGGCTTTGAAAATATTAATTTGTCTGGGTGAATTGTTAAGATGATCATCACCCCGGATAACATGGGTCAACTGCATATCCATATCATCGACAACGACTGTCAGATTATATGTCGGTGTACCATCGGGACGGGCAATAACCAGATCATCTAGCTCGGTGTTGCTGAACTCAACATTACCTCTGATAACATCTTTAACAATCACACTGCCTTCAGTCGGGTTTTTAAAACGAATAACCGGTTCAATACCTGGTTTGGGTTCGGTGCGATGGCGGCAGCGGCCATCATAGCGAGGTTTTTCCTTGTTAGCCCGTTGCTGCTCACGCATGTCTTCCAGCTCTTGTTTGGAGCAGTAACAATAATAAGCATCTCCCTGTTGCAACAACTGCTCGATCACTTCTTTATAACGATCAAAACGCTGCGTCTGATAAAAAGGGCCTTCATCATATTCCAGTCCCAGCCAGGTCATGCCTTCCAGAATGGCGTTCACCGATTCAGCTGAAGAACGTTCCAGATCCGTGTCTTCGATACGCAGAATAAACTGACCGCCATGCTTACGGGCATAGAGCCATGAGAACAATGCTGTTCTGGCACCGCCTACATGCAGATAACCGGTTGGACTGGGGGCGAATCGGGTGCGAATGGTCATGTTAAAACTCTCAACTGGATATGTTCAATAAAGGTGCGTTATTGTACCAGTTGCAAACTATGTATATGAGCGAGAGATATGGAGATAGGGAAATTTTGTCTGGCATTGACACTGGCGCTATTTGTTGCCGCACAAGCTGCCTGCGCCTCTGAACAATATCAAGTTACTCAGGTAAGCGACGGCGTGTTTTACCATCAAGGCGTACATGAAGATGCCACTCAGCAAAACATCGGCGCCATTGCCAACGTCGGATTTATCATTGGTGATGACTGTGTCGCCGTTATCGACAGTGGTGGCAGCTTTGAGGAAGGCCGGTTACTTCATCAGGCTTTGCGACGCCAAACCGACAAGCCGGTATGTTTTGTTATCAACACTCATGTGCATCCTGATCATATCCTGGGTAATGCCGCTTTCACTACCCAAAACCCGACTTTTATCGGACACGAAAAACTGCCTGCGGCTTTGGCTGCCAGAAAAGACTTTTACGCCCGTGCTTTTTCAGAAACGCTTGGTGATGCTTATATCGGTACTGAATATATCGCCCCTCAGCAAACCGTATCCACAGGAACACCGCTAACCATCAACCTGGGCAACCGCGAACTGGAACTGACGGCCTACACCACCGCACATACCGACCATGATCTCACCGTCTTCGACAAAAAAACCAAAACATTATGGACGGGTGATTTGTTGTTTATGCAACGGATTCCGGCGATCGATGGCAGTATCAATGGCTGGATCGATAATATTAAGCAACTACAGCAACTTGATGTGGTTACCGTCGTGCCCGGGCATGGGCCTGCCAGTCAGGACCAATGGCAGCAGGGTTGGCAGGATCAGCTGCATTATCTGACAACCATTCGCGAACAGATTCGTGCCATCATCAATGAGTTGGGTACGATAGATGAAGCCACTGCCACAGTGGGCCTCAGCGAGCAGGAAAAATGGGAACTTTTTGAGGAATATCATCGTCGTAATGTCACAGCATCATTCGTTGAACTCGAATGGGAATAACGATAATGGAGAGAGAAATGTTTAATCGCTTTTTTAATTATTTACTGGTGTGTTTGTCGCTGATGCTGATGGCAGGCCAACCCGCAAACGCAGCCACCCCTAAAGAACCGCTGTGGCCAGCATTGAAAGTGACTTATTTTGGCGATAAGGAAATTCGTGAAAATGCGGATGACTTGTTGGTACTGGAAGCCCCCAAGCGGGCTGAAGACGCAGCCATCGTCCCCGTTTCAATCAAGTCACTGGTGCCGCAAACAGCAGACAGCTACATCAAAAATATCCACTTTATTATTGATAACAATCCGATGCCTTACTCTGCCAATTTCCATTTATCACCAGAGTTGGGCACCGTAGACATTACAACCCGGATGCGTATTGATCAATACACCGACATCAGGGCGATTGCTGAAATGAACGATGGCAGTTTGCATATGGTATCACGCTTTGTAAAAGCCTCTGGCGGCTGCAGTGCACCTGCCGGTAAGGATGCTGCTGCGGCACTTGCCAGACTGGGTAAAATGCAGATTCGTATGCGTCAACCGACTGTAGGTGAACCGGTGCAGGCCCAGGTCATTGTCAGCCATCCTAATTACACTGGGCTTCAGTTCGATCAGAAAGCACGTAAATACATCCCTGCCCACTATGTGAAAAATATCGATATCAAGTATAACAACCAGACATTACTCACGGTTGAAGCCGGTATTTCCATCAGTGAAGATCCCAGCATCCGTTTTAGTTTTACACCGAACGACCATGGCACGTTGAAAGCAGTGGTTGTCGACACGGAAGAAAAACAGTTCAGCATGGAAAAAGAGATCTAATCTCCTTAATTCATTGCTCATAAAAAAAGGCCGCAATCGCGGCCTTTTTTATGATGATCTGTTTACCCTGACTTAACGAATACGGCAGCTTTGGTATGCTTCGGTTTGAGTTTTCTCGAATAACTTCAGGCCACTGCGAATCTGCTTGTCATCACGGAAAGTGGCACCACGATCTGCTGGCAGATTGCGATACATGAAACCGGCACTGATATCCTCAAATTCGGTCTGGCTAAAAACTTCTGCCAGTTTGTCAACGACACAAGAGCACTTATGAGCTCCCTCATAAACATTCATATGCGGGTTGGCTTCCATGCAATCCATTACGTACTGTACTCGGGTGACAGTGGAAAAATCGTTGGACATCGCCATGGTGGGCACAACAGTCAATCCAGCTGCGATTAAAGTGATACCGGCAATTTTCATTCATTCTCTCCTAATATTATTATCTGACGGTGTCAGTTGTGACTGGCCAGTTTTTTATAAGTTCCTGATTTTTAATTCAGCATTAAAAAGTGAATCTTACCTGAATCAAACCCGGTTTGGGTATGCCCGGCACCTGACAATACATGTGTTTGTTTTCACTCCGTCCTAACATAAGGTAAAATCTGGCGTTTATATTAAAGATTCAGCGCCACACAGCGGGCAGGAGAAACCCAGATGAAAAAACTGTTATTGCACCTTGACACCGATCCTGTTGCAAGCACTTTTGATCAAGCCGTCGCTTATGACGCAGGTGTCGACAATATCATTGCCCACGGCGGTGCAACACGTGACAACGTCACGCCGCATGTGCACGGTATGATCTTTACTCGCGGTGGCAAAAACCTCAAAAACAGCGCTATTTTCATCGGTGGTTCGAACGTGGCTGCCAGCGATCTTGTAGGCGAGGCCGTCAAAAAAGCATTTTTCGGGCCGGTTCGCGTTTCGGTGATGCTGGATCCAAACGGCTCCAATACCACCGCTGCCGCCGTCGCCCGTAAAGTCATGACTGATTATGACATTACAGGTAAAAATGTGGTGATTCTGGGTGCCGGACCGGTTGGCCAGCGCACCGCGCTTTATCTGTTAAAAGAAGGCGCCGCCAAAGTCACCATGACTTCCCGCAGTCTGGAACGCAGCAAAGTCACCACTGAACAAATGAAAGAAGCATATGGTGTTGATGTCATTCCGGGCGAGACCCGCAGCGATGAAGCAGTGAAAACATTGCTGGCTGACGCACATGTTGCCATAGCAGCGGGGCCAGCTGGCGTATGTGTTGTGCCACAGGCGGCGCTGGATGGTAATACAACACTGGAAGTCGTTGCTGACGTGAATGCGGTACCGCCACTGGGTGTTGCCGGTATGGAAGTAATGGATAACGGCACAGAGAAACAAGGTATTCGTTTTTACGGTGCTATCGCTATCGGTAACTTCAAGATGAAAGTCCATCGCGGCGCGGTAGCATCATTATTTGAATCGAATGATTTGTTTCTTGATGAGACCACGATTTACGACATTGCCTGTAAAATCGATAACGCACAGTGAAATCAAAACAAGCCGATAACCCGCAAATGACCCGTATGGTCAGTGTGCGGGCACCGGCACGACTTCATCTCGGCTTTCTGGATCTGAATGCAACCTTAGGGCGCAAATTCGGCAGTATCGGACTGGCTATCGACAGTCACCACTGTCATCTACGGCTTACAGCGGCCCGCGATTTTCATATCCACGGGACAGCGCTCTCTGCCGAATCCAGGCAGCGGTTACTGAACACTAGCGAGCGTTTCTATCAAACGCTGGGACAGGCAATTCCAGACCTGCAACGCGGCATAGACATTGAGTTGCTGGAGCATATTCCTGAACATGCGGGATTGGGCTCCGGCACCCAATTGGCACTGACTTTGGGCACGGCGCTGGCTCGATTTCATCAAATTGAAACAAGTACCGCACAGCTTGCGCAGCATCTGGAACGAGGTAAACGGTCCGGTATCGGCATCGCGACCTTTGATCAGGGTGGTTTTGTTGTCGATGGCGGCTTGAAACCCGGCCAGTCTGTGCCACCGGTGCTGATGCAACAGGCTTTTCCGTCAAACTGGCGTATCGTTTTACTTATGGATCACCATCACCAAGGGGTTCATGGCCAGATTGAAAAACAAGCGTTCCAGACTTTGCCGATATTTCCGCTGACAAATGTCCAGGCTATTTGCCACCTTACCTTGATGCAATTATTACCGGCTCTGGTACAACAACAGCTCGACGAGTTTGGTTCAGCCATCACCCAAATTCAGGCATTAGTAGGTGATCACTTCGCGGCTGTGCAAGGCGGACGTTATACCAGCCGGGCTGTTGCGGCCTGCCTCGAGCAGGCGCAGAAACTCGGCCATACCGGCATCGCACAAAGCTCTTGGGGCCCGACCGGTTGTGTATTTGTTGATAGTGATGAAGCCGCTGATATGCTGATAGGCCAATTGACTGACTATGCGCAAAAACAGCCCTCTGCCACAACACAACCCGACTTCATCAAAGCCGGGGCTGCGCGCACCGGTGCGATCATTGAAACCGCAACACAAGAGTGGCTATGATCTCAACATCCATGCTTCCAGATTCTCTCTTTTAAGGAATTAACATGTCCAAACGCTCAATTATCCACATGCTCAATCCTATGCAGCATAACAGTCCGTTTGATATCAATATGGCGCTTGACGCCGGTTATGACGTATTGATGCCCTATCAGCACGTTAAACTGGAAGAAGTGGCCGGTCTGACTCAGGATGCTATTTTCTCTCGCGGGCCTTCCGGCGTGAAAAAAACCGGTATGTTTATCGGTGGTCGAGATATCGGCCTGGCCATGGATATGCTGGATGCCGCCAAAAAAGCCATGGTGCCACCATTTGAAATTTCCGTATTCGCAGATCCCAGTGGCGCCTTCACCACCGCTGCCGCGTTAGTTGCCTGTGTTGAACGCGAACTGAAAAAGCATTTCAAACAAGGCTTTGAAGGAACCCGCGCCGTCGTATTCGGCGGTACCGGCCCTGTTGGTCTCGCAACAGCCGTCATTGCGGCTTTGCAAGGTGCTGAAACGGATATTGTCGACCACTTCTCCGTTGATACGGCACTGGCTTTCGCCGAAGAAGCCAAGCGGCGTTATAACGTCAATCTTCGTGGCACGACGGCTGCATCTGATGCTGACAAAGCACGTCTACTGTCTGATGCCGATGTGGTCTTCTGTGCGGCCAAAGCCGGCATCCAGGTCCTCAACGCCTCAGTGCTGGCAGATGCCAAACAGCTGAAAGTGGCCGGTGACGTCAATGCGGTATCTCCCCTGGGTATTGAAGGCATCAAACTGATGGACGCCGGTGCACCGTTGATTCATGCCAAAAACTGCCCTGATGCGGTGGGGATTGGTGCTTTAGCTGTAGGTGATGTCAAATACAAACTGCAACAGGCCCTGCTCAGAGAGACACTGGAAAGCGAAAAACCTGTCTATCTGGATTTCCGCAATGCCTTTGAAGGCGCGCGTAAACTGGTCTAAGCAATTCCCAGGTTATTTCGGTATAACCCCATGCAAAGTCAGTTGCCGATACTGATCTTTGCACAAAGCGCCCGCTTTATTGCACAAATAGCCGCCCGGACAGGTTATACCGTCTGGGTGGCTGATTGCTTTTGTGATCTCGACACACAAGCAGTTGCTGAGCGCTGCATACAACTTCCCGCCTTATCCGAATTAAGTCAGGATGCATTATCAGACCAGCTGACCAAGCTGACGCAGGGGCAAAAATGTCATTTGATCTGCGGAACAGGTATTGAACAATTTTATCCGCTGCTGGACAAACTGCCCGGACATATACTACCTGTCGGCAATAGTACAAAGACCCTCAGCCAGCTGCGACAGGCCCGCACATTTTTCCCGCTGCTGGACAAACTCCAGCTGAATTATCCTGATATCAGTTATGACGCCCCGGCCGCACCATTGAGATCATGGCTGCTGAAAACACTGGATGGATTCGGCGGCAGTCATATCCGTCCCGCTGCCAAATCACAAACGTCCGCGACAGACTATTATCAACAACACCTCAACGGTCTCTGCGGTTCTGTCTGTTTTATTGCCAATGGCCACAATGCCCGCATACTCAGCTATAACCGGCAAATTAACCAGCCCGCCTCCTTTCAACTCCAGCATATTGTCACACCGCTGATTCTGGTACCGGCCTTACAAGTTTATCTGCTTCAAGCGGTCGACAGGCTGACCGCCGCAACCGGCCTGAAAGGTCTCTGCAGTCTCGATTTTATCGTTGATAACACAGATACAATCTATCTGCTTGAAGTCAATCCTCGTATCAGTGCCTCCGCTGAATTAATCGCTGATAAACACGAGCTGTTCGAATGGCATATGCAGGCCTGCCAAGGACATTTGCCGCTGAGGATTGATGAGCCGGGAAAAACCGTGCGGATGTTGTCTTATCTGTTTGCTGAACAGGACTGTGTTATTGCAGACAAGCTGAACTGGCCTGAACAAAGTCATGACTTGCCTGTTGCCGGCACCTTGATCTCCACACACGCGCCCGTGTGCACCATTATCAGCGAAGCAGAAAATATGGATCAGTGCCTGCAACAATTTAACCGCACTGCCTGTCAAATCAGCCAGAATTTGTATCAGTCTGCTTGAAAACGGCATCTGCCTCACCCATATTAGCAATCACACTTGTCACACAGGATCCGCTTGAATGAAACGAATTTTACTTTTTGTCGGCACTAACCTTGCTGTATTGGTTGTGCTCAGCATGACCATGCGTTTGCTCGGCATCGAAAGTCTGCTGGATGAACAGGGCGTGGGGCTTGACATGAATGCCTTGCTGATTTTTGCGGCCGTGATTGGTTTCAGCGGTTCGTTTATTTCTCTGCTTATTTCCAAATGGACCGCCAAGCATATGACCGGTGCTAAGGTCATAGAAAGTCCGGGCAACGACACAGAACGCTGGTTGCTTGCAACGGTAAGCAGGCTGGCCAAACAGGCCAACATCGGCATGCCGGAAGTGGCGGTATACAACTCGCCGCAACCTAATGCTTTTGCCACCGGCGCCAATAAAAATAATGCGCTGGTTGCGGTGAGTAGCGGCCTGATGCAATCCATGACCCAGGATGAAGTTGAGGCGGTGCTTGCGCATGAGATCAGTCATATTTCCAATGGCGATATGGTGACGATGGCGCTGATTCAAGGTGTGGTCAATACCTTTGTTATTGTCTTGTCACGGGTAATTGGTCATGTTGTCGATCGCACTATCTTCAAAGTTGAGCGCGGCCATGGCCCGGCGTTCTGGATCACGTCCATTATTGCCGAACTGATACTGGCATTTCTCGCCAGCATTATCGTGTTGTGGTTCAGCCGTCAGCGAGAATATCGTGCTGATGCCGGCGCCGCCAGCCTGGTCGGTGCGCCAAAAATGATTGCGGCCTTGCAACGACTGGCAGGCACCGCCACCGAACCATTGCCGGATCAATTGCATGCGTTGGGTATTTCAGGCGGCCGTGGCGGTTTGTCGGCGTTATTCATGACTCATCCGCCTCTGGAAGAGCGCATCAACGCTTTGCGGGGTCATCGCAGATAACAAAAAGCCGGGATTAACCCGGCTTTTTTATTTATACCCGTGAAACCCGCTGCTGATTACAAATCATCATCCTCAAAATCATAATCCAGCTTGTCTGAAGGCTCATGAATGTAAAAGCCTTGTGCATAATCAACACCCAGACGCCACAATAAGGCCAGACTGTTAGCATCAGACACGAATTCGGCAATACAACGTTTGCCGGCTTGTTTGCTCATTTCGATAATCGCTTTTACTGCTGCCTGGTTCTCGGTGTCATGTGCCATATTCTCGACAAATGCACCATTGATCTTGAGATAATCGACATCCAGCGCACTGAGACTGTTGGAAAAATCCACCCCGGAGCCAAAGTGCTCCAGACCGAATTCACAGCCAATCTTCTTCAGCTTGGCAATCACCTCTCGTGCTGTATCCAGATTATCCAAAGCCGCCGTTTCGCTGATTTCAAATACCAAAGCATTGCCATTCAGATTATGTGCATCCAAAGACGCACACAACCAATCAACAAATTCGGTGACATGTAATGTCTGCTCGGACAATTTGATAAAAAACCGTGTGCGCGGGAATTGCTGGCGATGGTCGGCCAGCGCGTCCAACGCATTGCGGATAACCCATTTATCAATTTCCGCCATCATTTTCAGATTGACAGCCTGATTAATAAAATCCTCAGCAAGCATCAGCCGGTTTTCAGCCAGTTGTAATCTTAGCAGAACTTCGTACAATTCCTGTTCTTCGCCATGGAGACTGACGATAGGCTGGTAATACAGGATGAATTTGTCTTCATTAAGCCCTTTTTGCAAGCGTTGTTGCCACTGTTCAGGTGATTGACCTTCACCCGCAGCCTGGCTCGGATGCTGCTGGAACCTGGCAACCTGATTACCGCCGGCACGTTGCGCCTGTGAGCAGGCTTTGTCGGCATTCTCCAGTACAGCTTCTGCTGAAGCCTGACTCTCGTTTATTCGTGAAATGCCAATACTGCAATGCAGATCTATAGTTTTGCCACTGGCATGCGACACGTAATCATCAATAGTCTTGAGATAGGTTGCCGCCCTGACATCCACTGCATTATCATCATGACTGGGAATAATGACCGTAAATACCTGATCGCCATAACGGCCCAGAATTTCACCTTCCTGCATATTCTTGCGCAGTAATTCAGCTACACTTTTAATGATAATATCGCTGGTGCCCAAACCGACCTGTTCTTTTATCAACTGGAAATCATCCAGCACCATATAAAGCAACTCGGCATCACCATTACCTTCAGCAGCCTGATAAACCGTTTTTTCCAGTTCATCCATAAATCGCGCCCGGGTATAGAGTCCTGTCAGCAAATCATGGTCGCGCAACAGTTTGAGTTGGGTATCATCAACGGTAAAGGCCGCATCGTCCCGGATGACGACCTGGGTACAATTCTCACCCTCAACCCGGGCATGGCTGAACTCAATTTTGGCGTTGAAACCGGTGCCATCGGCACGTACACAACTCGCCACCACCGTCTCCGGCTCAGATTCGGATTGCTCAGAAAATTGACGAAAGACCGTTTTAAACTTGTTATGGTCATCAGCCGCGATTAGATCCAGAATCGGCAGACCATCAATATCTTCGGCCTCTTCGTAGCCAAACAGCTTCAGATAAGCCTGATTGACGTATATGTGCATGCCTTCATGCATATAAGCCACCGCGTCACGAGAGCTTTCCAGCAAGGCTCTGGAACGTTTTTCACTCTCTCTCAGCGCACGCTCGTTTCGCCGCCCAAGTCGTCGTATAGACAGATTATTCAATTCGCGGTTGGCTGCAAATTGCAAACGGCGATTATCACCGAACACCACAATATCTTGGGCATTACTGTCAAAAAACTGCTCTTCACTGGCCTTGTCGTTAACCAGAATAATGCAGGGCAGATCTTTTCCCAGTCGTTGCAGCAGTCTGACAATCTCCTGTGGCGGCAGGTTAGCCACGGAATCACGACAGATCAGTAAATCCCAGGTCTGATTAGTCAGCAGCTGTTCAACACCTGCGGGGGTGTCTTCACGGGCGGCCCGCACTGCATGACCGGCACTACGCAAAGTGTTGATAATGCCATCCGCATCAGTGAGGGAATCGTCCACTATCAGTAACCGTAGAATACCTTCAGCTCTTGCCACCATCTACACTCTCTATTGTTTTTTATCCAGCAACACAGGCTTGTTTCCTTCCAGGCGGGTCATCTGTTGCTCCATCCAGTCAAATAATTGCTGGTTAAGCTCAGCCGGATTTTTATCGTCTGTCGCTATCTTAGCCCCTATTACCATTTTGATCACGCCGGGATATTTGAGAAAACCATGTTTAGGCCAGGCTTTACCTGCATCATGTGCCACCGGAATCACCGGATAGCCGGTATCAACCGCCAGCCTGGCCCCGCCTATACCAAAACGACCAATATGGCCGGTAGCAATGCGGGTACCTTCGGGGAATATCACCACCCAGGCGCCTGATGAAAGCCGGTCCAGCCCTTGCTCGGTGACTTGACTTAATGCCTTACGACCGGCTTTGCGATCAATGGCAATCGGGTTAAGTGAAGCCAGCCCCCAGCCAAAAAAGGGGATCCACAATAACTCCCGCTTCAATACCCACACCTGGGGCGGAAACACAGTCTGCAAAGCCAGTGTTTCCCAAGCTGACTGGTGTTTACAAATAATAACGGCGGGCTCATCACCGATATGTTCACGCCCTTCCACTTCAAGGTGAACATCACAAATCCTGGCCAGTAGCCAGATATTGGTTTTTGCCCACTGGCTAACCACTGCATAACGCCATTTGAACGGCAACGGCCACAGTAAAATCCCCACTATCGAAAACAAAACAGCAGAGACGGCATGTACAATCGAAAAAACAAAAGAACGCAGGTAGATCATTAAAGCTGCGGCTCCAATAATGCATTGGCTACAGCGGCCAGATCATCATATACCTCAACATTGTCAGGAATACCTTCCGCCAGCGTACGTTCGCCTTTACCTGTCTTGACCAGAATCGGCCGGGCCTTGGAAACAATAGCCGCTTGAATATCACGCATTGAGTCGCCTACAGCCGGTACGTTGTCCAGGTTGACCCGCAGGCGATGAGCCAGTTCAGCAAAAGAACCGTTATGCGGTTTGCGGCACTGGCAATCATCTTCCGGACCATGCGGACAAAACAGAACCGCCTCAATACGCCCCCCGACCTGGGCCAGCATACGGCGCATTTTGCTATGGATGCGATTCAATGTTTCCACATCCAGCAGCCCTCGGGCAATGCCTGATTGATTGGTGATCACCACCACCCGGTAACCGGCATAATTCAGTCGTGCAATCGCTTCCAGACTCCCCTCTATCGGCTCCCACTCAGCAGGAGATTTGATAAAGTCATCAGAGTCGTGATTAATCACCCCATCTCGATCCAGAATGATCAGCGACATAAAATACTCCTGTTACTCCTGCAGGCAGGAAATATCGGCCACACCCAAAAACAAGGCCCGGGTCTGATTCAATAAGGCCAAACGGTTTTGTCTCACCGCTTCATCATCCACCATGACCATGACCTGGTCAAAAAATGCATCAATCGTTTCCCGCATATCTGCCAAGTAATTCAATACGCCGGTATAGTCAGCATTAGCGGACAGCGGCGCCAGATCTTTACTTGCCTGTATCAGCTTCTCTGCCAGGGCTTTTTCCGCTGGTTCCTGCAGCAAGTTATCCACGATCTCTACCGCAGTCTGTCCAGCGCCGTTTTTGCGCAGAATATTACCTATCCGTTTATTACCGGCAGCCAGCGACTCGGCCTGCTCCAACTGACGGAAAGCCGCTACTGCTTTCAGGCGCTGCATGAAATCCAGCGGACGGGTCGGTCTGACTGCCAGCACCGCCTCGAATTCGTCTGCCTTGGCACCCTCCTCCAGAGCATAACCGCGCAGACGGTCATAGAAATACTGCATGACTTGCTCTGTTACGGTTTGTTCGCTGAGTTTGTCAGCAAAATTACTCAAGGCAATATTGAGTAATTGCACCAGGTCCAGATCCAGTTGTTTTTCGATGATGATGCGCAGCACCCCTAATGAGGCACGACGCAAGGCAAAAGGATCTTTCATGCCTGACGGTGGTTGGCCGATACCGAACAGCCCGGTCATGGTATCCAGTTTTTCGGCGATACTCACAGCCTGACCGGTACGGGTCTGAGGCAGTTTATCCCCGGCATATCGCGGCAGATACTGCTCATCCAACGCTTCTGCCACTTCGCTATCTTCACCGTCCAGCTTGGCATAATAACGCCCCATAATACCCTGCAGCTCCGGAAACTCACCGACCATTTCCGTCACCAAGTCACATTTAGCCAGCTGGGCAGCCCGCTCTGCCAGTTTGGCATCAGCGCCTATTTGACAAGCAATGTCTGCGGCCAGTTTCGCCACCCGTTCGGATTTGTCATAAACCGTGCCCAGCTTGTTCTGGAATACAATGGTTTGTAATTGCTCTCTATGTGCAGCAAGCGGCTGTTTGCGGTCGGTATCCCAGAAAAAAGCGGCATCACTCAATCTTGGCAGAATCACCCGCTCGTTACCGGCGACCACCTGAGCAGGATCCTGACTGGCAATATTACTGACCGTTATAAAATGCGGCAACAACTCCCCTGAAGGGGCACGAACCGCAAAATACTTCTGGTGACCTTCCATTGATGAGATCAAGGCTTCTGCGGGCAGTTCCAGGAAGCGCGGATCAAAATTTCCCGCCAGCGCTACCGGCCATTCGACCAGCCCGGTCACTTCTTCCAGCAGATCCGGATTGATAATCGCATCGCCACCCAATTGACTGGCCAACTCATTGACCTGACCATGAATGGCTTCTTTGCGCGCATCATAATCGACCACAACATGTCCTTCAGTTTCCAGTTGCGGCGCGTAAGTCATTGGTGAACTGATGCGGATCGGCTGCGGGTGATGGAAACGGTGGCCGGCTGTGAAACGATCAGACGTCACTCCCAGTAAATCCATTGGAATCACTTCGTCGCCGAACAGCAGCACCAGCCAGTGTACCGGACGTACAAACTCGCCCGGCAAATCGCCCCAGCGCATGCGCTTGGGAATCGGTAAATCGTTCAATGTCTGTTGCAGAATGCCGGGGATCAGGCTCTGTGTATCCGCCCCCTGTTGCTGCTGTTTGAATACCAGCCAGGCACCTTTATCAGTGCGGGTAGTTTCCAGATCATCAACTTCCACTCCGCAGGAGCGGGCAAAGCCCTGCAGCGCTTTGGTCGGATTACCGTCTTCATCAAAGGCCGCGGTAACCGCAGGGCCGCGACGTTCAACGGTACGATCCTGCTGGCGTATCTGCAGCTTGGTGATTACCACTGCCAGCCGTCTGGGGGTCGCATAAGGACGAATTTCGTCAAACGACAACTCTACTTTGTTCAGTCCCTGCTCAATGCCTTCACAAAACGCTTTACTTAACGTGGCCAGCGCTTTGGGTGGCAATTCCTCTGTACCCAGCTCAATCAGCAAATCCCTGGTATTTGTCATGATTGTGCCTCCGCCTGCGCCCGCTGTACCAACGGAAAGCCCAAAAACTCACGTCGATCGTAATAAGCCTGGGCCACTTCTCTTGCCAGCGTTCTGACACGTAGAATAAAACGCTGTCTTTCCGTAACCGAGATCGCTTTACGTGCATCCAACATGTTAAAGGTATGGGAAGCTTTCAGCACCAGTTCATAAGCCGGCAGCGGCAGACCTGCTTCAATCATTCGTTGGCTCTCGCGTTCGCAGGTATCAAAAGTCTGAAACAGACTTGCCACTTCCGCCTGCTCGAAGTTGTAGGCTGACATTTCCACTTCATTCTGATGAAACACATCACCGTAGGTCACAGTGCCCATTGGCCCATCGGCCCAGATCAGATCATAAACGCTATCCACCCCTTGCAGGTACATGGCAATCCGTTCCAGACCATAGGTAATCTCACCGGTGACCGGACGACATTCCAGACCGCCCACCTGCTGGAAGTAGGTGAACTGTGTCACCTCCATGCCGTTCAGCCAGACTTCCCAGCCCAGTCCCCAGGCACCCAGCGTCGGTGACTCCCAGTTATCTTCAACAAAGCGGATATCATGTACCGACAAATCCAGCCCCAGCATTTCCAGCGATCCCAGGTAGAGCTCTTGAATATTCAGTGGGGAAGGTTTCAGTACAACCTGAAACTGATAATAATGCTGCAAGCGGTTAGGGTTGTCGCCGTAACGGCCATCAGTAGGACGACGTGAAGGTTGTACATAGGCAGCACTCCACGGCTCGGGGCCGATTGCGCGCAGAAAAGTAGCCGGATGGAAAGTCCCGGCACCGACTTCCATATCGTAGGGTTGCAGCAATACACAGCCTTGCTCAGCCCAGTATTGTTGCAGCCTCAGAATCAATTCCTGAAAGGTTCTCGGCGTCTCCGCCTTCATCACCGCTATCTTAGTCATTAGCTCGATTTCACAATCCAAAGTCAAAACCCTTGCGATTATAGCGAATCTGGGCTGATCTTGTAGAGACAAGCTTGTGATTATTGGGCAAACACACTTTGTTTTTCACTCGATTTGAATGGCGTCAAAAACAACTAATCACTTTGTAATCAGGTACAATGCCCAGCCGACGTCCCGATTATGAGTGAAACAATGCAACGCTATCTCGGCATCGTTATGGATCCGATTGCCAGGATCAATATCAAAAAAGACAGCAGTTTTGCGATGCTGCTCGCAGCGCAGGCAAAAGGCTGGCAAATCCTATACATGGAACAGCAGGATTTATTTCTGCGCGAAGGGCAGGTGTTTGCCGAAATGAAACCCTTGCGGGTAGTTGATGATGCCAGCAACTGGTTTGAGCTCGGCGCAACACAAACCCGGCCGCTGACTGATGTTGAAGTGATCCTGATGCGCAAGGATCCGCCTTTTGATATGGAATATGTTTACAGCACTTATCTGCTGGAGCAGGCGCAAGCTGCGGGTGTCATGATTGTCAACGATCCGCAGAGCCTGCGCGATGCCAATGAAAAACTGTTCACCGCCTGGTTTCCCCACTGCTGTCCTCCCACTTTGGTGACCCGCCACAAACATTTGATTCGTGAATTCCAACAGCAGCAGGGCGATATCATTCTTAAACCACTCGATGGCATGGGCGGCGCTTCCATATTTCGCATTAATCAGGGGGATCCTAACTTTTCGGTCATTGTCGAAACCCTGAGCCGGCATGGCAAACAGTCAGTGATGGCACAAAAATACCTGCCGCAGATCGCCGATGGCGACAAACGCATTTTGCTAATAGACGGCGAGCCGGTGCCTTACGCACTGGCAAGAATCCCCGCAGCGGGGGAAACCCGTGGCAACCTGGCGGCAGGAGGCCGGGCTGAAGGCCGCCCTTTGACTGAACGAGATCGGTGGATTTGTGCACAAGTTGGAGCCAAGTTACGCGAAAAAGGGCTTATCTTCGTCGGCCTGGACGTCATCGGTGACTATCTCACCGAAATCAATGTCACCAGTCCGACCTGTATTCGTGAACTTGACGCCCAGTTCGGACTCAATATTGCTGGCGATTTGATGGACGCTATTGAACAACGCTTATAATGAAAATTACTTCAATTATCTTGTTACTTTGTTGTCTGATGCTCACGGCCTGTGGTGATCAGGATGGGGCCCGTCAGGCCAAGTTTTATGCGTTTGGTACTGAAATCGACGTCAGTATTTACGGCGTCGATGCCGCCACTGCCGAAAATACCGTCGACAGCCTGCAACAGACCTTTGCCAATGTGAACGATACCTGGCATGCCTGGCAACCCAGCACATTGACCCGCATCAATCAGGCGATTGCTCAGGGTGAAACGGTGGAAATCAAACCGGAAGTGGCTGCCGTAATAGAACAGGCGGCGCTTTACGCCCGACAAAGTCAGCATTTGTTCAACCCGGCGGCGGGTAAATTGTTTGAACTATGGGGTTATCATCAGGATAACTGGTTCGAATCGCGGCCCCCGCCTTCGCAGGAAAAAATCGATCGCTGGTTAGAAAGCGCACCGACAATGGACGATATACACATAGAAAACGGTATGCTGCGTAGCGACAATACCATGGTCAAACTCGGCTTCGGCGCTTTTGCCAAAGGCACCGCGGTGGACGCGGCGATCGATGCTTTGCGCGCGCAGGGGGTAGACAACGCCATTATTAATATCGGCGGCGACTTACGTGCCATCGGCAGTCATGGTGAACGCCCTTGGGTCATCGGCATTCGTCACCCGCGCCAGGAAGGCAGAATGCTGGCCTCTGTTGCGGTTCAGGATGATGAAAGTGTATTTACCTCCGGTGACTACGAACGCTATTTCAGCTATGAGGGCAAACGTTACCCGCATATTCTGGACCCGCGCACCGGTTATCCTGCCCGTGACGTCATTTCCGTTACCGTTATTCATCAAAATGCCGCCAGAGCCGATGCAGCGGCGACGGCTTTATTAGTAGCCGGCCTTGACTGGCCGCAGATCGCTGCTTCCATGGGCATTGATCGTGTTATGGTGATGCGAGCTGATGGCCAGATAGAAATGAGTCCGGCCATGGCTGAGCATGTTAATCTCACTGATAAAACGCTCACTCCGCAAATTCGTCAGGTTACACAGTAATAATTTTCCAGAATATGGCAAAAAGCACTGTCTCAGATCGACTGATATTTACCCTGATTATCTCCATAATCATTCATCTGATTTTGGTGCTGGGTATCAGTTTCGATGTGTTTTCGACCCCGACCAATGCACCCATCAATAATCTGGAGATCACGCTGGTCAAACAGCAGGATAATACCAAACCGGAAGAGGCGGACTTTTTGGCACAGGCTGATAATGAAGGTGGCGGTGAGACCGACACCCCTTCTCCGGAACCTACCCCTGATCTGCCGGTGCCGAAAACGGAAGACACGCCCACAGCAGAGCCAATTGCACCGGTTGCCGCAGCGACTATTGATCCCGAACCCACCCCCATCATAGAGCCTGATCCTGTTCCTGAACCACCAGCGCCGGAACCAGTTCAAGCTGAACCCTCTAAACAAGAACCACCCAAGCCGGCACCACCCGAGCCGGAAAAGCCGCAGCCGGAAAAGACCGTTAAAAAGGTTACTCAGCAGCAAGCTGAACGTAAAGTGCAGCAGGTAGAAGACATCGGCAGCGAAGCAGAACCGGAAGCTGAAGTCGCGCCCCAACCCAGGTCGCAACCTTCTGCACGCGACCTGATGCTGCAAGCCAGAAACGAAATCAGCGAACTGCAGGACAAACTGGACAAAACGACCAAAGCCCTCAGCGAGCGGCCGAAAAAACGTCGTATTTCGGCTGCCACCAAAGAATATGCGGCAGCGGCTTATATGAAAGCCTGGGAAATGAAGGTAGAGCGCATCGGCAATATGAATTATCCACAAGAAGCCCGAAAACAGGGCATCAACGGAACACTTATGCTGTCTGTCGATATTAATCCTGATGGCAGTGTACCGCCCGGCGGCATTGTGATATCACGGCCATCGGGTTATCCAGTACTTGATGAGGCCGCGATCAAAATCGTCCGACTGGGTGCGCCTTATGCGGCCATTCCGGATAATGTGCTGAAAAATAACGATATGCTAACCATTATCCGTACCTGGAAATTTGAGACCGGGCGCGGATTGTCAACCCGCTAAAAAACACCGGCAGCGTTTGACGCCGCCGGTTTCAAGCTTTTAATGAAACAAGTAATCGCGAATTTCGGATTCGCTTTTATGTATCAGATTTTTATTAATGGTTTTGCTAATATGTTTCTGGGTCACGTTACCGAGATTCTGCTTTAACATGCCCAGAAAGCCGGGCGATGAAATCAACACCAGATCGTTATAGTCACCGACGCGGCGGGCATTTTCCAGACGTTCACTGACGTCATGGGCAAAGTGGATCACTTCCAGTTTCTTGGGCTCAATGCGCGGTTCCATCGCATGCCGACCTCCCTGTCCGTTACTGTCGAAAGTCCGGCCTGGTTCATCAGAAACCAAGTCCTGACCATGAGCACGGCTGGCCACATTGACCATATCATCCACTTCTTTCAGCGGACTGGTGCGGCTTTCAACGGAAAAGATTCTGGCGCGACTGCTCTCGGCAACGACGATCCATTTTTTCTTCATAGTCGATACTCCTTCTTTCGCTTGGATGGGACAAGCAGCACAAGATGACAAGCGGATGAACCATCCTGTACTTGTTCGAGTAGATTGAAGCCTTCAACTTTGACTATACCAAAGAATTTATCATTGTGCCTGTGAACTTAAATTTAACACCCAAAGCCAAAAACAGTTTATTTTTCAACTGCTTGAGACAATGCATAACCTTGCTTTGCTTTGCTGATATCGCTGTATTGCAGTGGCAGTGCGGCCTGCAGCGATTGTGCCAGTTCTAGCATTTTTTTCAGTTCACCCTGTTTCAATTCCAGCTCAACTTCATGGATCAGGGCTTTATGCTGCCCAGCCCTGATCTCACCGCGATCATAAGCCAACTCCACCTCGCTGCCATCTTCCAGACGCAACGGCATGACCGTGCGCTCGAAATCGGTGGTAAACACCGGCTCAACGGCAGACCAGATCATTTTATTGGCCACCAGCGGCGCCAGCTCAGTTTGCTGCAACAAAGCCAAATCAAAAGCGGGGCCGTCCAACGTATGCTCCCATTCTTTACGCTGATGTAGACCATTAGCGACGTCACCGCTGCATTTCACTGTCTGCAACCATTGCTGATCAACCTGACGCAGGCGCAAACCAACACCCGATTTCATCAAGGCCCGGTCAGGTGTATCAAAATAAGTGCTGACCAGATGTAATTGCTTCGGCTCGGCCTGAGATAAAGCTGTCAGCCAGGATATCGTGCTCAGATCTATTGCCGCCTGCTGGGTCACGATCAGTTTTATTTCCTGCTCCAGACTCATCGTGTCAGCAGCGGTTTCAGATAAGCGCCGGTATAAGAGTCGGCATGTTCAGCCACTTGTTCCGGCGTGCCGGCTGCCATGACCATGCCGCCGCGCAAACCACCTTCGGGTCCCATATCAATGATCCAGTCAGCCGTTTTGATCACATCCAGATTATGCTCGATAACCACAATGGTATTACCCCTGTCGCGCAGCCGATGTAACACTTTCAGTAGCTGTTCGATATCGAAAAAGTGCAGCCCGGTCGTCGGTTCATCCAGAATATACAACGTCTTGCCTGTGTCTCGTTTCGACAGCTCCTTGGCCAGTTTGACACGTTGTGCCTCGCCACCGGATAAGGTGGTCGCATTCTGACCCAGCTTGATATAAGTCAGGCCCACATCCATCAGTGTTTGCAGCTTTTTGGCAACCACCGGGATATTTTCGAAGAAAACACAGGCATCTTCAATGGTCATATCCAGCACTTCGGTAATGGTCTTGCCTTTGTAGCGAATATCCAGGGTTTCACGATTATAACGCTCACCTTTGCATACATCACATGGCACATAAATATCAGGCAGGAAATGCATTTCTACCTTGATCAGGCCATCGCCCTGACAGGCTTCGCAGCGGCCGCCTTTGACATTAAAACTGAAGCGGCCCGGCCCGTACCCACGCGAGCGGGCTTCCGGTGTACCTGCAAACAACTCGCGGATCGGCGTAAACAGACCGGTGTATGTGGCCGGATTCGAGCGCGGTGTACGACCAATCGGGCTCTGGTTGATCGCCACCACTTTGTCGAGCTGATCCAGTCCCAGAATATCCTGGTGCGGCGCCGGTTCCTCCGAGGCACCGTTTAGCGTTTTGGCAGTGAGCTTAAGCAGAGTTTCATTAATTAATGTGGATTTACCAGACCCCGACACACCGGTGACACAGGTCATCAGACCGATAGGAATATCGATATCAACATTTTGCAGATTATTACCACAAGCACCACGCAAAGCGATGACTTGCCCGGTGTGGAAAGGCTCACGTTTGGCGGGCACTTCAATTTTTCTTCTACCCGACAGGTATTGCCCTGTCAGTGACTGCTCACTCTGCATGATATCTTCCGGCGTCCCTTGGGCGACAATTTCGCCACCGTGCACACCTGCACCCGGGCCGATATCCAGCACATAGTCAGCACTGCGAATCGCTTCTTCATCATGCTCCACTACAATCACGGTATTACCCAGATCGCGCAGCCGGGTCAACGTCGCCAGCAAACGATCATTATCGCGCTGATGCAAACCGATTGAGGGTTCATCCAGGATATACATGACCCCGACCAGCCCGGCACCGATTTGACTGGCAAGCCTGATTCGCTGTGCTTCACCACCTGACAAAGTTTCAGCACTGCGCGCCAAAGTCAGATAATCGAGGCCGACATTGACCAGAAAGCTCAGCCTGGCCGCAATCTCGGTAATGATTTTGGCGGCAATTTCGCCGCGTTTTCCGGGCAAAATCAGCTGTTCAAAGAACTGGCGCACCTCACCGATAGGCATGGTGGTGACTTCCGGCAAGGTGATCTCGTTAATATAGACATGGCGGGAAGCCTGCGTCAGGCGCGCGCCGTGACAATCAGGACAGGCGCGAATCGAATGGAACTTGGCCAGTTCCTCACGCACACTGTTCGATTCCGTCTCGTGGTAACGGCGCTGCATATTGGGAATCACACCCTCAAAGCTGTGGCGACGAATAACTTGCTTGCCCCGATCGCTGATATAGCTGAAATCGATTTGCGCTCTGCCACTGCCAAAAAGCACGACCTGGCGAACCGTTTCCGGCAGTTCCTCAAATGCGGTTTCCAGATCAAACTCATAATGCGCAGCTAATGACTGCATCATCTGGTAGTAATAAGCATTGCGTCGGTCCCAACCTCGGATTGCACCGGCAGCCAGACTCAGTTCCGGATGAGACACCACCCGGGCCGGATCCACAAACTGCTTCACCCCCAGACCGTCACAGGTGCCGCAGGCGCCGGCTGGGTTATTGAACGAAAACATGCGAGGTTCCAGCTCGGGAATCGAATAACCGCAAGTAGGGCAGGCAAATAGCGCGGAAAACAGGGTTTCGTCGTTTTCATCATCCATCGAGACGACTTTGGCGACACCTTCTGCCATATTCAGCGCGGTTTCGAACGATTCCGCCAGCCGTTGCTGCAAATCATCACGCACCTTGAAACGATCCACCACTGCTTCAATCGTATGTTTTTTGCGCAATTCCAGCTCTGGCGGGTTATCCAGCTCAATCACGGTGCCGTTCACCCGGGCACGCACAAACCCCTGCAGGCGCAGTTCTTCCAGCACATCACGATGTTCACCTTTACGATCCTGCACTACCGGCGCCAGTAACATCATACGTTTACCTTCTGGCATGGCCAGCACGATATCAACCATCTGACTGACGGTTTGTGCCGCTAATGGCAGTTGATGGGTCGGACAACGCGGCTCACCGGCGCGGGCAAACAGCAGGCGCAGGTAATCATAAATCTCGGTGATCGTACCCACGGTTGAACGTGGATTATGCGAGGTTGATTTCTGTTCAATCGAAATCGCCGGTGACAAGCCTTCAATATGATCCACATCCGGTTTTTCCATCATTGACAGAAACTGGCGGGCATAAGCGGACAGGGATTCCACATATCGGCGCTGGCCTTCTGCGTATAATGTGTCGAACGCAAGCGATGACTTGCCCGAGCCAGACAAACCGGTAATCACAATTAACGCATCTCTGGGCAGATCCAGATCAATGTTTTTGAGGTTGTGGGTGCGGGCCCCGCGGATGCTGATATTTTTCATCCCGGGAGCGCTTATATTTTTCATCAGGATTCCGTAGTAAAATCAAACAGATCAATATACTCTGTCCAACAATACCCAATCAACCTCAAAATGGCGGTGTCAGAGCCATCTCAGCGTTTCCACTGGCGGTACGATGGTGCTTGACAAGGGGGGCCGCCATTGCCTTCACCCCATAGCACCACATTGGAAACGCTGAGATGGCTCCCGGAGAGCGGGGCTAAAAGCGCTCCATGCGCTGCTGCATGTTCTTGATTGGGAGGGTCCAAACCGCTAACATGCAACACCACCTGAAACGCTTTTATCTCCCGCTGACATCCACCATTTTGAGGTTGATTGGGTATCTCATGACGCAAAGACAAACTGCAACGACCTCGATGACCGCAATGGAAAAGCGCAGCATCTCAGGCCTATCCCTTATATTTGCCTTGAGAATGCTGGGCCTGTTTATGATCCTGCCGGTGTTTTCACTTTCTGCACATCAATATTCAGGCAGCACCCCGATGCTGATCGGCATCGCCATCGGCGCATATGGTCTGACGCAGGCCTTGTTACAAATTCCTTTCGGCATGTTGTCTGACCACATTGGCCGCAAACGTGTTATCACCATTGGCCTGTTATTATTCGCCGCCGGCAGTGTACTGGCCGCGATGGCCCAGTCCATTGAAATGGTCATTGCCGGCCGATTGTTGCAGGGCAGCGGCGCAATTGCCGCAGCCGTGATGGCTTTAACCGCAGATTTAACGCGCGATGAACAACGGACTAAAGCCATGGCCAGCATTGGCATCAGTATCGGTTTGTCTTTCTCGGTGGCTTTGGCTACCGGCGCAGCACTGGAGCACTGGATAGGACTGTCCGGCATTTTCTGGGTCACGGCAGTCATGGCACTGATCGGTATTGCCATATTACACCTGTGGGTGCCGACGCCGCAGCGTTGCGTCAATCATCGCGACATTGAGCCGGTACCACAACAATTTATCAAGGTGCTGGGTGATGCTCAAATCATGCGTATGGTGATGAGCATTATGGTGTTACACCTGCTATTAACCACCAGTTTTTTTGCCTTGCCACTGGCTTTGCAGAACATGGTCGGCCTCGATAAAAGCCAGCATGCGTTAGCTTATATGCCCATCCTGCTGCTGGCCTTTGTCACCATGGTGCCGTTTATTATAATTGCCGAGAAACACCGCAAGATGAAACCGGTGTTTCTGGGTGCCATTGCCACGCTGGGTCTGGCTGAACTGGGCTGGGCCTTATTACCGCCCTCGCTGGCCGGTATTTTAATTTGTTTATGGTTGTTTTTTACCGCATTCAATATTCTTGAGGCCAGCCTGCCGTCGCTGATGTCAAAACTAAGTCCACTGGAAAATAAAGGTACCGCAATGGGTTTTTATTCCAGCGCCCAATTTATTGGTGCTTTTATTGGTGGCGTTTTAGGCGGTAGTCTCTACACATCTTATGGCCTGCAGGGGATTTTCCTCGCCTGTGCGGTGCTGATTGCTATCTGGTTGCTGCTGATTCTGCCGATGAAAGCGCCGCGCCATTACAGCAGTCGTATTATTCATCTTAATGAAAAGGCAATGACCGATACCTCAAAAATTATCGCCAAACTCAATGCCATCAAAGGTGTTAAAGAAACCATAGTGGTACTGGAAGAACAAGTTGCTTACGTTAAGTTCTCCCCGGAAGAGATCAATCTCTCTGAATTAGAAGCGTTTGCTTTACAGCACTAGCGTCGTAGTAGAATAAGTAAATTAATTTTTAACCAAGGATTTCACCATGTCAGTAAACAAGGTTATTCTCGTAGGACGTCTGGGCGCAGAACCAGAAAGCCGCGCCTTCCCTAACGGTGGCTCCATCTGCAACCTCAGACTTGCCACTTCCGAATCATGGAAAGACAAACAGACTGGTGAACGGCAGGAACGTACCGAATGGCACCGGGTTGTACTACGCAACCGTCTTGGCGAAATCGCCCAGCAATATCTTCATAAAGGTTCCCAAGTTTATATTGAAGGCCGGATTCAGACGCGTAAATGGCAGGATCAAAACGGCCAGGATCGCTACACAACTGAAATTGTCGGTAATGAAATGACCATGCTCGACAGCCGTGGTGCCGGCGGTGGCGGTGGCGATACATCCTTTGATCAATCGCCGAACCAGAAATCAGGCGGCTATAATGCGCCGCAACCGGCCTCATCCTCTGCCGGCCCTGATTACGGTGGCGGTGATTCAGACTACTATGACGATGATATTCCGTTCTAGGATTAACCTAAGACTATTAGTGTAAATCGTTGAAAAAGCCTCTGTTATCAGGGGCTTTTTTTATTAAGCGCAGCATAAAAAAATCCGGTCTACCCGCGTGTGATTATTTTTTTCACCTAGGGGATTGATTCAGTCTCTCAACAGTGGGAGCATCAAAGTAGACAGGTTATAACAAGGTATTTGCATGAACAAAATTGCGCGCACTACGATCCGTCCGATCCGCAGCCTTAACCTACTGTCGCAGGAAGAAATCTTCAAACTCAGCAATCCCCGCGCCGATTTGCACCGACTGTTTCGTGACTGTGCTCTGGCCGTATTGAATACGGACAGTGAAGAAGATGATGCCGAGCTGATTTTCAACCGCTTTATCGATTTTGATATCCGCTTGAAACCACAACCACGCGGCATCATGCTGGAAATTCACAATGCGCCCGCACAATCCTTTGTCGACGGTAAGATTATCCGGGGGATACAGGAACACCTGTCATCAGTACTCAGGGATATTGTTTATACCGACTTCAAGATTCTGGCCGATGAAGCCGATGCACCGGCAAAAATCACCGACAAGGTGTTTCGCATCCTGCGCAACGCAGGCGTAGTCAGACCGGGGGTTACCCCTAATCTGGTAGTGTGCTGGGGCGGCCATTCCATCCCCCGTGAAGAGTATGATTATGCCAAGCAGGTCGGCTATGAACTGGGGCTGAGAGGCCTGGATATCATCACCGGTTGCGGCATCGGTGCCATGAAAGGCCCGATGAAAGGGGCTGCCGTCGGTCATGCCAAACAACAAATCAAGAATGGCCGCTATATCGGTATCAGCGAACCGGGCATTATTGCATCAGAATCGCCCAATGCCATCGTCAATGAGCTGGTTATCATGCCGGACATCGAAAAACGCCTTGAGGCCTTTGTGCGGCTCGGGCACTGTATCGTCGTATTTCCCGGCGGTGCCGGCACAGTAGAGGAAATTGTTTATCTGCTCAGCATCCTGCTGCACCCGGATAATCAACATAGCATACCGGTGGTCTTTGCCGGACCGGCATGCTGCCATGATTATTTTGCAACACTGGACACATTCCTGCGCCGTTGTCTCGGCGACCAAGTGACGGAGCTGTATCAAATCATTATCGGGACACCCCACAAAGTGGCCCAGAAGATGCGGGATGCAGTTGACGCAGTTCACCGTGAGCGACATGCCAGCCAGGATGCCTATTACTTCAACTGGCAGTTGAATATCGATCCACTCCTGCAGCGCCCTTTTATCCCCACTCATGCCAATATGGCAGCACTCGAATTGGATCCGGCTCTGCCGCGGCATGACCTGGCCAGCCAGATACGAGCGGCTTTTTCCGGTATCGTCGCCGGTAATGTCAAAACGTTTGGCATCAGGGAAGTCGCCAAACATGGCCCGTATGCCATCACTGGCGATCCGGCGATCATGAAAGCAATTGATGAGTTACTGCGGGTCTTTGTTCGGGAAAAACGTATGAAACTGGGGCAGGGTGAAAAAGAATATCAGCCCTGCTACCGGCTGACCGGCCAATAAACTCAGAACCTGTTCACGATCTCACCGCATAAACAGGTTCTCAGGGCGCGACAATGTCAATATGGGTGACAAACATCAATTCGCAGGCTTTTGCGCCGGTATCTTCCCGGGTCAGTGAGCTTTGCCAGTACCAGCCATCGTAACCATAGGCGCGGATAAGATAACCTTCCAGGCTGATAATTTGACCCGGACTGACCAAATCCAGCATCGCTGCCACGATCTCATCGGCGGGCACCATATGCATATTGGCGCTTTGTGTTTCAATGGCGCGGCGGGGAATCGGAAAATCATTGACCTGCCAGTAATACCAGCGTCCTGATTGGCGGATCTCAATCTGCTCCAGCACCGCTTCATCCGACATTTTCTGCCAGCCTAATACCAAATCAGTCGGCGCCAGATCACTCTCCCGATCCAGCCAGTAATCCTCTCGCGACAACACTTTTGCTTGCAGTGAAAAAGCAGCCAGCGGCGTCAGAGAATAGTCCTTAAACTCAAATGGCTCAGCGCTTTTCAGCACACTCTGTTTTGGCGGCTGTTCAACTTTCACGCCCGGTCCAAGCACAACAGAATCTGCCCCCTGACATTGCCAGGCAAAAATCGCAACTGCAGCAATAATCAAAATCAGTCGCGAAAATGTCATGGTAGTGTCAGATTAAATTGTTTGCGCGCAAGCAGAATCAGAATCAGCACCGGGATACCCATTAATGCCGTTATCAAAAAGAAATTTTCATACCCCATCGATTCCGCCATAGAACCGGAGTACCCCCCCAGGACTTTAGGTAATAAAGTCATCAGCGAGCTGAAAATCGCATATTGCACCGCGGTAAAAGAAATATTAGTCAGGCTGGACAAAAAAGCAATAAACGCGGCGCTGGCCAAGCCGGCAGAAAGATTATCGGCGGATATCACCACGTAAAGCATGGTAATGTCATTCCCCATCTGTGCCAGCAGCATAAACAGCAAATTGGTCAAAGCAGATAACAACGCGCCAAGAAACAAAATGCGCATCACACCAAAACGCACCGCCAGCAAGCCGCCCAGAAAGCCACCCACAATCGTCATCAGCAAACCAAAGCTTTTTACCACTGTTGCAATCTGCGGTTTGCTGAACCCCATATCCTGATAAAACACATTGGCAATCACACCCAATACAATATCGGAGATCCGGTACAAGCCGACCAGCGCCAGTAACAGCCAGGCCAGAGACCAGCCATAACGGCGGAAAAAATCCTGCACCGGCTCCAGATAACTGCGGGTAAGCAAATCACGGTTTACCCAGCGGAACCGCATACAGAACCTTGCCAGCAACACGGCCACACCGAGGGCAACAGCAAACCGGAACATTTCTACCATCACCGCAGCCAGTTGCGCATTCTGCACCCATCCTGCAAGGGTCAACTTGGCCGCAACCGCGACATTACTGGTTAGCGTAAAACAGGCAATAACGCCACTGATAGCCACCAGAAAGGTGACAAACAAGCCCGCGTAGTCTCTTGCAGCTTCAGCCGGTCTGTGCCGATTCACCTGTGGTTCATCAATCACCAAAGTGGTGATAATGCCCACCAGCATAAATGCGGCCATGCTCAGATAAGCAAGCTGCCAGGCACCGAAATTATAACTAACGATGGATGAGCCGAAATAACTCGCGATAATCAAGGCGCCGGCACCGGCTATCAGCATACCGATACGGTAACCGGCAACATAACTGGCTGACATCAACGCCTGTAATTCGGTACCCGCGGATTCGATACGGTAGGCATCGATCACCACATCCTGCGTGGCCGAGGAAAAGCCCAGCAAGACCGCGGCCAGCGCTATCAGGGTCAATGACTGACTGGCCGGATCGATCATCGCCATCAAGATAATAGCCACCACTATCATCAATTGTGCCAGCAACAACCAGGCACGGCGGCGGCCCAGCACCCGCGTCAGCCACGGCAACGGAATCACATCAACCAGCGGCGCCCAGACGAATTTGAACGAATACCCCAATGCCGCCCAGCTGAAATAAGTCACCGCCGCCCGTTCCACCCCTGCCTCGCGCAGCCAGAGACTGAGAGAAGAAAAAATCAGCAGCAATGGCAGGCCGGCAGCGACACCGAAAAACAGCATCGTTACCACCCGCGGGTGACAAAACGCCCGCAAACTTTCCTGCCATGAACGAATTCTTGCTATCAAGCCATTCTCTCGGATTAGGTTGAATCCGCTAAAGTACCATCGACGCATTCAGCAATCCACCACGGAAACGGAATACGTATGGTGCGTTGCGATAACGATTCATGAGAAAATACAGAGAAGTTTTATTAACTTATTCACCATGATCCGACAGCGCAAAATAATTCACGTCGATATGGATGCCTTTTTTGCATCCGTCGAGCAACGCGACAACCCGGAATACAAAGGCAAACCGCTGATTGTCGGCGGTCAGCCCGATAGCCGCGGCGTAGTCGCTGCCTGCAGTTATGAAGCCCGAAAGTTCGGCATTCATTCGGCCATGCCCTGTTCCCGCGCCTACCGTTTGTGCCCGCAAGCGATATTCGTGCGGCCGCGTTTCGAAGCCTACCGTGAAGTCTCCAACCAGATCCGCGCTATCTTCTGGCGCTATGCCAGCGAAGTCGAACCGTTATCTTTGGATGAAGCCTACCTGGATGTGAGCTACACCGCCGACTTCAATGGCTCCGCCACCTTAATCGCCAAAGCCATCAAGCGGGATATCCTCTCAGAAACGCATCTCACCGCCTCCGCCGGCGTCTCCTACAACAAGTTTCTCGCCAAGATTGCCTCGGATATGGACAAACCCAATGGCCTCTATGTGATTCGCCCCGAGCAAGGCGAAGCTTTTGTCGCTGAACTGCCGGTCGGCAAGTTTCATGGCATCGGCCCTGCCACCGAAGCCAAAATGAAACAACTCGGCATCGAAACCGGCTTTGACTTGCGCCAGAAATCTTTGACTGAACTAACCGAACGCTTCGGCAAATCCGGCCAGTATTACTACAACATCGCCCGCGGTATTGATAATCGCCCCGTACGCAGCACACGGGTCCGCAAGTCGCTGGGCAAAGAAACCACCTTTGCCGAAGATATCCTTTCCGTACCTGAACTCACCGCCAAATTACGTGATCTTGCCGGGATCGTGCTGGAAAGCCTAGCGAAACAAAACCTGAAAGCACGTACCGTGACCGTGAAAGTCAAATATGCCGATTTTCAGCAAGTCACGCGAGCACAAACCATAGAGCACAGCATTGCGTTGACTGATTTAAAAGAATGGATTCCGCTGTTATTAAGCCGGACTGAAGCCGGCCACAAACCGGTCAGACTGGTGGGTTTGAGTTTAAGCGGGTTTGATATGCCTGTTGCTGAAGAAAAACAGCAGCCGCAGTTGGATTTGGTGTTGAACGATGTATTTTAAGTCACTAAATCTGTTACTTTAATGTTTCATAACGGTTTGTTGGTGAACAAAATTCAGTCACATTCAAGGTAGGTATAAAGAATTATAAGGCCACCCTCTTAATAATTTGTTATGAGACCAAACTGGTCTCATAAAAGACACTGTTAAATGGGCCCCGTGAGGTGAAGACATGGAATGGATGCAGGCACTAGAGGGAGCGGTAGCGCTCGTGACTATCATCGCGGCCATTTATGGTGCATTCCAGTTTATAGATTGGCGAATCGGTAAGAAGATCCACGAAGAATCTTTCTTACGAAAGATTTCTGCATCGCTTCGCCCGATGGTCATTTTCGACGAAAACGGCTCGATTCTTCTCGACCAAGGAGGAATGGAGGTAATTGAAAAAATCGAGGTCTCGCGTCCAGAAGGTAAAAACGTTCCCGAACGAATAACTATATTTCCGAAGAAGCACCTCTCACATGCACCAATACTCCAGACCCTTGAAAATGAACTTATCAATGTGGAGACCACTCGCGGAAAAGGATATGAGTGGGCCTATCGACTTGAATATCAGATGTACGAGAACGTCTTCACCGGCAAGCGTAGATTCCGTCTTGAGGTGCTTCTGTAATGCTAGTCGCTAGAATCCATCTAACTAGTAGCACATCGAGTTCGACGGCTTGGCTTAGACGTTAAATCTTTGAGGGAGGATCCGAAATGGCTGACGAACCAAAGATTGACCTGAGCATTTATCTCGCCAAGGACGATATCGCCCTCCCCAATGGAAACATCAAGAACGTCGGGGCATTAAACAAGTCGACTTTGGACCTCCGGCAGGGCTGTCGGGCTACACTTTACGTCAGACGCCAGACTTCCAACACTCCCAAATGGGCCGCGCTCTTTCATAACTTTGTCGATGCTTCAGCCTTTGGAAGGAACTCGTCAACCGGAGCTGTTCTTTCTATACCTTGGCAGCAACGAACCTTCCTCATTTCATTTGGCCAGGGTTGGCACAACATCGATAGTGCGAAGATTGAAAAGGAATTTGGGCTAAAGACCGCCTTGAACATACTTGATCCTGAGAGTATCAGAAGCATCGACAAATCAACACTGGAGGCACAGCCTACACAGCAGAGGGAACAGTCTGGCCGTGCAACTGAAGTGCAGTACTTCGGCATTGATGTTGAACGGGATCTACTTCGTGCGGTAACGGGAAAGCCAGCCGACGAATACTTTGGTAACCGAGTATCTGGGTTGGATTCCATTCATTTGAGTTTAGATATTGATCCAGAGGAATTGCCGGATTTATTGGACATGCTCCTCGCCGCTTACCGAAGCGACGCATACAAAAACGGACCTTTTTCATGGATTGACCATATCGGCCAAATTCGTGATCCCGAGGTCACAAAAGATCTGGACAACACGCTCATTGAAAACCTAAACCACCGAGATATTGAAAAAGTTTGGCTCTCAGTCCCAGAAATAATCGATTGGAACCGCGTCGTGGGATTCAGGTACTCAATGGCAAGACGTGCACCGCGAGTCTATGATGTTCGCGTACTCGATTTCCTAGAGACATTCGAAGATGGGGAAGTCACACCAGAGGACCTGATGCGGCGCAAAATCTATTGTGTGGATGCTGATGACAAGCCCGTTCTTGATCGACCAGCCTACTACTACTTATACGCCGAGGTAGAAAGAAACAATGAAGTCTGCCTCCTAAATAACGGGAAGTGGTATCGGATCGAAACCAACTACGCTGACACGATCAATCAGAATTTTAATTCAATCGTTCGCTATGATAAGGAAATGCCCTGCTATAACGACGAATCCGAGGGTGCGTACAACAGCCGTGTCGCGAACAACGAACCAGCGGAGTATGTCCTCATGGACACAGACCTTGCCTATGTGCGAGGTGCTGCATCTGGAGTGGAGATCTGCGACCTATATCGCAATGATAAGGAGTTCATCCACGTGAAAAGATATGGTGGATCAAGTGTGCTAAGCCACTTATTCAATCAAGGATTGGTTTCAGGTGAACTGTTCAGAATGGATTCGGTATATAGGAACATTGTGAATGACAAGTTGCCCGCAGACCGCAAGATCGATCCAGCAAGATCGCCTTTGCCAAAAGAGTATCGGGTTGTGTATGCGGTTGTTAGCGAAAGCGACGAACCTCTTTCAGTGCCATTTTTCTCAAAGATCAGTCTCAAGAATTGCGTTTCTAGGCTTGAGGCTATGGGATTTACCGCAATGCTTACCAAGATTTCTGTTGAGCAACAGCGGAAAATTCTAAAGACCTATGCGCCAGCACCAGACAAGATTTAAGGAATGGTTGCAGGTGACGTTTGACCCACTACATTAGGCATCAAGATGCTTCAAATCAAATTGCCCACAAATGAAAAAGAGTTCATTGCGATGATGGAAGTGGTGGATTCATTTCTTAGAGAACAAGAAATACCAATTCATGCACGGCCAATGCGAGGTTGGTTTGAGATATCAAAAACACTAAAGCTTGGGCTTAGTCTGTTTCCAAGGGAGAATAGGCCTGCGGCAGATGGTGTCTATACTGGTGATGATTTAACTATCAGAATCTTCTCTTGGTTTGATGAAAGATATGGAAATAAACTTGCAGTCCGAATGGGGCCCGGGCGCGGTGCAATAATGGTGCGCGGAGATCTTTGGGAAGTACACTTTCCAAAGATCTATGGGACTGTTGAGTTTTTCATTTCGGCTAATGAGAGATCCTCTAACCAAGGCGAGGATCTTAAGTTAAAGAGAATTCCTCGATGTAATATCTTGGACGTAATCACTGATTTTCCTGTTGGGCTGGCCAGATCATTAAGTTCTGGTGAGTTAAGAACCATTGCTGATTCATTTATTGCTGGTTATCACTCAATGGATTCAATATCTAAAGTCCAAAAATCGCCCATGGTTAGCGAAATTCTTAGTGACATAGACTCAGCTGTAAATCACTTACTATCAAGTCCTCCTCATTACGGCTTATCAAAGTGGTCTTCCTTACAAACAGTAGAAAAATCATTTAAAACTTTTTTAGCAATTAAAGGAATAGATTTTCCCAAGCACCATCAGCTACATGAATTATCAAGGCTATCAAAAGAAAATGGACTGTTTGCTGTAGAGAAAAGCTTAATTGATAAAATTCAATGTAGCGCAGGGGTGCGATATGGTGATGAAAAAGTAAGCAAAGAAGAGGCATATGAAGCTCATCTATTATCAGTTGTGTTGGGTGGAGATATTGCTAAAAGTATTGATAGCCTGACCAGTGCGTAGGTTGGGTTGAGGTAAAAACTGGCGGTGACAGATACTATCTGTCTATCATGTAGTAAAGAATCTATAACAGCATGCCGTATAACACACTGTTAGAGCACTAAATGGTATGAACTCCCTCCAGAACCAACTAAAGAAACTGTTTCCAGACGCTCGTTGGAAAAATCAAGAACAGTCGCCGGAAAAGACTACTGGCCTGAAACCCCAGAAAAACAAAAAAACTCGTAGGGCAAACCTTAAGCCAACACCGAAAGGGATGATCCGATGCAAAAACTGCAATGCGCTTGTTAACAACAAAAACTACGAAAAACACTTGCATGTAAGCTGCCCGAATAACATGGTTAACCGTAAGAAGAGAAAACAACAAAAACTTGAAAGGCTTCGCGCAGAGAAACTTCGTAAAAAACTGCTCAACAAGCCTTCGCCAGAGAAACAAGCTGCGATCGATAGACTACAGAGGAGAGGTTTCCATGAAGGTGCGAGTGTGCCGGGTTCCCATATACGGAAAATCGATCGATAAGCAAGCGCGTAGGTTGGGTTGAGGTAGAGGGTGTTCAAAATTCTGTGTCAGCCAATCAGTCATAGACTGATGTATTCCTCCAGCCGCTCGGGGAAAAGGATATTTAGGATATTTAGGGTCAGTGTAAAAACTAGCCGTTGGAAATGATAAATTCACACGAGAAATAGAAGCATTAACTGGGCGTAGAGTTACCTCAATAAAACCAATCCAAAGTTAAAAAATGGATAATTTTTTA
>NZ_JAPDMV010000030.1 GCF_026319305.1 Methylophaga sp. OBS4
CTACTATTGTTGAACAATTGCAGGGCCAGTTGCCTGGCTTTATGCGCAGCCAATTTATCGCCCTGCACCTGTGCCAGCACAATCGCCCCTTCTTTAAGTAACACCAACGCATCAACCAGCTCTTGCTGCTTCTCGGTTGCTATATTCATTGCCTTTAATTGCGTCTGAATCAGTTCGCGTACCCGCTGCTTATGATTATTACATTGCTGATGAATGGGTGATTCAGGATCGCCGTACTCGGCACAGGTATTAATAAAAAAGCAGCCATTAAAGTCATCCAGACTTGCCACCCGGTTATTAAACCAGTCATCCAAGGCATGAAACATAGCCAGCAACGCTTGTTCCCCTGGCTCATATTGATTCATCCGGCTCTCCAACCAGTTATAAAACCGCTGATCCCGATAGTCCAGAACCGCCGTCACCAGCGCCTCTTTGCTGGCAAAATGGCTGTATAACGTTTTTTTTGCCACCTCTGCCTGTTGCAGAATCTGATTAATACCCACGGCATGGATACCAAACCGATAAAACAATGAGAAGGCGGCCTCCACCAATTGCTGTCGCTTGTCCATCTTTGGCTCTGTGTTGCTTTATATAAAATCATGTTGACATGAGTAGACAGGTTTGTCTACCCTAAAAGAGACAAATCGGTCTACTTTTATCAGGAGTTATGATGAACAATACTAACGAATCAAAACCACCCTTCCCGCCTTTTGATCTGGAAACCGCCACGCAGAAAGTGCGAATGGCTGAAAATGCCTGGAACAGCAAAAACCCGGAAAAAGTATCGCTGGCTTATACCGCTGACAGCCAGTGGCGCAACCGTGCCGAGTTCCCGCAGGGCCGCGAACAAATCAAGGCCTTTTTACAAAAAAAATGGGTGCGTGAACTGGATTACCGCCTGGTAAAAGAACTATGGGCATATAAAGACAATCGTATTGCCGTACGGTTTGCCTATGAATGGCATGATGAGGCCGGTAACTGGTTTCGTTCCTACGGTAATGAGAACTGGGAGTTTGATAAAAACGGCCTGATGAAAACCCGTTTTGCCAGTATCAACGATATGCCCATAGCAGAAAACGATAGAAAACTGCAGTGGCCACAGGGACCTCGTCCGGATGATTATCCGAGTCTGACTGAATTAGGGTTATAGGCTGGAAAAATATTGATGCGTTCACGTTATATGGGGCGATTCTATTGCCCCATATACAAATATACCGAAATAACCTGGGACGTTCGTATAACCAATACTAATCCTGTTTGAACTTATTACGCTCTATCTGCAGAAAACCATTACAGGCTTCAATACCGTCAGTATTTAAGACTGCAACAACAGAACAGCTGGAGATATCAGTTTCACAAAGGCGCCACACAAATGCTGGTCGCCAAAATGCTATAAGCTAGTTCATTTTTCATCAGGGAATGGAGATGAAATTTTTTATCAGTCTTATTTTACTGTTGATCAGCGCAGAGACCTTTGCTGTCGAGTGGCAGGATAATCAGCAAATCAGCCAATTATTTAGCGAGGCCGGTATTAACGGGACCTTCGTAGTATTCGACATCAAAAATCAGCGCCTTACCGGTCATAACCGGCAACGGGCTCATAGCCGTTATATCCCCGCCTCTACTTTTAAAATCACCAACACACTGATCGGACTCGCCGCCGGTTCAGTCAGCAATGTCGATGAAATCCTGCCGTATGGCGGCCAGCCACAACCTTTCAAAGCCTGGGAACAGGATATGAGTTTGCGTGAGGCGATCAAAATATCCAATGTACCGATCTATCAGGAACTGGCCAGGTGCACCGGTTTGCAACAAATGCAGGATTCAGTCACCCGCATCGGCTATGGCAATAATGATATCGGCAACAGAGTGGATAACTTCTGGCTGCGAGGGCCGCTGAAAATCAGTGCCGTTGAACAAACACAAATGCTTGCCCGTCTGGCGCAAAAACAATTACCGTTTGAAAAAGCCCAACAACAGGCTGTACACGATATTATTGAGCTGGAACACGGTGAAAACTGGGTTTTATATGGCAAAACCGGTTGGGCTAACGCACCTGATGCCGGTGTCGGCTGGTGGGTGGGCTGGCTGCAGAAAGATAAAGCTATTTATCCTTTTGCCTTTAATATGGACATGCAACAACTTGAAGACGCCCCGAAACGTATCGAAATCGGTAAAGCCAGTCTAAAGATTCTGGGGCTGCTCTAAATACAAGAAACAGTTATTTTCCGTTCCGCTTTATATCAAAGTGTATAAAAACAGCCTTGTAGTAAAGGGTAAACCCGCAAAATGAATCCGGCTTTTTACTGTTCTGATAATATCGCTGCAGAAAAACAAGAAAGTGTGATTCTGCTTCATGGTCTGCTCCGCAGCTACCGTTCGATGAACAAACTGGAAAAGGCATTACAGCAGGCTGGTTACCACACCATTAACTGTGATTACCAGTCCAGCAGATATTCAATCGAAGCACTGAGTGAGGCTGCTATTCCCGCCACTTTGTCACGATGTCCGCCGGATATAACAGTCCATTTTGTCACCCATTCACTGGGCGGGATTTTATTACGTCATTACCTGCGCAATCATCAAATAGACAACTTGGGCCGGGTGGTGATGCTGGCACCGCCCAATAAAGGCAGTGAACTTGCTGACTGGCTGAAACCTTATTGGCTCTATAGACGTATTTTCGGTCCCACAGGCATGCAGCTGGGGACCGAACCATCCAGTTTTGTGAATCAACTAGGCGATGCAAACTTTGAGCTTGGCGTTATTGCAGGTACCCGCGCCATCAACCTGCTTTTCGCTCCCGTGTTGCCTCAGCCGAATGATGGTACTGTCACAGTAGCCAGCACCAAGCTGGAAGGGATGACTGATCATATCAGCCTGCCTGCCAGCCATCCGTTTATAATGCGTAATAAACAGGTGATCAGGCAAGTGCTGAATTTCCTCAAAGATGGTCGTTTCAATCAAGTTCAGCAAAGGCCTGTTCCAGATCAGCAATAATATCGTCGATATGCTCAATCCCGATACTCAAACGCAACATTTCCGCAGTAACACCTGCCGCAACCAGTTCATGTTGTTCCAGTTGCCGATGAGTGGTTGAGGCCGGATGACAAGCCAGCGTTTTGGTGTCACCAATATTAACCAGACGTTTAATCATCTTCAGCGCATCATAGAATTTCACACCGGCTTCGAAACCGCCCTTGATTCCAAAAGTCAGGATAGACGAGGGTTTACCTGCGAAATATTTCTGTGCCAAAGCATAATATTTATCTCCGGGTAAACCGGCATAATTGACCCAGTCCACCTTGGAGTGGTGGGCCAGGTAACGTGCCACTGCTATCGCATTATCGCAATGGCGTTCCATGCGTAATGGCAGGGTTTCGATACCCTGCAACAACAGAAAGGCGTTCATCGGCGATAACGCTGAACCGGTATTTCTGAGCGGTACCGTGCGGGCTCTGGCGATATAAGCGGCTTCACCAAACTGTTCGGTATAGACCACACCATGATAAGCCGCCTCCGGTTCGTTAAGCATGGCAAAACGTTGTTTATGCTCAGCCCAGGGAAAGCGTCCGGAGTCGACAATAATACCGCCCAGTGTGGTGCCATGACCGCCCATATATTTAGTCAAAGAATGCACAACGATATCGGCGCCAAAAGCGATAGGGTTGAATAAAGCCGGCGTCGCCACAGTGTTATCGACAATTAACGGCACGCCGCCAGCATGGGCTGCCTCGGCAACAGCGTCGATATCGACAATATTGCCCGCAGGATTACCAATAGATTCACAAAACACGGCCTTGGTGTTGTGATCGATAAGTTTCGCCATATCCGCGGCCTTGTCACTGTCAGCAAAACGAACCTCTATTCCCAGCTTGGGCAGCATGTGCGCAAATAAAGTGTAGGTTCCGCCATACAGTTGCGGCGTAGTGATAATGTTATCGCCAGCTTCGGCAATGGTGATGATGGCATAATGAATCGCTGCGCTGCCTGCCGATACCGCCAGTGCTGCCAGCCCGCCTTCCAGTGCAGCCACCCGTTTCTCCAACACATCCCAGGTCGGATTCATAATACGGCTGTAGATATTCCCCGGAACATCGAGATTAAATAAATCAGCACCATGCTGGGCATTATCAAACTCGTAAGCCACAGTCTGATAAATCGGTACTGCACAGGACTTGGTTACCGGATCAGTCTCATATCCCTCATGTATGCACAGCGTTTCTTTTTGCATGACTCTTATCCTTTTTCGGCGTTGAAAAAACTCAAACTCAACACTAGGGCCTGTTTATCTTTCATATCCACCACTGCTGGAGGCTATTTTTGTGCCTGGCAAGGCGGAAAGAGTGCCGTGTAGCTGACCTACATAAACGATTGACAACGTAGCCGGGCGCAAAAATAGCCCCAGCCCTCCGGGTTGTGGCTGAAAAAGCGCCACTCTGCGTTGCTCGTCGTTTGTTTAGAATAACTAAACTGCTCTCCTCGCGCCTTGATTGACGCTTTTTCAGCTCACAACAGAGGCGGAGATGAAAGATAAACAGGCCCTAGCTACAACCTTAAAATGGCACGCAACCCGTTTCTAAAGCAAGCGTTCGAATCAATAAATAAACAAAATAACGGCCACTGCCAGACGACCGGACTTAACTGTTATAATGAATATTTTATCCAAATCGGGAATTATCATGGCTAAAGCAACTGCAAGACATATTCTGGTCGACAGTGAAGAAATCTGTCAGGAACTGAAACGTGAAATCGAACAAGGCGCGGATTTCGCCGACATTGCCAAAGAGCACTCATCCTGCCCATCAGGCCGCAGCGGCGGTGATCTGGGTGAATTCGGTCCCGGCATGATGGTGCCTGAATTCGATAAAGTCGTATTCTCAGCACCGGTCAATACCGTACAAGGCCCGGTTAAAACCCAGTTTGGTTATCATCTGCTGGAAGTCACCAGCCGCAGCGAATAATTAACCATCTGCAAACATAAAAAAAACCCCGACATAAATGCCGGGGTTTTTTTATTGCATGAATGATTGGAAATTTAAGAGTTGCGTGCTTTAACTTGTTTGTAAGCATCACTTATCGGATTGAACTCTTGAGATCGCAGCAAAGACTTTTGACTATCCAATTGTAATTTAAATGATAATTTCGCCTGCTCGTCATGT
The DNA here is from genome assembly GCF_026319305.1 of Methylophaga sp. OBS4. Lineage (GTDB taxonomy): Bacteria > Pseudomonadota > Gammaproteobacteria > Nitrosococcales > Methylophagaceae > Methylophaga. Next base: position 5,163 of record NZ_JAPDMV010000030.1, read on the forward strand.
GCTTTTATTTGCTGATAACGGTCGGAGAAGAAATTAAAAGCCTGTGGACGCAGCTGTTGTTTCTGCAATTGCAACTGTTCAGAAAAACTTAATGTATTCATTGCTGCAAAAGCCGGCGCTGACAGTAGCGTCAATGATACCAAAGTGCTCAGGATTGCTTTTTTCATCATTATCCTCCTTGTTTGTATTGAGCACCAGAATAGGTAGCTCAACTAACTGAAAATCGTATGGGCTGTTCCACACTGTTGCTTATGATACTGCCTGCGACCGTCAATCCTTGCAGCAAGACCTCCCATACATTGAGGAAAACATTCCCATAATGCGGTTCTTGTGAACTAATCAGGCTTTTGTAACGACATCAGAGGCGAATCAATAGGCTCTAACTCTGAGGGATCCCCACAAATTTCAGAACAATTCCAGATGCCTCCACGGAGCCTGCCCTGAGCGAAGCCGAAGGGGCCACATGACCACTTTCGACTCACTGCAAGGCTCTAGAGTATAAAAGGTGTCACCCTGAGCGTCAGCCGAAGGGTCTAGAGCTGGCAATATCACATTTGACGATCTCAGACAATTTAATAACTAGATGATTTTTATATATTATTCGTGGGAACTCCTCAGACTCTAACTCAGTTTGACACCTGCAGTGCACATGGAGTGGTAACATTTATACAGAGATCCAACGGTCGCAATCTTCGCTACTTTGACGGCGTCAAAAAACAGCATAAAGACAAAGACTATGAACCTTGATGAAGTAAATGCCTATATCCATAAACAGATCCCGCTCACTTCAGCGCTCGCTGTCACAGTCGCCAGTTATGATAGCCAGAGCGTAAAACTGGATGTACCTCTGACCCCTAACTTGAATCATCGTGATACCGCTTTCGGCGGCAGCTTGGCGGCAGTGGGAATCTTAGCGGGCTGGAGCCTGTTATTTATAAAATTCAAGGAAATGAACCTGTCCGCACGGCTGGTGATTCAAAAGAGTCAGTTTGATTTCACCGCCCCTGTCGACAGTGACTTCCATGCAATTTGCAGTTTACCTGATGATAAACACTGGCAACTGTTTCTAAATACATTCCAACGCCGGGGGCGTGCCCGCATCACCTTACGTTCGCAGATTGAGTTTGCCGGAAATGACGGCGGCAAACATGAAGGCGTTTATGTCGCGGTAAGACTTCAAACCGCAGAGCAGGACTCGATAATCAAATAAAGAGTTGACCTTTAGATAATAATGATTATCATTACCATTTGATTTTATCAGCAAACTATCAGGACACACGCTGTGCAAAAATTCAAACGGTCCTGCTTGAATATAGCAAGTTCGGTATATGTCCCTCTTCACCGCTACCAGCCATAGAGGGATATGATTACAGATGTCCCGTGATCCCGAGTCGAAGCTGTTAACCGTATTTACACATTGTTACGACGATTTAAAGGCATTTATAGCCCGTAGATTCGGCTGTGCATTGCTGGCTGATGACGTCGTGCAAGAAACCTGGTTACGGGTACAACGCATATCGCCGCTACAGACAATTAAACAGCCACGTGCCTATTTATTCAGAATCGCATCCAATCTCGCCACTGACCAGCTGCGTTCAGAACAATCACGCCGCCACTATATCAGTGATGAGCCCGTTCCGGAAAGTCTGGTCAGCGACATGCCGTCGCCGGAAACAGTGCTTGACTATCAGCAACGCCTGATTATCCTGCAACAAGCAATTGAAGAACTGCCACCACGTTGCCGGGAAGTATTTCTGCTCCACAAATTCAAGAACATGTCGCACACGGAAATTGCAAAACAACTGAATATTTCGCGCAATATGGTAGAAAAACATGTGATTCGAGCGCTCACCCACTGCCGTAACCATCTGCAACAAGCGCTTCAATAACTGGATAATTAAAATATGATGTTACTCAGCCTGGTACTTACACTTACCAATTATGACTGTTTCAGCGAGCAAGCGCCTTGCCGGGAAGCTGTTGAATTCCTGGGTCATAACTTACTTGTTTAAGTGCTGACTTAAATTGACAGAGCCCATCCGGACTGACATATGAATTTTGCTGACCATAAGATTTGGACCAGGTTACATGACACGTTCTCATTTTGATAAAACCATTGCTGATGAAGCCGTCATCTGGTTCGCCAAGCTGCAGTCAGACACACTGACTGAAGCACAACGGCAACAGTTTGAAGAGTGGCGCTCTCGTAGTCAGCGACATGCACAGGAGTTTGAACAGGTCGGTAAGATCTGGCTCGATTTTGATGGCCTGGAAACCTGGGCCAATAAAGAACTTGAACAACGACAGTCTAAACCGTCCCCCTCCCCCAACAAGATATGGAAGCCAGCTTTTACTGCTGTATTTACGCTGTTGTTTATCCTGATAGGTAGCAGTAGCTATTATTGGCCACCCGGTCCACTGACTATACTCACCAGTGATTACCACACCACGACCGGTGAGATACAGACACTGACCTTAACTGACGGTTCAACCATCTCGCTTGACAGCATCTCTGCTGTCTCTGTCGACTATTCACAGCATGCCCGGCAACTGACATTACATCAGGGTCGCGCCCTGTTTGTCGTGGCCCCCGATCCAGATCGCCCTTTCACAGTGGCTGCGGAAAATGGCACGGCCCTGGCGTTAGGCACCGTCTTTGAAGTATTTAAAAAGCCGGAACAGGTATCTATCACTGTCATTGAAAGTTCAGTTCAGGTTGATTATGACAATGCAAGCAAAACACTCAGCCCCGGTCAGCGTGTTAATTATGATTCGGATACCGGTTTATCAGCTATAGAAAAAGTCGACCACCATCAGATAACGGCCTGGCAAAGAGGCAAACTCATATTTAATGACCAACCACTCGCTGACGTTATTGATACGCTTAACCGTTACCGTCAAGGCAGGATTATCATTCTCGATCAGTCACTACGAACATTACGTGTCAGTGGTATGTTCGATATTCAAGATCCGGAAGCCGTTTTACTGGCATTACAGGATGTGCTCCCTATTCGCCGTTACCAGTTAACCCGTTATTTGACAGTGCTTGAGCACTCGCAAACCTGATCTGAGTTTCCACAGGGTCTGTTGGCGTTTCACCTTCAGATCCCGGTCTTTATTTCCTGCAATGCAAAAATTTTTTATTTCGATGTCAGGGATCAGGACTTGGCAACCGTCTTAATGATAATAAGAAGCAATATGTTTTTATTTATCTTTAATGGGAGCAAGCATTTAAAATGAAACAAACGTTTGAGAACAAAAAGAAATTGAAAGTCTTATCGCCACATTACCGTGCACAAAAAGCCGGACAACTGCTATTAATGAGTGCGACATTACTTATACCCGGCGTCATTCATGCACAAGACACCACAACACTCAACAACACCAAACAACAAACGGCACAAAACAAATCATTCCAGTTTGCTGTCCCTTCCCAGTCGCTCAGTACCGCCCTGACCCGGTTTGGAGAAATAACCAATCTACAGCTGCTGTACGATGCAGCGTTAACACGAGATAAGGTTTCCCGGAGTCTGTCGGGGCGTTATACGCCTGAACAGGCATTGAAGCTGATGCTGGCAGGGACAGGATTACAAGCGCGTATTACAGCATCCGGAGCAGTGACACTGGATTTGGCACCAATAACCGAAATGGAGACCGTGGTGTTACCCGAGGTCACAGTCAACTCCAGCCGCTGGTTGAATAATCTGACCGATACCCCGCAGGCGGCAACCGTCATCACCCGTGAGCAAATCGAAAAACAATCCGCCTTAACCTCAGATCTGGGTGACATTCTGGCCAAGCACGTGCCTGGGCTGGGTACCAGTACTGAAGGTTTCACCGATGTCGGTCAGACTTTACGTGGCCGTGATCTGTTTGTTTTGATCGACGGTGTGCCTCAAACCATCTCGCTACGTAATGGCCAACGCAACTTAAGAACCATCGATCCGGCAGCCATTGAACGTGTCGAAGTATTACGCGGTTCTTCAAGTATTTACGGTTTGGGCGGTACGGGCGGTGTGATCAATATCATCACCAGAAAAGCCAAGGACGGACCAGCTCAATTCCACACTGATGTCACTTTGGGCTTTGCCCCCACTGATGTCAGTGACAGCCTGCGCAAACGTGTCACCCAGTCCGTTTCAGGCAGCCACGAACAATTTGATTACACATTCAATGCATCGGCTGAAAAAAACGGTCTGTTTTTTGACGGCGAAGGCGATATCATCCCTCCCGACCCCAACGGTCAGGGCGGTCTGGCGGACGCGACAAGCTACAACCTGCTCGGGAAGGTGGGGTGGGATATCGATGCACAGCAGCGCTTGGAAATATCAAGCAACTACTATGAGCTAGAACAGGATACCAATTATATCCTGCAAAACGGTATCACCGGCGAGGAAAAAACGATTGCTGTCAGAGGCGATGCCGGCGGCAAGAATATGAAGATGGAAAATCTGCAGCTGAACCTGAAATACAGCCACCAAGACATCTTGGGCAGCAAGGTCAGCACCCAGGTTTATTATCGTGACTATATGACCCGTTTCGGTTTCTTTCCTGACCCTATCTACCCTGGCGGTGGGCAGTCATTCCTGGACTCTCAGCGTACCGGGGCGCGCCTGGATATCGAAACCCCTTTCTCATCGGGCCGCGTGCTCTGGGGTGTGGATCTACTCCATGAAAAAACAGCGCAACCTCTGGAAGACGGACGCTTCTTCACCCCCGAAATGGAGCAAGATACCATCGGTCCGTTTTTGCAGGCCGAATATGATTTGACCAATAGGCTGGTTATCCATGGCGGTGCCCGCTACGAGACTATCCGCTTTAAAGTCGATGACTACACCACGCTCAGTGGCGCTGATGTAGAAGGCGGCAAGCTGAACTACCACGACACGGTATTCAATGCCGGTGCAGTGTATTACCTGACCGATGAAATCAACACGTTTGCTTCATTCTCTCAGGGCTTTACCGTGCCGGAAATTGGTCGAATCCTGCGTAACATTAAGGCTGATTCATCGGTAGATACCATTCGGCCCGAACCACAAGTCGTAGACAACTATGAAATAGGTATCCGCGGCAACTGGTCCAAAATACAGACCAGTTTGTCCTTGTTTTACAGCGAATCCGATCTGGGAACCGGGCTTACCAGCCCTTCATCACCCAGCGATCCGATCGAGGTAGTACGTGCACCGGAACGTATTTATGGTGTGGAAGCTACCGTTGACCTGCAACCCTTCGAGCAATGGGCCACCGGCGGCACAGTGAGCTGGTCTGAAGGCAAGCAGGATACCGATGATGACGGCAGTTTCGATACCCATTTGCTGGGCAACCGTATTGCGCCACTCAAGGCAACGGCTTATATCGAGCACCAAACCCTGCCCAACTGGCATAACCGCCTGCAACTGTTGTACTCTGGGCATCGTGACAAATTTGAGGGAGAGAGTGGTTTCGGCAAAGGTGAAGTGGACAACTACACGCTGCTGGATTTAATCAGCACGGTTCAGTTCAGCAACGGCAGCTTGAATATAGGCGTCAAAAATCTGCTCGACGAACAGTATTTCCCGGTCATTTCACAAATGTATAACTTCGACAATCGTTATTCTGCCGGACAGGGCCGTACGGTAAGCGCCACCTATTCCATTGATTGGTAAAGCAACTATGTCACGGGTAATGGCCTGTCAGCCATTACCCGTGTTGCTCTTCTTAGCTTCATACAGCATGACACTGCATTTTGAGGTAGTTGGGGTATATCAGTCCATCAAGCGATAATCAGGCAGGTGCTGTAGCAGTTGTTTGCCATAACCTTTGGTCAGCAGCCGCCTGTCCAGAATAGTAATACGACCGGAGTCGGTTTCTTTACGCAGCAAACGGCCACAGGCCTGAATCAGTTTGACACTGACTGCAGGTAAGGATAACGCCGTAAAGGGTTGTCCGCCTCGACGGATAATCCATTCCTGTTTGGCCTGTTCTATCGGGCGGGTAAAGACCGGAAACGGCAGTTTGGTAATAATCACATGGGTACATAAATTACCGGGCAGATCGATGCCTTCGGCAAACCGGTCCATACCAAAAATAATACTGCCATGCCCCGCTTCTATCTGTCTGATATGCCTGAGCACCATATTCTTCGGCGACAAAGTATCGCCCTGTATCAACACCATCGCCGCCAGTTCAGCTGGCAGTTGCCGGTAAACGTCTTCCATCACCTGCCGTGAGGTAAACAACACCAGTGTCGCTTCAGCAGTATCAATAATTTCAGCCAGCTTGCTGACCACCTCTCCCCGCCATTCTTTGTGCTGCTCATTAGGCAGATATTGCATTGCCGGCAGGTTCAAAGTGGCCTGGTCGTTATAGTTGAAAGGTGATCGCACCGCCAGAAAATGCTGCTCATCAAAACGATGCAGCCCGCAATCCATACGAAAACGGTGGAACAAGCCCATGCCCCGTAAAGTGGCCGATGTCAGCACCACGCCATAAGCCCTCATCCACAGGCTGCGATCGAGAAAATAGGCCGCGGTCATCGGTCCGGCATGTATCACCAGCGTTTTCTGTTTGGCAAAGGTTTCTACCGACAGCCATCTGACATTAGGCGGACGCTCGATCTTATCCGGCTCCAGAAACAGCCCCATAAAATCGATCAGGTAGCCAAAAATATTCTGTACTGCGCCGACCTGTGGCAACAAGGCCTCACCGACCTTGTTGGAAAGCAGGGTTTTCTCCAGCCCTTCCTTGATCCACTTGGCTATCAACGAATAATGTTTGTAAATATTATTAGCGCGCTGCAATAAGCCCTGACTGGGTGTCACCAGTGCATTGACCAAAGGGCTCTGCCAGAAAATACGGGGTTCGCTGATGCGTTCCTCCAATAAATCATGCACCAGGCTGTCATTCTGCAATAGGGTTTCCATGTGTTGCAGATGGTTTATCACTGCAGGCAAATCCCGTCTCAGTTCCGCAAACAGGTAACCGAAATCATGCTGACGGAATGCCAGCGCCGAAGGCAGCTTTTTCAGAACACTGTCGGCGGTTTCGGTGGTTTGATACAGCTGGGCAAAATTCAGCGCCTTGGCCGCATGATCCAGCGCTTTTCTCGGCAGGTTATGGGCCTCGTCAAATACAAACAAAACATCTTCCGGATTCGGCAACACCAGCCCGCCGCCCAGATCGGCATCGCTCAATATCAAATCATGATTAGCCACAATCACCTGGGCACTGCTCATTTCCCGGCGCAGTTTGTAATAAGGACAGCGCAGATAAAAAGAACAACTTTTACCGGCACAGCCTTCTGAATCGGTTGAAACCTGCTGCCACAAATCTGCCTCGATTTTATCGCGGCGGCTGTCCCTGTCACCGTCCCAGCGCTCCGACTCCCAGTCGGCCAGTAACTGTTTGCCATGCGCGACTTGCAGCATCCGCCGGTATTTATCATCCACATCCAGCCCCAGTTCCTGCTGGCCCGATAACACCACCAGTTGACTGAGTTTGCTGGGACAAAGATAACGACGGCGGCCCTTGATCTGGACAAATTTGATTGGCTGCTCCAGTGCGGCGGAAAACTGCGGCAGATCTTTTTGCATCAACTGCTGCTGCAAATTCACCGTGGCGGTGCTGATAACCAGCATCTTTTTGTTTTCAAGCGCCGCGGCAATCGTGCCGCTAAGATACGCCAGCGTTTTTCCGACCCCGGTCGGGGCCTCAACCACGGCAACACGTTGTTGCGACGGACGTTGCAACACTTTGGCGATAAACTCGCTCATGTCGAGTTGTTGTGGCCGGGCCTTGAAGTCCGGCATTGCGGTTTCAATGCGCTCGAATATTTTGCTTACCACCGACTTAGGATCAGACATGACAGGTCAGCGCGCAGCAACAGAGTTGCTCACAGGGTTGGGCTCTAAAACCGGCGACTACGGCTGACATAAGGTTTAACTTTAAATGCAAACCTGTATTGTCCTTATCCACCCTGCTTAATTCAACCTAAGATGCACATAAGAAGCTTTTAGCCCATTCGCATGAAAGTTCAGCCATAGTATTCGCTCTTCGACGAGCTCAGAGCGAACGGTACTGAGAGGGAGCCGTTCGTGCTGAGCCTGTCGAAGCATGAACCTGTCGAAGCATGAACAACAACTAAGGTACAGGCTCTACGGGAATAAATGATTTCACCATATGAGCTATCCAAACCTCAGGTTAATTCAATGTTTTGTTACCAACCAAAGGCGACTTCTTTTACACTGTACAAAAATCGGCTTCAGGAGTTTTTCATGGCATCCACACCCAAACGTCCGGTCACCGCCCTCTGTCTCCACCCTGCCCTGGATGTGACCTATCATGTCGACCGCCTGATTCCCGAACAAAAATCACGCGCCGACGCGGCCCGCCACGATCCGGGGGGCAACGGCATCAATATCGGCCGCGCCATGAAGCGAATGAATATCGAGGCCCACACATTCTGCGTGATTGCCGGGGCAGTCGGGCAAATCGTCAAAGATCTGCTGGAACAGCAGTTGAACCATGTTGTATACGAAGAAGTATCAGGTGAAACGCGGATCAACACTGCCATCATCGAAGTCGAAACCAGAACGCAATACCAGGTCATCGGGGGCGGTACCGATATTCCCCAAACCCAGCTTGAAAGCGTGGTAGAAAACTTTCTTAAGGTCTCAGATGCCGGCTACGGCATTATTACCGGCTCCTTCCAGCCCAATGTACCCAAAACCTTGTATGCCGATCTCGTCAACCGCATTAATGAGCAGGGAGGCCGGGCGGTCGTCGACAGTCACGGTGAAGTGCTCAGACACGCGATTGCCGCCAAACCTTTTTTAATCAAACCCAACAAATACGAACTCGAAACCCTGCTCCACGTGCGGCTGCGTTCACTGGAAGCCATTGCTCATACCGCCCGCCAGATCCAACGTGGAGGTGTTGAACATGTCTGCGTATCGCTGAGTTCTGATGGAGCCTTGCTGGTCAGTCCTGACAACAGCTATTACGCCAAGGCTTTGGATGTGCCGGTCAACACCACGGTCGGCGCCGGTGACTCGATGGTTGCCGGGCTGGTCGCCGGGTTCGGCCTGGCCGAAGACCCTCAAGAAGCGTTACGACATGCCATTGCCTGTGGTGCAGGAACCGTCATGCACCCCGGCACCGAACTGTTTACAGGTCATGAACTGGAGGATTTCCGTAAGCGTGTGAAAATCACTACGCTGGATATTTAAGATTTGATAAGACAGATTATTCCTTCTTTTCGCTTGATTATGTATTTACAGGGAATTATTGTCCGTATATATCCAAAAATTACAGGGAATTTTTGTTCCTCTTATTAATAATGTTAAGTTTCATCTGGATCGAGTATGGACGAAAAAGTAAAAGCATCCTGGGAAAGAGCACTTCACCCAGATAGGCTTAAAGAAAACATCATCACAGCCTCGATATTTTCGATGGCTTTTGAAATGCTCAAAAGTAGCATTATTGAGAAAATAGAAGGCTTCTTCACAAATGGATTTGATGCAAATGGGATGATTGTTAGTCCAGAATACAAGGAGAAAGTCCTTTCTCTGAACAGAAGCCCTCTTTATGCATCATTGAAATGGCTGCAAGATATGAATGCCATTGATGATGAAGATATGAAAAAATTCGAGCATATCAAGAGGTGCCGTAACACTCTGGCGCACGAGATGCTTACGTTTGCCGCATCCGGCGCAGATTTCGATGTCGCTGAAGCATTCGATGAAATGATAGGCCTTCTACGAAAAATAGAAATCTGGTGGTTTGAAAACTTAGAAATGGCAATAGGCCCAGAAGCCTATCCTGAAGGTCTGGATTTAGGGCAAGTTATTCCCGGCCCAGTATGGAGTCTTAAAATGCTTATAGATGTCGCGTTAGGGCCGGAGGAAGAAGCACGTAAATATTATGATTACTTCGTTGCAAACGCAGGAAAAACTTAAGATATTTAGGATATTTAGGGTCAGTGTAAAAACTAGCCGTCCGGCTAATGAGAAATCATGCATTGACTGGGCGCAGAGTTACTCCAATGAAACGAGGTCAAAAGTTAAAAAATGGATAATTTTTACACTGACCCTAAATATCCTAAATATCTAAATCAGCAAAAACAGGGTTCTTTATTGAGCAGAAATACACTTATTCTGCTTGACGTGGGGAGTCATACCAACGCTTTATTCAGCCGACGCGTCAGTGATCGGCTGGAAAAACTTGTTAATGTTTCGTTTCGTATTTATTAATTATTGAATTAGCTTTGGATTTGGCTAAATTCCAATAGAAAGTGAGTTCTGTTGGTTCAAGAATCTTTTCATGGCATTCGGAAGCGATAGTCTCCCGACACATATACTGGTCTCCGGGTGTTAAGACGTACTCGCATTCATGAACAGTGCACAAAGGAATTTGCTCAACAGAAGAAAAACCGTTTTCGTGATCTATGACGCGCCATTTGAAGCCTGAATCTTCGATTAAAAATTTTTTTGTTTCCGGCTGAGTATCTTTGGTTTTATTACGACTTGAAAAATGAACGTAACAAATTCCAGTGAATGTACAAAGTATCACCAACCAAACTGGCGCATCGTAACTAAGATTCTGAATTAATAAATCAATAGTTCCTGTGACCACCGAGACTAAAACCGGCACAGTAACAATGGCAATGATAACTGCTATAAATGCGTTCTGAATTAGAGCAGACAGAAAGTTTTTGAAAATTTTTCTCATTACTTACTTTTTAAAAAGATGATCCCTCAGGGCCAGAGTACTTGAAACTTGTTTGACACCTCAAACCGGCTGCAATAAATCATCGACCAAAAATTGCAAACTTTTATTGTCGCGGAACTCATTGACCGCCAGCCGGTAACGGATCAAAACTGATCGTCCTGTTTGTAGCCAGTCGGGTTTCTGTTGCCGGAAGGCCATGGCGGTCACCAGGCTGTTATCGTTAAGGCGCAGGCTTAATCGCAGGTGATCGCTTTCCTGCCCGACCAGTCGCCAATCTTCGACCATAAAACAGCCATGAAACCGGGGTTCTTCAAACCCCTGCCCCCACGGTGCCGCCTGCGGCAGCATTTCCGCCAGTTGCAGATTGATTTCTGCACCGGCCAGTTCACCATCTGAATGCAGGGTTTGCAGGTAAACTTCAGGCTCAACCATGCTCGTCAGCGCCTGTTCAAACAGGGCCGTAAACTCAGCCAGATCGTCGGCTTTAATAGTCATGCCTGCCGCCATGGCATGGCCACCAAAACGTTGTAATAAAGCGGGGTTATTAGCCGCAACCCGTGCCAGCACATCGCGGATATGCACACCGGGAATCGACCGCGCTGAACCTTTTATTTCACCTTCATTGCCGGGTGCAAATGCGATCACCGGACGGTGCAGTTTTTCCTTGATGCGCGAGGCCAGCAAACCGATCACGCCCTGATGCCAGTCCGGATCAAACAGGCAATAACCCGGGGCTTTTTCAGCGTCTTGCAAATCCAGCTTAGCCAACATTGCCAGCGCATCCTGTTGCATATTCTGCTCGACCGATCGTCTTTCCAGGTTGATCTGATCCAGCATGGTGGCAAGGGTTAAAGACTGCTCGAAATCATCGCTGAGCAACAGCGCAATGCCCAGCCCCATATCTTCCATGCGGCCAGCGGCATTCAAACGCGGCGCAATACTGTAACCGAGATCGGGCGAAGCCAAGCTGGCAGTCTCACGACCGGCAATTTGGGCTAACGCCCTGATCCCGGCACAGCCCATCCCGCGACGAATACGTTTGAGTCCCATATCCACCAATGTGCGGTTGAGCTGATCCAGTGGCACCACATCGGCAACGGTGCCCAAAGCCACAATATCCAGCCAATCAATCAGTCGCGGTTCCGTCAGTTGTTGCGACTCAAACCAGCCTGCATCACGCAAATGCTGCCGCAGCCCCAACAGCAGATAAAAACACACCCCGACACCGGCCATATTCTTTGAGGGAAACTCATCGCCAGGTTGGTTGGGATTGATAATAGCTTCAGCCGCAGGCAACTGCTCGCCGGCCAAGTGATGATCGGTTACCAGCACTTTAATACCCCGCTGCCGGGCGGCGGCGACGCCGGCAACGGCGGCAATACCGTTATCAACGGTCAGCAATAAATCTGGCTGGTCTTCAAGCGGAATGTCATTCAGTAATTCCGGGGTCAGCCCGTAACCGTGGATAAAACGATTGGGCACGATAAAATCAATCTGCTGTAACCCCATGGCTTTAAGGCCACGCATCGCCAACGCACAACTGGTCGCGCCATCACTATCAAAGTCGGCCACCACCGTGACTTTCCACTGCTGTTCGAGCGCCTCGCTCAGCAATATCACGGCCTGTTCCATACCCAGCATCTGTTGCGGACGGGGTAAATCAGCCAATTCGTATGTGAGCAAGTCAACTTGCTTCACACCTCTGGCTGCCATTACCCGGCGCAGACAATCCGGCCAGCTGTCCGGCAACTGCTGCCAGCCGTTGCAATCACGTTCAATAATTTGAATCTGATTCATTTCCAGAATCTCCAGCTGTCCAGCGAACTCAGACTGTACTGGCCCCACTCGGGCACGATCAAGTTCAACCGTTTTATTTTCCAGCTTCGCAGCAACTGCCAGCCGGGTTTGAACCAATCCAGCTCCATTTGTTCGAGTTGCCGTTGCCAGTCGTTTTGCCAGTTCAGTGTTTCCATCACATGCAGCTTCATGCCGCCGCGATCGTTAAGCACCGCTTCAAGACTATCTGCTGCAGGTTGATACGTTGAACCACTCAGTTGGCACAATTTATCTAAAAAAACGTGTTGGCCACTGACTGTCTGCCAGTGTTGCCAGTTGTCAGGTAATGCCGCAGCGCCCCAGAACCAGAGACTGTTAACCGGCAGTTTGCCTGCGGCTTCCCGTTGCTGATTAAGCGGCAGATCAAATAACAGCATTTGAATTTCGTTCCACAAGCAAATCCACTCTGCGGCCTGCTTGCCTTTAGGCAGATGGTCTGCAACCGGCTGGCCGTCGAGTTCACTTAACGCGGTGAACGCCACTGCCGGCATATCAGCCAGTTCCAGCAGCCATTGCTGCGGTGTTTGTACAATCAGTTTTGCTGAAAATTTTTCCAATAATGGCTGAACAGCCTCGGCCATGATTTGCGCCTCTTGCTGTGTCAGATCCAGTCCCTGGTGGAACACCAGCAAACGGTCTCGATCCGGGTGCAGATAACAGGGATCGGCACAAATTGCTGTTGCGGAATTTTTTCGAAGTTTTGCCACCGGCAAATCATCTGACCAGTTGGTGTGCGGGGCGAACAACTGAAATAAATGTTTGCTCAGACTGGCTGAGTCCGGTTCGAAATGCGCTTTTTGCGTTAAGGTTTTGAGTGTGGCGGGTATGGCGGCACGATTCAGATCCTGGGCAAATAAAGCCGCGAAGTCAGGTAATATCAGGCTCAGGCTGGCCTTAGCCATCCGTCAGCACCTGCCGGATAAACGGAATAGTCAGCCGTCTTTTTGCCTGCAGCGATGCCTTGTCCAGTTTTTGCAGCACGATCATCAACGCCGGCATATCACGGCCATAATGACGTAGCAGATATTGTGCGACATCCTCTGTCATGCTCAAGCCACGTGATTGTGACTGCAAAATCAGCGCCTGCTGTTTTTGTTCATCATTCATGCTGGTCAGCTGATAGACCAGACCGGTTGCCAGCCTGGAGCGCAGATCCGGCAAATTCAATTCAATATTGGCAGGATTGTGTGTCGTCGCTACCAGTAATTTGCCCTTGGCATCATGCAGGCGGTTAAAACAATGAAATAAGGCTTCTTCCCATTCCGCTTCCCCGGCTACCGCCTCCAGGTCATCCAGACATAGCAGATCAGCCTGCTCCAGCGATTGCAAAACCGCGGGCTGCGACGTTTGTTTCAATTCAGCCAGTGACAGATAAATAACCCGAAAGCCCTGACGTTGGACCGCCTCGGCGCAGGCAATCAGCAAATGGGTTTTTCCGGTACCTGTTTCACCGTACAAATAGAGAAAATCAAGATTGTCCAGCTTGCAGAATGCAGCCAGTACGCGCTCGGTTTCAGCTTTGGCAAACAGAAAGTTATCCAGCCGGTAAATTTCCTGCGGGGACAGGCGCAGCGTTAACTGTGTTTTAGCAACAGACATATAAATCAGATTTTCAGGAATAAAGATGACTGCCGACATAACGCTGGTGCGCATGTCGCAGAAGAACCATGATGACTGCCGCTACCGGCAACGCAAGCAATACACCGGTAAACCCAAACAGCTGAGCGCCGGCCAGCACCGCAAAAATAACCGCAACCGGATGCAAACCGATGCGCTCACCGACAAAACGGGGCGTCAGCACCATACCTTCAATGGCCTGCGCCACTGCAAATACAACAGCTACCAGCAGCACCGGCAGCCATTCTCCGAACTGGAAGAACGCTGCCAGACCGGCCAGCACAATGCCCACAATCAAACCCAGATAAGGCACAAAACTGACAACGCTGGCAATCACACCCAGCAACAGCGCCAGTTCCAGGCCAATAAGACTCAGGCCGACGGTATAAATAATTGCCAAAGCCAGCATCACCATTAACTGGCCCCGGATAAACCCCGCGAGCATATCGTCACATTCCAGCGACATTTCAATAAATTTATCTGAATAACGGCGCGGCAGCAGTTCACGAAATCTTGCCACCAGCAAATCCCAGTCGCGAAGCAGATAAAAGGTCAGCACCGGTATCAGCACCAGATTACCCAACCACTGCAGCAGCACCATGCCGGAACGGGTCATGTAGCTGAACACGCCGCCGGCGACCTGTCCAAATTGTGACCAGTAATTGTTCAACGCCTGCTTCAGGGTCTGTAGATTAAATACATCAGTGGGCAGACCCGCTGAAATCAGCCAGGGTTCTATCAGTTGCTGCGCGGTAGTCAGATAACCGGGCAGGTTCGTAAACAAGGCGGCCACCTGGGCACTTAACAACGGCAACAATACCAATAACGTGATCGACACAGAAATAAACAAAACGCCAAACACCACCGTCACCGCGGCAGTGCGTGACAGCTTCCAGTTCTCAAGCCTGTCGACCAGAGGATCGCCCAGATAAGCGAATAATGCCGCGATAAAAAATGGCATCAGCACCGGTGACAGCTGATATAACAGCCAGCCGGATATTATCGTGATGATAACGATGAGCAGTTTGTTGCTATCCGTCATTTTCTTTGTTTGACCTGCCGCCATGCCCGTTTTCCCCATACCAGAACATATTCCGTGCCGCTGTTAATAACACTGGCCACTACCAGCCAGATGCCGATGGTCACCACGAGTTGTAATCCCTGCAACCATTGTTGCTGAATCAGCACCAGTAACACTAATGCGATTTGCAAAGTGGTATTGATTTTGCTGCTCCACAAAGGTGTCAACTCGAACTGCCCGATACAATAGTGATAAACCAGACCGCCACTGATGATAATTAAATCACGTGCCAGAACCAGCCATAACAGCCAAAGCGGCAGTAATCCGAGCCAGGTTAAAGTGGCAAAGCTGGCGACCAGCAGCAGTTTGTCGGCAATGGGGTCCAGAAGAGAACCGAGACGAGATTCCCAATGGAAATGTTTGGCCAGAAACCCATCCAGGCCATCAGAAATCCCGGCTACCGCAAACAGAATCAGCGCCAGCACATACTGCTCCGTCGCCAGCGCCCACACCACGGGCCCGACCAGCACAATGCGCATTATCGAAATAAGATTGGGAATATCTTTGCGGTTCAAGGCAGTAACCGGTAGTGTTTGCCCGCATTGTTGGAATCAAAACTGTTTTCTTCCAACAGCATGCGACCGACCGAAAGTGTCCGCTGCAAAACCTGCCAGTTACCGTTAAAAGCGATATCCAGATCAAGTTTTTGTTCACTGAGATTGATGACACGGATATCGGTGATGTATTCAAGCTGATTCAGGTAAGCCATCAGACGGGAAAAATCAGCATAATCGTTCACATCAGTAATCTGCATAACCAGACGCTGTTCATCGGCCGTTGCGGTGACAACCTGTGTGTATCGACGCGCCATGCGATCAGCCAGCACTCCAATCCCCTGCTGTATTGCCTGGGTTAAATCCCCCTGCGACTGCCAGCGTTCCCGCTCACCGTTGATATCAGCCTGCCAGCGAATTTGCGATCCGCTATCCGTGACGGTCACTCTTGCTGTGAGCAAAACATCGGCACCATAGCGCTGAGACGCCGACTGCACTGCGGCATCATCACCTGTCCAGATATCGTTGAATGTCAGTTGGGCCTGATCCTGCAAATCCATCAGCGGCAGCAGTAATGGCAGCCCTCTTTTGTCGGCTGCAACATTAAGTGGATTGATAATGTCCTGAGGCACGTTTTCCAGCCCCAGTACTTGTTTGTTGTTAGCCTGCTCCAAAGCAATCCAGACCAAGACATCCGGACGGATTGCCCCCCAAATGGGCAATCCCAAATCTTTGAGTGCCTGATTGACACTGTTCGCATTAAAAGTAAGTACCAGGGCTAAATCGTCGGGCCGGGTCAGATCTGCGCTGAGAGCGGTCATACGTTCGTACTGATATTGCTGGCGATATTGCCCGGAGTTGCTTAAGATCGGTGTTAAATCCACTGCGTCCAGCGCAGCACGGTTACCCACGACTTTCAGTATGACTTCTCGCAAAAGTTGCGGCGTCAATTGGTCACGCTCCTGCTCATCTCTCGATGAAACCGAGGTCTGTGACTGGTAGAGATTATTAACCTCAGCGGCATGGCTGCCGCAGGTCAAACTGAGCAAAATTAGAGCAAAAAATAATCGGTGCATTGTGGTATTCTAACACGCTGTTTTCAGCGTGTGACGCTCTTCAGGAAGGTATGATTAAATCTTCGCACGAACAACGTCTTGTATTTGGATATTTTCAAACAGTAACGTAATCTGCGCGATTTTAATCAGACCATCCTTTATCATTTTCAGGAATTAACAATGACAGACAGCGCGGATTCTTCTCGCACCTCTCTCAGCTATCGTGATGCCGGAGTCGATATCGAAGCCGGTAACGCATTGGTCGACCGCATCAAACCGCATGCAGCCAAAACCCGTCGTCCCGGTGTGATGGCCGGATTAGGCGGCTTCGGCAGTTTATTTGAACTGCCGGTCGATCGTTACAAACACCCGGTGCTGGTATCCGGTACCGATGGCGTCGGCACCAAACTGCGGTTGGCTATCGAATCCGGCATCCACAACACGATTGGTATCGATCTGGTTGCCATGTGTGTTAACGATATCGCTGTTCTGGGTGCTGAGCCCCTGTTTTTCCTCGACTACTATGCCACCGGCAAACTTGATATTGATGTTGCCGAATCGGTTGTTTCCGGTATCGCAGAAGGCTGTTTGCAGGCCGGCGCGGCACTGGTCGGCGGCGAAACAGCTGAAATGCCCAGCATGTATGAAGCCGGTGATTACGATCTGGCCGGTTTTTGTGTCGGTGTGGTCGAAAAAGACGCGGTTATCGATGGCAGCCAGGTCGCCGTTGGCGACAAACTGATTGGCCTTGCTTCTTCCGGTCCCCACTCCAATGGTTATTCGCTGATTCGTAAGATTCTTGAACGCAGCGGTGAAGCGCTTACTGCTGAATTTGACGGCAGCACGCTGGGTGGACACCTGCTGG
Source organism: Methylophaga sp. OBS4 (assembly GCF_026319305.1). GTDB lineage: Bacteria > Pseudomonadota > Gammaproteobacteria > Nitrosococcales > Methylophagaceae > Methylophaga. The sequence continues at coordinate 22,818 of NZ_JAPDMV010000030.1, forward strand.
CACCAACAAGAATTTACGTTAAATCATTGCTACAACTTACTGAAAAAATTAATATTCATGCCCTTTCACATATCACTGGTGGTGGCTTGCTGGAAAATATTCCGCGGGTATTGCCGGAAGGCGTGAAAGCCGTTATCGATGCCAACAGCTGGCAACGTCCCGCCATTTTCGACTGGTTGCAACAACAGGGTAATGTTGAGGATCAGGAAATGTATCGCACCTTCAACAACGGTATCGGCATGGTGGTGGTGGTGGCAGACAATGACGCACAACAAACGTTGGATCTGCTCAATGCTGCCGGTGAAACAGCCTGGCTGATTGGCCAGATAGCGGCGGCTGAAGCTGATGATGCCGTAGTGGTTGTAAATAACTGATGACCGAACATTGTACAAAACCCAGACTGGTTATTCTGATATCCGGTCGCGGCAGCAATATGCGCTCAATTATTGATGCAATGACAGCCGGGGAACTGGACGTGGATATTGTCGCAGTGATCAGCAACCGGCCGGATGCGGCCGGTCTGCAATTTGCCCGGGATGCCGGTATTGAAACCGCGGTCATTGATCACAAAGCCTTCGCCAGCCGCGAAAGCTTTGATCAGGCGCTGGCTGCCAAAATCGATGAGTTCGAACCTTCCTTTGTGGTGCTGGCCGGATTCATGCGCATTCTGACTGCTGAATTTGTTGGGCACTTTGCCGGTAAGTTGCTCAATATTCATCCTTCCCTGCTACCCAAATTCAAAGGCCTGCATACGCACCAGCGGGCAATTGATGCCGGAGAAACCGAGCATGGTGCCAGTGTGCACTTTGTCACAGCAGAGCTGGATGATGGTCCGGTAATATTGCAAGCCAAAGTACCGGTCTATAAAGATGATGACGCCGATACTTTGGCAGCCAGAGTGCTGGAACAGGAACATTTGCTCTACCCTGCTGCCATAAAGAAATTGCTCACTTAACGGGTTAATTATGTTGCGAATAATCAGCTATATCCTGCTTCTGGCCCTGCCTATGGGGGCATTCGCAATGGATATTCCTGATTTCTCTGCCAATTATCAGGTCAAGCTCAACGGTATTCAGGCCGGTGAGCTTAAACGCACATTAACTACGGAACAGGACGGTCTGAGGCGATTTACTTCCAGCAGCCAGGCCAGCGGCGTATTTTCGTTTTTCAAACCGGATGTGATTAAAGAAACCAGTCTCTGGTCCATGGTTAAAGGTCAGGTTCAACCGCAGCAATACCGGTATCAGCGCAAAGGCGGTAAAAAAGATAAAAACCTGCATGTGGACTTTGACTGGAACAAACGCATTGCCAGCATTGACGATCAGAAACATCCGTGGCAGCTGAAAATTGAACCGGAGACCCTTGATAAACTCGTCTACCAAATCAGTCTGATGCAGGATCTGGCTCAGGGACTAAAGCAGTTTGACTACCGGATTGCAGATGGCGGCAGGCTGAAAACCTATCGGATTGAAGTACTCGGGGAAGAACTCATTACCACACCGATGGGCCAGATCAAAACGGTCAAGCTCACCCGTCATCGTGAAGCTCCCAAAGATCGGGAAACCACGCTCTGGTGCGCCCCTGCGCTCAACTACCTGCCGGTGAAGTTGGAGCATACCGAGGATGATACGGTATTTACCGCGCTGATTCGCAAGCTGAAAGGCATTGATGTAGAGCAGGCATTTACCCCTTTGCAAGCTACCCAAGCCATTAAATCACCATAATCATGAGCCGCAAACAATTTAATATTATCAGTGAAGAAACACCGTTTAAAGGATTCTTCAGCGTCAAAAAATATACGGTTGAACACACCCTCTACCAGGGGGGCTGGAGTGCACCGCTGAGCCGCGAAGTATTTCATCGCGGTAACTGTGTTGCGGTCATTCTCTATGACCCACACCGTGACGAGGTTGTTATCATCGAACAGTTCCGGATTGGTGCTATTCAAAAAGCACCGGAACAAGCCTGGTTGCTGGAAATTGTAGCCGGTGCCATGGAAGATGGCGAAACGGCAGAAGATGTCGCCCGTCGCGAAGCTGTGGAAGAGTCAGGTTGTGAAATTCAGGAACTGATTAAAATCAATGAGTTTTTCACCTCACCGGGGGGCACATCGGAATTACTGACGCTGTTTTGTGGCAAGGTCGATGCCAGTCGGGCCGGTGGTATACATGGGCTTGATCATGAAGATGAAGATATTGCCGTCAGTGCCATGAAATTTGACAAGCTCTATCAACTGCTGCAACAAGGCCGTATCATTTCGGCAATACCGATTATTGCTATCCAGTGGCTGTACATTAATCGGGATAAACTACGCCAACAATGGACCTGAGTGTTAACTCAAACAAGGAAACATCGTGAACAAGGTACTGATATCCGTTCTGGGCAGCGATCAGCCCGGCATCATGGCTGCTGTCGCCACGGTAATTAACGACCGCGAAGGCAATATCGAAAACTTGAGCCAGACATTACTGAAATCCGTGTTCGGCGCGCTGCTGCTGGTTTCGGTACCGGAACAGGAACGTCCCGAAGACTTACAGCAGGCTTTGCGAGAAGCCTGTGCCGACATGGGGCTGTTCATTCATGTCAACACCTGGAATGAACAGGAAACGCCATGGCAGACAAACAGACCTGAGGTGCAGCCCTATATCCTCTCGGTCATTGGGCCTGACCGTCGCGGTATCGTCGCTGAAGTTGCGACCCAACTGGCGCACCATGGTGTCAATATCACCAATATTCAGGCGATCTTCAAGGGCGGAAATAATCCGATGGACAATCTGATGATCTTCGAACTCGACGTGCCACGGGCAACCGTAATGCAAGACCTGCGTGACGTGCTTCAGACAGTTGCCGGCCGCCTCGGCATAGAAATCGATATCCAACATCGCAAGATCTTCGAATCCGTGAGCAATATTAGTAATTAATCGCCGTTTTCAGGAAACCCAACATGCTCAACGAAAAAGACATTATCTCCACCTTATTGATGGTCAGGGAAGAAAACCTCGACCTGCGCACCGTTACCGTCGGCATCAATCTCACCGACTGTGTCAGTGATGATCTCAACACGTTCAAACGCAAGATCTACGACAAGATCACCGGCTATGCCGGCCAATTGGTCTCAGCCTGTAACCGTATCGAGCGGCGCTATGGCATTGAAGTCGCTAACAAGCGCATTGCCGTCAGCCCTATTGGCGTAGTGGGCGCGCCGTTCAGTGCCGATCAGCTGGTCGAAGTGGCATTGACATTGGACAAGGCGGCTATCGAACTTGGCGTCGACTTTATCGGCGGCTTCAGCGCGCTGGTGGAAAAAGGCATGAGCCGCGGCGACCAAGCCCTGATCGAAGCCATTCCGCAGGCCCTGACACAAAGCCAGCGCGTCTGCGCGTCGGTTAACGTCGCCAGCACCCGTGCCGGGATCAATATGGATGCCATTATCCGCATGGGTCAAGTCGTGAAAGAGGCGGCAGAACTGACCGCAGAGGATGATGGTCTGGCAGCGGCGAAACTGGTGGTGTTTGCCAATATTCCGCAGGATGTGCCGTTCATGGCAGGCGCCTACCTGGGCATCGGTGAGCCCGATGCTGTTGTCAGTGTCGGTGTCAGCGGTCCCGGCGTCGTCAAAGCAGCACTGGAAAAAGCACTGGCTGATGAAGGTCAGATTGATTTGAGCCGCGCTGCCGATGTCATCAAACAGACTGCCGCACGCCTGACTCGCGCCGGCGAACTGGTCGGCCGCGAAGTGGCGCAACTGCTGAAACTGCCATTCGGCATTGTCGATCTGTCACTGGCGCCTACGCCCAACCGCAACGACAGTGTGGGCGAAATTTTCGAGGCAATCGGCTTGCCGGCCTTCGGTGCACCGGGCAGTACTGCATTTCTAGCCATGCTCAATGATGCGGTCAAAAAAGGCGGCGCTTTTGCCAGCTCTCATGTCGGTGGTCTGAGCGGCGCTTTCATCCCGGTCTGTGAAGACTTAACCATTGCCGAGTCCGTCGCCAACGGCACTCTGAACCTGGAAAAACTTGAAGCGATGACGGCGGTCTGTTCCGTAGGGCTGGACATGGTAGCAGTGCCGGGTGATACCTCGGCGGAAATGCTGTCTGCGATCATTGCCGATGAAATGGCTATCGGCGTCATCAACAAGAAAACCACTGCTGCCCGCCTTATTCCGGCTCCGGGCAAAAAAGCCGGCGACATGGTGCGTTTCGGCGGCCTGCTGGGTGAAGGTCCGGTGATGGCGGTCAATATGGGCAAGCAGGAAAACCGTTTTGTCCGGCTCGGTGGCCGCATTCCAGCCCCGATCCAAAGCCTGGTCAATTAAGGAGTCTGTTTATTCAAGGCCATCGAATCTTAACGGTGGCCTTCCTGATCTGCGCCGCAACCAGTTTACTGCGTTTCTCACCGACGGCCGTCGAACCAACCAGCGCTCCAGCCTATACTTGCCGGGAAAATTCAGCAGCAAAATGCCGATAAACATGGTCACCAGACCCTGCCCCGGCAGAAACAGCATCCCAATGCCGAGCAAGAGGAAAAACAGGCCGATAACATTTTTCAGGACAAGCACAATCCAGCGGATCACCACATGCCGATGTGCCCATGGTAGGGGATGGCGCTTTTCCTCTGAAAAATAATCAACGGGAATGCGTACCACCAAGAACGGGATCAAGACCATTGAGGCGAACAGGGACAACACGCTGAGTGCCCCCAGTGTCCACAACAGGGCCTCGTTATTCCAGATCTGCTCTACAATCGCGTACAGAGACAACCACCTTAAAAAATTGACACGATACCCCCATGTGTATCGTGGAAGGCAAAGCCAGGTGTTTAGTCCCACCCAGCGATGATTTTAGTGAACGGAGTACTGGCGCACTATCGAGTATCCCCCCAGGTTAATCGACAACACAGCAAGGCTGGCATATTGGAACCGACTAGACTCGCATTGTATGTGCCGATACGGGACTATTCCTGGGAGTCGACGAGCTTGTAGCTGACTCTGGTATTGTGGGCCCCGCCAGGTGCAATGATCACGCTGTTGGCAAGGGCATTAGCCGACTCGACACAGATAAACTGCTGGTAATCACTTTCTGACATATCGCATAAGGTCGCGCCCTTGTCCCACGGATTCCAGACCACGACATTTTCAGCGCCTATCTGTTCAATCTCGATTTGACGATTCAACACTTCATCGACGATGCGTAACTTGTTAGGCGCGTTGAGATAAACCCTGTCGGTTTCTCCTTGCGCGGTGATATCACCGGTTTGTTTGCGACGCTCAAAGCCCACGGTTTTGTCGAGGTATTCCAGCCCGTCCAGGCCTGAAATACGGATCTTGTTGATATCGCCGACAAGGAAATAACTGTGCAATGCCTTGGATATCGTAAACGGGATATCGCCCTTGTTTTCAGTAGTCAGGGAAATCTTCACACTGTCACCGATGTGGATTTTTTTGCGCAGCCTGAACTCGCAAGGCCACCACTGTTTGCTGGTCGCTGTCGTTTCCAGCCCCAGGGTGATTTCAGCATTATCATCATGAAGCTGACAGTCCAGCACGTCCCAGAACAGGTTGCGGGCAAAGCCGTGCGCCTGCCGGCCCAGATTGCCGGGGTCATCACCAAACCAGGGCCAGCAAAGCGGTACGCCGCCTCTGATAGCTTTACCCTGCTGATAAATTGCCGTTTTACTGAGATAAAACAGATCATGCTCGGCTTTTGCGGGCTTGTACGATAGCAATTGGCCACCATAAAGCGCCACTGTTGCGGTGGCGCGTGAAGTGGCAATATCAATTAAAGGCATGCCGGACGGGCCGTCAATAAATTTCAGCCCGTCCTGTTTGCCAAACAAACGATTCAGCGTAGTTAGACTTTGCATTTGACTGTCCCCAAACAGAAAGACGGACAATTATGCCCGTCTTCCCTAGACTTCGGATACCCGTCTGTTGCGGAACGGGTATTCGATTAATGTTGGTGACCACCTTCACCATGAACATGACCATGCTCCAATTCTTCAGCACTGGCTTCACGTACTTCGCGGATAGTCACATCAAAATTCAGATGAACACCTGCCAGCGGATGGTTACCATCTACAGTAACTGTTTCATCTTTAATGTCAACCACAGTAACCAGCACCGGGCCTTGTTCAGTCTCAGACTGGAACTGCATACCAACCTGCACATCGTCAACACCACTGAACAGTTCGCGCGGTACATCCTGCTTCAGTTGTTCGTGGCGGTCGCCATAAGCTTTGGCAGGTTCAATGCTGGCTTTCACTTCATCACCGGCTTCTTTGCCGTTCAACGCTTCTTCCAGGCCCGGAATAATATTACCGGCGCCATGCAGATAAGCCAGCGGACCCGCTCCTTCCGAGCTGTCAATAACGCTACCGTCATTATCTGTCAGCGTGTAGTCGATAACAACGACTTTATTCTCTGCAACTTTCATTTAAAAATTCCTCACATATTTTGGATTACAGCTGCAGCATAATCACTACAACTTAAGGCTTCGACGCCAACTGTTTCAGCCAAATCACAGGTAACCTGCGATTGCGAAATAGCGCCAGGAGACACCAGCAACTACTAAATCAGCGGCCTCTGTCCAGCCCAAGTGACGTAATAGCATTTCTGCTGACAATATTAATGATGACGGATTTGCCATATTTTTACCAGCCAGCGCTGGTGCAGTACCATGTGTTGCTTCAAACATGGCAACGGCATTCTCCGGTACACTGGATACCCAATCAACCTCAAAATGGCGGTGTCAGAGCCACTTTCAGGTTGATCGGGTATGCCCAAAAGCCACGCAGGCCCGCCCCTGATTTCACAAATGTAATATTTTACCATCAATTACCAGCCAGCTACTAATATGACCCGACTTATCCTGTTCAATAAGCCTTATGATGTTTTGACCCAATTTACCGATACGGCTGGTCGGCAGACATTAAAAGATTATATTGATATCGAAGGTATTTACCCGGCTGGTCGTCTGGATCGAGACAGTGAAGGTCTGGTGCTGCTGACCGACTCTGGTCCCTTGCAACATCAGATTGCCAACCCACGCTTTAAACTGGAAAAGACGTATTGGGTGCAGGTCGAGCATATCCCCGATCACGCTGCACTGCAACGGTTGCAGCAAGGTGTGGAACTGAAAGACGGTATGACTTTGCCTGCCCAGGCACGCTTGATTGAACCGCCGGCAGTCTGGCCCCGCACCCCGCCTATCAGGGAACGCAAAGCCATTCCCACCCAATGGCTGGAACTGAAAATCCGTGAAGGCCGTAACCGACAGGTACGGCGGATGACTGCAGCAGTCGGCCATCCGACACTAAGGTTGATACGCTATGCCGTCGGTGACTGGACTCTGGATAACTTGCAGCCCGGACAATGGCGAGCAGTGTCAACAACGGACATGATAAAATGGTTGGATGATTTGGACACCCCGAACCACCGTCGCCGCCGTGATCGAACAAAACCATCGATTTCTGATGGTGGAAGAAAAGATCGACGGCAAAATGCAGCTCAACCAGCCCGCCGGTCATCTCGAGTCCGGAGAAAGCCTGATTGAGGCGGTGATTCGTGAAACCCGCGAAGAAACAGCCTGGCTGTTTGAACCACAGTCACTGGTCGGTATCTACCGCTGGCAACATCCGCAAAAAGGCGATACCTATATGCGCTTTTGCTTTTGCGGTCAGGGAGTTCAGCATGATGCATCACAGCCGTTAGACGATGATATCCATCAGGCTTTGTGGTTAAATTTTGAACAAATCGAAGCAAGACAGTCAGAATTGCGCAGCCCGCTGGTAATGGCGTGTTTGCAGGATTACCTGGCCGGGCATCGCTTCTCTCTTGATATTTTGCATAATTGAATATGTCTGATAATAAAAAAGTAGTGGTCGGTCTTTCCGGCGGTGTTGACTCATCGGTTGCAGCCTTGTTGCTCAAACAGCAACACGCTGAAGTCGAAGGCCTGTTTATGAAGAACTGGGTCGATTTTGCCGATGAAAGCGAATGCACGATTGAAGAAGATCGTAAAGATGCGATGTCAGTGGCTGAAACCGTGGGCGTCGACTTCCATGAAGCCAATTTTGCGATGGAATACTGGGATTATGTGTTCAAACATTTTCTCAATGAATACCGCGCCGGCCGCACGCCCAACCCGGACATACTCTGTAACCGCGAAATTAAGTTCAAAGCTTTTCTCGAACATGCGATGGAACTCGGTGGTGTGCTGATCGCTACCGGTCATTATGCCCGCGTTGAAGAGCGTGACGGAAAATATCACCTGCTAAAAGGTAAAGATCACAATAAAGATCAGAGTTATTTTCTGTACACGCTGGGTCAGGAACAATTATCCCGTACTTTGTTCCCGTTAGGTGAACTGCCTAAAACCGAGGTGCGTCGGATTGCCGAACAGGCCGGTTTTATCAATCATGACAAGAAAGACAGCACAGGGATCTGCTTTATCGGCGAACGGCGTTTTCGTGAATTCTTAAGTCGCTATATTCCGGCACAACCCGGAGACATGCAAACCCCAGAAGGTGAAAAAATCGGTGAACATGCCGGTTTAATGTATTACACCCTGGGACAGCGCCAGGGGCTGGGCATCGGTGGTCGTAAAAACAGTAGTGGTGAACCCTGGTTTGTCGCTGGTAAAGATATGAAAAACCGCATTTTGTATGTGGTTCAGGGCGACCATCCCTGGTTATGGAGCCAAAATCTTAAGGCTGAACAACTGTCCTGGGTAGCCGGCCATGCTCCCGAGTTCCCCTGCCGGGCTGCAGCCAAAACGCGTTATCGGCAACCGGATCAGCCTTGCACCATCAGCCAGGATGAAAACGGCCTAATTCAGGTTGAATTCGATCATAAACAACGGGCAGTTACCCCCGGACAATCTGTTGTCTTCTATCAGGGAGATGATTGTCTCGGTGGCGGTATTATCGTCAGCACAGACGCACCAGGAATGCACCCATGAATATCAGTCCCCGACAGAGAGATCGCACTATTGCACTGGCTGCGGTGGTGCAGGCTGCATCACTGGTGAAACAGATTGCCGAAACCGGTCAGGTCGATCAGGCTGAACTGGAAACCATGCTCAACAGCCTGGTTGTTGAAAATGCCGCTACCACTGAAGCCG
>NZ_JAPDMV010000031.1 GCF_026319305.1 Methylophaga sp. OBS4
CTGATTTCTTGCTGACACTGTCTATCGCATCAATCACTGCATCAAAGCCTTGGGCCAACAATTCAGGAATAGTGTCCGGGGTTAAAAATTCAGTGATTAAAGTGAGTTCACAATCCGGGTTAATGTCATTGATCCGGGCAGCCATGACATCGGCTTTCAAAACCCCGACAGTGGATTTAAGCGCCACCAGCTGGCGGTTCATATTGGAACCGGAGACCACATCGTGATCGATCAGCGTCATTTTACCCACCCCCATTCTGGCCAGCGCTTCAGCGGTATACGAGCCGACGCCGCCCATACCGGCCACAAAGACATGGCTGTTTTGCAGCCTTTCAATGCCTTCATCACCAATCAGAATGTGAGTGCGCTCAAATAACGGGTTGCTGTGCGCCATAATGTGTCCTCAAGTCGTTCTTGCCAGTCAAGGCGATATTATCAAGACGCATATTGTCTACGATCTGGCGAAAATGGCAAAAAAGTCTACTGACGATATTATGACAACGCCTTTTCAGGATGGAATTGTCTGACCTGTGAGTGGAATATCGCGCTGTGATGGGGCGTGTTCTGATAACGCAGCGCGATATACAAATCAGTAATATGTTGAATGGCTGCCCGTTGCTGCGGCAGCTGAGCTTGCGCACGGCGACAAAAATCCAACGGGCCTTCATGCGCTTGTCGCTCAAGCCCGACACGGGCCAGTTTGTCACAGAATCGCTGATAACTTCTTACCACCGGGTCGGTGTGTTGGCGCTGCAACAAAAGCAATGTGGCAATTAAGGCGGAAACCACTGTCAGTGTAAGCACCAGCCATATTGTCATTTTGCGCCAGTCCGGATTTTCCATGCCCAGCAGCGACAGGAATTCTTTTTGGGTTTCCGGCCCATAGGCCAGCACCCATAAATCCCAGGTACTGTTCAGCGCATCCCAGTTATTACGCAGTTGTTGCCACACATCAACCAGCAAGTCGCTGCGTGAAATTAGCCGGGGAGACTGTCTTTCTGGCGGTAGTAACTCGAAAATACCGCGTTCGATACGTGCCTCTGAGACAGCAGCGGTGGGGTCGATACGGATCCAGCCTTCGTTTTTGAGCCAGACTTCGGTCCAGGCATGGGCGTCACGCTGTCTGACCACCAGTAAATTATCCACCGGGTTAATTTTACCGCCGAGATAACCTGTGACAATACGTGCCGGGATACCGGCAGCGCGCATCAGGACCGTAAAGCTGGCGGCATAGTGTTCACAAAAACCGCGCCTGCTGCCAAACAGGAAACCATCGATAGGGTCCCCCTGAATCAGGGGAGGCGTCAGTGTGTAATAAAAATCCTGCTCACGGAAAAATCGCAATACTCGCTGAATATAGGCATGCTCGTCGGTGGCTTGCTGATGCCATGTTTTTGCCAGTTCCACCGTACGCAAATGTTGGCCGGCGGGCAGGTCTAACGCCGATTGCACAAAGGGTTCGCTATCGGCATTAAAAATAAAATCAGTTTGGGAAACCAGTTTGTACTGGGTCCGTTTTTGTATTTTTTTGTAACTGCGTAACTGACCATCTTCCGTGATGAAAGACGATATTGCTTTAGGTTTGCCCTGCGGCATATCCAGCGCGAATAACCAGCGATGATCATGCGGTTCCATGGTTATGGTGTATGAATAATGCTGACCCTGATAGGTTATATCGGGTTTGGTTTGCATTTGTTTGTCCTGATCCAGCTCGGTCCAGGTAGTGCCATCGGTCTCCCATAATACCGGCCCTCGCCAATACAGCTGCGAAGCCGGTGGCGGCGTCTGTTCGAATTTGACTCGAAAAGCGATCGCATCAGATTGGATCAACTCACTGATTTTTCCCAGTGTCATTTTGTCATCCATGCCGGTGGTGGCGGTGTGGGCATCCTGCGGCAGCCCCCATAACGGGCCGGCGACACGGGGAAACAAAACAAACAGCAACAGCATTACCGGCAGCGCCTGCAACAACATACTGCCAGCCAGGCGGAAACGGGGGATGATGCGAAATTGTGACGGGGAATGCAGACCGATCAGGCTGACTGTCATCACTGTCACCACTACAAACATCAACAGCATAACCGGGATCGACTGGGTATAGAAAAAATTGGTAATGATCAGAAAATAACCAAGATAACAGCTGATAAAGACATCGCGCCGGGACTGGATTTCAACCAGTTTCAGTCCGAGCATCATGATCAGCAAGGCCACGCCGGCATCACGTCCGATAGTGGTGCCATATTGGCTGATCAGTAATAACAAACAGCTGGCGGCGAGACCGGATAACACCCATTTCAGAGGCCGGTGTTGTGGAGAGGGGACAGGCCAGCCACGCCAGTGATGCATGACCCGCCAGCTCACCATGCTGATAAATATGGCACTGACCCACCATGGCTGATAGAAAAAGTGCGGTAAGGCCCCTAATGAAAGGCCCAGCATCAGCCATAACAAAGTTGGTGAGTGCAACGGTGGTTCAATTGTTTTCATACAAAGCCAGCATTTTCAGACAGCGTTGTAACTGTATATCCCCGTGACCTGAAGGTACGCGCTGTGTCGGTAACACCAAGCTGTAATGTAATCCCTGCTGTTCAGCCTTCAGCAGCCACTGACACAACTGGGACAAGCGGGCTTCGGTGCCGTCCAGTTGTCCCACATCATGCCAACTAAGAATAATATCCATGCCTTGTGGACTGCTGAATTGTTTAGTGCGCAGTTTTTCATCACGGGCCAAGGCTTTCCATGCCACCGCATGCATGGGTTCACCCGGGCGATAAGCATTAAATCCGGCAAAATCATCGATACCGCGCTGTTCTTGTTGTTGATTGCTGTTGCCGTATTGTTTGGCGTTGGGTAGCGGCAGTTCCCCGGCTGGCGCCGGGTAAACCAGGATGGCACTGTGGCTGTCAAAATAGGTCCAGCTATTGAACAATCCCAATGGAAACTGGCTGGCAAGACGAAATCTGCCCAGGTGAAGCCAGCCGCGTTGATGCGTTTCCATTCGGACAGTAATGGCTTTGCTTTGTTGCGCGGGCAACTCGGCAGCTGTGTTGAGGTGTCGGTAGCCGCGTAAAAATGAGAAAGGCAGCCATGATCGTTCAGGCTCTGTGGCGCGGTAGGCAATATCTATCTGGTAGCTATCGCGATGGAAACGGTTAAACAGATGCAGTTGCAACAGGGCCGTTTGTCCGCAAAATACGGCTTCGCCTTCAGCATGGCTGAATTCGATATAGCGCAGATTACGATAATTATGATACATGCCGACCCAGCCCAGACTGGCCAGCAAGAAGGTCAGTAAATGCCCGAGGCTGTTACTGTAATTGATGGCGCCGAGCAACAGGAGCAGCAGTAACAGCCCGTAGCCATAACCCATACGTGTCGGTACGATATAGATACGTCGGCCTCTGAGCGAGGCCAGTTTTTGCCAGGGCTGACGCAAGGATCTGAGCATGTCAGGGAATGGCAACCTGGCTGATTAAGGTAGCGATCCAGTTAGCGCTGGCTTGATCTTCTCTGGGGTTGAGCCGGTGCCTGACAACAGCAGGCAGCACGGTTTGTACATCTTCAGGCAACACATGATCACGCCCTGTAACCAAGGCCGCAGACTGGGACGCATGTAATAAGCCCAGCCCTGCCCGGGGAGAAAGGCCGAAATGATAGAAGCCGGATTCGCGGGTAAAGGCGAGGATAGACTGAATATAATCGATCAGAGCTGCGGAGACTTTGACCTGTTCTACCTGTGCTTGCAGCTGCAGCAGTTCATCAATATTCACCACGGCCTGCAGGGTTTTAAGCAGTTCACGGCGCTCTTTTCCCTGTAACAAGGCTCTTTCAGAACTGGCATCGGGATAACCGATTTCAAGACACATCAGAAAACGATCCTGCTGTGATTCGGGCAGAAAAAATGTGCCGATCTGATTGGCCGGATTCTGGGTGGCAATCACAAAAAAAGGTTCTGTCAGCGGATAGGTCTGGCCATCCATGCTGACCTGCTGCTCTTCCATCGCCTCCAGTAACGCACTCTGAGTGCGCGGCGTGGCACGATTGACTTCATCAGCCAGAATCAACTGGTTGAATATCGGGCCGGGGTGAAATACGAAGTGTTGTTGGTCGCGTTCATAAACCGAGACGCCCAGAATATCGGCGGGTAACATGTCACTGGTGAACTGGATGCGCTGAAACCCCAGTCCCAGTGTGGCAGCCAGCGTATGCGCCAGCGTTGTTTTACCCACGCCCGGCAAATCTTCAATCAGCAAATGACCTTTTGCCAGCAGGCAGGTCAGGGCCAGTTTTACGACGTCTTCCTTGCCCAGAATAATGCTGTTGATGGTCTCCAGAATTCGGGAAATGTTGTCAGTACTCATGTTGTTATCCATTGGTTAAGCGGCGTTCCGTTGAGGTTCATCATACTATGGTGCCATCAGGGCTTGTTAACACTAGCTGAATTATCGCTGAAGTGGATCAGGCGTGATAAATATTGAAAGAGCACAGGTGTTTAGTCTCATCCAGTGATTGATAGGATTAAAAATCAAACAGGCGTTTGCAGTTGTTGCTGGTGGCCGCGGCCAGTTCATTTTCAGACTGGTTACGAATTTCGGCCAGTTTTTCTAGAATAAGCGGAATGTTTTCCGGCGAGTTACGCTCACCCTGATGACCGATCAACGGCATATCGGGGGCGTCGGTTTCCAGTACGATGCTGTCCAGCGGCAGTTCGGCAAATAATCGCTGCAATTTCTGCGCGCGCGGATAGGTCAAAGCGCCGCCAACACCAAATAAAAACCCCAGCTTCCGATAGTGCTCGGCCTGCTGCATGCTGCCGTTGAACGCATGCACAATGCCGCCTTTTATATTGGCGTTTCTCAGTATTTTGAGTACTTCATCATGCGCTTTACGCACATGCAGAATCAGCGGCAGCCCGAACTGTTCAGCCAGTTTGATTTGCTGGACAAACAAGGCCTGTTGTTGCTCTTTATGATGATTTGGCAGGTAAAAATCGAGGCCGATTTCGCCTATGGCAATGGGATTGTTTTCAGTTAATGCCTGTTCCAGAGCCTGAATATCTTCGGGCCGGTGCCGATGCATGAACATCGGGTGTAGGCCCAAAGCCAGTTTTAACATGGGGTGGGTCTGGCTGACTTGGATAAGTTTTGGCCAGCCCTGCCTGCAGACACCGGGCACGATGATGTGCTGGAGCCCTAGTTGTTCACAGTGCTGCAGTATCGCATTGCGGTCGACATCAAAATTAGCAAAATCCAGATGACAATGACTGTCAATCAGATGCAACATGAACTGTGCCCACTATCAGCAGGAGGACCGTTATGTCCGAAACTTTTGAAAAGGCCAGTAAGCCACATGAGCTTTTCATGTTCAATCTGGCTGTTTTTCATTTTTTTGTTCCGGCTATTTTGTTTGGCAGCGAGCGGTTATGGCTGATATTCAGCGTGCCCTTATTCTGCTCGTTAGCAATCATAACATCAATCGCCCGGCAGGCTAATAAGCCCGAAGGTAAAGCTGAGCTGGTGCAGGCACACTGGCAGTTAGCGTGGAAGCGCAGCCGTTATTTGTTGCTGGCATACGCTGTTAGCATTGTTTTATTCACGCTGGGATACTTGATACTGCAAACTCAGCCTGATGAGAACATGAAGTTTATTCAGTTGGCTGTGGTCGGCTGGCTTTCGTTGGTACCGCTCTCTGTGGCCATTGTCTTATTGATTATCCTTGAGACCAGTGCCTTGGCTCAGGCCCGGAAAGGCATCATGCCCGACGAGATGAAGTTATAAGGCACCTGCACCGAAATCTTAGCGGACAAGGGCCAACCCTTCACCCCTGGGATCGCTGGCGGCGCTGAGCTGATGATCGTTCTTATCCACAATGATGACTTGCATATCACCGTATTGACGGTTCAGCAGCTTGATTTTATGACCTCGTTCCGAGAGCGCCTGACGTTCTGCTTCGCTAAAGCCCTTGTTTTCTATCTGCACTTCATCCGGCAGGTATTGGTGATGAAAGCGGGGGCTGGCAACAATATCTTCGGCGCTTTTACCGGCAATAAAGTCCAGTACGCTCAGTAGCACCATGCTGATAATCCGGCTGCCGCCCGGCGTCCCGGTAATCATTAAACGTTCGTCATTTTCGACAAAAGTGGGTGACATGCTGGATAACGGTCTTTTGTGGGGCGCGATGGCATTGGCCTCATTGCCGATAAGGCCATAAACATTAGCGGTGCCGGGCTGGGCAGAAAAATCATCCATTTCATCATTGAGCAGTACACCGGTGCCATCGGCAACAAAACCGGAACCGAAGGGATAGTTGATACTGAGCGTGGCAGCAACCCGGTTGCCATGCTGATCGATAATGGAAAAGTGGGTGGTGTTTTCACCTTCAGTCTCAAGGTTTTCACTATTGGTACTGCGGCTGGCGTGAAAGTCATCGATGCTGTCACTGAGCCAGCGACCGTATCCAGGTCGCGTCAGGTGAGAAGGAATAGTGACAAAATCAGCATCACCCAGATAGCGGCTGCGGTCACGGTAAGCCCGGCGCATGGCTTCGATAATCCAGTGGCGTTGCTGGGTGGTATCAGCCCCGCTCAGATCAAACTGCGCCAGCTGGTTGAGTATGGTCAGCAACACAATGCCACCGGATGAAGGCAAAGCTGCAGAACTTATCTTGAAACCTTGATATTCACCGGTCACGGGAGTGCGTTGCTTCACCTCGTACTGTTGCAAATCGGCCAATGTCCAGATACCGCCATTTTTCCGTACCGATTCGACCAGTTTTTGTGCTATGGCTCCCTGATAAAAACCTGCCCGTCCTTTATCGGCAATAGCTTGCAAGGTGTCAGCCAAATCCGGTTGCTTCAGCGTGAAGCCGATTTCCGGCACCTGGCCATTTTGGAGAAAAATGGCGTTGCTTTCTGCATAGCTTTGCAAAATGTTAAGACGGAATTCTGCCAGCCGTTGATAACGCTGACTGACTTCGAAACCTGTGCGCGCATAACGTATGGCAGGAGCCAGAGATGTTGACAGCGGTAGCTTGCCATAATGATGACTCAAAAGATCCAGTGCAGCAGGTAGGCCGGGAATGCCGGCGGCTAAGGGGCCGTCCAGAGAGCGTGTTGTCTGAAAGTCGCCGTTTTCATCCAGATACATATTCCTATGTGCCGCGCCGGGCGCTGTTTCACGACCATCAATCATGATCTGGTAACCATCTTCTGCTTGATGCAGTAACCAGAACCCGCCACCGCCCAGTCCCGAACCTGCCGGTTCGACAACGGCCAAAGCGGCGCTGACTGCCACGGCGGCATCAAAGGCATTGCCACCCTGATTGAGTATTTCAAATCCGGCTTGTGTTGCCAGTGGATGCGCTGTGGCGATAGCTGCTTGCTGCTTGTCTGCCAGCAGCGGTGTTGAGACAAGTAACAACAGACAGACAAGGATTCGTCGCAACATATCAGCGGTGATGTTTTTTCAGTGAAGCAAGGCGATCCAGCTCACGACGGCGGCGTTTCTCGGCGCGGTTCATGGCTGCGGTTTCCGCTGTTTCGGTACCAATATGAGCCTCACCGCGCAGGCGGGCCAATTGCATTTGTTTTTCCCGCTCGGCAAAACGCGCTTTCTGCGCCTCTGTAGTCTGGTTAAAACAGTGCGGACAGCTGACACCTTTTTCATACAGTGGACTTTGTTTGTCTTCTTCTGTAATAGGCAGACGACAGGCATGACACTGATCGTAATCACCTTTTTCCAGCTGGTGATTAACGGTGACACGGTCATCAAACACAAAACAGTCGCCCTGCCACAGGGATTCCTGCTGCGGGACTTCTTCCAGATATTTCAAAATCCCGCCTTGCAGATGGTAGACCTCTTCAAATCCTTGCTCTTTAAGGTAGGCGGTAGATTTTTCGCAACGGATACCACCGGTGCAGAACATGGCGACTTTTTTGTGTTTTTGCGGATCGAGTTGTGATTTTACATAGTCGGGGAAATCACGAAAGCTGGCAGTTCTGGGATTGACCGCATTTTTGAAGGTGCCGACCTGAACTTCATAGTCATTACGCGTATCAACCAGTAATACATCCGGCTCGGAAATCAATTTGTTCCATTCTGCCGGTTTGACATAGGTGCCGACCACTTGCTGGGGGTCAATACCTTCGACGCCCATAGTGACAATTTCTTTTTTCAATTTAACCCGTGTGCGCAGGAACGGTGGGGTATCAGTGTAAGATTCTTTGAAACTCAGCTCGGCCAGGCGTTGATCCTGACGCAGATAATCCAGCAGCGCATCGATAGCATTACGTGAACCGGCTACGGTGCCGTTGATACCTTCTTTTGCCAGCAGCAAAGTGCCACGAATTTCACGATTAAGCATGAATTTGAGCAATGGCGATTTCAAATCCTGAAAGTTGTCCAGCGTGACAAATTTGTATAGAGCGCAGACGACGATGTGGGGCATGGTGGATCCTGTATCGATAATTATCTTGTTATTTTACTTGGATTTATGTGCCTTGTCCTGAAACCGCTGGTACTAGCTGAAACAGTCATAATCCATAAGTTAAGCAGGTGAAAAATTCGATTTTATTTTGTCTTGCACAGGGTTAATATAAATCAATTGAATGCGGGTCAATGCTGATCCGACGATCCCAATCAATAATCAAAGTGACGATTATGGAAGACAGGGAATATCTGAAACTGACCAATCAGCAATGGCAGGATGATGATTTGCGCTGGCAACAGGAAATGGCTGAATGGCAGCATGAAACACAACGTCTGGTGGCTTTGCTATACATGCTGGAAAAAGCCTTGCCGGAACATTCCTCCAAACTGGAGCAGCATAAATTACGTATCACACACCATAACGAAGAACTGGCCCGTTACCGTTGTGGCCTGGATGCCAACTGTTTGACGACCTGTCCCAATCATATTGATCTGAAGCAGCAGCGAAAACAGCATCAGCTAATGGCAAAACGTCATCAGTCGATGATACGGGAACATGAAGCTTTCAGTAAGGATTACCGCAACAAAATGCATAAATTCCGTGAACTGGCGGAAAAGTTACTGAAGGAGCTGGAAGCGTTTTCCTAGGAGCCTGTCTGAGAACAGACTCCTAACCTTGCCAGCTACGTACACGACCGGTATCGACGTGAATAAAGTCAGAACCGGGGTAATAACCGACACCGCCGATTTTCATCTTCATCGCTGCTTTGCGCAGTTCAGCCAGTTGCCGTCCGGGCAGGCGGATATCGATCGCCTTACCTTGCATATGCAAACTTTTTTTGGCTACGCCGTTACTGTTTTGTTGCAGCATGGCATTGGTTTTGGGCGAGCGGTAACCGGAAATAACATGAAAAGGTTGTTTGCCATGCATTTTCTGATGCAGCAGGTTCAGCATATCAATCAGATCGTTGTCGATATCGTTGATGTCACCGGTGCGATGATCCCGCAGCACCCGGTTAATAGCCTGCAATTCTGCGGATTGATATTGGCCTTCGGCCCAGTAGGTGGCTTTGACCTGCTCACCCGTATGCAGGTTATGCAAAGAAAGCGTTCGTTCAGGTTGCTTGAGTATGTTAGCAAAGGCATTCGGCATGGCTAATGTGGCGGTTGCGCCGATACCTATTTGCAGAAGACGCCGCCTGCGCTGACAGGTGTCAGTTGTTAATGCCTGTTTTTTGGTGATGATTTTTGCCGTCATAATTGCCCCCCCGGGTAAACGCAATTCGGTCGATTATAATTAAATTTTGTTTAGTTACAAGAATTTAACCATGCGCTGATCACGCTGGTAGTGATCTGGTGCAAACGATATCACGTTGTTATGGGGCCAAACGGTGAAGTAGACCGCATAAACCGGCAAAGGGTCACGGAGCGGCTGACCGCGATTTTTATTACTGACGATTTGCTCCTGCACCCACAATTGCGCATTTTCCCGGTTGAGACTGAAATTGGCCAAAGCCAGTGGATCTTCAACACGTATGCAACCGGAACTGAAATTCCGTTGACTCTGTTCAAAGAGTTCTTTGTGTGGTGTGTCATGCAGGTAGATATTCCAAGGGTTCGGGAACATGAATTTAATCTGGCCCAGTGCATTGTGTTTGCCGGGAAGTTGCTGCAGCCGGTAGGGAAAGTTACGGGAATCGAGGCTGTTCCAATCCACGCGATAGGGATCCACTTCAGTTTGAAAATCTGTGTTTCTGAGATAGATGCGAAAGCCATGGAGAAAGAAATAATCCGGATTTTCCTGCTGTTTAGGCAACAAATCCAGGCGTGCCAGTTTATGAGGTACGCTCCAGTAAGGATTAAACACGATATGGGTCATGGCACTGTTGAAGCTGGGCGTGGAACGCACACGCCTGCCGACAATCACCCGCATGTCCAGCACCGTCTCAGCCTCATTTATCGCCGTCAGTTGATAACTGCCCAGATTCACCAGCAAATAACGTCGGCCCAGATCATTCGGTAACCAGCGAAGACGTTCCAGGTTCAGTTTGATTCTCCGTACCAGATCTTCGGCAGCTATGTTCAGCGTGTGCAGTGTTTCGCTGCCGATAATGCCGTCAACTTTGAGTCCATGTCGTTTCTGAAAACGTGTAACGGCGTCAACCAGTATGTTGTCGTACTGCGGGTTCTGTGCATTATCCTGCTGTGATAGAACCGTTTCTTCCACGGCCAGCCTGGCCCTGATTAAGGGAATATAAGCATGTTTATCACCCGGTCTCAGCAAGGGCGTGGCTGGTATCGTTTGCCAGCCGCCTCGATCGACATAGCGCTGATACTGCGCTAACGCTGTGGTGAGTTGATGATACTGTGGGAGCTGTGGAATCAATTCGTTCAGAGCGTTTTTCAGATACGGCGCCAATAAAGCCTGTTGCAGAATATCAGCTTCGTTGATCTGATCTCTGGCAATAAACCAATCTGGATCAACCACAGCAGGATCCAGACGCCCAATCGCTAGATCGTGGATCAGGTGCAACAAGGCGTCTGTCAGCAAGGTGTCGAAATAACGGGCGATCTCTTCATTTTGCAGGGGGAGCAATTGTTGCAGCAGGCTGAGATGGTAATCGTCCGGATCCAGCCCGTGAATGGCGGATGCGGTGATAAAACTGAGTGCATCCTGTGCCTGGCGGGTCAGTTGCTGCTGTTCCAGCCAGATATAATCCGGTTGCTGCTGAAGAAATGCGGCCAGTTGCGGGTGGTCAGGGCTAGGCAATACTGCTGATTGTGCAAAAAGCTGCTGCGATGAGAATAAGCTCATCACGAATACAATCAAAACCAGACTAATCCTTGCTTTCACAGCTGCCTCGCCGACTTTGGGAATGCCCCGGGAGTCTGTTTATAATCGCAGCACCACAATTATTAGACAGACTCAGAATTAATCTTCACATGCTGTTGTAACGGGGTCAAGCGGTGTGCTGGCGACTTTTGATCAGCAACCATAAAAAGAAAGGGCCCCCCAGCAGGGTAGTAATCACACCGACCGGCAGTTCCGCAGGCGCAATAACAAGCCGGGCAACGGTATCACACAGAATCAGAAAACCACCGCCAAACATCAGTGTAGCCGGTACCAGCCAGCGATGATCAGTACCGATTAACAAACGGCAGATATGCGGCACCATCATGCCGATAAACCCTATCGGTCCGCATAAAGAGACGATAGCACCGACACATAACGAAGTAGTAAAGAACAGCAGGTAACGCACTCGTTTGACAGACACGCCACGGCTGATCGCAATTTCATCGCCCGCCATCAGCAGGTTCAGTTCGCGGCTGAGCCAGATAATAACAGCGCTGCTGACCGCGACTACAGGTAACAGTTGTAACAGCTGCTGATACCCGGTGATGGTTAATCCCCCCATCAGCCAGCGGATAATACGGAAAGAATCATTGATATTACTGAGATATTGGGTGAACAGGATCAGGCTGGAAAAGAAGAAGCTGGTCGCAACACCGGTCAACAGCAGGGTTTCACCGGAAAATCCGTAGCGGAACTGGCTGACGCCATAGACAAAGCTGATGGCTGTTAAAGCGCCAATAAACGCACATAGTGTAATGCTGTCCAGGCCCAGCACGCTGAAGCTGAAACCGAAAAAAACGCTTAACGCCGCCCCCAGCGAGGCACCACTGGCCACGCCCAGAGTGAAAGGTGTCGCCAGCGGATTATGAAACATGGCCTGAAATACCATGCCGCACAAAGCCAGGCCACAGCCGGCAACAAAAGCGAACAGTACTCTGGGCAGACGGATATCGGTCAGGATTTGTTGCCTGATTTCGGCGGTGCCGATATCGCCGAGTCCAATCCAGGGGCTTAACAGCATTATCAGCAGGCTGAGGATACTGATCACAATAAGTATGGGTAAAGGCTTGTTCATGATTGTGCGGGCAGGGCAATATTTCTGCCGCTATGAGGGTGGGGGACAAACACAAAATCCTGATTGTAGAGTGCTTTAAGCAAGTCTGCCTGTAAAAAGTCTTCACTGGCGCCAAACCACAACCTTTCACCTTGTTTCAATGCCAGCACCTGTTGGCTGTGCTGGCTGGCATGATTGATATCGTGACTGACTTCAATCACGGTGATGCCGTGTTGCTGGTTAAGGCGATGAATCAGCTGATGTACTTCGACCTGATGGTGCGGATCCAGATAGCTGGTGGGTTCATCCAGAATCATGATGGGGGTTTGCTGACATAAAGCTGCGGCAATCATGACCCGCTGACATTCGCCGCCACTTAAAGTTGTCATTTGCCGCTGACGAAACGGGGCAGTGTTGGTGATACGGAAAGCGTCTTCCACCGCTTGCTGATCCTCGGGCAGCCAGTCAGACAGGGCTGTGTGATAGGGATAACGTGCCATTTTGACAAAATCTTCAACCTGGAACGGCAGTTGGCGGCCGCTATTTTGCGGTACATAGCTGATAAGCCGTGCCAGCTGGCGCTGTGAATAAGCCTGCATGCTTTTTCCGTGAAGCAGGATCTCCCCTTGACTGGGTGACAATATGCCGACCAGAAGACGCAGCAGCGTGCTTTTACCTGAACCATTGGGACCCACCACGGCCAGATGGTCTCCTTCAGCCACATCGAAACTGATGTTCTGCAGCAGTGTTTTATCGTGAATCGACAGGGAGAGCGCACGGATCTTAATCATCAAATTGGTTTTCATCCCAATCCAGATTCGGGTGCAACAGTTGTGCAAACTCCGGCAACAGGCGAAAAATCCTCGGGCCGGGTACACTAGCGTAGCTGTGTTGGATAATGTGTACCCGGCCTGATTTGACTGCATTGACATGAGACAAGGTTTGCCACTGTTTTTTGACCTGTTGCATATCGCTGTAATGATCATCCTGCTCCGGAAAGACGTCGATAATAACATCCGGATTCATCCGGATAATGCCTTCCGCCGATATCGAAGGCACCATGATATGACGGCTGGTGAAGACGTTCTCGCCGCCAGCCAATAGCAACAAGTCGTTGTAGAAATCATTTTGACCAGCCACATACACCGTATCAAGTTGCTCACTGTTGACATAGTGCGCGATGGAAATCAGCGTACGCACGGGTTCAAGGCCGGCAACCTTGTCAGTGACGCTGTTGATTTGCTGCTGGATATCTTCCAGCAGGGTTTCGGCCTGTTGTTGTTGACCCGTCAGATTGCCGATGCTGGCAATGGCTGCCTGAATGCCCAGCAAGGTACTATTGTCGACGCTGTGGGTGCTGATGCCCAGTTGTTGTAACTGCTGCTGTAATTTTTGCTGGCCTTTGAGCATGATGACCAGATCGGGTTGCAAAACCACTACGGCTTCCAGGCTGGTGTCGACATAACCGCCCACTTTGGGCAGGGCCTTCGCTGCGGGCGGATAGTCACAATAATCCGTCACGGCAATCAGCCTGTTACCAAGACCGATGGCAAAAACCATTTCGGTAATACTGGGCGACAATGAGATAATACGCTGATAATGATGGTCTGCATCAGTTGCGGGCAAAGACTGCTCGTTATCTGGACGCAGTAATACCACTGCGAGCATGACAACAAACAGCAACAGCGGCCAGAATCGGCGCATGGGTGATTTCCCGAGTACAAAATTAACATTATAAAGCCCCGGACCAAATATGAAGAATGAAACAATGACACAGATGGAAACGATGCTCCGACAAGCGGAATTGCTTTACAGCATGGCGGACATTGATCTGGCGCTGGATAAACTGGCAGCCGAATTACACCGCGATTATGCAGAGAAAGATCCTGTCATGCTGTGTGTGATGAACGGGGCGGTGATGACAGCCGGACATTTGTTGCCAAAACTGCTGTTTGCCTTGGAGCTGGATTATATTCATGCCAGCCGCTATGGCGACAAAACCGTGGGCGGAGAGCTTATCTGGCAATCGCAGCCGACGATTGATATCCGTGGTCGGCATGTGGTGCTGATAGAGGATATCTTTGATGAAGGTATCACCCTGGCCGCATTGCGTGCTTATTGCCATGAGGCGGGCGCCGACTCGGTTCGTTGTGCCTGCCTGTTGGATAAAGAGCGTGACGATAAAAAAGGGCCGTTGCCCGAATATATCGGGCTGACAGTACCGGATCGTTATGTGTTTGGATTTGGTATGGATGTCGAAGGGTACTGGCGTAACCTACCGGCGATTTATGCGATGAAGGAGGAGGATTAATGAGTCTGCTTGGCATAATAGGCGGCAGTGGTCTGTGTGATTACAAAGGGCTGGAAATCACCGATGTGCGCGATATCGAAACACCTTTTGGTATGCCTTCGGCACCGGTCAGAATGGGGCTGCTGGATGATAAACCGGTTGTGTTTTTACCGAGACATGGCGAAAAACATTCCATTGCCCCGCATCGTATTAATTACCGCGCTAACCTCTGGGCCTTGCATAATATCGGGGTTTCCCATGTCCTGGCGGTGGCTGCGGTAGGGGGGCTCAATAGTGATTTTGGACCCGGGACGCTGGCAGTACCGGATCAGATTATCGATTACACTTTTGGACGCGAGCAAAGCTTTTTTAATGATGACTTCAGTGCTGACAAGCATATCGATTTTACTTACCCCTATGATGCGGAACTGCGAGATCTTATGCTCGATGCCGCACGTGGAATGAATACGTCGATGATGGATGGCGCGACTTATGGTGCGGTGCAGGGACCCCGACTGGAAACGGCGGCCGAAATCAGACGCATGGCACGAGATGGTTGTGATCTGGTGGGCATGACCGGTATGCCGGAAGCTTATCTGGCGCGTGAGTTAGGCATGGCTTATGCCACGCTGGCGGTCGTGGCAAACTGGGGTGCGGGTATTGCCGATGGCGAACTGACTATGCAGCAGATTCATGACACGTTGGCTGAGGGATTAGATAAAGTTTGCTCGGTTATCGCTGCAGTTACTCAGTCTCTGTAAGCGATGACGCAGCAGGCAGAGAATAGCTCTCAGGCGTTTTTGATACTGCTGCGGCCGGCGTGGCAACAGGTGTCAGCTCCATAATCGCCGCGATGCGCGGATGATCAAAGTAGATCAGTTCCTTGCTGCGTATACGACGGATTTGTTGCAGATGCGGGTTGTTGGGGCCACTCAGGTCCACGCCTTGGTTTGAAGTATCTGACCAACTGCTGATGCGGGAACCGTTTTCCTTGAACCACAGATCGATATCGGCATGCAGATAGGTCACTTTGTAGAGTTTAAGCTGACCTTCCACCAGATTATTGTCCGACTTGATTTGAATGCCTTTGGCGCTGCTTTTGCTCAGAACCGGCTGTTGCCAGGCTTTGTGGTAATGTACCCGGTAATTAGCAGAACCCCGCAGGCGTTGGGCAACCCCTGCCAGTGTTTCCGTCGAAGCGGGTTGAATGTAATTATTGGCCATTTGCGGGTTGAGACTGCCACTGCGAATATTGCTCATTACCGGCCAGTGTTCAGCATCGGCGCCGCTGAATCTTTCAAAAACAAGCAGTTCCACGTGATACCACTGTTGGGCAGAGGCGCCGAAGCTCAACAGAGCCAGCGTCAGAGCAAACATCAATCTGATAAACAAAGGGTATGTGTTCATATCAACCTTGGGTTAGGTGAAGATAAGGCTATTGTCCACCGAACTGGCAAACAGATTCAAGTTACATGCCAGAAATTAAGGATTGCTGATATTATCAACCTGTACTCCTAAAAAACGCAGTTGGATAATGAAAAGTAGCGGCAGCTCTTGCAACGCTTGGCCATGAGAACAATGGGCTAATCACCAATAAGGTGACCACGCCATTTTTCTGCGCCATTTACTGCAAATGAATACCACTCTTTTTCCGCACCCAATTGTGTTTTCCAGGATGAACAATGCTGATTAACCGGGAGAAGATAAATATGGGTGGGTTTTCGAGTTTCGCACTGTTTTTTTTAGTGCTGGCGGTCATTATTATCCTGATGGGCGTGAAGTCAGTTCAGCAGGGCAGAGAGTTTACCGTGGAACGTTTTGGCCGTTACACACGCACGTTACGTCCGGGGCTGAACCTCATTGTGCCGGTGATGGACAGCATCGGTGCCAAGATAAATATGATGGAACAGGTGCTGGATGTGCCTTCGCAAGAAATCATTACCAAGGATAATGCGATGGTCCGGGTCGATGGCGTGGTGTTTTTTCAGGTGATTGATGCGGCTAAAGCCGCGTATGAAGTCAGCGAACTGCATAACGCCATCCTTAATCTAACCATGACCAATATTCGAACCGTGATGGGATCGATGGATCTGGACGAACTGCTGTCCAAACGTGATGACATCAACGCCCGTCTGCTTCACGTTGTTGATGACGCCACAACCCCTTGGGGCGTTAAAGTTACCCGCATTGAAATCAAGGATATCGCACCGCCTGCCGATCTGGTTGAAGCGATGGGCCGGCAAATGAAAGCCGAGCGGGAAAAGCGGGCCAATATTCTTGATGCCGAAGGTGATCGTCAGGCAGAAATTCTACGTGCTGAAGGTGAAAAACAGGCGGCCATTCTGGAAGCAGAAGGCCGCCGTGAGGCTGCTTTTCGTGATGCCGAGGCGCGTGAACGTCTGGCAGAGGCTGAAGCACGCGCCACTACGATGGTGTCGGAAGCGATTGCCAAAGGCGATATTCAGGCGGTGAATTACTTTGTGGCGCAAAAATATGTTGAGGCATTGAAAGATATGGCATCAGCGAACAATCACAAAGTCATCATGATGCCGCTGGAAGCCAGTAATATCATTGGTTCTGTGGCTGGTATCACTGAACTGGCTAAAGAGGCCTTTGCTAAAAAAGGAGCTTGAACATGCCTGTTATGATTGATTTCTGGCATTGGTGGATTTTTGCTGTGGTGTTGCTCATCATTGAGATCCTCGCTCCCAGCTTCTTTGCCTTGTGGATGGCTATTGCGGCTTTTCTGACAGGACTAGCGTTACTACTGGCACCGCAACTGAGCTGGGAGTATCAGTTGCTGTTGTTTGCCGTGTTGTCTGTACTCAGTATTGTGTTGTGGCGACGTTATTACCTAAAAAATCCGGTTGTCACTGATCAGCCGGCATTGAATCGACGCGGTGAGCAATATGTAGGGAGGATCATCACTTTGCAGGCCCCCATTGTTGATGGCATCGGCAAAATTAAATTGGATGATTCCACCTGGAAAATTCAGGGACCGGACTGTGAGGCTGGTACCAAAGTGAAAATTACCGCTTTGAACAACGTGGTGTTCACAGTGGAGGTGGTAGATTGAATGATACCTACGGTGATTGATCTGCTAAGACATGGCGAACCGGAAGGCGGTCACTGTTATCGCGGCCAGATCGATGATCCGCTTAGCGCTCTTGGCTGGCAACAGATGCGGCAGATTGTCCCGGCCGAGCTGCCCTGGCAGCAGATTGTAACCTCACCTTTAAGTCGTTGTGCCGCCTTTGCTGAGGAACTGACACGTAGCAGTGGTTTGCCGCTGACTTATGAGCCACGCTTTATGGAGATCGGTTTCGGTGAGTGGGAGGGTAAAACCGCAACTGAGCTGGAAGCCGCAGACAAACAGGCTTTTTATGCTTTTTACGATGATCCGTTGTTAAACACGCCGCCAGGGGCGGAACCGCTCAATGAATTTCAGCAACGTATTGTTGCGGCCTGGCGGGATTTGCTCAATCAATATCAACAACGTCATATTCTGCTGGTTGCCCATGCCGGCACTATCCGTATGATCCTGGCCCATGTACTGGATATACCCTTGCACGCGGTATTTCGTATTCAGGTGCCGTATGCGGGGTTGAGCCGTATCAGTGTGTCCGATGCCGGCGCGCGCGCTTACGCACAATTACAATTTCATGCAGGACGTTTATGACGGCTTTTTTCAACACAGGTCTTAGTCAACAACAATTTCTTCAACAGTACTGGCAAAAAAAACCACTGCTGATTCGACAGGCTTTTGCCGATTTCAAATCACCGATCTCGGCGGATGAGCTGGCCGGTCTGGCCTGTGAAACAGATATCGAGTCACGCTTGATTGAGGAACAAGGTGAACACGGACCCTGGCAACTGCGTCATGGACCGTTTGATGAAGCTGCTTTTGCCGGACTGCCGGCTTCAAACTGGACTTTACTGGTGCAGGATGTGGATAAACATGTGCCGGAACTGTTTGCATTGTTACAGGCATTCAATTTTATTCCTGACTGGCGCCGTGATGATTTGATGGTGAGCTACGCGCCTGTGAACGGCAGTGTCGGGCCGCATACTGACGGTTACGATGTTTTTCTGCTGCAGGCCATGGGGACGCGCCGTTGGCAAATCAGTGATGAACCGGTGACAGAAGCGCGGTTTGTGGCTGGTCTTGATTTAAAGATTTTATCCGAATTTAAAGCTGATTCAAGCTGGGATTTATCTCCCGGCGATATGTTGTATCTGCCGCCGCATCATGCCCATCATGGCGTAGCCCTTGATGCGTGCATAACCTTTTCAATCGGCTTCAGGGCACCGACACAAAGCGAATTGCTGGATGCTTTTCTTCATACCCTGACAGAGCAGGACGGAGGCCAGCAACGTTATGCTGATCCGGATCTACAAGTGACCGAGAACGACAAGCAAATTGATACTGCGGCGCTACAGCGCTTCAGACAGTTACTGGTTGACTGCATTAACCAGTCTGATGAATTGCTCATCACCTCAGTAGGACGCTTATTGACCGAAACTAAACCCGGCCTTGAGCTACTGGCAGATGAGCTTTGCAGTGATGATTGCAGTGATGAGGAAATTGGCAGGCGTTTTGCCGAGGGTGATAAACTACTGCGCAACCACTTTTTGCGTTTTGCCTGGGCTGAGACCGATGCGGGGCTGACCTGGTTTGTAGCCGGGGAGGCTTATACTCTGGGCAAGCAGGCAAAACTGCTGATGCCGATGTTAAGCTCGGCAGCGCAACTGACCGCAGTCGAATGGCAAGTTTTCAGGCAACATCCTCAGGGAATTGAGTTACTGCAACAACTGATTGCCGCCGGTGGTTGGTATTGGAACCGTGATGTGGATTAATGTTTGTGACTGCGTTTAAAAACTGTTTTATGGCATTTGGGGCAGGGCGGAATGCGGCTGGTTTTCTTGAAATGTATTTCACTGCCACAGGCTGCACAGATCAAGGTACCGATCCCGGTAATCTCGCCCGTGTGGTATTCTTGTGCCCGTTTTGCCTGAGCGGCCAGTCGGTTAAGTTCCAGCCGGGTTTTATCAGTGACGCGGGCAAACAGATCCAGCATGCGTTGTTCGACCAGTTGCAAGTCAAAGCTTAACCAGCTCGATAATTCTTTGCCGGTATTTTCCAGGTAGACGGCAGCATCATGAAGGTCACGACGGAGATATTCTGCTACTTTTTCAGCTTCATCGGATGTTATTTCTTTCAGCTCGACCGCTTGTTTCTTGGCCTTGTCTATATTTCTCTGTAACGCTGGCAAGGCTTGTTCTTCAGCATCATCGAGCAAGTGATTTACCCGTTCCATCATTTTGTCGTAAGCAGCAATGAGTTTTTTCTCAAAATTTTCCTGATTCATTGTATTACTCCTTTAATCATCGTGCCTTTTAGGTTAAGTTAACACAGATTATTGAAAGAGAGGGAACCATTTTGCACACATTTCGCGGGGTTTTTCTGGCGGGTTTTCTAGTGTGTCTGTCGATGCTGCTGATTGCCGGTTATTTTCAGTTTATCGAGCATCTTGACCCTTGTCCTTTATGCATTTTACAGCGGGTAATGGTGCTGGTTGTGGGGATCGTATTTTTGCTGGGCGCCATCCATAACCCTGTCAGTGTAGGCCGGCGTGTTTATGGTTTTCTGGTAGTGGTATTTTCTTTACTGGGCGCAGCCATTGCCGGTCGTCATGTCTGGTTACAGAGTCTGCCAGCCGAACAAGTGCCCAGCTGTGGCCCCGGACTTAACTTTATTTTGGAAAACTTCCCGATTTCTCAGGCGGTTGATATGGTATTGAGAGGTTCGGGTGAGTGTGCTGATGTGATGTGGACTTTTCTGGGCCTGAGTATTCCGGGCTGGACGCTGGTGGCTTTCGTCGTGATGGCATTGATGGGATTGTCACAATTATTCGGCACACACAAACGCCCCGATTTTATTTGAACGGGTAAGTCGGGTTCTCCGCAGTTAAGTGGCACTAGGGCGGGGGAAAGCAGGGAGGAGCCATGCCAGAGCATGGCCAGGACGATTTCTAGCGGGCGCGGTAAACGATACGGCCTTTGCTCAGGTCGTATGGGGTCAACTGAACGGTAACTTTATCTCCGGTCAGAATACGGATGTAGTTTTTACGCATTTTGCCTGAGATATGGGCTGTGACAACATGGCCGTTTTCCAACTCTACACGGAAAGTAGTGTTTGGCATGGTGTCAATTACGGTGCCTTCAAACTCGATATGATCTTCTTTTGCCATAAATGTTTTAATGATCTTGGATTAAAAAGACCATTCTGCCGTAATATCACTGATTATTCAAAGTTTTTTATTCAGTGGTCGCCAGCTTGACTGATAGGCCTCAATGGCTGAAAAGCGGCTTTTGTAGCACATTTTGGGGCTTTCTTCTATCCAGTACCCGAGATAAAGCCATGATAGTTCATAGTTTCTTGCCAGTTCAATTTGTTTCAAAATAGCCAAGGTACCCAAGCTGCGCTTGCTCATTTCCGGATTAAAGAAGGTATAAAACGCTGAAGCACCATTAATTATGAAATCGGTAACAGCTACAGCGACCAGTTGTTCCTGCAAGCGGAATTCGATAAAGGCAGTGTCACACCAACTGCTTATCAAAAAGTTGATGTAGCTGTCGACACTGGGATTGTCCATGCCACCGCCCCGGTGGCGACCAGCCAGATAACGGCAGTACAGATCGAAATGTTCGCTGCTGAACTCGGCGGGTTTGATCTTGAGCTGGATATCCCTGTTACGTTGCAAGCAGCGTCGCTGGCTGCGATTAGGTTTGAAATCAGCCACATTGATGCGTACCGGTACACAAGCTTCACAATCCGGACAGTAGGGACGATAGATATGATCGCCGCTGCGGCGAAAGCCATGCTGAATTAAATGGCTGTATAGCTGTTTGTTGAGTGGTCTGTTGGGGTCCGGATAGATGTTGCGGGCACGCCGACCCTCCAAATAAGAGCAGGCATGGGGCTGATCCTGATAGAAGTCGAGACTCATAAGCTTACCGGCAGATCAGCATCAAGCTGCCAGCGGGATGGCAGATCAGGCTGATCACATAGTTGCTGAAGTTGTTGAACAAACAGGTCACGGGGTATTTCTACCGCGCCCATGCTGGCCAGATGATCCGAGTATATCTGACAATCAATCAACGGTACGCCCCAGCGTTGTAATTGCTGACATAATGCTACCAGAGCGACTTTAGAACTGTCTGTGACAAAGCTGAACATGGATTCACCAAAAAATGCTTTTCCAATGGCCACACCATAGAGACCACCAACCAATTTATTTTGTTGCCAGCATTCGACACTGTGGGCATAACCTAGTCGATGCAGTTCATTATAGGCTGAAATTATTTCTTCATGAATCCAGGTACGGTTATCCGGGTCAGTGGGTTGATTCGCGCGTGGAGCTGAGCAGGCATTCATCACTTTTTCAAATGCCTGATCAAAGGTTACGGTGAATACCTGTTTACGCAGGGTTTTATTAAGGCTTTTGCTCACTTTGACGGCATCAGTAAACAATACCATGCGCGGATCAGGACACCACCAGAGGATAGGATCATTTTTATTAAACCAGGGAAATATGCCGTGGCGATAGGCATCCAGTAGTCTTTGCGCAGATAAATCGCCGCCTGCGGCCAGAAGGCCGTGTTCCGTCGCCTGCTCGACTGGCGGAAAGCGACTGTTTGTTGTGGCCGCTAACCAGGTGATAGACATAGTTTAATCTTTGTATCAGTGGGTTGAGTTAATATTTTAGTTGTAAGTACCAGTTTTACCTTAATCATGTAACTGCAGGTTGAGTTCTTTAGCCCAGTTTATTGAATCCAGATAGGTTCTGACCAATACCTCTGACGGTAAAGGAGAACTCTCAAGGGCATTCCAGTTGCCACGTTCATAGTTTAGAACATCATGCAAAGCGCGTCCTGCTGCACCCTCTTGTTCAACCAATGCTTTGCTTAATTCTACTGATAAAGGCAGTTGGTCAACAATATCGGCCAGCGGTTTATCCATCAAAGCATCCAAGGTTGAGAACAGGCCGACTGCAAAGAAGGTTTCAGCCTGTCCTTTGTAATATTTGGCCAGCAGCTCACACATTCTGCCTCGAGTCATGGCGACACTGCGCAATTCATTGGGTTTGTTATCCATTCCTGACAAGCAAAGCAAACTGGCCCAGGTTTTTATTTTATTCAGGCCCAGCATCATCACGGCTTGTTTGCTATTGCTGACTTCTTTGGGCAGACCGAAAAAAGCGGAATTAATCAGCCGCAGCAATTTATAACTTAGTGCTACATCTTGATTAATGATCTCAGCGAGATATTCCGGTTCGGTATCGGGTTCTTGTAACTGGACCAGCAGTTCCATCAATGTCTGCACGGATGGCGAAACCTTTCGATTATCTTTGGCTTCAGGCAGGGTATAAAAAATGCCCTGCAACAGATCAAGATCCTGTTGCTTGCAGAAGCTGTATTGTGCCGCCGCATTAACATTGGTGGCACAGAGGATCTGGTGATTTTGCCGCCAGTGGGGTAGTTGCTGGCTGAGGCTTTGCAGGTTGAACTGCTCCAGATCAATTAGCAAAGTCTGTGTCTGACTGTCGGCAGAGGCGTTGTTGGCGTGACCGGCAAAGGTAAAAGCGTTGTTTGCCAGTTGTGGCGCTTCATCGCCGTTGATATCCAGTGTCAAAGACATGCCCAGACTTTGCTGCATGCCAAACAAGGCGTCCTGCCAGGATTCCGGAATAGTCAGCAAGGCTTTTTGTCGAAGACTGATAGCAGGCAAAATGGCGGGAAGTTGTTGCAGAAATGCCGGTACTTCGGCATCGTCCGCCAGTTTTTCGCCGTTTTTATCCAGAAAGGAAAGGTGATAACTGTCAACATCCAGACGATTGGTAATAAACAAAGGCTGACGATGAATCAGGCCGGAGAAGGTCTTCAGCAATTCAAAAGACGCTTGTTGTTCAACCATAGGCGGATGCTCTTTTAGCAGTCAGTTACCTCAAATCGATTCACGACCTGAGAAGGCATGGGATAGTGTACCACTGTCAACGAACTCCAGCTCACCTCCCAGCGGGATGCCATGAGCCAGGCGGGTGACATGAATCTGTCGGGCTCTGGCCAGCTCACTGATGTAGTGAGCAGTGGCTTCGCCTTCGACGGTTGGATTGGTTGCCAGAATCACTTCCTGAACGGTTTTCTGATCCAGCCATTCGATGAGTTTGGGTATGCCCAGTGCTTCAGGACCAATGCCGTCTAAGGGGGATAAGTGTCCGGACAATACAAAATACTGTCCCTGGTAGTGTGTAGCTTGTTCAATCGCCAGTACGTCGCTGGGCATTTCAACAATGCAGAGCTGGTCCTGCTGTCGACGGTCATCACTGCAACGACGGCAGAGGTCGCTTTCACAAAGAATGCGGCAGCGCTGACAATGCTGCACATTGTTTAACGCCTGAGTCAGCGCTTTTGCCAGATGTTGTCCGCCTTCACGGTTACGTTCAAGTAAGTGAAAAGTCATACGTTGTGCTGATTTCGGCCCGACACCGGGCAGACAACGCAGAGCATGGATCAATTCATCTATGCTGGGTCCGAGACTAGCCATGACTGTCCGATTAGAATGGCATTTTCATGCCGGGCGGCATCATGGAAGCCATGCGATCCTGTGTGGTTTTTTCAACCTGGCGGTTGGCATCATTGACTGCCGCCGCGATCAGGTCTTCCAGCATTTCTTTGTCATCTTCAAATAGTACATCTTCAATTTCAACGCGCTTCACATCATGCTTGCCGGTCATGGTGATTTTGACCATGCCGCCACCAGCCTGGCCAGTGACTTCAATATTAGCCAGTTCTTGCTGAGCTTTTTCCATGTTGGCCTGCATTTGCTGCGCCTGTTTCATCAGGTTGCCTAATCCACCTTTCATGGGAATTCCTCTTGTTTAATCTAAAGGTTTGATTGAATTTTCAATTATACGGGCATTGAAGGTATTTTTGATGGCTTCAACGCTGGGATCGTTGTTTATTGATTCAACAGCCTGCTGTTGTTTGATCGTCTGTTGTTCTGCCCGCTCAACAGCCAGTGTCTGACTGGACTGTTGATTTTCTCCGGGGGGTGTAAAATTGAGCTTGATATCCTGCCCCAGTTTTTTGACTAAAGCTGCCTGCAGACGTTCCTGTGATTTGGTTGTCGCCAAATGCTCCAGTTCCGGTGATAACGATAAATGTACGGTTTGTTGTTCGCAGCGTATAAAAGCGCTGTTCTCGGCCAGTTGCCGGGTCAGGGCAGATAGATTCAGTTCAGCAATGATCTGGGTCCAGTTGGCTGGTGACAGATCGACAGAGACAAAAGTGTCTATTTGCTGGTCGTTGGCAGCAAGTTTAACTTCATCCGTGGCGGGCTGCGGTATTTCTTGCCTTTTCACAGCCTGCACTACAGGAGACGGAGCAGATCTCACTACCTCAGGAACCGGTGGTGGAGTCACGACCGGCTTACGGGGTGATGGCGGCTTTTTTAGCGGTTTGTCCTCAAGCGGTGGCGCTGTGACGGGCTGAAAACTCAGCATTCTCAACAGCGTCATGTCAAAGCCGCTTTTCGGATCGGCAGCCCAGGACAGGTCACGTTTGCCGTGCAAGGCGATCTGATACAGCAGTTGCACGGTTTCCGGATTGAACTGAGCTGCGATTTCTGCAAGCTGCGGGGCAACCGAATCCATCGGTTCCATATCCGGCACCATTTGCAAGGTGGCGATCTGTTGTAAAGACGTCAGCAGCTTGTCGAAGACAGCGTAAAAATCACGTCCCAGTGCAGCCAGTTCGGCAGATTGTTGTAATAAGGCTTGAGCATCGTGTCTGAGTAATGCCTCCAGAATCTGCAACAATTGATCCTGACTGATACTGCCTAGCATCTGAAATACTACTTCACTACTGACTTCGCCGCCGGCAAAAGCAATAGCCTGATCCAGCAGACTGAGGGCATCACGCATACTGCCGTCTGCCGCACGGGCGAGTTGCAGCAAAGCTTCTGTTTCAAAGTTGATCTGTTCTTGTTGCAAAATGAAAGCGAGATATTCGCTGATCTGAGTCAAATCCAGTCTGCGCAGGTTGAACTGCAAACAGCGGGACAAAATTGTCACTGGCAATTTTTGCGGATCGGTGGTGGCAAACAGGAATTTGACGTGTGGCGGGGGCTCTTCCAAAGTTTTCAATAGCGCATTGAAACTGCTGGTAGAGAGCATATGCACTTCGTCAATCAGATATACCTTATAACGGCCGCGGCTAGGAGCGTACTGCACGTTATCCAGCAATTCCCGTGTGTCATCCACTTTGGTTCTGGAAGCCGCATCTACTTCGATTAAATCAACAAAGCGGCCATTATCGACTTCGTTGCAGCTCTGGCATTCTCCACAGGGGGTAGAGCTGATGCCTTGTTCACAGTTGAGGGATTTAGCCAGAATACGGGCCAGGGTCGTTTTACCGACGCCACGGGTACCGGAGAACAGAAAAGCATGATGCAAACGGTTTTGATCAAGACCATTGATCAATGCACGTAGCACATGTTGCTGCCCGACTACTTCCGCGAAGGATTTAGGTCGCCACTTGCGGGCAAGAACCAAATAACTCATACGGCTGTAAGACATCCGGTTAACAATACAGGGCGGTGAACCCACACCAGCCGAATCTCGGCACCCGAGTCCGAAGGCTCCGCTGCTCCCTTCCGGGCCTGACGGGGTGACCAACATATCGTCGCGAGGAGACCGGTGCAGGCCACCATAGAATACATAATTCTAAGCTTTTTTATGATCTAATGCCATCCAATTATCCAATCTGACATATCAGCGCTGATCAAATTACCCATATTCAGAAAGTTAGCCAGTTTTGTATTGTTCGTTCGGGATGCAGGGCATGAACAGTTCAAGCGTATTTGCGCAATGGTAATAAAAAAGGCAGACCCGGAAGGGCCTGCCCAGAACTGGCAAAAGGGGACTAATGCCAGTTTAAAATGATGCCGGTGTAGAGAATACTCAGCGATGAAAAACCAGAACCGGTAGTGTAATCGTTAAATGGATTATCGATACTTATTATAGACTTGCCCCGTTCTCTGACGGTAACGAAACTGTCAAGTCTATGATAAACAGCCCCATCAGAGATGAACTGCGTCGCCGTTATTACAATCAGTTATAGCGCTATATCCAATCACAGATAACGATGGGCGTAAAGTAAGTAGGGGCTATTTCAGCAATAACGTACTTTGATAGCGTTGGCGTTTACTGCTGAATCTTGCGATAAAGTGTGAATACGATGTGCCTGAAACTAGTGACATATCACGGCTATGCCGCTTCTTGTCGAACTGGATTAAAAGCGTTTTGATTGATAATGCGGAGGAGCGAGGGGATAGGCCGTGGCATCCTGTATTTTGTTTTACTGCATAAGATCGTTGCGCTCTAACTCACCTATCCAGACGATTGGTCGAACGAAAGTTCCAAACTAGAGCCTTATGCGCAGCAAAATTTAAATACCCGGCGTTTAGCCGGGGTAATTTAAATTTGGCGGAGAACGAGGGATTCGAACCCTCGATAGGCTATTAACCTATACACACTTTCCAGGCGTGCGCCTTCAACCACTCGGCCAGTTCTCCTTAAGGGAGCGAAAGATTACCTTAGATTGCCTTTTCTGGCAATGTTGGGTCTTGATTGTCTGCGGCCGCATTTTTCTGTGCCTGCTTTGATTTGCTGCGGCGACGCGGTTTCTTGTCTGTAGTAACGGTTGAATCGGCTATCTCTGCGGATTCATTTTTTTCCGGCGTTTGTTTAGGAGTATTGCTACGCCGCGGTTTTTTATCTGCAGTTACGGTTGTGTCAGCGGTACTCGCGGATTCGTCTTGTTGCTGCACCTGCTTGTCTTTATTGCTGTGGCGCGGCTTTTTATCATCCTGTCTGGCATAAAAAGCCAGTCCTTTGAGCACGATATCAGGGTAAAAAGTGACTTCATCCGATAGCAAAGGCAATAACTGTT
This sequence comes from Methylophaga sp. OBS4, assembly GCF_026319305.1. GTDB lineage: Bacteria > Pseudomonadota > Gammaproteobacteria > Nitrosococcales > Methylophagaceae > Methylophaga. Next base: position 27,639 of record NZ_JAPDMV010000031.1, read on the forward strand.
CGGCGTCGCCACCGGTGATTATAAAGCGAATATGATCATCGAAATTATCTTTGAGATCGTTGATGATACGTTCCAAGGTAGCCGTTACACTGTATAAAGTGCCGGCCTGGATGGCGCTGAAAGTGTTGGTGGCGAGGGTTGCGAATTCCTGTTCATCTGTCTCTTCGGTCAAAGCGTTGGCATTGGCTGCCAATGAGCTTCGCATCAGTCCCAAGCCGGGTAAGATCATGCCACCTTTATGTACACCTGTTTTGGTGACTATATCAATAGTGATAGCGGTGCCGCAGTCAATAATACATTGCGCCTGGCGTGCGTGCTGACGGGCGGCAATCAAGGATAACCAACGGTCAATGCCTAGCTTCTCGGGATCTTCATAGGCATTGGTTACGCCGAAACGTTTCTTTTCGGTGCTGACAAATTTTGGTGTGAGCTGCCATTGTTTTTCTGTCCAGTCAGTCAGCTGTTCCGCCAGTTTGTCGCCTGCCACATTGGCCACGTAAACGGCACTGATATCAGTCAGTGCTTTCCATGCTTTGTTGAGCGAGGCTTTGATGCCGGTCTTGCTGCGTTGAAAGCTCTGCCCTTCAGCGATACCGTCCTTATCAACGCAAGTCCATTTCACACGGCTATTGCCGATATCAACCAGTAATTTCATGAGGCAAACCTGATACTGACATGACTGTTCGACAACAGGTGAAGCTGATTATCCCGCATATATCGTAGCTCCCCATGTTCGTTGATACCGCACGCCAGTGCCGATAAACGTTCATTGTCACTGAGCAGGGTGATGTGTTGCCCGTGCAAGGCATCGTATTGTGGCCATAAAGGTAGAAAATCGCTCAAACCGCGATGCTCAAACAGTTCTATTGTTTCGATCATATTTTGTATTATTTTCCCCGCCAGCCAGTTTCGACAGGGCAATGTATCGCACAGCTGTTCCAGACTGGTGGTTGGTTGTTGAATTTGATGTTGAGTGGACTGCGGAAGCTTAAAGTTAAGGCCGATGCCCACGACGATGTTCTGTTTAGTGTTAAAACGTGATTCTACAAGAATTCCGGCCAGTTTTTGTCGGTTAAATAGCACATCATTGGGCCATTTAAGCTGTAACCTGCTGATTCCCGCTTGTTTCAGCGTGTTTATCAGGCTGATACCAATCGCGATACTCAGCCCGTGCCGCGGCTTTTCGGCAGTGTGTTGCCAGAACAACGACAGGTAAAGATTACCTGACTCCGGGGAATGCCAGCGGTCTCCACGGCGTCCTCGTCCTGCAGTCTGTGTCTCTGCGAGACAGACTGCAGGGGTCGTTTTACCTTCTGCAAAACGCTGCCATAGCATATCACTTGTTGAGCTTACAGTCGGCATTATCAGGATCTCATCCAAACGTTCTAATGCCGGATTGCTAATAGTACTGCTGATAGCAGCCAGAGATAAAGGCGGAAAGGCGGAAGTGGTCAAATGTTTGTTTCTTGCAAAGATATACCGGAGCATAGTTTATCAGGGCACGGCCTGAAGTGTGAAATTGATAAGCAAGGGTGCGGAAGTGGGAGAGGGGGGAACAGAAGTGGCTGGTACTTAGACTTTGATATCCAGTATGGTGCCAAGCATGTCGCTGCTGGTCTGAATGACTTTGGCCGCAGCTTCAACCTGCTGCTTGCTGGCATTCATTTCAACCAGCGATGTGGTCAGATCCTGCAGAGATGCGGTATCTGCGCGGGCAATTTCTGCAGCGCTCCGGTTAACATCGTTGATGCCGCTTTGAAAACCGGCGATGCCTGATTGAAATGCTGAAATGCTGCTCATTTATTTTCTCCCAACGCTGAATTGAATTTTTAGCATAATATCATGTCTCTTTTTGTGATTTTTTCCTCATTTTTGCCTGTGTTTTGACAAAAATGATTGCTGAAACAAAACATAGACTACTGAAAATCAATGCCAGTAACGGATAGATGGAAAAAGATTCAGTGCTGTAGAGTTCGCCGACACTGTGACTGAAATAAAATAACATCAGGAAACTGGTCCAGGCATGCGTATAAGGCCGGGCATACAATAGGCCGCGCAGTGGGAATAACAGTGGGACAACGCCTATAATCAGCATCGCTGCTGTCGGATAAGCAGCGCTGTGCGGCGCAATCAGAATCCAGGCCAGCAGGGTCAGCATCAAGCCAAAAAAACCGACCAGCGTCATCTGTCTGAAAATCGTTACTAGGGTCTGTTGACGTCTCATCTTCACCACTGCTGGAGGCTGTTTTTGTGTCCAGCAAGGCGGAATGAGCGTGATGTAGTTGCCCTACATGAGTGAGTGACAACGCCGCTGGACGCAAAAACAGTCCCAGCCCTTCGGGTTGTGTCTGAAAAAGCGCCACTCGGCGTTGCTCGTCACTTATTTCGAATAACTAAACCGCGCTCCTCGCGCCTTGATTGACACTTTTTAAGACAACAACAGAGGTGAAGATGAGACGTCAACAGACCCTA
>NZ_JAPDMV010000032.1 GCF_026319305.1 Methylophaga sp. OBS4
GCCCTGCGGGTGCTCATGTAAAAGCCAGCACGGTGTTACAGTCTAATAACCATTCGCGGCAGGCTGTGCCTTGTTCTGACTGTTTACATAGGCTCTGATACGCGCATTTCCAGGTTGTTTCGGTATATAACAAGCTTGAGCAACAGGTTAAAGAGGTGGCAGGGTGGAAACTAATCCACAAGATAAAAAAGACAATGTTATTTGCACTTTCTGGGACAAGATTCTGACGGTGCCGCAATATCTGATCCCGCAGCACTGGCTGTCAGTGATGATGCATGGTTTTACCCGTTGCCAGTTGCATTGGCTTAAAAACCTGCAGATTCGGTTTGTTTGCTGGAGGTTCAAGGTTAACAGGGAAGAGGCCGTTACCGCCGATATTGAAGCTTATCCCAGTTTCAATGCGTTTTTCACCCGTCAGCTTCGTGACGGCGTCAGGCCTGTCGCTGAAGGTGAGGAGGTTGTGAGCTCACCTGTTGATGGTTTTGTCAGTCAGCTGGGTAAAATTGAGCAGGGGCGTATTGTTCAGGCCAAAGGACAAGATTATTCCGTAGTTGAATTGCTGGGTGGTAATACTGAACTTGCCGCCCAGTTTGAAAGGGGGCAGTTTGCAACACTTTATTTGTCACCACGTGATTATCACCGCATTCATATGCCACTGGCGGGTCAATTGCAGTCCATGCGTTATGTGCCGGGGAAATTGTTCTCGGTTAGCCCCCGCACCGCCTGTACGGTGCCCAGATTGTTTGCGCGTAATGAACGGGTGGTGACGGTGTTCGATACAAAACACGGCCCCATGGCGCTGGTATTGGTTGGCGCTATATTTGTCGGTAGCATGGAGACGGTCTGGTCGGGTCAGATAACACCGCCCTATGGTTCCGAAATCCGGGATTGGGAGTATGATGGCGACAGCGCTGTTTCCCTTGCCAAGGGCGAGGAAATGGGACGTTTTAATATGGGCTCCACGGTAGTTATCCTGTTACCGTCGGACTGCCCCGCGTTCAAATCAGACTGGCAGCCCGGTATGAACATCAGGCTGGGACAAGCCATGACCTGATATGTTTTTGAGGGATATTGGTTGATGTTCAGAACTCATCAAAGCGAACCACAGATACAACAATTTCCCTTAACAGCCTGGCATGCTCTGTCACCGTCGGAAGTCTGCGATAAAACCGCCAGTAGTGAAGCCGGACTGGATACGGCTGAAGCCGGGCGCAGGCTGGCACAATTTGGCCCCAACCGACTTCCGGAATCGAAAAAACGCAGCCTGTTCAGCCGTTTTCTGGCGCAATGCCACAATGTGTTGATCTACGTGCTGCTGGCGGCAGCTCTGATCACCGCCTTACTGGAGCACTGGGTCGACAGTGCGGTGATTTTTGCCGTGGTGTTGATCAATGCGCTGATTGGATTGATTCAGGAAGGTAAGGCTGAGGATGCCATTCTTGCCCTGAAAACAATGCTGTCGAGTCAGGCTTCGGTGTTGCGTGATAATTCAAAACAAAACATTCCGGCGGAGCAACTGGTGGTCGGGGATGTGGTTTTCTTGCAGGCCGGGGATAAGGTGCCTGCCGATTTACGCTTGCTGCAGATCAAAAATCTTCAGCTGCAGGAAGCGGCGTTAACCGGGGAGTCCTTGCCGGTCAGCAAAGCAATAGATCCGCTCCCCGAGGATACTGTACTCGCTGACCGTGATTGCCTGGCCTTCTCCGGCACACTGGTGACCTGTGGTCAGGCTACCGGTATGGTTGTCGCTACAGGCGGTGATACCGAGCTTGGGCGTATCAGCGCCATGCTGTCTCAGGTCACTATTCTAACCACGCCATTGTTAAGACAAATGGCACAGTTCGGCCATCAGCTGACGCTGCTGATTATAGCTGTTGCTTTTGTCACCATGGTGCTTGGTGTCTGGCTACATGATTTTTCCTGGTCAGATATGTTTATCGCCGCTGTCAGTCTGGCTGTCGCAGCTATCCCCGAAGGGCTGCCAGCGGTTATGACCATCACGCTGGCAATAGGCGTTCAGAAAATGGCTGCCCGGCGGGCGATTATCCGCAGGCTGCCGGCCGTGGAAACGTTAGGCGCTGTCACTGTGATTTGCAGCGATAAAACCGGCACGCTGACCCGCAATGAAATGACGGTCACAGAAATTGTCAGTGTCGATGACGGCGTGTTCGCCATTACCGGTGTTGGTTATGATCCACATGGCAGTTTCGAGCAGCAGGCACAGATCGTTAACACGGATGATTTTCCCGCACTGATTACACTGAGCCGTGCTTTAGTGTTGTGTAATGATGCCCATCTCAAAGCAGAGGACAACGGTTGGCGATTGCTTGGCGACCCGACGGAGGGGGCGCTATTGACGCTGGCGATGAAAGCCGGGCTCGATCCGGTATTTGAGCGGGAACGCTGGCCCAGGGTGGACAGCATTCCCTTTGAATCCGAACATCAATTCATGGCCAGTCTGCACCATGATCACGAGGGACATTTCGTTTGCTATCTCAAAGGGGCACCGGAGCGTATATTCAATATGTGTGACAGTCAGGGGCTGGGGGAACATAAAAAACCACTTGATTTGTCATGCTGGCAACAACAGCTGGAGACTATGGCTGGCCGTGGTCAGCGGGTATTGGCTATCGCCTGTAAAGTCATGCCGCCCGAGCCGCTTAGTCTTAATTTTGATGATGTGGCTGATGGCCTGACTTTGATAGGGCTGGTGGGCATGATCGATCCGCCGCGGCAAGAAGCCATTGACGCTGTCAGGGAATGTCAGTCCGCAGGTATCAAGGTCAAAATGATTACCGGTGATCACGTGGTCACCGCTGCCGCTATTGCCGAAAAAATGGGGTTGGGTGCCGGAGAAATAGCCCTGGAAGGCCAGATGATCGAGAGCATGGATGATATGGCGCTTGCATCAGCTGTTTCAAAAGCCAGTGTGTTTGCGCGGGCAACACCGGAGCATAAACTCAGACTGGTCACGGCCTTACAGGCTAACGGTGAAGTGGTGGCGATGACCGGGGATGGCGTGAATGATGCCCCGGCGCTCAAGCGTGCCGATGTCGGTACCGCCATGGGGCAGAATGGTACCGAAGTCGCCAAGGAAGCCGCGGAAATGGTATTGGCGGACGATAATTTTGCCTCGATAGTCAATGCGGTGGAAGAAGGACGCACGGTTTATGACAACTTGAAAAAAGCCATTCTGTTTATTCTGCCGACTAATACCGGCGAAGCGCTGATTGTTATTGCTGCCATTATGTTAGGTATGACGCTGCCGATCACCCCTCCGCAAATCCTGTGGGTAAATATGATTACTGCGGTCACGCTGGCATTGGCGCTGGCTTTTGAGCCTAGCGAACCGGGTTTGATGCAACGCAAACCACGCGATTCCAAGGCGCCGATCCTAACGCTGTCATTGTTATGGCGGATTGCGTTTGTCGGAGTGGTGTTGATGCTGGGCAGCTTCGGCCTGTTTTTGTGGGAGATGCAGCAGGGCAGCAGCATAGAATATGCCCGCACCGTGGCGGTCAATACGCTGGTGATGTTTGAAATTTTTTATCTGTTTAACTCACGTTATATCAAAGCGCCGGTGCTGAATCGGGAGGGCCTGCTGGGAAACCGCTATGCGCTGATGGCGATAGCGGTTTTGCTGGTATTTCAGCTGGCATTCACCTATCTGCCACCGATGCAGTTATTGTTTGGCAGCAGCGGTTTAACGGTACAGACCTGGCTGGTGATAACGCTGGTTGCTTCAACGGTGTTGTGGCTGGTCGAATTGGAAAAGTGGTTAATCAGGAAAAGACACTGAGACAAAAAAAGCCGGACAGTGTGTGTCCGGCTTGTTTCGGTATTTTATTTAAGATTCAGATCTGGCTCAGATATTGTTACGCCATGCATGACATGGACTTTCCAGTAGACGGCTGACTTCTTCCGGTCCCCAGGTGCCGGCCGGATAGGTATGTACAAAATCCTGTTCCTGCGCCCATTTTTCCAGAACTGGATCGACGACTTTCCACGCCAGATTGACTTCATCAGCCCGCAGGAACAACGAACGATCGCCCTGAATAGCATCCAGAATCAACGCCTCATAAGCATCCAGCTGATGTTTGGTGTCTTCTGATTCAACCGTTTCCAGCGCCACTGTATGTGATTTCAGTTCCAGGCCGGGTTGTTTGGACTGCAATTCGATGCGTAGCGTGTTATCCGGTTGCAGCCCCATCACTATCCAGTTAGCATGACTGTCACCAATTTTGGTGTCCTTGAACATCTCTTGCGGCGGTTTTTTGAAACGAATGGCAATCATGGCCTTGGATTCCGGCATGCATTTACCGGTACGCAGGTAGAAAGGCACACCACGCCAGCGCCAGTTGTCGATATAAATTTTCATCGCCGCATAGGTTTCAGTCACACTACCGGCAGGCGCGTCCTCTTCTTCCAGATAACCTTTGACTTTTTTACCATTGATTTCACCGGCCGCATATTGGCCGCGGAAGGCATGTTCATCAACCATGTCGGGCGTGATCGGGCGAATCGATTTCAGCACTTTTACTTTTTCATCGCGCAAAGATTCATCATCCAGATCAGCTGGTGGTTCCATCGCCACTAAGGCCATTACCTGCAACAGGTGACTTTGAATCATGTCCCGCAAAGCGCCGGAACCGTCGTAGTAACCGGCACGCCCTGCAACACCTTGTTGTTCAGCATGGGTGATCTGAACATGATCGATATAGTTATGGTTCCACAGCGGTTCCAGCAACAGATTGGCAAAACGGAATACAAAAATATTCTGTACCGTGCCTTTACCCAGATAGTGATCAATCCGGTAAGTTTGCTGTTCAGTAAAGTTTTGGGCCAGTACGTTTTCCAGTTCTTCGGCGCTTTTCTGGTCGTAGCCGAAAGGCTTTTCTACCACCAGATGACGCCAGCCGTTATCTTCCTTGTTCAAACCTACTGCTGCGAGTTGATCGCCAACGACACCGAACAATGCAGGGCTGATAGAAAGATAGAACACGATATTCTGGGAGAAGCCAATATCGGGATCGATGATAAGCTGGTTCAGCTTGTGATAGCTGGAAGCATCGTTAATATCACATTCGAAATAGCTGACGCGGTCAAGAAACTTGTTGAGCAAGTCATTATTCACGCCGCCACGGGCTTTGGGTGTTACAAACTCTGTTACCTGCTTTTTCCAGTCTTCCTGGCTGGTTTCACGACGTCCCATGCAAATAATGCGGGTATCGTTGCTTAATCTTTCTTCTGCGTCGAGATGGTACAGAGCAGGTAGCAATTTTTTCTTAGATAAGTCGCCGGTGGCGCCAAAAATGATAATTGTACAAGATTGCATGATTTCTCCCGTTGCGGGCTGTGACCCAGCCCGTGACCGTATATAATCGGAGAATTGTACAATTTTTAGGAGCACGTTGTGCGAAAAATTCTTTTTGCCAGTAGTGAAGTTCACCCCATGATTAAGACCGGCGGACTGGCCGATGTTTCAGCCAGCCTGCCGATTGCACTGCAGGAACATGGCCATGATGTACGCATCATCATGCCTGCTTACCGCAAATGTCTGCAGCAACTGGAAAAAGTTGAAACCGTCGCTACAATCAAACTCGATGGCTATCATTTGCCGGTCGATATCCTGCAAACAACGTTGCCTGACAGTGATGTCGTGCTCTGGTTATTACATTCGCCGCATCACTATGATCGCGATGGCGGCCCCTACAGCCATCCTGATGGTCATGACTGGGAAGATAATGCCGCCCGTTTTGCCTTGTTGTCACGGGCAGCGGCCAAAATTGCGATGAATGAGGTAGGACTTGGCTGGAAGCCGGACATTCTGCATTGTAGTGACTGGCAGACGGGCCTTGCTCCGGCCTTGATTGCTGATTTGCCGCAACGTCCCGCAACGGTTTTTACCATTCATAACATGGCTTATCAGGGGCTGTTTTCGCGTGAGGTATTCACGGCGCTGGATTTGCCGGAGAAACTGTGGACTACCGAGGGGCTGGAATTCTATGGTCTGATGTCATTTATGAAAGGCGGGCTGATTTATGCGGATCAGATCACGACGGTCAGCCCGACTTATGCCCGGGAAATCTGCAGTTACGAGTTCGGTTACGGCCTGGAAGGTTTGCTTGCCTACCGCGCCGAACAACACCGTCTCAGCGGTATTCTCAATGGTATTGATTACCATATCTGGACGCCGGAAACAGATCCGTTTATCGCAAAAAACTTTTCTATCAAACAAATCCGTAACAAGGCAGCCAATAAAACGGCGCTGCAGAAACATTTCTACCTTACCGAGAGCCGTGACAGTCTGTTGATGGGCGTGATTAGCCGTCTGGTTTCACAAAAAGGGGTCGATCTGACTTTGGAAGCAATGACTCACATTCTGGATGCCGGACATGATGTACAGTTTGTCTGTCTGGGCAGTGGTGAAGCGGCGTTCGAGCAGGACTTACGCATACTCAGAGCCAGGTTCCCGGACAAAGTTGGTATCAGCATCGGCTATGATGAGGCGCTGTCGCATCAAATAGAGGCCGGTTCCGATGTGTTTTTGATGCCGTCACGCTTTGAACCTTGTGGTCTTAACCAGATGTACAGCCTGCGCTACGGCACGCTACCGGTGGTAAGAAATACCGGCGGCCTGGCTGACACCGTGGTTGACGCTAGCGAAGAAAACCGCAAAGCTGGCCTGGCGACCGGTTTTGTTTTTGATGCCGCTACGGTCGAAGCCCTGGAAGAAACCCTGGATCGGGTGATTGCGCTTTACCGGCGGCCGCGGATTTGGCGCAGCATGATGATTACGGCAATGGAACACGACTACAGTTGGGAGAAGAGTGCCAACACTTATATCGATATGTATCACCACATTATCAGCCGCTGATTTATGTCTGATTATCAACCAGTACTGAGCACTGTTAAACAATTGTCACTGCTTAGTGACAAGGATTTGCGCCAGCATGTGCGTTTTCTCGGCCATATTCTGGGGGAAGTGATTGATGAGCGTGCCGGACGTGATGTCTTTGATAGTGTCGAGAAACTGCGAAAAGGTTTTATCAACCTGCGCAAAGATGATGATGCCGAGTTGCGAACCGAATTGCTCAGTTTTCTTTATACGCTGGATGAAGCCATGTTGCGGGAAGTCATTCGCGCATTCAGCATGTATTTCAGTCTGCTCAATACTGCCGAAGAAGCTTTTCATTACCATAACCGCATGATTCAGTTGCGCAATGGCGGCCAGCTGTGGAACGGATCTTACCTTGATACCCTGACCCAGCTGAAACAGGATGGTGTGACCCTGCCGCAGTTGCAGCAACTGCTGGATACACTAGTTTATATGCCGGTGTTTACCGCGCATCCTACCGAGTCCAAGCGACGCACCGTGATGGAAATTCTGCGCCGTATCTTTCTGCTGGATGAAAAACTCACCAATGATCCGCTGACGCCGTTTGATGAAGAGCGCACCCGCAAGGAAATCAAGAAACAGGTACAGCTATTGTGGACGACAGATGAAGTGCGAGCGGTCAAACCAACGGTCAGGGATGAGATAAAAAACGGGCTTTATTACTTTAATGTCAGCCTGTTTGATGCGGTGCCGCGTACTTACCGCAATCTGGAAAATGCCATCAGGCGGGTATATGCCGATGATATAACCGCGGGGGAACAGTTTGAAGTCCCCGGGTTTGTGAAATTCGGCTCCTGGATCGGCGGTGACCGTGACGGGAACCCGTTTGTCACTGCTGCAACCACAGAAATGGCGATTCAGCTGCAAAAGCGGACGGTGATCCGCCGTTATCAGGAAGATGTGACCAAACTCAGCTATCTGCTGACACAATCCCAACCTTTGTGCCAGATCAGCGACAAACTGGCTGAGGATATCGAACAATCAGAGCAGCTTTATGCCGGCGCTTTTGCCGTCAATGCCGAACGTTTTCTGAATGAACCGTATCGCCGTAAACTGTATATGATGCGTTATCGCCTGGACGATAATCTGCGTCTGTTGCAGCAGTATTTTCGGCCCGACCAGCCAACCACCTCTTTTGGGGTGGCCTATCAGTCAGAAGATGAACTGCTGGCAGATTTACGCTTGATTTATGACTCTTTGGTCGAACATGGCGATGCTGAGCTGGCCGGGGCGGAACTCAATGATTTGATTCGTCTGGTGGAAACCTTCGGTTTCTATCTGTTCCATCTGGATATTCGGCAGGAGTCAAGCCACCATACGCAGGCGGTTAGCAGCGTGCTTAAAGCCAGCGGTCTGCATGATGATTATCAGCAGTTGGCAGAGCAGGACCGTCAGCAATTGCTGACCGAATTGCTGTCAACACCGACTTTGCCGCCATTGCCTGAGTTGCAGGGGCAGGACAAGGAAGTGCTGGATGTGCTGCAGTTAATGGCCAGACTGTACAAAGAAGTCAGTGAACGGGCGTTTGGCAGTTATGTGATTTCGATGACGCACGAAGCCAGCCATATTCTGGAAGTTTTGCTGCTGGCCCGTTTTGCCGGACTCTGCGGTATTGATGAGCGGAGGCAGCTTTTTTGTCATCTGCGGGTGTCGCCGTTGTTTGAAACCATTGAAGATCTGACGCATATCGAACCGGTCATGTCGGCTTTGCTGGAAAATAAACAGTACCGCAGCCTGTTACAGGCCTCGGGGAATCTGCAGGAGGTGATGCTGGGGTATTCCGATTCGTGTAAGGACGGCGGTATTCTGGCTTCCGGCTGGAACCTGTATCAGGCGCAACAGAAAATCAGCCGGCTCAGCCAACAGCACGGCGTGATGTGCCGCATGTTTCATGGCCGTGGCGGCACCATTGGCAGGGGCGGTGGCCCGACTCATGATGCGATCCTGGCCCAGCCGATGGACACCGTACATGGCCAGATTAAATTTACCGAACAAGGCGAAGTATTGTCGTTCAAATATGGCAATATCGAAACGGCGGCCTATGAATTGGGCATGGGTATATCAGGCCTGATCAAAGCCAGTCGCGGCGTGGTAACCGATACCGGCCATGTTGAAACCGAATATCTCGAGATCATGCACAGCCTGACACAGGCCGGGGAAAACAGTTATCGCAAGCTGACAGAAGATACGGCCGGTTTTCTGGATTATTTTTACGAAGTCTGTCCGGTTACCGAAATCGGCATGATGAATATAGGATCGAGACCATCGCACCGCAAAGCCGATGATCGTTCCAAAGCCTCTGTCAGGGCGATTGGCTGGGTGTTCTCATGGGCCCAGTCGCGTCATACTCTGCCAGCCTGGTATGGCATCGGCACAGCACTGGAAAACTGGCATCAACAGGATCCGGCAAAACTGGACATATTAAGACAGATGTACCGGCGCTGGCCGTTTTTCCGTGCCTTGCTCAGTAATACCCAGATGTCATTGTCCAAAGCGGATATGAGCATTGCCAGCCGCTATGCGGCTTTGTGTCAGGATGCTTTCCAGGGACAACAGGTGTTTGAATTGATCGCGGCCGAATATCACCGAACCGTTGAGCAGATACTGAATCTGGTCGGGGCGGACAAGTTACTGGCGGAAACACCAGAGTTGAGAATGTCATTACGGCGTCGTGAAGCGTACCTTGATCCGATTAACTACGTACAAATTATGTTGCTGCAACGCTATCGTGACAACAATGCCAGCGATGAAGAACGGACACGCTGGCTGGATCCGCTATTGCGCACTATCAGTGCCATTTCAGCGGGTATGCGTAATACCGGCTAGGGCCTGTTGATCTTTGATGTTCAAAAATTAATCAACCCACATTGGCAGCCACATCATAGTGAAAGCCAGCATGAGCATGCTGTAATAGTTACGTTCGAGCTTGTCGTAGCGCGTTGCAATAGCCCGGAAATGCTTGATTCTAGCAAAGGCATTCTCAACCAGGTGCCGATAGCGGTATAAGCACCAGTCCATGTCCCGATTGCCAGCACGGCTATGTTTGCGACGAGGAATGACAGGCTTGGCTCCATGACTCTCGACTGCATTCCTTAATGCTTCGCTATCGTAGCCTTTGTCCGCAATCACATAGTCAGATACCGGAGAGTCGGCAATCAGACTATCAGCATGAACAACATCATTGATTTGTCCGCCTGACAATTCTGCATTGACTGGCAGGCCGTAACTGCTGACAGCCAAATGAATTTTGGTGGAGTTTCCACCCCGGCTTTTGCCAATCGCTTCGCACTCATCAGAGGCCGCACCGGCGCTATGTTGGTGGGCTTTGACGATACTGCCATCGATGAAGAGCCATTCCGTGTCAGTGCAACGCGATAAGGCTTTAAACAAGGTTTCCAGAATGCCTTTCCTTGACCATAAATTAAAGCGGCGAAAAACTGTACTCCATTGACCGAAGTCAGGCGGCAAATCCCGCCATGGGCAGCCTGTACGCATTCGATAAAGGAGCCCTTCGAGCGTCATTCTGTGCTCGGGCTTGTTGTATACACGGCCGCTTAGGTACATCAGTCTTGATAGCTTTTGCCATCGGTCATCGGTTAACATGAGTCTTGGCATGGTGATTGGGTGTAGGAGTTGTTTTTGGTGAAACGCAATTATACCGAGTCACCATGCTGCTCAATAAATAACCACCAAAGATCAACAGGCCCTAGGATTCTGCCGATTGTTCCAGCAGGCGTACGGTAAACTGGGTGGTCAGCATAATCAGTAATACGGCGGTCCCAAACACATACAAGCCGGCATGAATCTGAATACTGGCAATCGCGCCCATCTTGACGGAAACAATCAGCATCGCGACCACCATCACATCCAGCATCGCCCAGCGGCCGTAATCATGCATCAGCGTCAGCAGTTTCATTTTGACGGGGTGAGGACGGTGCTGCTTTTGCAACAGTTTGAACAACAGACCGATTTTGGCCAAAGGCAACAAAATACTGAACGCGCCGATCACTGTAAACAGTACATACTGTCCGGCTTTCCACAGTTCAATAATGCCGGAGATCACCGAAAAGTCATTGCTGATCACCACAAGCTGAGTGATGGTCAGCATCGGCAGAAATAAACCGCTCACAAGCAGGCCTGTACTCAATATCAGCAGCCAGCGCAGCTGAAGCAACCGGCGATGATATGAATTTGTCAGTTCAGGCACGATCTTTTTTGGCAACGTAGCGGTCTTTATTTTTGTCTTTTGACCGTGCTTTGTTGCTTTTTGCTTTCGGTGCCAGGCCTTTCATTTTTAAAATCGGCAGCGCATGACCGAGATGGTGTTCCACCCGCTGCAGGTTTTTCTGATCATGAGGCTCTACCAGGTTCACCGCGGTACCGGGTTGTCCGGCGCGACCGGTTCTTCCCACGCGATGAATATAGATATCGCCACGGAAGGGCACATCGTAATTAATAACATGACTGACCTGCGGCAAGTCCAAGCCACGAGAGGCAATATCGGTTGCCACCAGCGCCTTGGTCAGACCATTACGGAATTTGCGGGTGCGCTCACGCCGCTCGGCCTGTAAAAAGTCGCCATGTACTACTTGGGCAGACAGATTCTGTGATTGTAAAAACTCGGCGACTTCCACCGCCCGTTCTTTTTTATTACAAAATACCAGCGCACTCTGGCATGCAGGCTGCGAAATCAGGGCTGCCAGCAGCGCCAGTTTATGTTCTCTGTTATCAGCGAGATAGACCTGCTGCGTGATTTGTTCAGCATGTTGATTGGCGGCATGAATAGCTACCCGTTGGGCATTGGGTAACAGTTCACTGGCAAACAAATCCACACCGGCACCGGCGAGCGTGGCAGAGAATAGACAGGTTTGAAATGCGGTCGTGATAGCTGCCAGCAAGGTAGCGACATCCGGGCCCTGGCCCATATCCAGCATGCGATCGGCTTCATCGATGACCACAAACTCAATCATCGATAAATCAGCCTGTTCCTGCTCCAGCAAACTGAGCAAGCGGCCGGGCGTCGCGATAATGATGTCACAGCCCTGTTCCAGAAACTGTATCTGTGCGGCAGGCGATTGCCCGCCGGTGACCATTGCGATAGCCGGATTAAGTTTTCTGCCCAATGAGTTGATGACATGCTGAATCTGAAATGCCAGCTCCCGTGTCGGCGCCAGAATCAGCGCTTTTGCCGGTTTGCCCTCATTGGGTTCATCCAGCAACCGCTGTAACAGCGGTAACACATAGGCTGCGGTTTTACCGGTGCCGGTTGCCGCACAGGCCAGCACATCTTCTCCCGCCAGAATCAGCGGAATAGCCTGTTGCTGGACTTCGGTTGGTTGCTGGTAACCTTTGTCAGAGACTGCTTTTAGCAGTTCATCATCAAGAAATAAATCTTCAAATTGCATTAATTATTGTATCCGGAAAGCAAAAACCTGTTACTCAGCATCATCGGGGTGATGAGCAGATTATATTCAGGTAACACAGCTATAATAACAGTCGACGCTTTAATTTGTTGTTAAGCATTTAATACCATCATACTGCCGGCAGCCATGACCAGGCAGGCACCCAGCCGCCGCAAGATATGCTTTTCATTGAAGATGCGATAGCCGAGAAAGACTTGCAACACCATGCTCAGTTGAAACAGGGCCAGCGCATAAGCCACCAGCAATTGTGAGAAAACCAGCATGGTCATAAACTGCATCAGAAAAATCAGGCAGCCCAGATAGATAAAGGGATAAACCTGGGCGTGGGCTTTTTCCAGATCCTGGCGGAAGTTATCTCGAACAAAGAGCAGTTGGACCATCGCTGCCAGCGGTAAACCAATCAGACACCAGAAAACCGTGGTAGGCAAAGCGCCGCCGTCGATTACAGCATTTTTCAGCGGCAAGGTGCCAACAGAAAACAGCAGGATGGATAAAAAGCGGTATTGCACGCCTTTTTCGGCAAATAAAGTCCAGCTGCGGCCACTTTGAGGTTTGGGTGGAAACAGAAAATAACTGCCGGCCACAATCACCATGACCCCGATAAATCCCTGCATACTCGGAATTTCGCCGATAAACAGCATGGCCAGGAGCATGGAAATAACCACTTTATAGGCATTGAGCGGGCCGAATACCGACAGATCGGTTCTGGAAAGCGACATCACCAGAAACAACGTCCCGGCCATGTCCAGCAAGGCAGCAAAAAAG
Source organism: Methylophaga sp. OBS4 (assembly GCF_026319305.1). Classification (GTDB taxonomy): domain Bacteria; phylum Pseudomonadota; class Gammaproteobacteria; order Nitrosococcales; family Methylophagaceae; genus Methylophaga. The sequence goes on from NZ_JAPDMV010000032.1 coordinate 13,087, forward strand.
ATATTGATCCAGAACGACAGGCTGAGCTGAAACGGGTTGAACGTCCACAGCAAGGGCAGGCAGATAACAGCCAGCACCACATAAGACGTAAAGACGATAAAAAACGGATGTAGACCGTCATGTGTCAGCTGTTTCTGAAACACATTCGCGAAGGCTGAGAACAGCAGGCGTCCCAGCACCACCAACAACTCCACCCCGGTTACTCGCTGGGCGGAGCAGCGTGATACAGCTGGTCGGTACCGACCTGATAGCGGTTATAAATATCGAATTGATTGTTGTGATCGAATTGAATGACCGTAAAGTCATCCTTGTGGCTACCCATTTCCATGCCTGGGGTTCCCACCGGCATCTGCGGCACTGACAGGCCTTTGATGTCGGGCTTATCCAGCAGCAGACGTTTGATATCATCGGCAGGCACATGACCTTCAATCAGATAGCCATCAACGATCGCTGTATGGCAGGAAGCCAGGGGGGCGGGCAAACCGGCTTGTTGTTTTACCGAGGCCATGTCGTGGCTGATGAGATCGATGACTTTGAACTGGTGTTGCTTAAGATGTTCGACCCATTTATGGCAGCATTGGCAATCCGGGCTGCGGTAAACCTTGATTTCTGTTGCTTCAGGCAAGGTCAGCGCGGCCTTATCCCATTCGCTGTCAGCGATGGCGGGCAGGCTCAGTAATAGTATTAAAGGTAATAACAATAATTTCATCAGAGGTATTCAACCAAAATTTCGTGGTGGGGTGAGTGTTTCTCAACAAAAGCAATGGCTGCCAGTACCGCTTTTTCATTGCTGGCATCTACTTTTTCAGGCAGTGATTCAATTTGAATGCCGGCGTTTTTGAGTTCTACCACGTCAGACTCTAACAACAGCTCAGGGTTCAGCCATAAAACGGCCTGGTCACAGATAATGCTGGCTTTGGCCTCAGTCAGGCCGTCAGTGGTGAAGATAATATAGAGCATGTCTTCGGGGACTCTGGAACGATAATTCAGTTAGTGTTAACAGGTCTAGTCGACGGCAAGATAGGCTTTTTCGGAGATCGCTGTCCAGGCATCGTCCTGGCTGCGGAAATCCTGATAAGCCTCGTAAACGCGCTTGAATTTCGGATTAGCCGCCGCTTCCTCGGTCAGGGTTTCATGGGTTAACGTTTTCAGTTTACTCAGAACATCATCGGGGAAACGCTGGATTTCAATACCGGGGCGGGCTTTGAGTTCTTTCAGCGCGGCCAGGTTTTTCTGCTCCATTTCCGACAGCATCAGCAGGTTCTCCGATTCGGCGGCATGGGTGACGATCGCCTGCAGATCAGCAGGCAAACTATCCCAAGCTCGTTTATTCACCGTCAGTTCCAGCACGGTGCCGGGTTCATGCCAGCCGGGATAATAATAATGTTTGGCAGCGCGGTAGAGACCCAATCGCTGGTCATGATAAGGGCCGATCCATTCTGTGGCATCGATAGTATTACGTTCCAATGCAGTGTAAACCTCGCCGCCAGCGAGCAAAACCGGATTGCCGCCAGCTTTGGCAAAGACTTTGCCACCCAGACCGGGAATACGCATCTTCAGGCCCTGCAAATCGGCTACGGAATTAATTTCCTTGTTAAACCAACCGCCCATCTGCACGCCGGTATTACCCAGCGGGAAGGGCACAACATGAAACGGTTCATACACCTCACGCCATAATTCCAAACCGCCGCCATGGTACAGCCAGGCATTCATACCCCGCGGGGTCATACCAAAAGGCACGGTAGAGAAAAACTGGGCTTCCGGCACTTTACCCGCCCAGTAATAGGCACTGCCGTGACCCATTTCTACGGTGCCCTGCGATACCGCATCAAAAGTCTGTAAAGCCGGGATTAATTCGCCGCCGGCATACACTTTGATATCAATGCGGCCATTGGACATGGCTTTGACATTGGCTGCAAACCGTTCTGCGCCTTCCTGCAATACCGGAAAGCCGGGCGGCCAGGTGGTGACCATTTTCCAGCGATAAGTCTTGCCGCTGCCTGCCATTAGTCCTGGTTCATTATTGTCTTCCGGGCCACAGGCTGTCAGGAAGACAGCCAGCAGGCTGACTAGCAGTGAGCGGGTAAAAACAGACTTCAGCATGGTTTTATTCCTGTTATAAAACTTCTAAATTAGCATACGCCAGTACCAGCCATTTGCTGCCGACCTGTTTGAAGTTGACCTGCACCCGGGCATTTTTACCCGCCCCTTCAGTGTCGATAATAACGCCACTGCCGAATTTATGGTGATGAACCTGTTGTCCGGTTTTCAGGCCGGTTTCGTTAATGCCTGCACTGCTGCGTGAGCTCATGCTGGATAAGCTTGGCGCGACCCGATTATTGCGGGCACGGACTTCTTCGATGCATTCGGCCGGTAGCTCACTGAGAAAACGGGAAGGGCGCTGGATTAATTCCTGCCCGTAGAGAAAACGGGATTCGGTAAACAGCAGATACAAGGTCTGGCACGCACGGGTCATGCCGACGTAGCAGAGGCGGCGTTCCTCAGCAAGCCGCACTGGATCGTCACTGGATTTCTGTCCGGGAAACAAACCTTCTTCCATGCCCACCATAAAGACCACCGGGAATTCCAGCCCTTTTGCCGAGTGCAAGGTCATTAACTGTACACAGTCCTCCCAGCGATCCCCCTGATTGTCGCCGGCTTCCAGCGCCGCATGTGCCAGAAAAGCATCCATATCCGACATATTTTCGGCTTCTTCCGGCCGGACAAACTGACGGGTGGCAGTAATAAGCTCATCCAGATTATCAATACGGCCCTGACCTTTTTCTGTCTTGTCCTTGGCAAAGTGAGCCCGCAAACCACTTTCATCAATCACCAATGCGGTCAATTCATGCAACGGCATATCTGACTGTTCCGGTGTCAGTGAGTCGATCAAGGTGATAAAGCCTGCCAGGGCATTACCTGCCCGGGCGGCGAAGGTTTTGGCATCCAGCATTTCCAGCGCACTGTGCCACATGGATATGCCACGTTCACGCGCGTACTGACGCAATTGTGTCAGGGTTGCGGCGCCGATGCCACGGGTCGGGGTATTCACGATACGTTCAAAAGCAGCATCGTCCTGACGGTTAGCGATCAATCTCAGGTAAGACAATACATCCTTGATTTCAGCGCGCTCGAAAAAGCGCAGTCCGCCATAAACCCGGTAAGGCATGCCCGCTTGCAACAAAGCTTCTTCAATCACCCGGGATTGGGCGTTGGAACGGTATAACACGGCAGTATCACTGCGCTTGCCGCCTTTATTAACCCAGTTGCGGATTTTCTCAACCAGATAGGTCGCTTCATCACGTTCGTTGAACGCATTGTAGACCTGGATGAGATCACCATCCTCATCTTCCGTCCACAGCTCTTTGCCCAGCCGTTCACTATTATGAGCAATAACGGCATTGGCGGCTTTCAGAATATTACCGGTAGAACGGTAATTCTGTTCCAGACGGATGGTGGTGGAATCACGATAGTCTTTATCGAATTTTTGAATATTTTCAATACGGGCACCCCGCCAGCCATAGATCGACTGATCATCATCACCGACGATAAACAGATGGCCACTGTCACCGGTCAACAGGCGCAGCCAGGCATATTGCAGAGTGTTGGTGTCCTGAAACTCATCGACCAGAATTTGACGAAAACGCTGCTGGTATTGCGCCAGAATATCCGGGCGTTTTAACCACAACTCATGACAGCGCAACAGAATTTCACCAAAGTCGATAACCCCGGCGCGCTGGCAGGCTTGTTCATAGGCCTGATAGATGGCCAGCATTTTTTGCGAATAGGGATCGTTGCTGGCCTGAATATCCCTGGCGCGCAGCCCCTCGTCTTTTTGCGCGTTGATATACCATTGCGCCTGTTTGGCCGGCCACTGTGCTTCATCCAGGTCCATGCCGCGGATAATCCGCTTGAGCATGCGCAATTGATCATCACTGTCGAGGATTTGAAAACTTTGTGGCAGATCCGCATCTTTCCAGTGCGCCCGTAACAGGCGATGCGCCAGTCCATGGAAAGTGCCGACCCACATGCCGCCAATCGGATAACCCAGAATTTCTTCAATACGACCGCGCATTTCGGCGGCAGCCTTATTGGTAAACGTTACCGCCAGAATATTAGCAGGAGAAAAGCCTTCGGCCTGAATCAGCCAGGCAATACGATGCACCAGCACCCGGGTTTTACCGCTGCCGGCGCCAGCCAGAATACGTGCGTGCCCCAGTGTTGCGGCGACAGCCTCGCGTTGCGGTTTGTTCAGATCGTTCAGTAACTCAGAGACATCCATTGGTTTCAATAAAGCTTTTGTGTGGTGAGGTGTTGTGGGAACAATATATACCGAAACAACCTGGAACTGCGCGTATCAGAGCCAATGTAAACGGTCAGAACAAGGCGCAGCCCGCAAGCGAACGGGTATTCCCTTGGCAAAGGCTGTAACACCGTACTGGCTGTTTAAATGGACTCCCGCAGGGCGAGTACTTGGAATCATCATTCCTTACATCGTGGACAGGCTGGGTTTCAGCGAAATACAGAAATGAAAGAAGAACAGGGCGGAAACCCTCCCCACACAAAAGTGTGGGGACATCGGCATGGCTTTAGATGTTACTATCCAGGAATGCGGATAATTGTGATTTGGTCAGAGCGCCTACTTTTGTCGCTTCAACTTCACCACCTTTGAATAGCATCAGAGTCGGGATACCACGAATACCATAACGAGGTGGGGTGTCTGAATTCTCATCAATGTTCAGTTTGCAGATTTTCAGTTTGCCAGCGTATTCTGCGCCAATCTCTTCCAGAACCGGTGCAATCATTTTGCAGGGACCACACCATTCTGCCCAGTAATCGACCAAAACAGGAATGTCTGACTGTAATACTTGGCTATCAAAGTCGCCATCGGTCACGTTGGTGACGTTCTCGCTCATGTTTTATCTCCAGTGGTATATAAAGTATCGTAGGACTATACTCCCATACGATATAGCCTAACATTTTTTCCTATCATCAACGCTAATGCAAGTATTTATATGAGTGCACACCTAACCGAGCTGGCTTTCTCAGCATTGCCGCTTCATGCTTCCCTTCGCGCCGGATTAGCGCAAGCGGGTTTTGAGTTTTGTACGCCGATTCAGGCGCAAGCTCTACCATTATTGCTCGCCGGACACGATGTGGCCGGACAGGCGCAAACAGGGACAGGCAAAACTATAGCCTTTCTGCTGGCGACCTTTCAGCGACTGCTGGAAACTCCGGCAGCAGACAATTGGGACGGCAAACAACCGCGCGCTCTAATTCTGGCCCCTACCCGCGAGTTGGCGATACAGATTGCCAAAGACGCCGAACTGCTGAATGTCGAATCCAATCTGCGCATTGCCATTGCCTATGGCGGCAAGGATTATCAGCGACAGCGCGAAACGATAACGGACGGGGTGGATATCCTGATCGGCACGCCCGGGCGTCTGCTGGATTATCACAAACAGCGGGTATTCAACCTGAACTTTATCGATGTCATGGTGCTGGATGAAGCCGACCGAATGTTTGATCTGGGTTTTATCAAGGATGTGCGTTTTTTCCTGCGCCGTATCCCGAAACCGGAGCAGCGTCTGGGCATGCTGTTTTCCGCCACCTTGAGCTACAAAGTCAGTGAGCTGGCTTATGAGCATATGAATAACCCGGAAAAAGTGCAGATAGCCCCGGAAAAAATGATGGGGGATCGTATCGAGGAATGGGTTTATTACCCGGCCAATGAAGAAAAAATCCCGCTGCTTCTGGCATTGATTAAGCGCTTGCAACCTGAGCGCGGCATTATCTTTGTCAACACCAAACAGGCTGCTGATGTGGTGTGGGGGTACCTGGAAGGTAATGGTTACAAATCCGCATTACTGTCGGGTGATGTTCCCCAGAAAAAACGTGAGCAATTGCTGCAACATTTTCAGGACGGCGAATTTCCGTTTCTGGTCGCAACCGATGTGGCGGCTCGCGGGCTTCATATTCCGGCTGTCACCCATGTATTCAACTACGACCTGCCGCAGGATATGGAAGATTATGTGCACCGTACCGGTCGTACGGCTCGGGCCGGCGCCAGCGGTGTTGCGATTAGTTTTGCCTGTGAGGAATTTGTCTTCTCGCTGCCTGAAATTGAGGAATTTATTAAACACAAACTGCCGGTTGCCTCTACCTCTGATGAACAATTGGTGTCACCGCAGCCGCGCGTAAAACCTGAGAAAAGACCGGTGCATAATCGCAACAGAAATGATGCGGGAAAAAATAAACGCCCGCACCGCACCAGTCGTCAATCTGATGCAGGACGGCAACGGTTAAAAGCGAATGCAAATAAACAATAGCCGGGCACTGAGTTATTATTCGGTTGTACCTGCCGAAGGCCGCAGCAATGCCCGTCTGCCGGTGGTATTTGGTGCCACCGTGGAGTTCAAACCAGCTATCAGTTCGCAACGGGCCGATAACACCAGTGTAGTGCTGGCAGCCGAGCAACATCAGGCTAGTCAGCAGGCAAGATTCGTTCGAGACTTTATCACCGCTGAGCGACAACTGGATCCGCAATCAGTACCACAACAAGTTTTGCCGCGCGCTGTGCAGCAATATTTGACGGTGGCGGATATCAACAGCCAGAACCTTTCAGCGCAGAGACTGCTGGATGAGATTGTATAGCGGTCTGCTGGTTTTCGTGATGGCATTATTGACCGGCTGCGCTACGGGCAGTAGCGGTGGCAATGGCAGCCTACCCAATATTGCTAAAAGTAATATTGATGAAGTGATTGAGGTTCATCAGCAGGCAGTCATGCATGATCTGAAAAAACTGATGAAAAAGCTGTATCTGCGCAACCCCGGTCTGCGCCATGATCGTGATCTTCGTAGCATCAAAGCCAGCGTGGAAATGACTTTTTCCCGAGCTTTCGACTATAACTATCCACAATGGCAATCGATCAGCAATCCGACCGATATTGTCAGACTGGCGTTGGATGAGCATTATCAGGGCGATCGGGTGCTGGCTTTTATTGTCGGCTTAAGAAAAATGCTGATGGCATCCTACGATAACCATCTGGACTTTTTCTACCTGACCAGTATCGATCAGCAAAAGCTCTACAACAGTGCCCGTAATATTGAGATAGCGGCCTGGTTGCTGGCTGAAAAACATGACAGTAAAGGGAATCTGTTACTCCTGAGTGACAGCGTGGGAAATGAACAACGCAACCTCAGCTTTCAGCGCTTGATCGGGCGCATGATTGCAACGCAGGATAACCTCGCAAAGATCATCGCCCAGAAAAACGGACGTATCATAAAAACCTTCGTAGTGCAGGCGGCGTCCATGGTATTTCTGCCCATCTGATATAGGGCGTATTAACAAGGCCCTAGTGAGGGCTGTTATTGCCGTTGCTGGCGACACCGGCGGTTAGTGTGAAACGCATGGCTTCTTCCATAGACATATCAAGGTTTGTCACCGCACTGCGTGGAACCAGCACGGCATACCCGCCTATCATATAGCTCATCGGCATATAAACCAGCACTTTTCCTTCTGTATCCATGCCGGCCGGCATCCGTTCACTATTGCTCTGAGTAATAAAGCCAATCAGTTCCAGATTGTCACTGAAGCGGACTGAGACTACTTGCCGAAAGTCTTTTTTCTTGCTTACTGAGAAATAGTGAAAGAAATCGCGTAGCGCCCCGTAAATAGATTTGATAAGCGGCGTATGGTAGAGCAGCTGTTCGGCTTTTTCGAACAGGCGCTGTACCACATAAACATGCATCAACAGGCCGATACAGAATACGATGGCAAGACCTGCAATTACACCCAGGCCGGGCCAGTAGGGTGCATCAGGTATTACAAAACGGATAAGATCGCCGAGCACGGCTTCGGTGGAAACAATAAACCAGTAGATCAGATATACCGTCAACAGTACCGGCACTATAGTAATCAGGCCGGTCAGAATATGGCGTGTAATAAAACCGAACATCTGCTTTCTCCGAGGTTATAAAGCTGAGCCTGGGGAGTCTGTCGGACTTAAGTGTTCGTCGCGAGGGAAAGTTCCAAGTCCGACAGACTACTAATGAAACTCAATAATTTATGAGTTTCATTAGTATAGGCTTCATCGAGGCAGCTGGGTCAATGTGCTGACGTGACCCGGAGCACAGTTATACAACCTGGAAATGCACGATATCAGCCGTGCGGCGGGCGTTTGCTCAATTCAGGTTGCGCAAAGCCTCTGGCCGAAGCCTGCTGCATAAACAGGTTTTTCAGAACCTGGCTATGGTTAACACTACGCAGTCCCAGTTTGCGTAACCATCGCACCGGCGCCAGTTGACTGCTGAAAACGCGTTTGAACATGTCCATACTCATCTGCATCAGGACATTATCGGCACGGCGCTGGCGCTGATATTTCTGCAAAGTATGCAGACTACCGATATTGCGGCCATGTGCCGCCGCATTAATGACTACTTCAGCCAGCGTAGCGGCATCCAGCAGACCGATATTGACGCCCTGACCAGCCAGCGGATGAATGGTATGCGCGGCGTCACCTACCAATGCCAGTCCCGGTTTGATATAGCTGTCGGCATGGCGCAATTGCAGCGGAAAAGCAGCGCGTTCGCTGATAGCTGTGACTTTGCCCAATTTGTTTTCAAAAGCCAGATTCAGCTCGGCCATAAATTCGATTGCAGGCATAGTCTGTAGCCGGTCAGCACTGGTGATATTCAACGACCAGACGATTGAACATTGATGTGAGTTAGGCAAGGGCAGAAATGCCAACGGCCCTTCCGGTAGAAAACGCTGCCAGGCGGTAAAGTGATGCGGTTTTTCGGTGGTGACTGTGCATACCAGGCCTTTTTGCCGGTAAGCCCAGCCTTGCAGGTGAATGCCTGCCCATTCCCGTAGCGGTGACTGCGCGCCATCGGCGGCCACGATCAAGTCGGCATCCAGTTCCAGCCCATTATCAAGCTGCAAAAAATGGGGCCGATAAGCCAGAGGTTTGGCCGGTGAAATAATCTCAATATTGTTTTGCAGCCGGCAACGCTCAACACAGGTCTGTTGTAAATGGCGGTTTTCCAGCAGGTGTCCCAGCCAGGGTTCCCCCATTTCTGCGCTGTCGTAATGCAGCACGCTGTGGTCAGTTTCCCACACATGCATATCAGTGAATGCAGTGACCCGTTCCGCCATCAGTTGTGACCAGACGCCCAGATTTTGCAGTAAAAACTCGCTGCTGCGGGTTAAGGCGCTGACACGCAGATCATAGGGATCTTCCCTGCTTAAAGGTGCGGGGAACTCGGCTTCAATCAAAGCAATATTCAAAGTCTGCTGGCGACTCAACGCCAGTGCCAGCGTAGCACCGACCATGCCGGCGCCCACAATCACCACATCATAATGACGGCTCACAGCCGGATCCCCCGTCCCAAGCGCGGTTGTTTCTGCGCCAGCCCCATGCTTTTGCGGGCCAGCCAGCTTTTGGCAAAAGGCAGATTGTCGAGTAAGGTCAGGCCGGCGCCTCGCAGATGTCCGAGCAGGCTGAAGTCGTTACTGAACAGACGAACCAGCCGATCTGTTGCCCTGATGACTTGATCCTGATCCTGTTGCCGCCATTGCTGATAATTTTGCAAAATGCGCATATCACCGCAATCGCCTTCCTCATCGGCCAGCAGATCGGCCAATACGGCGACATCACGCAGGCCCAGGTTAAAACCCTGTCCGGCAATCGGGTGCAGACTGTGAGCGGCATTGCCAATCAGAATAACGCGCTGCTGAACCGGCATATCGGCCTGCATCAACGTCAAAGGATGGCTGTAGCGTTGACCGACATGAATGAATTTCCCGGCCCGATATCCGAAACGATCCTGAAGTTGTGCCAGAAATGCGGTGTCATCAGCTGCCAGTAAAGCCTGCTCATCACCGCTTTTGACGGTCCACACCAGACTGTAGCGCTTATCAGACATGGGCAGTAAAGCCATCGGGCCGCTATCGGTGAAGCGCTCATAAGCCCAGCCTTGATGCGCTTTATCCGTGCTGATATTAGCGGTAACGGCGGTTTGCTGATACTGCTGTTGCCAGGCGCCGAGATTGAGCAGGCGGCGAACAGTGGATTCACGGCCATCAGCGGCCACTACCAAGGCGGTGCGATATTGGCTGCCGTTAGCGAGGGTGATGACAGCGGCATGGGTATCTTGCTGCAGTTCGGTTACCTGTGCCGGGCATAATAAGGTCAGGTTTTGTTGTTTTTGTAAGTGTTGATTGAGTTGATGCCCCAGATTTTTCGCAGTTAATACCTGACCCAAAGCCGGTACTTGTTCCTGTTCGGCAGACAAACGGGTGACACCAAAGCGGCCACGGTCAGAAATGTGGATATTTCTGATCGCTGTGGCATAAGGTGCAATATGGGGCCATAGCCCCATGGTTTCGAAAATCTTTTGTGAGCCGTAGCTCAGCGCAATACCGCGGTCATCATAGTTGGGCTGGCTGTCGGTGGTAAGGGGATGCGCTTCGACCAGTGCAATCTTGAGTGAGGTGTTTTTAAGTGCAATGGCGAGGCTGGCACCGACCATGCCCCCGCCCACAATCAGCAGATCAAAATCTGTCTGTTTCACGTCAGCCCCTAGCTTCAGCCATTAAAGATTCAATAGCATCAATTTCTTTTGGTGCACCTTCACTCAGCACCTCATGACCGTCTTTGGTGACCAACACATCATCTTCGATACGAATACCGATAAAGTGCCATTTTTTGTCGATATGAGCGGGATTGCGAATATACAAACCCGGTTCCACCGTCAGTACCATTCCCGGTTCAAGCAAACGCCATTCACCGCCGACTTTATAGTCGCCGACATCGTGTACGTCCATGCCCAGCCAGTGGCCGGTGCGATGCATATAAAATTCGCGATAAGCCGCATCTTCAATCAATTTTGTCAGATTACCCTTCAGCAAGCCGAGATCAAGCAATCCCTGTGTCAGGACTGCCACCGCCGCTTCATGAGGCTGGTTCCAGTGATTGCCCGGTTTAACTTCGGCAATCGCCGCTTTTTGTGCGTCCAGTACGACTTGGTAGAGCTGGCGCTGGGCAGCAGTGAAACAGCCATTGATCGGAAATGTGCGGGTGATATCAGCGGCATAACATTCAAATTCGGCACCGGCATCAATCAGCAACAGATCATTGTTTTTGAGTTTACTATTATTTTCGATGTAGTGGAGAATGCAGCCGTTTTCGCCGCCGCCGACAATCGATGGATAAGCCGGCGAGCGACAACCGTTTTTCATGAATTCATGAATCAGTTCGGCCTCCACTTCATATTCCCACTTACCGGGACAGGTAAACTGCATGGCGCGAATATGGGCCTGTACCGATGCTTTTGCCGCATGGCGCATGGCCTTGATTTCCTGGCTGCTTTTAAACAGGCGTAATTCGTTCAGGCAATGTTCGAGTTCAATGATTTCATTAGGGGAGTGCTTTCCTGAGCGGGATGCCTGGCGCAGATGGTTGAGCCAGGTCACCATATGCTGATCGAAGCCAGGCTGGTTACCCATGGTGTAATACACTTTTTCCTTGCTTTCCAGCAGGCCGGGCAGAATATCGTCAAGATCAGTGATCGGATAAGAGTCGTCAGCATCGAATGTTTCGATCGCCCCTTCCTGACCGGCGCGATAGCCATCCCAGATTTCCTTGTCCAGATCCCGTTCACGGCAGAACAGCAGATATTCGCCGTGTTCCCGGCCGGGCACCAGCACCATCACTGATTCCGGCTCATCAAAACCGGTCAGATAATGGAAATTACTGTCGCTGCGATAAGGAAAGTCGACATCGCGGTTGCGGTTGGCGATCGGTGCATTGGGTAACACGGCGATACTATCCGGCCCCATAATATCCATCAGGCGCTGGCGGCGTTTGGCAAATTCTTTTTTCAACATTGGGTCTGTTTACCTGTCATATCC
>NZ_JAPDMV010000033.1 GCF_026319305.1 Methylophaga sp. OBS4
ATAAATTGGCTGCGCATAAAGCCAGGCAACTGGCCCTGCAATTGTTCAACAATAGTAGATCAATTGCTGATCAGTAACACCACATCTTCAAAGGCAATTTCATCACCGGCTACAATTTTGCGGCGTTTGCGCGTTTCGGTTTCACCATTCACTGTGACAAGGCCTTGAGCAACAAGCATCTTGGCTTCAGCGCCGCTGCTGGCCAAACCTTCAAATTTAAGTATTTTGTAGAGTTCGACCGGGCTGGTCGTTAATTCTACATTGATAGTCTGGCTCATATTCGCTCAACCTTGTATGAATGAAAAAAGCTATTCTACACGGTGCAGAGAACGCAAACAGGCTCTAAGAAATAGCTTGACTGCGAGAGTGGCGCATTGCCAGAATGATGATAACAGACATGTTTTTGATGAAAGATGTGATATTGGTCCGGTATCTATCTGATTTTAAAAGTATAGTCTCCGTTTTGTCTTGACGCCATGAGGGAACAAAATGAAACGTCTGGTCAACCTGATTCAACTCGCTATCGTTGTTGCCATTCTGTATCCGCTATTTTATGTCTGGGATACCGACCGAGTGGATAACTTTTGCAAGTTGGTGAAGCCGGGTATGAGCCAGGATGAGCTTGTAGCGTTGGCAGATGATAATGGCATGAATTTGATCGGACCGAATCCTATCAATCTTTCTGGTGGCAGGTGGATTGCAAGCGTACCGTCCAGAGCCTCTTTTGCAGGTTATGCTTGTGTGATAAAAGGGGCTGCCGATACAGTGGCAACCGCTAAAATTATCCGGGGAGAGTAGCACCCTGCCAAAACAGCAGGGCACCACATTGTTTTTTTAACCGCCGACGTAGTTAATCAGAATACCGGCCGCCACGGCTGAACCGATAACACCGGCTACGTTAGGCCCCATAGCATGCATCAACAGGAAGTTATGCGGGTCTGATTCCAGTCCCAGTTTGTTGGAAACACGCGCCGCCATAGGCACGGCGGAAACACCGGCAGAACCGATTAACGGGTTGATAGGTTCCTTGATTAACTTGTTAAGGATTTTCGCCATAATGACACCGGAAGCCGTACCAATCGCAAATGCCACCATACCCAGCAGCAGAATGCCTAAAGTGGTGAAGTCCAGAAATTTATCGGCACTCAGTTTGGAGCCGACAGCCAGACCCAGGAAGATGGTCACCGTGTTAATTAGCGAGTTTTGGGTTGTGTTACTCAGGCGATCAACCACCGCACATTCTCTCATCAGGTTACCAAAACAGAACATCCCTACCAGGGGCGCAGCATCGGGCAGCAGGAACGCAACCAGAATCAGCAGTAACAGCGGAAACACGATTTTTTCGCGCTGGGAAACATGGCGTTGCTGCACCATTTTGATTTTACGTTCTGTCTCTGTTGTCAGCGCACGCATGATGGGCGGCTGAATTAATGGCACCAGAGCCATATAGGAATAAGAGGCAACGGCAATGGCGCCCAGTAAATCCGGAGCCAGTTTGCTGGCAACATAAATCGAAGTCGGGCCGTCAGCCCCGCCGATAATACCGATGGCGGCAGCATCAGCAAGACTGAAGTCAAATATGCCGAAATACGACAGCACCACCGCACCCATTAAAGTAGCAAAAATACCGAACTGCGCTGCCGCGCCCAGAAATAAAGTTTTCGGGTTGGCAAGCAGGGGACCGAAGTCAGTCATGGCGCCGACACCCATAAAAATAATCAGCGGGAAGGCAGCGCTTTCAATACCTACGGTGTAGAACAGGTGCAGAATACCGCCCGTCTCAGCCAGACCGGCTCCCGGTATATTGGCCAAAACACCACCAAAACCGATAGGCACCAGCAGTAAGGGTTCAAAATTTTTCTTGATGGCCAGATACAGCAATAACATGCCGATCAGAATCATCACGCCCTGACCGGGAGCCATCTGGAAAACACCAGTGTTTTCCCACAAGTGAAGAAGCTTATCCATGAATTGAATCCTTATGCGATAGCGGCGAGCTGATCGCCGACTTTAACGGTATCGCCTTGCTTGACTGAAACTGATGAAATCACGCCCGATTTGGAAGCGACGATCTGGGTTTCCATCTTCATTGCTTCCAGAATCAGCAATACATCGCCTTCATTGACCTGCTGGCCGGCTGTTATTTCGACTTTCCAGATATTGCCGGACAAGGGTGCAGTAACCGGTTCGCCTTGACTCGGAGGGGCTTGAGAAGGTGTGGTTGCCGCTGAAGATTCAATATGGCTGATATCACCTCCTTCGTTCACCTGTACGACGTAACTCTGGCCGTTGACCTTAATTGTGTATGTTTCCGCGTCGTTGCCAACAGTCATATTGGAAGTAGGGACCGGGTCGGCTTCGTTACCTGGTACCGGTTCAAATGCATCCGGATTATTGCGGTTTTGCAGGAATTTGAGGCCGATTTGAGGAAACAGCGCATAGGTCAACACATCGTCGACCAGATGGTCACCTTCGGCAAGATCGATACTGTCGTTATCCGCCTGTTCCAACAACTCAGCGGTGAGCTTGTCCATTTCCGCTTCCAGCAGATCAGCCGGGCGGCAGCTGATAGGTTCGGCACCTTCCAGTACGCGGTCCTGCAGTTCTTTATTGAATGGCGCCGGTGCCGCACCATATTCGCCTTTCAATACGCCGGCGGTTTCAGCGGTGATGGTTTTATAACGCTCACCGGTGAGTACGTTGATAACTGCCTGGGTACCGACGATTTGAGACGTCGGCGTCACCAGCGGAATAAAACCCAGATCTTCACGGACACGTGGGATTTCAGTCAATACATCATCCATACGATCCAGGGCATTTTGTTCGCGCAGCTGGCTTTCCATATTAGTGAGCATGCCGCCCGGTACCTGAGCGACCAGAATACGTGAATCAACCCCGCGCAAAGTACCCTCAAACCGGGCATATTTTTTCCGCACATCACGGAAATAGGCAGCGATGTCTTCCAGTAAATCAATATTGAGACCGGTATCACGCTCGGTGTCTTCAAAGATGGCAACGACCGATTCCGTGGCCGAGTGGCCGTAAGTCATTGACATGGAGGAAATCGCTGTATCGACATTATCGATACCGGCTTCCACACATTTCATAATGGTTGCGGTCGATAGCCCCGTGGTGGCATGTGACTGCATATGTATCGGGATATCAATAGCTTGCTTAAGACTTTTAACCAACTCATAAGCCGTGTAAGGCTTAAGCAAACCAGCCATATCCTTGATGCACAGAGAGTGTGCGCCCATATCCTCAATTTGTTTTGCCAGTTTCACCCACAGATCCAGATTATGGACCGGGCTCAATGTATAGGAGATGGTGCCCTGGGCATGACGCTCATTTTCCAGCACCGCTTTAATAGCTACTTCCAGATTGCGCGGGTCATTCATTGCGTCAAAAACCCGGAACACGTCCACACCGTTGACTGCTGCACGCTCGACAAATTTTCTCACTACATCGTCAGCGTAATGACGATAGCCCAGCAGGTTCTGCCCGCGAAGCAGCATTTGCTGCGGCGTATTGGGCATGGCCGCTTTCAATGCACGGATACGATGCCAGGGATCTTCGCCCAGATAACGGATACAGGCATCAAAAGTAGCGCCGCCCCAGGTCTCGACCGACCAGTAACCTACCTGATCCAGTTTATCGGCGATGGGCAGCATATCATCCAGACGCAGCCGGGTAGCGAACAGAGATTGATGGGCATCACGCAGAACAACGTCTGTGATCCCAAGTGCTTTGTTAACTTCGGTCATATCAATGGCCTTAATTGAGTTTAAACAAGAATGTCAGTCAGCTAACGAGAACGTTATTTGTGACGTGAACGGAATTTGTGAACGGCGGCAGATAACACCGTGATAAGGTTCTTATCATCGTTGGCGTGTTGATGTTCGCTCATCGCCTGACTGATAACCGCCGTGGGAGCGGGGATGCCTTCCTCCGGTAACACACCGAAATTTTTTTCGTAACCGGTGATAACGCGAGACATCAGCGATGTAATAATGACCAGTAGCGTCAGGAATACAAACACAAACCCCATGCCGACCAGCATCAGGTTCAGCCCTTCAGTCATCAAGTTAGATGCAGCCATCTATCCGACCTCCTCAGAAGAATTTCTTAAGTCATAAATCAATGACTTAACCCAAAACAGCCGCCAATTATACCATCGTTGGGCTTTGATAGCGGCATTGCCATTGAATCAGTGCGGCTGCTTCAGCAGAACATTCAGTCTGTGATGCAGGTCACATCAGGCATACGCAATTAAATAGCCTGCAACATACAAATACTTACCACGCTGATTTGAGCTTAATGTGCGACTTACTACCGAAACAACCTGGAAATGCCCAATTCAGGTTGTTTCAGTATAAACAAGAGTGCAGGCATAATAGTCCGGTTTTAATGAAAATTTGAGGGGAATAATGACACCTGACGCGTCGGATTTCTGGTTCCTGCCATTGGGCGGAACCGGAGAAATCGGTATGAACCTGAACCTGTATGGGCATAACGGCCGCTGGTTAATGGTGGATTGCGGCGTGACCTTTGAACCCAATACGGATATTGACGGTGAATTGATTCAAGGCGGGCGGGCGCATGTACAGATGGCTGATCCGCAATTTATCGCCGACCGAAAAGATCAGCTTGAAGCACTGATCATAACCCATGCGCACGAAGACCATATTGGTGCAGTGCCGTACCTCTGGGAACGCTTTCGCTGTCCTGTTTATACCACGGTTTATACGGCCGAGATTTTGCGGCGCAAACTCAAAGAAGTGGGATTGGTTGATGAGATTCCCGTTCATATTGTCGAACCACATTCGCAGCATAATATCGGTGTGTTCACAGTGAAATGGATCAGATTGACGCATTCCATTCCCGAACCTTTTGCGCTTTTGATAACAACGCCGGTGGCAAATGTATTTCATACCGCAGATTGGAAACTGGATGCAACACCGGTTGTCGGTGAACGTTATCAGTCCGATGATTACGAGCAACTGGCAGGGCTTGGGATCGATGCCATGATCTGTGACTCGACTAATGCCGATGTGCCCGGTTGGTCAGCATCGGAAGCATCACTATATAAAGGACTCAAATATCATGTGGAGCAGGCCAGAGGCCGTGTGGTAGTGACCTGTTTTGGCAGTAATATTGCCCGATTGCGCACCATTGCCGATATTGCTCGGCAAACCGGTCGTCATCTCGGTTTGTTGGGACGGTCTTTAATTAATACCTACACTGCGGCCAGGCACACAGGATTCTGGAACAGTGTTGAAACCGTTGTTGACCCGCATCATTTGGGCTATTTGCCGAAACAGACCTTGTTGCTGGTAGCGACAGGCAGTCAAGGCGAACCCCGAACCGCGCTGAATCGCCTGAGTCACAACAGCTATCGTGATATGCAACTGGAACCGGGAGATACCGTGATCTTCAGCTCAAAAGTGATTCCAGGTAACGAACAGCCCATCGCATCTTTAATCGAAAGGCTTAAAGCGATGCAGATTGATGTGATCACTGTTGATAACAGCAGCTTGGCTATTCATGCCTCCGGGCATCCGGCGATGGAGGAGCTTAAAGCTATGTATGACTGGGTCAAACCAGCGTGTGCGATCCCGGTGCATGGAGAGCTTCACCATATGCAAGCTAATGCCAAACTGGCCAAATCTGTTGGGGTACCGGAACAGATACAAGGCAAAAACGGAGATATGTTTTTTATCGCACCGGTCAGGGGGATACGACGTAACGCGGTGAAGACCGGCAGGCTGGGACTGGTCAATAATAAACTGAAGAAAATTTTCTGAATTAACAGCCTCAATTTTTTGTGTCAGTTTCTGGCGCCTGATTATAATGAACACACACAAAGGCGCTAATGAAATGATTGAAGAACTCAGACAATTCATTCGTCACCCCAGCAGCATTCCTATCAAATTCAAATTGCGGGGGAGAGAACGGACTGAACCCCTGAAGGATGTAGGTAAAGGCGGGTTATGCTTTAAAGCTTCGCAGTTTATTGCCGCCGGTGAAACCATTCAAATACAGATTTCAGCCTGTCAGCCAGTGTTTGCGGCAGAGGGCATCGTGCGCTGGTGCCGACAGGAAGGTCAGCAGTTTCTGGTGGGGGTGGTTTTCAAGGACTCGGTACGTTTTGCACTGCGGATGGTAGAGCAAATTTGCTATATCGAAAATTATCGATATCAAGTGCTTGCCAGCACTGGGGTCGCCTTAAGTAGTGAGCAGGCGGCATCGGAGTGGATTCGCAAATATGCCGCGCGTTTTCCATTAAAACCGGACTAGGCCTTGGCATCAAAGCGCGGGCCTCTGCGATCAGAGGAAACGCGGCGTTCTACCGCTGGTTTTTTGTTGCGTTTACGGCGTTCCGCGTGTCTGCGGCGATCGAACTCACCAACAGACTGGGTTTTATCGGCAACCGGACGCGCAGGCGCGACCTGCGACGATGTATTCACGATAAGCATATTGTGATGGTAAAGACGCGGTATTTCGTTCATCGTTCATTACTCGCATATTGCGTAATGAAGCTATCGACTTGATTTCTCTCAGCTTTAGTTTTTTATTTAGCGATTAAAATAATCTCCACTATGAATGCGCTTGCGATGTTTGGTGCTGTGATTGTAAATATAGGCCCATGCCTGGGTTGAACAGGTGTTGCTGACAAACACTTCAACTTGTTTACGCAAGTACTCATGTGGCTGGGGAAAGGCCGCAGAGCACTCTTCATAATTATCCAGTTTGGCGAGTAACCAATCAGCCCGATGCAGCTGATAAAGCTCGCCTTTAACTTTTTCGTGTTGTTGTTCTGACTCAACCACACCCGGGTAACCACGGATTTCATAAAGTCGACCGAGCATATATGCTGGAGCAATAAAAACACTGTTTGCTTTGAGCAGGGCATGCATCGGGTGCGAGGATGGCTGTGCCAGAGTACCGTAGACAAACAGATAGGTTTGGGTTGAAGATAAACGGATAATCATTTCTATAAATTACTTTATGTATTATTCTTAATATACTGATTATATAGAGATATGAGATGAAAAAAAACATCAAGATTGGGCTGGCGCTGGGCAGTGGTGCTGCCAGAGGCTGGGCCCATATAGGCGTTATTAAACGCTTGCAGGAACTGGGAGTTAAGCCTGATGTGGTGTGTGGCACTTCCGTCGGCGCATTGGTCGGAGCCGCTTATGTTGCCGGGAATATCGACAAGCTCGATACCTGGGTTCGGGCGCTGGGCAAACTGGAAACCGCCCGTTACTTTACCATTAACCGTTCTTTTAAAGGGTTCGTCAATAAAGAACGTTTCAGCCAGTTTCTTAAGGAATTTGTGGTTGATAACAAGCTCAATATTGAAGATATCGACCGGCCTTTTGCTACTGTCGCCACCGAGTTGCACAGTGGCAGAGAGATTTGGAATACAAGCGGGAGTATGATGGACGCGGTATGGGCTTCGATTTCATTACCCGGCCTGTTTCCAGCTATCAAACATAATGACAGATGGCTGATTGACGGGGGATTAGTGAACCCTGTGCCTGTATCCGTATGCCGGGCTCTTGGTGCTGATGTGGTGATTGCCGTGAATTTGAACAGTGATATCGTCAGTAAACATTTTCTGGCCGAAGCTGAAGACTTGTCTGTAAAGGAGCCAAGTTTCACTGGTCGTATCAGTAATATGATCACAGACTACACCAACAGTTTATTTGGTCGTGGTAATGATAGTGACGAGGAAGAGGTGCCGGACTTGCTTGATGCCATTGCGGCTTCCATTAACATTACCCAGGACAGAATAACGCGCAGTCGTATGGCCGGCGACCCACCGGACATTATGCTGACACCGAGATTGTCCATGATCGGGCTGTTGGAATTTTATCGTGGGGCCGAAGCGATTAATGAAGGCACCAAAAGCGTTGATCGACATAAGGCGGATTTTGAAAGTCTACTTGGGGGCAGACTCAATTGAGCCGGCGCCCAGCGGCCACCACCGCTCAAGTCATTCGATAAAGCCGACAATGTAATTTATTGCTCATCTTTTTCCAAAACCCTGTCGCCGGGTTTACGTATTGAACTGGCCTTGCTCAAGATAGTGCAGAAAATCAGCGACTGATAATCAGCCTTTGCCTTTTTTAAGTAATTCACCGTATTGCTCGGGCGTGATAGGACCACCCTGATCGCGGACAGCCTGCTGGTCTTGCGTTGATATGACATCCTGTAACGCGTCAATGCGTTTCCATTGAGGTAAGGGTGGACAGCAACCTGCCTGCGGCACATAGTGCGAGTCTTCCACACGCTGATAGCGATGGATATAACGTGGGCAGTTGACGAACATCTCACTGATGGTGACCCGGACAATCAGTTCCGCCTCATTATATTCAGATAATAATGCATCATCTTTGCTGACGGTGGCGGTGCCATGCACTCTTACCCTGTGCGGTGTTTCAAAATCAATAAACAGCATGCCGACTTTGTTGCTGGCTGAAATATTACCCATCGACAAAAACATGCCATTGCCGTTAAAGCTGGGAAAGGCGATGGTTTTATTATCGATTATTTTGACAAAACCGCGATGGCCACCTTTATAGGAACAGGTCGGATAGCCACGATGATCGACCGTGCTGAGAAAAAACATATCGCGGGATTCTATAAATGCCCGGTGTTCATCATTGATTTGGGTTTCAACAATGCTGTCACTGACCCGTTGCGCCAAAGCTTCGCTGTCGAACTGCTGTTGAATGTTTAAATGTTGTTTGCCATATAAGTCGTTCATTTATTGCTCCCGTTAGCAAGTGGCCGCCTGCATGATGGAGGTTTCACTGGCATTGTCACGATTAAACTCGGCGGTCAGTTTGCCGTCACGCATTACCAGCAGGCGATCCGACAACACCAGTAACTCAGGTAAATAAGAAGAAATCAATATCACCGCTTTGCCGGCCTGTTTGAGTTCTAAAATCTTTTGCCATATTTGGGGGATGACCGAAACATCAACCCCGTGGGTCGGCTCATCAAAAACAATAATGTCGGGTGCTTGTATAAGCGCTTTGGCGATTAAAGCCTTTTGCTGATTTCCACCGGAAAATTGTCTGATAAGTTTATCTTCAGCGGGTGAGATATTCAGTGCTGCGAGCCACAACCGGGTCAGCGATACCTGTTTTGCAGTTGAATAAAACCAAGGCCGTTGTCGGCGACTTAACAGATCACTGATATAAAGGTTGTCGCTTAATGGCAAGTCGGTAAACAAACCATCGCGGTTACGGTTTTCAGTGATATAAACAAGCCCGTCTTGTATTGCCTGAACAGGGTGCCGGTAATGTTTGGGTTTGCCATGCACCATCATTTTGCCTTGATCATAAGGTAAGACGCCTGCAATGGTTTTACCCAGCTCACTACGACCGGCACCGACCAGTCCGCCCAGGCCGAGAATCTCTCCCTGATTGATGGTTATAGATATGCCTGTCAGCAAGTCACGGACACCTATATCTTCAATAGTGATAACGGTTTTGAGTGATGGCTGTGGGAGGGCTTTACTGGAACGCGGTTTGAGCGGCTGCCGACCTATCATCAGTTCGATAAGACGGGCTCGATCAAAATGTCGTGTGGCCGCAGTTTCTATCAGTTTTCCGTCTCGGAATACCGAAATACGATCAGCAACAGCCATAAGCTGTTCCAGCGCATGCGAAATAAATACGATGCTGATACCTTGTGCGGCCAGTTGCTTAAACAGTCTCAGTAAAATACAGCTTTCTGTTTCGGTAAGACTGGCTGTTGGTTCATCAAAGATAATGAGTCTGGCATCAAGGCTGACAGCGCGGCAGATTTCCACCATCTGTCGTTGTGCTTTGCTCAGGATTGAGGCTTTTGTATCGGGATTAAGCTGATATCCCAGTGTGTTCAATAGGATGTTTGCGGCATGATGAAGTTTGCGCGCAGATAAATACAGTGGTTCACTCCCGAGAAACAGATTTTGTGCCACTGTCAGATCATCGACCAGACTGCTTTCCTGATGGACCAGTACAATGCCTTGCTGCAGGGCGCTTCGCGGTGAGTCCAGTCTGACTGCTATGCCGTCGATCAGGATCTCACCGTTGTCGGGATCGATATTACCGGCAATCATCGCGCCCAGGGTCGATTTGCCGGCACCATTTTCGCCCACCCATGCGTGAATCTCTCCGGCCATAAGGCTGAGATTGATATCCGTACACGCTTTTAAACTGCTGTAAGATTTTTCCAGATTTCTGACCTCTGCAAGCGGAGGGGCGCTTGGAATAGGCTGTTGGGATGGATAGTCCGCTACCGTTATTAGTTGTGCTGTTGTGTGCTGCGTTTTCGGGGGCATTTGGCGGCGGGAGAGGCTTATTCTCTGAATAAGAATTGCCGACAATAGCAAGGCGCCAATCAAGGCTACAGCCAGGCTGCCCGGCACATTCATTCGTAACAAGCCGCTGCTGAGCAGAAACATGATAGCGGCACCGGTGAGTACCTGTGCTGCGCTACCCCGACCGCCACCCAGGCGTACACCACCGAGAATAATGGCAGTAAGCGCGGTAAGCTCCCAGCCTTGGCCACTATCGGAGGCCGCACTGTTTTGTCTGGCGGCGTAAAAAATGCCGGCCACAGCGACCAGAACACCACACAGCATATAAGACAGAATTTGTATTTGTCTGATGGCAATACCGGCATGTCTTGCAGCCTGAATATTGCTGCCCACAGCCATTAGATGTGTGCCCGGACGCGTTTTACTGATAAAAAAGTGCATCAGCAGCGCAATCATTATCAGTGTCAGCACATTTATCGGAATACCAAATACATCACCGACGGCAAGATAATCCCAAAATACATGACTGTAATTGGCACTGGCCAGCGTGAGCATGAAATGCGTGGTCAGTAACTCATAACCGGCACGAAAAATCAGCATAATTGCCATGGTGGCAAGAAAAGGGCGTGCTCGCAGTATCGCTATCAAGCTGCCAGTAAACAGACCAGAGCAAAGGCCTACTCCCAGTGTAGCGAGACAGGCCAGTGCCGGATGCCATTGCAATACGCCAAAAAAATACAGCGCAGCAAAGTTAGCCAACGCAAAAACCGCACCGACCGACAGATCAATACCGCCTGCCATGACGACCACCGCCAGTGCCAGTGCCACCATGGCCGGTTCAGCAAAGTCCCGCATCAGTTGTTGTAGATTGCCTGCACTGAGATAGTTGGGCACCAGGATGGCAAACAGGCAAAACATGATCAGCAGTAGTAACAAGGGCAAAGCGGTTACTAACCTGCTTATGAATGCATGGTCCGGGCTGGTGGCGGTTTTTGGCCGTCCGGCTGAAGATAAAATACCATTCATCACGGTGTTTCAGGCAGATCAAAACAATAATCGCGATCGTCTGCGCTATTGATCCAGAAGCTGTTGGAAATCAGGCTGAAATGATGACTGCCGGGTGGATTATCACTTTGCAGCAACATCAAAACGGCATTGGCGATCTGTTCGCCCTGAATGTCTGCCCGATATGACAGAATTTTGTGGAATAAGCCTTGTTCTACCAAGTTGCAGTCAGATCGCGGACCGTCACTGGATGCATAGACTTTGACCTTATTCTGCAAACCGGCATTTTTAACAGCCTGCGCCGAACCTTGCTGCATAATGCCCCAGAAACCATAAGTCGCACAGAGATCCGGATGCTGTTGTAACACTGTCGATGTGATCTCGTTGGCTTTATTGCTGTCCCAGTTGGCTGCCTGGGATGAAACAACCTTAATGGCGTCCGTTTTTTCGAAGACCTGCATGGCCCCTTTAAGTTGTTCCAGACTGCCGGCCGACGTAGCCTCACCCTGAACCAGAGCGACTTTGCCTGAGCCACTGCCCTGACCACATTCTTTTACAATATCCTCGGCAATCACCCGGCCCAGTGCTTCATTGTCAACACCGACATAGGCATCACTCAGCTGGTTCGACATCATGTTGACCTGCACCACATAAATACCCAGATCCATGGCGCGCTTGATTTCGCGGGCCAGTAATGACACGTTCGGGTTTTGAACGATCAGAACATCCGGCTTTTCATTAATCAACGCGGTCACTGCCTGTAATTGCGCATGACTATTGAAGTTGGGATCGCGCACCACAAAGTTGATGCCGTATTTGTCAAAATTCTGCCGCATGGCCGCGGTCCACATATCACCCAGCGGATTACCCAAGGTGATCGGCACCCAGGCCACGGTTTTATTTTTGACCGCGTTGTCGAAGTTCGGCCGCAATTCGCCGCGGGTGTCGGCAGATACATTAAACACAAGACTGAATAGAATGACTGACAGATAACATAAGCTTGCCTGTTTCATATTTCTCTCCTTTTGATGGGGTAGTTTCAAAGACCGCCCCTGTCTGATTCCCGGCGTTGATTGAGCAAACCATCAAGACTGACCGCTAATAACAGCAGTCCGCCTTTGATGATGTTTTGCAGTTGATAGTTAAGATTAAGAATGGTCATGGCATTGAACAGAATCCCCATTAACAAAGTGGCTGCCATCACACCAAACACCGTGCCGCGGCCTCCCTGCAAACTTACACCGCCTGCGATGACAACCACGATCACTTCGAAAATCAGGCTGCCATGGGTGATTTTCATATCTACCATCGATGTGGACGCGGTCATCACCATGGCTGCAATAAAGCCGAGCAGGGCGCAGAGGGTATATTCGAGCAAGGTCCAGCGTAATAAAGACATGCCCGTGAGTCTGGCGGCATACGGATTACTGCCATGGGCATAAATCAAATAACCTGCCGTGGTGAATCTGAGAAAGGCATATACAACAGAGGCCGACAAAAGCAGGGACCACACCGGTACAGGCACGCCAAGCCAGCTTTGTGCAAGTAACTGTATGCCACCCTTGTTTGCCGGCAGATGCAAAATCATCGATGGCATAAAGGTGATTCTGGCGAGGCCGGTAAAAAGCAGCGCTGATGCAAATGTAGTAAACAGCGGCGGCACCGCCAGTACATGAACCAGATAGCCATTACACATACCGAGTAATAATGCGCTAACAGCTGCAGTTCCGATGACGACAAACAGGGGCACCCCTTGGTTCATCAGGGTAATAGCCAGGGCCATCGCCAGAATACCGATAACGATTTGTGCCAAATCAATGCCACGGCCAATTATCACCAGCATCATGCCTAGAGCCAGAATACCCAATACAGACATCGATTTCGCCAAGGTCAGAAAATTGCCCCAACTATGGAAGTCGGGCAAAAATAAACTGAAAAACACAAATAACGACAAGGCCAGTGTCGCTATCAGTTTTTCCTGACCGGGCAAGGGGCTGGAGCCGATGTTATCAGCCGCATCTTTTTTGCCTGATCGTGATCTGAATAATAAAAGTATCCGGTAAGTGAACATTTAACTAACCATGAATTAATTGCTAATTAAGATTATCTGCTGTAAAAAATATTCATCAATACAAATAGCTTAAAAAAATGTCCGATAATCGGACGATGTTATCGGGCAGCTGATTGAGGATGGTGGAAGCTATGAAGTCAAGCACAGGCAGCCTGAAGCGGGCGGAAATTATTCTGACAGCGATTGCCAGTGGGCCACGCCGGGGGACCATGTTGAAAGAACTGGTGCAGAGGACCCGCCTGCCACGGCCAACTATCTACCGGGTTCTGCAACAACTGATGGCACTGGGCTGGGTGGTTCGTGACGATGAGCAGAAGCGTTTCCGCCTGGGCATGGCGATAACTGCTATGGGATACGCTGCCATGGCGCACAATCCGATAGAGCGGATTGCGGCAAATCGTCTGAGTCAGTTGGCTGACTTGCTGGGTCAAGTGGTTTATATCAATTGCCGCACCGGTCTGGATATGGTCTGCATGGGGCGTTATGAATCTGATTCCGATATTCAGGTCGGCAAAGGTTATGTGAGTATGCGCGGGCCGTTCGGTTTGAGTCCGGGTTGTTTCGGCATGTTTGCCTGCATGCCAGAGCAGGAGGTATATGACATTATCGAAGCCAATATGCATCGCTACCACAAGCTGGAATGGTTTGATGAAACCGGTTTCAGGGAGTCTTTGGCCCAGACTTTGGTGGCCGGTTACGGCATTTTCGGTAATATCATGCTGGATCGCAGTACCCGTGGCTTGGGCGCAGCGATATGTGCCAGTGATGGTTATCCTCTGGCAGGTATTGGCACTACCTTTATCAACGGTTGGTTGAGTGAAGAACAAGAAGTATTTTGTGTGGCCGAGTTACAGCAGGCTGCCCGCGATATTTCTGCAGAGATAAACTGGTTTGAAGCTCAGCTGGGATCACATGTCCATGATGGTCGGTTACCAAAATAATCTTTCAGATAATCGATCAGCATCCTGACCCGGCGTGACAGATAGCGGGTTTGCGGGTAGACGGCATAAACACCGATTTCTTTCTGCAATAGCAGATCGTCGAGAACAGAAACCAGCCGACCTGAGCGAAGGGCGTGTGAACAGATAAAGTCCGGCGTTAATATCAGACCTTTGCCTTCCACGGCCGCATCATGCAGAAACTGGCCGTTATTGGCCGTGAGCACGGCGGGCAGGTTAATCGACAAGGGCTCACCATTGTGACCACGCAACTGCCAGCTGGCACTGACATTGGTGTATTGCAGTTTGACATGACCATAAAATAAATCCTCGGCCGTTTCCGGCAGGCCATTTTGTTCGAAATAGTCTGGACTGCCGCAGATCATCAGCCTTGTGCTGGAAAGCTTTCTTGCCATCAATGATGAATCGGCCAGGTTGGACACACGAACCGCCAAATCCAGGCCTTCTGCTACCAGATCCTGCTGACGATCATTGAAATCGATATCGAAGATGATATCCGGATGAATCCGGTTAAAGTCTCTTAATGCCGGACTCAGATGCATCAGACCAAAGGTAATCGGCGCCGCCATTCTGATACGCCCGGATAGGGCGCATTGCTCATTGCCCAGCATGGATTCCACTTCATGAATATCGTCGAGAATACGGACGCAATGTTGGTAATAATCGCGGCCGGCGTCGGTCAGGCTCTGTTTTCGGGTTGTCCGTTTGAGCAAACTGATGCCGAGACGGTTTTCCAGGTCTGTGAGCCGTTTGCTGACAGCCGATTTTACCGTGTTCATCTGTTCCGCCGCACGGGTAATACTGCCTGCTTCAACGACCCGCACAAAGCTCTGCATTTCTTCCAGTTGGCTCATGGTTATATCCGTTTTAATTGTTCTCAATAAGGTGACAATAAGTTCATTAATACACTGTTTAATGAAAATATGGAAACTATAAACTATTGCCATCTTCAACCAACAAGAGGCATTTTTGATGAACAGAATTAACACGTTGACCCCTTTGGCAGGCCGTATTTTGCTCAGCCTGATCTTTATTTCATCCGGTTTGAGCAAGCTCGGTAGCGGATACGCCGGTACCGAGGCTTATATGAATATGATGGGCGTGCCCGCTGCTTTATTACCGCTGGTTATTGCCACGGAGATATTTGCCGGCCTGGCTATATTAGCGGGCTTTCAAACGAGGGTTGCAGCGTTGTTGCTGGCCGGTTTTACCTTACTGGCTGCCATACTCTTCCACAGTAATTTTGCCGATCAGATGCAAAGCATTCTGTTTATGAAAAATCTGGCGATTGCTGGTGGTCTTTTATTGCTGGTAGCCAATGGCAGTGGCGCTTATGCCATTGATAATTTCAAAGCACGTCATTAAACGATGGGCTTATCTTTGAAAAAGGAGAACATGATGACTACACAAACCATTTTGCACCTTAACTCCAGCGGCCGCTATCAGGGCTCGGTAACCCGGGACTTGTCTTTACAATTAGTGGAACAGCTGGCACAACAAACGGGTCTGTCGATAAATAGCCGTGATCTGGCCTCAGGACTGCCGTTTATCGATGAACAATGGATCAATGCCAACTTCACCGATCCTGAAGTGCGTACTGAGGCGGATAGAGCCGCCTTGGCATTGTCAGATAATTTAGTGGCTGAGTTACAGCAGGCCAGCCATCTGGTGATTGCGGTGCCCATTTATAATTTCAGTGTGCCGTCAGTGCTGAAAGCCTGGATTGATCTGGTAGCCAGGGCCAGGCTGACATTTCGTTATACCGAAAACGGTCCGGAAGGTCTGCTAAAAGGTAAAAAAGCCTATCTGGTGATTGCCTCCGGCGGTGTGCCGGTAGGCAGCGAGGTCGACTTTGCTTCACGTTATCTGCAGCAAATCATGACTTTTCTGGGTATTGATGATGTCACTGTAATTGATGCTGCCAGTTTAAATTCAGCAGCCAATGACACTAATACAGTGCAAACACGATTAGCTGCGATAACGGCCAGCGGTTAAAGGAGGTTGTGATGACACAGACAACAAGAGAAATCAGGCAAATTGTGAATGGCACCCAGGTGTCGGACGGGGCCGGTGTGCAACTCAAACGTATTATCGGATCACCCGATATCAATATGCTGGATCCGTTTCTGCTGTTTGATGCGTTTGGTTCTGATCAGCCCCAGGAATATCTGGCGGGGTTTCCGCCGCATCCGCATCGTGGTTTTGAGACCGTGACCTATATGCTTGCCGGCAAAATGCGCCACGAAGATAGTGTTGGCAATGCCGGTGTGATCGAAACCGGAGGGGTGCAGTGGATGACGGCAGGCCGGGGGATTATTCATTCTGAAATGCCCGAACAGGAGCAGGGCTTACTGGCAGGGTTTCAGCTGTGGGTCAATCTGCCCGCAGCCGAAAAAATGACCGCACCCAGATATCAGGAAAGGACTGCGGCTGAAATTCCACAGGAAAAACATGAGGACGGCACGGTGATCAAAGTCGTTGCCGGTCAGACCGCCCGAGGTACCCAAGGGGTGATCGACAATCCTTATGTAAATCCCTTGTATCTGCATGTGATGGTGCCGGCTGACAGGCTTTTTGCACAGGACATTGAAGCTTCACACAATGTGTTTGTCTATCTGATTAAAGGCCAGTTATCCG
This sequence comes from Methylophaga sp. OBS4, assembly GCF_026319305.1. Lineage (GTDB taxonomy): Bacteria > Pseudomonadota > Gammaproteobacteria > Nitrosococcales > Methylophagaceae > Methylophaga. Next base: position 16,994 of record NZ_JAPDMV010000033.1, read on the forward strand.
TCGGCGATAAACAACGTCCGCTTAAAGCCGGACAGCTTGCCATTCTGGAAGCGGGAACAACGGTCAAGTTGCTTGCGGATCAAGCCAGTGAATTTTTGCTGGTGTCCGGCCAGCCGCTCAATGAACCGGTTGCCCGCGGTGGGCCATTTGTGATGAATACCCGTGAGCAGGTTGAACAGGCTTTCGTTGATTACCGGGAAGGCCTGTTAGCCTGAGTGAATGAAGAATTGTTCACACTACAGAGCGAACAATCCAGGGGTTGTGTTATAGCCGTTCAGTTTCGACAAGCTCAGACTTCATGATCAGCAGGGACGGCATGAAGTGGTATCAATAAAAAAACCGGGGCCCGAGAACAGGCCCCGGAAGGGGAACATACTTTAACGAATCGGCAGATAGCGCATTTCACCGGCTTTCATATCCGGTACCAACAGGTATTTACCATCAGCAGACAGCGCAATATCAGCCGCAGTTTTAAAATCATCTGCAAGCAGTTGTGGTGTGGCGTGTGGCTCGGCCAGTTGCCAGACTTTGCCGTTGTGCCAGTCACTGATATACAGATAGCCGTAGCTGTCTCTGACCAGACCATCTGCACCGCCAAAGCCCGTATTCAACGCGGTGATTTTGTCAGCCTGCAGATCAAGCCGGTACAAGTCGCCAGTACCGAAATCTGCAACCAGCAGTTTGCCGATACCGTCCATCAAAAGGCCATTAGGGCGGTTAATGCCTGATTCGCTGTTAATCACTTCGGTGACTTCACCTGACGGCGTAATTTTGTAAATGCCGCCATTGGCGCCTTTGTCATTACCACTGTCAGAGACATAGACATTGCCGTTACCGTCTATTTCAATATCATTGAGGAACTCGGCCTTGCCGGGAAAGTCTTTGCTGTCAGCAACGAGTGTGACGTTACCGGCCATATCGATCTTGAGAACCTGATTGATATCAGCGACATAAACTTCGTTATTCCACAGTTCGATGCCTTTTGGATCATTCAGACCCGCCGCCAGTGTTGTACGGCTGCCATCCTGATTGATAATAGTGATTTGGCCGTCACCGCCTTTGCCGAACTCACCGATTTCACTGATAAATACCCGGCCATCAGTATGGGCGACAGCCGATTCCGGCATGACTAGACCGGTAACAGTGTTCGTGCTGGCCGCGACCGGAGTGATGCCGGCTGTGGCCGCTTGTTCACCGTAGCTGACCCGGTAAATCACCCCATTGTAATCATCAGACACCAGCATGGAACCGTCAGGCAGTTGCAGAACATCGGTCGGGCGACCCCAGGCTTCACCTTCATTCAACCAGCCGTCAATAAAGACTTCGTGACCACTGACTTGTTGCTTAGCATCGAAAGTGACCCGTACCAGCTGGTAGCCGACAGGCGAGCTACGATTCCATGAGCCATGCTGAGCAATAATGGCATCGCCTTTATAGTCGGCAGGGAACATGGTGCCGGTATAGAATTTCATGCCCAGATTGGCGGTGTGGGCCTGGAATTCCACCTCAGGAAAAGTGACTTCCTGTGGCGGTTGCTTGTCTTTCCAGTCCTGGTGACGCGAATGACCGCCTGCATAAAACGGGAAGCCGAAGTGCATGCCTTTTTCAGCTGCCGCATTCAGTTCACCCGGTGGATTATCATCACCCATCATATCGGTGTTGTTATCGGTGAAATACAGGGTGCCGGTCTCAGGCTGGAAAGCCATGCCGACCGAGTTACGGATACCGCTGGCATAGATTTCAGCATCGCTGCCATCCGGGTTCATACGAATAATAGTGCCTTCCAGCCCGCTGACTTCACAGATATTGCAGGGCGCGCCGACAGTCACATAAAGCCTGTTATCCGGGCCAAAGGCAATATAACGCCAGCCATGATGGAACTTGTCGGGCAACTGGTCGTAAATCACTTGCCGCATTTGTTTGAACGGCAGGTTCAAATCAAAGCCGGGAGCCGGATAGATAGCAATTCGATGCTGTTCTGCCACATACAGATTACCCTGGTACATCGCCACACCATTGCCGATGTTGAGATCATCCAGAATGGTGACAACCTGATCGGCTTTGCGATCTTTGTCTTTATCGACCACGGCATAAACCTTATCACCGCGGGTACCGACAAACACGGTGCCGGTGGATTGGCCCAGTGCCATCTGGCGGGCATTAGGCACTTCTGCATAAACTTCAATATTGAAGCCTGCGGGCAGATTTAATCTATGCAGGTTTTTTTCTGCGTCAGCCCGGTCAGCCAGGGCGGCGCCGGACAGCAAACCAAAAGTGGCCGCTGCCAAAGCTGTATGGGTGAGTTGTTTGAGTTTCATGGTTCCTCCATTAACTACAGATATTCAAGCCTCATGCTTCGAGGAAGGGATAATCAATATAACCGCGCGCATCACCGCCATAAAAAGTCTCGGGATCCGGCGAATTAAGCGGTGCTTTTTTGGCAAAGCGCACGGGTAAATCAGGGTTGGCAATAAATAATTTACCGAATGAAATCAGATCAGCTTCAGTCGATCTGATAGCTTGATTGGCTTTTTCCAGATCATATTCACTGTTGGTCATGAAATTACCCATCCATAACGGCCGTAATGTTTTCAGATCAAAAGCAGGACCGGCAGCACCGGGATTTTCAGCCCCCATTTCGGTAATATGCAGATAAGCCAGATCAAACTGATTCAAGGCGTTGACGGTATAACTGAAAGTCGCTTGCGGGTTGCTGTCTTTAATATCGTTAAAAGGCTGCAAAGGTGACAGCCGTACACCGACCCGATCCGCTCCCCATATTTTGCAGACTTCAGCGACGACCTGCAGTAACAGCCGGGCACGGTTTTCAATGCTGCCGCCGTATTGATCATCACGGTGGTTAGTGCCATCCCGCAGAAATTGATCCAGCAGATAACCATTGGCGCCATGGACTTCCACACCATCAAAACCGGCACTTAACGCGTTGCGGGCAGCCTTACGATACATTTCAATGACCTGATCAATTTCAGCCAGCGTCAATGCATGTGGCGTTTCGTAGGGTTTCATGCCCTCATAGGTCAGTACTTCACCTGCCGGTTTAATCGCTGAAGGTGCTTGCGGCAGCATATTACCCGGCAATAGCGAGGAGTGTGAAACCCGCCCGCAGTGCCAGAGTTGCAGAAAAATCTTGCCGCCTTGCTGATGCACGGCGTCAGTGACTTTTTGCCAGCCTGCTACCTGGTTGTCACTGTAGATGCCGGGGGTACCGGGATAACCGATGCCTTCATGAGCAATCTGAGCACCTTCACTGATAATCAGCCCGGCACTGGCACGTTGCCGGTAATATTCGACGTTCATTTCAGTGGGTACAAAACCTTCACCGGCCCGGTTTCGTGTCAGTGGCGCCATCACCACACGGTTTTTCAAACTGACGGCGCCGATTTGAATCGGTGAGAACAAATTCAAATCCTGCCTGGATATATCATTCATATATCGATCCTTGTAAAGTTAAAAATAGGTGTTTAAACAGTAACGACGATTTTGCCCAGTTGCTGATTCGACTCCAGGTAGCGGTGGGCTTCGACGATCTGCTCAAACGGAAAGGTTTTGCCAATAACCGGTTTCAGCTGGGCACTTTCCAGCCAGCCGTAGATGGCATCTTTAGCCGTCGTTAATTTCAACGGGTCGGTGGTGAACTCGAACAAGGTATAACCACGGATAGTCAGACCTTTGCCAAGTACAGCAAACAAGGGGAATGGGGTAGGGTCATGGCTTAGTGCACCATATTGAAAAATGATGCCTTGGGGTGCGGTGATCTCTGCCAATTGATTGAGCATGGGCCCTGCTACCGGATCAAAAACGATGCGGGCACCTGCACCTTGAGTGATATTGTTTACCGCAGCCACCACATCTTCTGTTTCCGTGACCACGACATGTTGCGCGCCTTGTTCCAGCAGCATGGGTTTCTTGTCGGCTTTACGGGTAAGCGCAACCGGAATGGCGCCGAATAAATTGCACAATTGAATCGCTGCCAGCCCGACACTGCTGGATGCAGCCGGTATGACCACCACATCGTCGGGCTGCATTTTGGCGATATCGATCAAAGCGCCGTAAGCGGTGAGGTACTGCATCCATATTGCCGCTGATTCCTCCCAGGTAAGATTAGGGGGATGGTGCGCGACCGCGGTGGCCGGCACATTTACCAACTCGCCATAAACACCATGGGCATTCATCGAAAAATTGGGGATGGTACTGACGGCATCGCCGATATTAAAACCATCGACACCTTCACCGACAGCACTGACCGTACCGGCGGCTTCATAACCGATTCGGGCCGGAAAATCCGGTGCTTCCAGGTAGTGGCCACGTCGGAACATGGCTTCCGCCCGGTTCAAACCGAGAGTATAGACCTGGATCTGTACTTCTCCGGCTGCCGGGGCTGGGACTTGCTCATCCTGAATTTCCAGAACATCAGGATCACCGGTTTGCTTGAATCTGACAACTTTGGACATGGCTGACTCCTTATATCGGTTACAGGCTGGCTTCCAGTATTTTGCGGCTTTTATCCAGATCGACATCACCATGTTCGCCCAGTTGTGTCAGACCATGATCACTGAGTTGTTTGAGCATGGCCGGAATATCATCAGCACTGATCTGATAATCCTGCAGGCGGGTTCTGACGCCCATTTGTTCGAAAAAGTCACGGGTTTTGGTGATAGCGACATCAATACGGCTGGTTTCGTCACCTTCGGTGATGTGCCAGACTCTTTCTGCGTATTGTAGTAATTTGTCGTGTTTTTTGTGACGTTGTTCCTGCATCATGCTGGGCAGAATAATGGCCAGGGTTTGTGCATGATCAAGGCCATGCAGTGCCGTGAGTTCGTGACCCACCATATGTGTTGCCCAATCCTGCGGCACACCGGCACCTATCAGGCCATTAAGTGCCAAAGTGGCGGTCCACATGAAGTTGGCCTGTAATTGATAATCGGTCGGGTTTTCCAGTAAATCCGGGCCAATGTCAATCAATGTGATCAACAGACTTTCGGCAAAGCGATCCTGCACTCTGGCATTGACCGGATAGGTCAGGTATTGCTCCATGATGTGGGTATAAGCATCGACGATACCGTTAGCCAGTTGCCGGGGCGGCAGGGTATAAGCTTTGGTCGGATCCAGTATTGAAAACTCGGGATAAACCAGTGCGCTGCTGAAAGCGAGTTTTTCCTTGGTTTCGTAACGGGTGACTACGGAGTTTGCATTCATTTCTGAACCGGTCGCCGGCAAGGTTAATACTGATCCATAAGGCAAAGCTTTATTGATGGTTGCTGCCTTGTTAACCAGAATTTCCTGCCAGGGATCACCTTCACAAAACACGGCCATTGCAACAAACTTGGCTCCGTCTATAACTGAGCCGCCACCGACAGCCAGCAGATAATCCAGCTTGTTATCTTTAATTTGCTGAACGGCTCTCAGCAAAGTTGCATAGCCGGGATTGGCCTCAACTCCCCCAAACTCTTCGACATGGCGTTGTCCCAGCGCGTCAACAACTTCAGCAATCGTGCCGTGTTTTTTGGCACTCTGACCACCAAACAACACCAGTACTCTGGCATCTTCGGGAACCAGTTTCTTGATTTCAACAATTTGACCTTCACCGAAAATAATCCGGGTCGGATTGAAAAAATTGAAGTTATTCATCGCGATGTCCTTAGAGCCTATTTACGTTAAGCAGTGTTTAATAGACCAGTCGTCTAGTTTTTGAGCAAATCTATACATTATCAGGTCAATAAAAAGGGGTCAGGTGGCTTGGCAACCCGGCAGATTGAGACGGGCACGTAAGGCATTCATGGCTACATGCAAAGCGTCTGGATTGTGATTAACTTTTGTCAGCAATGTCGCACCTATCCACAAATAATAAATTTCTTGGGTGACAGTTTCTGCATCATCATTGATGCTGATTTCATCGTTATCAATGGCTTCCTGAACACATTCTGCCAATCTGTTGATCACGCGCTGGGTACCTTGTTTAAGCGTTTGGCGCATGGTTTCAGACAAGTCAGTAACTTCGCCACTGAGTTTGACCACCAGACATTTGTCGCGTGTGGTGTCATTGCACTGATTGCTTTTCCAGTGTTCGAAGTAGGTCAGTAAACGTTGCAGGGCTGGGCTGCCGTCATTGTGCAGGCTTTCATCCAGCGTGATCATGTATTGATCAAAATAGTTTTCCAGCAAGGCATTGCCGAATTGTTCTTTTGATTCGAAGTAATGATAGAAAGAGCCTTTGGGTACCTGGGCGGTTTTGAGAATTTCATTCAAACCGACCGCGGCAAAGCCTTTTCCCAGGATAATATCCTGAGCGGTATTTAAAATCTGTTGGCGTGTATCGCTGAAGCGACTGCGGATTGCTTGATTCATGTGAGGCATTATTTCATGGATTAGACCAGTCGTCTAGTAAAGCATTATATTTTTATTTTATGCTTGAAACTGTTCGTCCACTTAAGTATTGGAACAAGGCTTGCTTGGTGTTAGTCTGAGCACAAGAACGTCGTTTTCTAAGCAATTTGTTACCTGTTCGGGTGCTTTGACGTTCAGCGCGTATTAAAACAGTGCATACACTGTTGGTATTTTTGGCCATGGGGGCAAGATGTCTGACATCTGGCAACAAGCTATCGAAACCGCGCAGCAATTGCGTCACGATTTACATGCCAATCCTGAGTTGGGTTGGCAGGAAAAGCGTACTGCCGATTTAATCAGGCAACAACTCTCTGAGCTCAATATTCCCTGGCAAGCCTGCGCCGAACTGGGCACGTTGGCCCGCCTCAACTCCCAGTCATCAGCAGCACCTCATATTGCATTGCGTGCAGATATGGATGCCTTACCCATTAGCGAACAAACCGGTAAAGTCTGGACATCAAAAGCAGAAGGCCGCATGCATGCTTGCGGACATGATGGTCATACGGCGACATTGCTCGCTACTGCGAGATGGCTGAAATCGGTTGAGTCGCAATTGCCGGGGCCGGTGACCTTGCTGTTTCAACCGGCAGAAGAGGGCGGGCACGGCGCGAAAAAGATGATTGAAGATGACGCACTTGCAGGCATTGACGAAATATACGGCTGGCACAACTGGCCTGCCATTGCTTTCGGTAAGCTGGTTTGTCCCGACGAACTGGTGATGTGTGGCAACGGGACTTTCATTATTACGCTCAGCGGCGAGGGCGGACATGCCAGTCAGCCTGAATCTTGCCGCGATCCGGTTTTGGCCGCCAGTGCTGTGACATTGGCTTTGCAGCAAATCGTCAGTCGTCGTCTGGCGCCACAACAAACCGCGGTAGTCAGTGTGACTTCCATTGATGCGCCCAGTGGCCCGACGATTACACCTGCTGAGGCGGTTTTGGGCGGCAGTATCCGGGTGCCGGATCAGGCGACCCGTGAACAGATCAATCGACTGATTGTCGATATCAGCACCCAAACGGCAGCGGCTTACGGCGTGAGCTGCGATGTGCAAATTATTCCGCGCTACCAGGCCACTATTAATCATCCTGAAAAGGCTCAGTTTCTGCGCCGGCAATGGCTGACGGATTACGGTCCTGAAGGCCTGGATCAGACACTGTTGCTGCCGGTAATGGCTTCAGAAGATTTCAGTTATTACCTGCATGAAATACCCGGTGCTTTTGCCCTGATAGGTGCTGATGACGGCCCGGAACATCAGGCTGTCTGTCATAGTCCTTATTATGATTTCAACGATCGTCTGATACCGCTTGTCACACGTTTATATGCACGCTTGGTCGGTGCGCCGCTAGGGCCTGTTTATCTTTCATCTCCACCTCTGTTGTGAGTTGAAAAAGCGTCAATCAAGGCGCGAGGAGAGCAGTTTAGTGATTCTAAACAAACGACGAGCAACGCAGACCGGCGCGCTGCCTCCTGGCGCACCGGCATACTGTCCATC
>NZ_JAPDMV010000034.1 GCF_026319305.1 Methylophaga sp. OBS4
TGTGTTTCACTATCGGCTTCAACGCTTTCAACTTTGCGTTCGGCTTCTTTAGTGGTCACTTTTTGGGCGGCAACTTTTGGCGTTGGCTCAGGTTTCGCCTCAGGTGTGGGCGCTGGAGCAGGGGTTGCTGATTAATGTAACGGCAGATTCTGTTATTCGTTTGTTGCCACCACTGGTGATTAATGCCGAAGAAGCCGAAATGATCGTGAACAAGGTGAGTGAACTGGTGATTAACTTTCTCTCATCTCACGCTGTTGAGAGCGTTGCCTAACAATGAGACATTTTCTAACTCTGAATGATCTGAGCCGGGATGAATTGAATCAATTGATTCTGCGGGCTTCTGAACTCAAGCAATTGCACAAAGCAGGTGAGATTTATCAGCCGTTGAAAAATAAAGTACTGGCGATGATATTTGAAAAATCCTCGACCCGGACCCGTGTTTCGTTTGAATCGGCGATGATTCAGTTTGGTGGCGGTTCGATCTTTTTATCGCCTGATGACACACAACTGGGCAGAGGTGAACCGGTTGAAGATTCCGCCCGGGTGATTTCAAGCATGGTCGATGCGGTAATGATCCGTACCTTTCAGCACAGCAAAGTCGAGACGTTTGCTGCCTATTCTTCAGTACCGGTAATCAACGCGCTCACCGATGATTTTCATCCCTGCCAGTTACTGGCCGATATGCAGACCTATCAGGAGCATCGCGGTTCAATTGCCGGCAAAAAAGTGGTCTGGATTGGTGATGGCAACAATATGTGTCATTCCTACATTAACGCGGCGCAGCAATTTGGTTTTGAGCTCAATATCGCAACCCCCGCAGGCTATGAACCTAACCAGGATATTATCGATGCAGCTGATGCCACCATTAATCTATTCCATGATCCATTGATGGCCTCTGAAGCTGCCGATCTGGTCGTGACAGATGTCTGGGCCAGCATGGGCCAGGAAGAAGAACAGCGCAAACGGGAACAGGCTTTTGCCGGGTTCCAGGTGGATCACAACATCATGTCAGTGGCCGCGAAAGATGCATTATTCATGCATTGCCTGCCTGCACATCGTGGTGAAGAAGTGACAGCTGATGTGATTGATGGCCCTCAGAGCGTGGTGTGGGACGAAGCAGAAAATCGTCTGCATGCGCAGAAAGCACTGCTGGAATTTCTCTGCGCCTGATCAAAAAAGCAGCGCTCAGCTCGTCTTAATAAGTTGTTTTTCAAGTTCTTGCAGACGTTCGGTTGTCCCGATGTCTGACCATAAACCGGGGTAAAACTCGCCGCTGATTTGTTTATTGGCAATAGCCTGATCAAATAAAGGTTTGAGCGGCCGCTTTTTGTTGCTCAGTCCTGAAAACATGTTCCGGCTGTAAATACCAATGCCGCTGAAGGTAAATTTCTGCTCGCCATCAGCATGGATTTCCCCCTCATGGTCGATGGCAAAATCTCCCTGCGGATTATGCGGCGGGTTTGACACCATAATAAGGTGGCATAACTTGTCGGCCGCGAGCTTGAAACCTTTTAAACGTTTAAAGTTGAAATCTGTCCAGATATCACCGTTTACCACCAAAAAGTTATCATCACCTAACAAGGGCAGGGCATTGATGATGCCACCTGCTGTTTCCAGTCCGCCCTGATTCTCTGCTGAATACTGAATTCTGGCCTGATAGCGGCTGCCATCTCCTAAATAAGCCGGGAATTGTTCGCCCAGGTGGGCGTGGTTGATCACCAGATCGTTGAAACCGGCTGCGACCAGTCCCTCAATAAGATATTCAATCAGTCGTTTGTTCCCCGCCTGAATCAGCGGCTTGGGGGTATGGTCGGTGAGTGGACGAAGCCGTTCACCGCGACCTGCGGCTAAAATCATTGCTTTCATTTAATCGCCATAATTTCAGGAGTTTGGGTCAGAAACTGATGTAATTCAGCCAGCTCCTCATATTGTGCGGTGACTTGTAGGACATAATGCAGGGTTAAAGCCAGATCATCCATATAAGCTTCTTTGCCATCGCGATAATTCAATCGGCAGAATATGCCTAGCACCTTGAGATGTCTTTGCAGCCCCATCAAATCGAACCAGCGTTGGAATTGTTCGCGTTCTATATTGCTTAATAAACCTTTGTTTCGAGCCTGGTTCAGATAATAATCCAGCCACTGTTCCAGTTTCTGTTGTGGCCATTCGATATAGCAATCGCGCAGTAACGATACCAAATCATAGGTGACAGGGCCGATTACAGCATCCTGAAAATCGATCACGCCGGCCGGCTTGTCCGGTTGATGCATCAGGTTGCGACTGTGAAAGTCACGATGCACAAAACACTGTGGCTGCGAATGCGCGTTATCAATCAGCAAGGCATAAACCTCGTCCAGACAGCTTGGCGCAGTTAATGACAGATGGCGGCTTAAAAACCATTCGGGAAATAAATCCATTTCCCGTTGCAACAATGACTCATCGTATAGCGGCAACGAAATTTCTTTGAGCGAACCAAGCTGCATTCGGACAATTTCATCAATTGCACTCTGATAGAGACTGTCTGCCGATATTTCATCAAGCACAGACAAATAGGAGGCATCGCCCAAATCTGTCAGTAATAAAAAACCGGCATCGCTGTTGCGGGCAAAAATCTCCGGTACATTGATATCACACCGTTTCAAAAATTCGGCAATAGTAATAAAAGGACCGATATCTTCTTGGGCAGGAGGGGCATCCATGACGATCCAGGATTGCTGAGCCTGATGAACACGAAAATAACGTCTGAAACTGGCGTCACTGGAGGCCACCGTCAGTGAGAAGTGCTTATCGGGCAAAACAGTGTCTAACCAGCTCTTTATCTGGCTCAAACGATTATCAGTAGAAATGTTCATTATTTATATTAATTGGAGAAAGTTTCTGTATATATTTGAAAAGTATTAATTAGTCTTAAGTTTGAAATTAATTTTCAGCCATTTGAAAGTCTCTGTGCTTTCAAATTATCCTTGTTCAGGTATTATCGGGATAAATCTGATTGTTCCATTGTCCACCTATGCTGAGCAATTGAATACTAAACCACAAGCAACAACGGAGTCGCAATGAATAAATATCTCGTCTCAGCTATTTTACTGGCTGCATCTACCCAGGTCTTCGCTGAATCTGATTTGGTCACCCCAGCTGACATGTCTGCTGAAGCACAAAACCAGATGTATAACCTTATCACTGAATATAACGGATGTATGATGCAGAGCCGTCTGCAAACCAGTCAAGACGGTAAACAAGCCCAACAAGCGGCCCAAAATATTCTGCAGTCTTGCGAGTCTCACCTTGATGACCTTAAAGTCCATCTGACTGATAACCAGGTTGAAACCAGCCTAGTAGAAGGTATGGCAAAGACATTGCGTTCACGTGCCGCGCGTCAGTTAATGACCAGAACAATGAACAATCTGGCTGCGCAGGCCGCAGCTATGCAAAATGCTGAACAACTGAAACGGGATGGCGAAGCAGCCGAATAAATCATCGATTCAGCTGCAAAACATCAATATCTTCATTGGCGAGCAATCGTATCAGCTGAATCAACGGTAACCCTATCAATGTGTTGGGATCATCCCCGCTAAGCTTTGAAAACAGGCTGATGCCAAAGCCTTCTGACTTGAAGCTTCCTGCGCACTGATAGGGTTGTTCTCTTTTCAGATAGAAGTCTATCTGCGCATTGTTCAGCTTTCTGAAACTGACACTGAAGGGTTCGACCAAAGACTGCATATGTTGATTTTTGGCATTATAGAGTGCCAAGCCTGTCAAAAATTGCACTTCTTTGCCGGAGGCTTTTCTAAGTTGTTTCATCGCATTTTGATGATTGCCCGGCTTTCCCAGAATTTCATCACCAATGACCGCGACCTGATCTGAGCCGATGATCAATGCTTCCGGATGGGTTGTGGCCAGGGCTTGTGCTTTTTGCTGCGCCAGTCTTTCGACCAGTTGCGCCGGTGTTTCATTTTCGAGTGGTGTCTCGTCTATATCCGGCGAAGTCTGTATGAATGACAAGCCGAGTTTGTGTAGCAGTTCTGCCCGAAATGGTGAACTGGAACCCAGAATAAGTTGCTGCATTAATTAAAACCTTATGTGATAACTGTTGGCGCTGTTCTGCCAGTGGTGTCTGTTATAGCTGCCAGGGAATCCGCCAACTCGATAAGATCTGACAGTGCAAGCTGGGGATCCTGATGAAGCTTAGCCGGGTTGGCCTCAAAAGATTCAATATAAACCCGCAAAGTCGCACCCTCGGTGCCGGTACCTGACAAGCGATAAATGATACGCGCACCATCCTCAAAACCGATGCGAAGGCCCTGGTTTTGTGATGTGCTGTGATCAACCGGGTCATGATAGCTGAAGTTGTCTGCATATTTAACTTTGCGGCCAGCCAATACCTGTCCGGTCAGCGCACTGAGCTGACTTTCAACATGCTGTACCAGTTGTTGCGCTTTTTCTAGCGGAATTGATTCGTAGTCATGGCGGGTATAAAAATTACGGCCGAACTTTTGCCAATGCTGATCAACAATTTCTGCAACGGATTGCCGCCGCTCAGCAAGAATATTGAGCCAGAACAGTACTGCCCATAAACCATCTTTTTCACGGATATGGTTGGAGCCGGTGCCGAAACTTTCCTCACCACATAAGGTGGCTCTGTCTGCATCCAGCAGATTGCCAAAAAACTTCCATCCTGTTGGTGTTTCATGGGCTTCGATGCCCAATGCCTCGGCTACTCTGTCTGCAGCCTGACTGGTTGGCATGGAGCGGGCAATGCCTTTCAGGCCATTTTGATAAGCGGGTACGAAATCCGCATTCGCCGCTAAAATGGCCAGGCTGTCGGAAGGCGTAACAAAAAAATTGCCACCCAGAATCATATTACGATCACCATCTCCGTCCGAGGCGGCGCCAAAGTCAGGCGGATTGTCCGAGAACATCTCGGCAACCAGCTCTTCCGCATAAGTCAGATTGGGATCGGGATGGCCCTGACCGAAATCAGGCAATGGAATGCCGTTGATAACAGTGCCTGGTTTGGCCCCAAGTTGCCGTTCCAGGAGCTCAGTGGCATAGGGACCGGTGACAGCATGCATGGCATCAAAACGCATGTTGAAATCATCACGGCTGAGTAATTGACGAATCTTTTCAAAATCAAATATTTCTGCCATCAAGTCAGCGTAGTCTCTGACTGGATCAATAACTTCTACCGTCATGCCCGCCAGGGTCTGTTGACCGATTTGGTCGAGTGCGATATCGGCTTCAGTACATATTTTATATTCACTGATATTTTGACTGTTGCTGTAAATCGCTTCTGTGATTTGCTCTACTGCCGGGCCGCCGTTGCGGCCGTTGAATTTGATGCCGAAATCGCCGTTGATACCGGCCGGGTTATGACTGGCAGAGAGGATAATGCCGCCAAAAGCATTGAATTTACGAATAACACAGGAAGCGGCGGGGGTGGAAAGTATGCCGTTTTGTCCGACCCAGACATGTTTAAAACCATTGGCAGCTGCCATTTTCAGAATGATTTGAATAGCGGTTTCATTGTAGAAGCGGCCATCTCCGCCTACGACCAAGGTCTGACCTTTACAATCGCCTATGGCGTTAATCGTGGATTGAACAAAGTTCTCCAGATAGTTGGTTTGTTGAAAAACGCTGACTTTCTTACGTAAACCCGAAGTGCCGGGTCTTTGATCTAAATATGGAGAAGTGTTAACCGAGATTTGGGCCATAAAACAATCCTGCGTTAATGTGGGAACGGTCTGAGAATGTTGTACTATACCCGTGACACATGGGAGTGAGCTCCCGCGGGACAGCTTCTTGTCTTGCTGATATCGTGCATTTTCATGTGTCACGGGTATCTCTCTGCATATTATTTCAATTAACTATACTGACCTAATGACTAAGCCTCAACAGATTGACAAAGAGCGGTTAATGCGACTGGCAACTTATGCTTCAGTCGCCACTGCCATCACACTCATACTCGCCAAACTGGTGGCCTGGTTTATTAGTGATTCGGTCAGTATTCTGGCGACACTGGTGGATTCGAGCCTGGATGTGCTGGCATCACTGGTGAATCTGATCGCAGTACATCATGCGCTGCAACCAGCGGATCGCGAACATCGTTTCGGACATGGCAAAGCAGAAGCGGTAGCTGGGCTGGGGCAATCAATGTTTATCGCGGGTTCAGCGGGTATTTTGTTACTGCAAGGAATCAACCGCATTATTCACCCGCAGCCGCTGACAACCGGGTTAGAACTAGGCATTGGCGTTATGCTGTTTTCAATACTGGCGACGCTGGCGCTGATTAGCTTCCAGCGTTATGTGATCAGACACACAGACTCAACCGCCATTAAAGCCGATGCCTTACATTACAAAACAGATTTACTGGTCAACGGCAGCGTGATTGTGGCTTTAGTACTGACTTTTTATGGCTGGCATCATTTTGATCCGATTTTTGCCATCGCTATCGCCTTGTTCATTTTGTACAGTGCCTGGAGTATCGTGCGTGAATCCATTGATTTATTGATGGACCATGAACTGCCCGATGAAGATCGTCAGCGCATCAGAGCGGCAGTGCTGGAACATCCAAAGGCACGGGGCTTGCACGATCTGCGAACACGCCGTTCAGGTACTACGGTATTTGTTCAGTTGCACCTTGAGCTCGAAGACACCTTGTTGCTCAGAGAAGCGCATGCCATTGCAGACGAGCTGGAAAATACCGTCAGGGAACTGTTCGATGATGCAGAAGTGATCATTCACGAAGATCCGGTGACTAATATGCCACCACCCCCACAAACCGTGAATTGAGTCACAAAAATATCAGGGGTTTCGTATAATTGCGCTTTTAGCATTAATTGAAGAGGTAACTGTTATTTTCAATCCAGATTCATCGCTGCGAATTATGATCGCCGCCGCCATCGTACTGCTGTTGTTGCTGGTGCTTTTAATCAGCCGCCGCAGAAAGAAAACCGCTACTATTCGTCAACTTGACCTATGTTTGCGCCAGATCAAAAAAGATGAAGTCCGTTCCGTGATCATACCCGATGGCATTGGCGGGTTGCTGGAGATTGAACGTCTGATTTTAATGGATCAGGGAATATTGGTGATCGAGACTTACCCGATGACTGGCCATTTATTCGGTGCTGAGAGAATTGATCAGTGGACACAAATCATAGAGGGACGGAGTTTCAAGTTTGCCAATCCGTTGCGTCATGTTCACAATTCAAAACATGCCTTGCAAATGTTAGCGCCTAAAGTGCCCGTTTTCTGCCGGGTGGTATTTACCGCTGACAGTGATTTTCCAAAGGGTAAACCTGAAGAGGTATCCGTGCTGAAAACATTTGAACAGGATTTGCAGCCGATTGTTGCTGCACCGTTGATGGCTGACAAAAGTCGCCAGGCGTGGAAACGTATTCTGCGTATTGCCCGTAAAAATGGTCAGGCTGTGTTGAGAGAAGCAACGTCATAATGGAAAAGAAACCACTGGTTGTCGCGATATCTTCCCGGGCTTTATTTGATCTGGATGAAAGTCATCATATCTATGAAGAGCAGGGGACCGAAGCTTATTGCAGGTATCAGATAGACAAGGAGGATGTGCCACTTGCTCCCGGCGGAGCCTACAATCTGGTGCGTAAGCTGCTGGCGTTAAACGACAACAATCCCAACACGCCAAAAGTAGAAATTATCCTGTTATCGCGAAACAGTGCCGATACCGGCCTGCGCGTATTTAACTCTATTCAGCATCACAAACTGTCCATTACCCGGGCGGTATTTACTTCCGGTAGCAGTCCGTATCGCTACGTGGCACCTTTCAGTGCCAATCTGTTTCTGTCTACCAGCCCGGAAGACGTCAGAATGGCGTTGGATGCCGGTATTGCGGCTGCGACCATTTTGCCATCGAATGTCGGCAACAATACTGAATCCGAACAATTACGTATTGCTTTTGACGGTGATGCCGTGCTGTTTTCTGACGAGTCGGAACGCATATTCAAAGAACGGGGGTTGCAGGCTTTTACCGAGAATGAGCAGCAAACAGCCAAGGATCCCTTACCTGGCGGACCGTTCAAAGACTTTCTGATGGCGCTGAATCAGATTCAGACCGAGTATGCTGAGAATCAGTCACCTATCCGTACGGCGCTGGTGACGGCCCGTTCCGCCCCTGCCCATGAACGTGTTATCCGAACTTTACGTGCCTGGGGAATCCGGATTGACGAAGCTATTTTCCTGGGCGGGATGGAAAAAGGACCTTTTCTCAAATCCTTTGGCGCTGACATCTTTTTTGACGATCAGGAACAACATTGTCAATCTGCCCAGGCACATGTTGCTACCGGTCACGTACCCCATGGCATTGCTAATGAAAATAAGAACAAGTAACAGGAGCCGGCATTGCCAGTAGAAGTGAATCAAACAGTCAGAGATTGGATTAAACAGCTCAGTGAGAAGGACATGCCTGTTTTTTCAGGTACGGTTGCCTGTGTTTCCGAAGCTATTAACAGTGACAATACTTCAGCACTTGATGTCGCCCAGGTTGTGCTCAGGGATGCGTCACTGACCGGCCGCCTGTTGAAAATGGCCAACAGTATTCATTTCAATCCCGGTAATCAGCAAATAAATACTGTGTCGCGGGCGGTCATGGTCTTGGGGTTTGATCAGGTGCGGGTGTTGACCATGTCTCTGGTATTGGTTGATTCATTGTCTGGCGGTTCGCAGCGACAGAAACTGACCGAGGAAATGGCACAATCATTTCATGCCGCAATCCAGGCCCAGCAACTGGCTTGCAAACTTAAAATCCCAGCTCCGGAAGATATTTTTGTTGCCACCTTGCTTTCCAAACTCGGCAATATGGCGTTTTGGGCGTTCAGCGATGACCAGGCTGAGGTTTTGCTGGAGCTGATTCAGCAAACTGATAACCCACATCAGGCCGAGATAGAGGTATTGGGTTTTCCGTTGACTGCCCTAACACGGGGCCTCACCAAATCCTGGTCTTTGGGGGAATTGCTTGATGATTTTATTAATGGAAGAACGACTGATAATCGCGTTACCTTTATCAAACTAGGCAGACAACTGGCTGAAGCGGCGGAAGCGGGGTGGGAAAGTGATGCGGCTCGTCAGGCTATTCATAATGCGGCTAAAGAACTTAGTATCAACATTGATGAGCTTGAAGAACAAGTTTTTGCTAATGCCCGCCATGCGAGGGAAGTCACGCGTTTATATGGAAGTGTCAACGCCAGCAGACAAATTCCGCAGCCACCTATTGACCTGCTGAATCAGCAAGACGAAGTAGAGACTGCCCCGGAAGATGAGCTTGCGATAGCAGCACAACAACAGGCTGATAATGAAATAACTTACCCGGAGCCGGACGCGGCGTTTCAAATGACTGTCATGCAGGAGATCACCAATACCATTCAGGAACGTCCCAGCATTGGCATTATTCTGGAGATGGTGCTTGAAGGCATTCACCGTGGGGTAGGCACGGATCGGGCGATGTTTGCCATTCTCAATCCGGAACGCACCCATTTGTCATGTAAATATGTTTTGGGTGACGACAGTGAAAGCCTGCGTGAAAAACTCAGGATTGATATTCAAAAACCGGAAAATATTTTCAACCAGATCATCAAAAACCAGAAAGCCATGCTGCTGCCTTCTGACCCAAAACAGTTGGGCGGCACCTTGTCCAGGGATACGTTGAACCTGTTGGGAACTCCACCTTATATGGTAATGCCAACTATTGTACGCAACAAGGTAATCGGTTTGTTCATGGCCGATCGGAAAGCCAGTGGTCGTGCCCTTACAGAACAGGACTTTCTGGCCTTTCAGCAGTTCTGTCAACAGGCTAATATGGGTTTGACGTTTTTGGCCATGCAAGGGTAGTTTTATCCCTTCGATGTGGCTATAATAGCCGACTTCTTCAGATATCAACGGTGTCTGATAACGAGATTTTGCGAGAGTGGCGGAATTGGTAGACGCGCTGGATTTAGGTTCCAGTAGGGTAACCTGTGAGAGTTCGAGTCTCTCCTCTCGTACCAATAAAAGATTGATGGTGAATAGGCCATTAATGCTTTAACCCCCATGTTTGAGGTAAAGAATGCAAGTTACTGTAGAAAATGTGAGCGAACTCGGTCGCCGAATGACGGTGACAGTCGAAGATGCCAATATCGAGCAAGCAGTACAGGAGCGCCTTAAGTCTATTCGACCTACTGTTAAAATGGCTGGCTTCCGTCCTGGTAAGGTTCCGATGAATATGGTCGCTCGTACTCACGGCCCATCGGCAAGACGCGATGTTATTGACACATTGGTTCAAGACAGTATGCGTGAGGCATTCACACAGGAAGGTGTCAATCCTGCCGGTCCGCCACATATCGACAGCATGGATGAAGATGGTCAGAACTTCGTTTATACACTCAAGTATGAAGTTTTCCCGGAAGTGGCAGAAGTCAAACTGGACGATGTGACACTGGAAAAAACAGTGGCTGAAGTTCAGGAAGAAGATGTGGACCGCATGCTGGAAACGCTGCGTGAGCAGCGCATAAGCTGGGAGCCACTGAAACGCGCAGCCAAAGAAGAAGATGGTGTGACCATTGATTTTGTTGGCACTATCGATGGCGAAGAATTCCCGGGTGGTAAAGGCCAAGACGTGCTGGTTGAAATCGGCAACGGTAATATGTTGCCAGAGTTCGAACAACAGCTGATTGGTAAGAAAGCGGGCCAGGAAACAGAGGTGACGATCACCTTCCCTGAAGATTACCGTGCAGAACACTTGCAAGGAAAAGAAGCTAAATTTGCAGTCACTGTCAAATCAGTCGCCAAGAAAAAACTGCCTAAACTGGACAAAGAGTTTGCCGCTTTATGTGGTGTCGAAGAGGGCGTGGCCGCGCTGAAAAAAGAAGTCCGGGCCAATATGGAACGTGAACTTGCTACTGCACTTAAAGCGCTGAACAAGCGCCGCGCCATGGATATGCTGGCCGAGAACAACGAACTGGCTCTGCCTGAAGCACCGGTTGAGCGTGAAGCGCAATATTTACTGGAGCAGGCTAAGAACAATCTGCGCAATCAGGGTGTCAATGTTGACGGTATTCCATTTGATATCGAAAATTTCAAAGGCAACGCCGAGAACCGCGTCAAACTGAGCCTGCTGATCGGCAAGATTATTTCAGATAATGAAATCCGTCCGGATGAAGATCGTGTCAGGCAAGCCATTGATAATATTGCTGCCAGCTACGAGGATCCGGAAGAAGTCGTTAATTACTATATGAATAACCAGGACAAGCTGTCTGAAATTCAAATGGCAGTTGTTGAAGATATGGTTGTTGAATGGATCTTCGACCGTGTTAAAGTAGAAGAGAGCACTTCGACATTCTCAGAAGTCGTTAATTCAGCAACAGCTTAATCTAGCGAATTTTTATACGGAATGCAGCCCGTGCTCATGGAAATTGGGCACGGGCTGATTTTTTATTAAGACCCGGAAAATAGGACGGTTATGACAAACAAATTCTCAGCTGATGATGTCACCAGTATTCAAAATGCGCTTGTTCCTATCGTAGTCGAACAAACTGCGCGAGGTGAGCGTTCGTATGATATTTACTCGCGTCTTCTGAAAGAACGCGTTATTTTTCTGGTGGGCCAGGTAGAAGATCAGATGGCCAATCTGCTAGTGGCACAGCTGTTGTTCCTAGAGTCTGAAAACCCAGATAAAGATATTCATCTATATATCAACTCTCCCGGTGGGGCGGTAACAGCGGGAATGGCGATTTATGACACCATGCAGTTCATTAAGCCGGATGTGAGCACTTTATGTATCGGTCAGGCCGCCAGCATGGGGGCTGTACTCCTGGCAGGCGGTGCCGAGGGTAAACGTTATTGTTTGCCGAATTCACGCATTATGGTGCATCAGCCACTGGGTGGTTTTCAGGGCCAGGCATCTGATATCGACATTCATGCCAGAGAGATTCTGAGTATCCGTGATCGTTTGAACGGAATTTTGGCCAAACATACTGGTCAAGATATTGAGACTATCAGACGTGATACTGATCGTGATAACTTCATGAATGGTGATCAAGCCGTAAATTATGGTTTAATTGATTCAGTACTGGCGAATCGGCCTGTAGAGAAGGCATAAATTGCCAATTAAAAAATTAAGACTAGATGTGTAAGGTAGTAAAGCTATGAGCGACGATAAAAACAATGATGACAAATTACTTTACTGCTCTTTTTGCGGTAAAAGTCAGCATGAAGTCAAAAAACTGATTGCTGGTCCCTCAGTATTTGTCTGTGATGAATGCGTCGATCTCTGCAATGATATTATTCGTGAAGAAATGCAGGAGCTGTCTTCTGACGAGACCAAGAAAAAATTACCTACGCCACGAGAAATTAATCAGGCGTTGGATAATTATGTGATTGGTCAGGAGAAAGCCAAGCGCTACTTGTCTGTGGCGGTTTATAACCACTACAAACGTTTACGTAGCGGCCACAAAGACAATGATGTTGAGCTGTCTAAAAGCAATATTCTGCTGATTGGCCCTACCGGTAGCGGTAAAACCTTATTGGCTGAAACTCTCGCTCGCCAGCTCAATGTACCATTTACCATGGCAGATGCGACAACGCTTACTGAAGCCGGGTATGTCGGTGAAGATGTTGAAAACATTATTCAGAAACTGTTGCAGAAATGTGAGTATGATGTCGACAAGGCAGAAACCGGCATCGTTTACATTGACGAAATCGATAAAATTTCCCGCAAATCGGATAATCCATCGATCACCCGTGATGTTTCAGGTGAAGGTGTGCAACAGGCTTTGCTGAAACTGATCGAAGGCACGATTGCTTCAGTTCCGCCCCAAGGTGGGCGTAAACATCCGCAACAGGAATTTCTGCAGGTTGATACCAGCAAAATCCTGTTTATCTGTGGTGGCGCGTTTGCCGGTCTGGACAAAGTGATTCGTAACCGCACTCATAAAGGTGGCATCGGTTTCTCTGCAGAAGTTAAAAGTCTGGACGAACAACGTCCGCTCAGTGAATCACTGAAAACCGTGGAACCCGAAGATCTCATTCAGTATGGGCTGATCCCGGAATTCGTAGGTCGTTTACCGGTGGTAGCGACATTGGATGAACTGGATGAAGAAGCATTGGTTCAGATCCTGACCGAACCGAAGAATGCCTTGACTAAACAATACCAACGATTGTTTGATATGGAAGGTGCTGAACTGGAGTTCAGAGACGATGCACTCCGGGCTATTGCGCTCAAAGCGATGGAACGTAAGACCGGTGCCCGTGGCCTGCGCTCGATTATTGAAAATGTCTTGCTGGACACCATGTTCGAACTGCCATCGCTGGACAATATTTCCAAAGTCGTTATCGATGAAAGTGTCATCAACGGCGAAAATGCGCCCATCCTGATCTACGAAGATCAAAATACTGACATGGCGTCAGGCGATAACTAAGCAACTTTAAAAAAACAGCAACGTCCAATGAAATAAGACAAGCACTCGAATTGAGTTCGGGTGCTTGATTTCCTGCTGTCTGTCCCCATGTTCACTGTATGTATTAATTTGGGTGTCTTATAGGGCACGAGAAAGAGGTTTGCTTTAATGGAAAATGAATTAAAAACCATCGTCAATGATACTAACCTGAAGGTCGTGCCTGTACTGCCTTTACGTGACGTTGTTGTTTATCCGTACATGGTGATTCCACTATTTGTGGGGCGTGAAAAATCAATCAAAGCGCTTGAAATTGCCACGGATGAAAATAAGCAGATCCTGCTGCTGGCACAAAAAGACTCTTCTGAAGATGTGCCCGGCACTGATAATCTGTATGAAACCGGAACCTTGGCCAACATTCTGCAATTGCTGAAACTACCTGACGGAACGGTAAAGGTTCTGGTAGAGGGTACCCAGCGCGCCAAGATTGCTTATTTCAACGGCAATGAAGACTATCTGGAAGCAGAAGTAGCCGCATTCATTGATGATTCCCCTGATGATCGGGAAGGCGATGTGCTGATGCGTACCTTGCTGGGTCAGTTCGAACAGTACGTCAAGCTGAATAAAAAAATCCCGCCGGAAGTAATTGCTTCACTGTCCAGTATTGAAGATGTTTCTCGTATGGCTGATACCGTTGCTGCGCACATGTCGCTCAGACTGGAAGACAAACAAATGCTTCTGGAAATGAACGATGTTAAAGCTCGCGTCGAGAAATTGATGGCTTTTCTGGAAGGTGAAATCGATATTCAGCAAATCGAGAAGCGTATTCGCAATCGTGTTAAAAAGCAGATGGAAAAAAGTCAGCGCGAATACTATCTCAACGAACAACTGAAAGCCGTTCAGAAAGAGCTGGGTGAAATTGATGAGTCAGCCAATGAAATTGACGAACTCAGCAGCAAGATTGAAAAAGCCGGCATGTCAGCAGAAGCACGTGAAAAAGCTATTTCTGAGCTGAAGAAGCTCAAAATGATGTCACCCATGTCGGCTGAAGCTACAGTGGTTCGCAGTTATATCGAGTCTTTGCTGGAAGTCCCCTGGAAGAAACGTTCGCGTGTGACCCTGGATCTCAGCCACGCTGAAAAAGTGCTTGATGAAGATCACTACGGGCTGGAGAAAGTGAAAGAGCGCATCGTGGAATATCTTGCAGTGCAAAAACGGGTAAAAAAACTTAAAGGCCCGATTTTGTGTCTGGTTGGTCCGCCAGGTGTCGGTAAAACCTCGATTGCAGAATCGATTGCCCGTGCGACCAACCGTAAATTCTGCCGTATGGCGCTGGGTGGTGTCCGTGACGAAGCTGAAATCCGTGGTCATCGTCGCACCTACATTGGTTCCATGCCCGGTAAAGTGATACAAAATATCTCAAAAGCTGGTGTTCGCAACCCATTGTTCCTGCTCGATGAAGTCGATAAAATGGCGCAGGATTTTCGCGGTGATCCGGCTTCTGCCTTGCTGGAAGTGCTGGATCCGGAGCAAAATTCCACCTTTGCCGATCACTATCTTGAAGTGGAATATGACTTATCGGATGTTATGTTTGTTTGCACCGCGAACACACTCAACATTCCCGATGCTTTGCGTGATCGTATGGAAATTATTCGTCTTGCCGGTTATACCGAAGATGAAAAACTCAACATCGCGATGAAATACCTGTTGCCGAAAGCCATCAAGGAAAACGGCCTCAAAGAGGGTGAGGTAGAGATTACCGAAGCAGCGATTATGGAAATCATTCGTCGTTATACCCGCGAGGCCGGTGTGCGTAACCTGCAACGGGAAATCTCCAAGATCTGCCGTAAACTGGTCAAACAGATTCTACAGGAAAAAACCAACGATAAAGTCGTAGTCACTGCAGAAAACCTGGAAGACTACTTGGGAGTTTATCATTACCAGTACGGTATAGCTGAAGAAAGTGACCGTATCGGTCAGGTCACAGGCCTGGCCTGGACTGAGGTGGGCGGTGAGTTACTGACCATTGAGTCAGCCATTATGCCAGGTAAAGGTAAAGCTACGTACACGGGTAAGCTTGGCGATGTCATGCAGGAATCGATACAAGCTGCCACCACAGTGGTACGCTCACGGGCAACAAAGTGGGGGATCAGTGAAGATTTTCTGCAAAACCATGACTTACATGTGCATGTTCCTGAAGGTGCTACACCTAAAGACGGTCCCAGTGCCGGTGTCGGCATGTGTACCGCATTGGTGTCTGCCATTACCGGCATTCCGGTCAGGTCAAATGTGGCCATGACAGGTGAAATTACCTTGCGGGGAGAGGTGCTTGCTATCGGCGGCCTTAAGGAAAAACTGCTGGCCGCACACCGTGGCGGTATCGATACCGTGTTAATTCCGGAGGATAACGTCAAGGATTTGAAAGAAATCCCGGAAAACGTTAAGCAAGGCCTGAACATCATTCCGGTTCGCTGGATAAACGAAGTGCTGGAAGTTGCCTTGCAACATATGCCGCAGGGAACTGAAACCAGCGGTGAGGCGGAGAAAGTGATTACCAGTGATAAAAGCAATTATCATGAGGTAAACTCTCAAAAACCACACTGATAAATCCGGGAGCAGGGAATGACACTGATACAGCAACAACGCTTGATAGGCGCAATTTTATTGCTCTGTTTTATCAGTGTCATTGCCTATTTCCTGCTGGCCAGGGTTGAAAAAAGTCAACCCGCCCAGCCACAAGAAGAATCGATTGCTTTTAATTCCGTTATCGAACCCATTGCGGAAGATGTGGAGGTAATGGAAGCGGAAGAGGAGACGCTGGTAGATCCGCATAACCTCGCTGAAAACGAAACATCTGAAACCGATTCTGTCATCGAACCGGCTGAAGAGACAGTTGTAATTCCTTCTCTTCAACCAGACACTGCTCCAGCTCCAGCTCCAGCTCCAGCTCCAGCTCCAGCTCCAGCTCCAGCTCCAGCTCCAGCTCCAGCTCCAGCTCCAGCTCCAGCTCCAGCTCCAGCTCCAGCCAGTGTTGACTCACAACTCTGGGTATTACAGCTGGCAAGTTTTTCCGTAAGGGCTAATGCCGATTCACTGGCCGCGCAGCTCAAAAAGATGGGGTATGACCCGATTATTGAGACTACCGCCACAGGTGGAACTCCTATTTATCGAGTACGTCTACAGCCGGTGTCTGATCGCACAAAACTTGAACAAACCGCCGAATCGTTGAGCAAAAAACTCAATTTATCGACCCAAATTCTGCAACATAAGCCTTGAACAGGCAGTCTCAGTATATACAGCGGTTCGTCCGCAAAAACGCAGGGCCTGTTGATGGTTCGATTTCACTTTTTGCTGTCGATTGCTTAACGCTTTTCCGCCCCAGTCGTTCGTGAAAACAGCCTCCGGCAGTGACAAAAAGGAAACGTCAGAAGCTTAGTACTCTTTCAACGTGATATTGTTCGGTAAGTTGGTTTGTCAGCGCACCGCGCCTTGCGGCAAAACACCACAGGGACGCTGAAGCCGACAATATCACGTTGAAAGAGCACTAGGTTGTTTGTTATCAATCTGCTAAAATTTATCGTTTAGATCGCAGGGCGTTGCGGAGATTATATGGTTTGGGTTGACTATCTGATCATCGGGATCATTTTGATTTCATCCGGTATCAGTATCGTCCGGGGCTTCATTAAAGAAGTGCTCTCTTTGATCAGCTGGATCCTGGCCTTTTGGGTCGCTCTGATGTTCCACTCAAATTTATCGACCTTACTGTTTGATTATATTGCTACGCCCTCCATACGGTTGTTTCTGGCTTTTTTCATCCTGTTTGCCGTGACACTGATATTGGGTGCGATGGTCAATCACCTGATTTGTCAGCTGGTTGAGAAGACCGGACTGACAGGAACAGATCGTTCTCTTGGCGTGGTTTTCGGCATTATGCGCGGAGTGGCGATTGTCACCATCATGGTGCTGGCAGCCGGCGCGACACCTATGCCAGCTGATAGTTGGTGGGAAAACGCTCTGTTGCTCGAACACTTCGAGAGACTGGCAATCTGGCTGCGTGATCTGTTGCCGACAGAAATCGCAGAACACATTAATTACAACTAAATCCTGACAGGGCAAATTTATGTGCGGAATTATTGGTATTGTGAGTCATTCTGAGGTCAACCAGGCCTTGTATGATGGTTTGACGGTGCAACAGCATCGCGGTCAGGATGCAGCCGGGATTATGACTTGTGATCAGGATGGTAAGTTTTTTCTGCGCAAGGATAACGGCCTGGTAAAAGACGTATTCCACACCCGGCACATGCTTCGCCTGCAAGGCAAAATGGGCATCGGGCATATCCGTTATCCCACCGCAGGCTGTTCAACCTCTGCCGAATCCCAGCCATTCTATGTCAATTCGCCTTTTGGCATTGCACTGGCTCATAACGGTAACCTCACTAACACCAAAATCCTCAAAGACGAACTGTTCCGGACTGATCGTCGTCATCTTAATACGGATTCAGACTCGGAAGTGCTGCTTAATGTATTGGCACATGAACTGCAAAATAGCAGCAAACTCAAACCTCAACCTGAAGATATTTTTAAAGCTGTCACCGAAGTTCACAGACGCTGTAAAGGTGCTTATGCTGCGGTAGCCATGATTGCCGGTGTCGGTATTCTGGCTTTTCGGGATCCGTTTGGTATTCGTCCTGCTGTCATTGGTAAACGTGATACCGATAAAGGTACTGAATATATGGTGGCTTCCGAGAGTGTCGCTATGGACACACTGGATTTTGACCTGATCCGTGATATAGAACCGGGGGAATGTATCTTTATCGATACTGCGGGTAACTTTTATTCCCAGCAGTGTGCTGAAAACCCGGTTAAATCTCCCTGTATTTTCGAATATGTGTATTTTGCCCGTCCCGATTCAATGATGGATGGCATTTCAGTTCATAAAAGCCGTATGCGTATGGGCACCAAGCTTGCGCAGAAGATCCAACGTGAATTCCCTGATCACGACATTGATGTGGTGATTCCAATCCCGGATACCAGCCGCAGTGCAGCCTTGCAGTTATCTTATGATCTGGGCGTGGTGTACCGGGAAGGCTTTATCAAGAACCGTTATATCGGCCGCACATTTATTATGCCCGGACAAACCTTGCGCAAAAAATCGGTTCGGCAGAAACTGAATGCGATTGATCTGGAGTTTCGTGGCAAGAATGTATTGCTGGTAGACGATTCCATTGTGCGGGGTACGACCTCACAGCAAATCGTTCAAATGGCACGAGATGCTGGTGCCAAGAAAGTGTACCTGGCTTCTGCCGCACCACCTGTTCGTTACCCCAACGTTTATGGCATCGATATGCCTTCAGCTGATGAATTTGTTGCCCATAACCGCAATATTGAGCAAATCGCCGAGGAACTGGGCGTAGACTGGCTGATTTATCAGGATTTGCCGGATCTGGTGGCTGCCATCAATAAAAAAAGCGATGTTGAACGTTTTGATACGTCCTGTTTTGATGGTGAATATATCACTGGTGATATTGATGAATCTTACCTGTACTACATTGATGCTTTACGTAATGACGCTTCCAAACAAGCCAGTGACAAAAGTAATGCGGTTATCGAATTGCATAACAATGCCTGATCAGTAGCCTTGAATAGTTCTGTCGGGCTTTGATGCTTTTGCGGTTTAGTGAGAATTCTTATATAATCCCGTCGATTATGCACCAGCAATTACCCAAAGAAATCGAACCGTTCAAATTCGCCCATAATGGCCGCGAATTGGAAGGGGAGGTAATGCTGGCAAAAATGCCACGGCTTGCGGATTATCTGTATTCAACTGAGGGTGTAGTCAAAGTGTCAATGCGCTTTGATATTGACCCGACAGGCACACCTTATATGCAGGGACATTTTGAAACGACATTGTCGTTGATCTGTGAGCGTTGCCTGGGTGAGCTGACATGGCCTTTAACCATAAACAGTTTATTGGCACTGGTAAAACATGAAAAGCTGGCCGAGTCGCTGGCTGACCACTATGAACCGTGGGTGATTGACGACAGCAATTTTGTCGATCCGGCTACCGTGGTTGAGGATGAATTGATTCTGGCATTGCCCCTGGTGCCGAGACATGATTATGACTGTTTGCCTGATGAGGCATGGTTTTCAGGGGACAAAGAAATTGAGGACAAGCCGGAAAAACCGGCTTCTCCATTCGCAGTATTGTCTACATTGAAATCAAAAAAATGATTTTGGATTTTTTATTAAGGGTTAGGAGTTTTAACTAATGGCTGTTCAAAAAAACAAA
Organism: Methylophaga sp. OBS4; assembly: GCF_026319305.1. Taxonomy (GTDB): domain Bacteria; phylum Pseudomonadota; class Gammaproteobacteria; order Nitrosococcales; family Methylophagaceae; genus Methylophaga. The sequence goes on from NZ_JAPDMV010000034.1 coordinate 19,681, forward strand.
AAGAGTGCTTCACGTCGTGGTATGCGTCGTTCACACGATGCTTTGAATGGTTCGACTTTGTCAGTCGATTCTACTTCAGGTGAACTGCACCGCCGTCATCATGTATCTGCAGACGGTTACTACCGTGGACGTAAAGTTGTTGCTGACCAGAGTGAATAAGGCATAACTACAATTGAGCCTTACGATATCGATTGATGCAATGGGCGGGGATCACGGACCTCAGGTCGTGATCCCCGCTGCCATATCAGCACTTAAAAAACATCCCGATGTGAATCTGATTCTGGTCGGTGATGAGGATACGATCAAATTTCAACTGCAACAGCATGGCGTCAGTGATGACAGCCGTCTGCTAATTCAACACGCCTCACAAAAGGTGGAGATGGATGAATTGCCGTCGCAGGCTTTGCGAGGCAAGAAGGATTCGTCCATGCGGGTGGCTATTAATCTGGTCAAAGAGGGCAAAGCAGCGGCTTGTGTCAGTGCGGGTAATACCGGTGCACTGATGGCGACGGCACGTTTTGTACTGAAAACGTTGCCTGGCATTGAAAGGCCCGCCATTATCTCGGCACTGCCGACAATGGCCGGGCACACTTATGTACTGGATTTGGGCGCTAATGTCGACTCCAGTGCCGCACATCTGGTGCAGTTTGCGGTGATGGGATCAGTATTAGCCGAACTGGTCGATGGCAAACCGAATCCAACGGTAGGCCTGCTTAATATCGGATCGGAAGAAATCAAAGGTAATGAGCGTGTCAGAGAAGCCTCTCGCCTGCTGGAACAGACCGATCTGAATTATCAGGGGTATGTGGAAGGTGACGGCCTGTATCATGGTGAGGTCGATGTGCTGGTCTGCGATGGTTTTGTCGGCAATGTTGCGTTGAAATCCAGCGAAGGTGTTGTGCATATGATTCGTCATTATCTGCGCCAATCCTTCTCACGCAACTGGCTGACCAAACTGGCCGGTTTGATTGCATCGCCAGTACTTAAACACTTCCGTAATGAGCTGGATCCCCGCGCCTATAACGGTGCGAATCTAATTGGTTTACAAGGCATTGTGATCAAAAGTCATGGTGGCGCAGATGAAATTGCTTTTGCCAATGCCATCAATATCGCCATTATCGAAGCTGAGAAAGATGTCCCCAACAATATCAGCAAACATCTGGAAGTGTTGCTGGAGGGGCAGGTATTGTGATTTATTCCAGAATTGCAGGGACGGGCAGCTATTTGCCGGAAAAAGTATTGACTAACCATGATCTTGAGTCGATGGTGGAAACTACTGATCAATGGATTACTGAACGTACCGGCATCAAGAAACGTCATATCGTTGCAGATGATGAAACCACAACTGATCTGGCCTATCACGCTGCCGTAAGAGCGATAGAAGCGGCCGGTATCAGTCATGATGAGATTGATCTGATTATTGTTGCCACCACCACCCCGACCCGCATTTTCCCGAGCACAGCTTCTTTATTGCAAGAAAAACTGGGCATCAGCGGTTGTCCTGCTTTTGATGTGCAGGCCGTCTGTACCGGTTTTGTGTACGGATTGACGGTAGCAGATAAGTTCATCAAAGCCGGTGGTATTCGAAACGCGCTGGTCATTGGTGCTGAATCCTTCTCGCGGATTATTGACTGGACTGACCGCAACACCTGCGTGTTGTTCGGTGATGGCGCCGGCGCCGTAGTGCTTCAGGCTTCAGAACAGCCGGGCATTTTGTCCACGCATATTCATTCAGACGGCAGTTATAACCAGCTTCTGCAGGTACCTACCGGACCGGGATCAGCGCTATCCGCAGACCCTGCGTATGTGGATATGCAAGGTAATGAAGTATTCAAGGTTGCAGTCAAAACGCTGAGCAGCATTGTTGATGAAACGCTGGAAGCCAATAATCTTGCAAAGCATGATATTGATTGGCTGATTCCGCATCAGGCGAATATTCGCATTATCGCGGCAACAGCAAGAAAACTGAATATGTCGATGGATCACGTAGTGGTCACCGTTGGTGAACACGGCAATACTTCCGCTGCGTCTATTCCGCTGGCATTGGATGTAGCCGTGCGGGATGGTCGGATCCAACGCGGTGAAACCTTACTTTTCGAAGCCTTTGGTGGTGGATTCACCTGGGGCTCAGCTTTAATTCAATACTGATTATTCAGAGGTTTTCGATGAAATCAGCTTTTGTTTTCCCCGGTCAGGGTTCTCAGTCCGTTGGCATGCTTGCCGAATTGGCCGCTGAATACACAATAGTTAATGATACCTTCCAACAAGCATCAGACGCGTTGGGTTATGACCTGTGGCAATTGGTGGTGGAAGGTCCTGATGAACAATTAAACCAGACTGATCGTACTCAACCGGCAATGTTGACTGCCGGTATTGCGGTATGGCGCGTCTGGCAATCAGTTTCTGATATCAAGCCTGATTATTTTGCCGGTCATAGCCTGGGTGAATACAGTGCCTTGGTGGCCGCAGGGGCGATGGACTTTACCGATGCTGTCAGGCTGGTAGAAAAACGCGGCCGGTTTATGCAGCAAGCGGTGCCCGCAGGCGAGGGTGCCATGGCAGCAATCTTGGGACTTGATGATAATGTAGTCCGTGATATCTGCACAGAAGCTGCCGCGGTAGGTGTGGTTGAAGCGGTTAATTTCAACTCTCCCGGTCAGGTAGTCATTGCCGGTGCTGCAGGCGCAGTTAAAGATGCCATTCAAATCGCATCAGACAAAGGCGCTAAACGTGCTTTGTTATTGCCTGTCAGCGTACCATCGCATTGTGCATTGATGAAACCTGCAGCCGAACAACTTACTGCCGTCTTGAGCGACATATCAATTCAAACTCCGCAGATACCGGTGATTCATAATGTCAGCGTTACCACGGCTGATGATGCCGCACAAATCAAGCAATTGCTGGCCGAACAGCTTTACAAGCCGGTGCGTTGGGTTGAAACCGTGCAGTGGTTCGCCTCACAAGGTGTGACATCAGTTGTTGAATGTGGTCCGGGTAAAGTGCTGACCGGTCTCAACAAACGCATTGATAAAGCCTTGAACGCTATGCCTTTGTTTGATCTGGCCAGTTTACAGAAAACCCAACAAGCTTTAGGAGAAGGACAATGAGTCTGGAAGGAAAAGTTGCTCTGGTCACGGGCGCAACCCGAGGTATTGGACGTGCCATTGCATTGAGTCTGGGGGAGCAGGGCGCGACAGTTATTGGTACCGCCACATCAGATAATGGTGCACAAACCATCAGCGATTTTTTGCAGGAAGCCGGTATTAGCGGTAAGGGCATGGTGCTGAACGTGACCGATGCTGATGCAATTGAAACCGCGGTCTCTGCTATTGAAGCCGAGTTTGGTGCGCCAGATATTCTGGTCAATAATGCAGGCATTACCCGTGACAACCTGTTGCTGCGCATGAAAGATCAGGAATGGGATGATATTATCAACACCAACCTCACACCTGTTTTCAAACTCAGCAAACGCTGTTTGCGTGCGATGACCAAAGCCCGTTGGGGACGTATCATTACTATCACTTCCGTAGTGGGTGTGATGGGTAATGCTGGTCAAGCCAACTATGCCGCTGCCAAAGCCGGTGTGATTGGTTTTAGCAAATCACTGGCCCGTGAAGTCGGCGCCCGTGGTATTACCGTCAATACTGTTGCGCCAGGCTTTATTG
>NZ_JAPDMV010000035.1 GCF_026319305.1 Methylophaga sp. OBS4
TTACGGCCTTGGTCAGGGTGGCTGATGGTCAGCTTCAAGAGGGGCTGGCGCCGATAGAGTTTACGGCTCAAGTGCTGAACAACCCGGCTATCTCTGCTTCTTATCAGAGTATGTTTATGGGGCCTGAGTGAGGAACAGAATGAAAATTTCGCAAGAGAACAGTCAAGCAATGCGCAACCCTTGGGTTTTGGGCATGCTGACATTTTTATTCGTATTTCTGGCAGCAAATGCCATTTTTATCTATCTGGCTTTTGAGTCACCACCTAATCTGGTGGTAAAAGATTTTTATGAGAAAGGCGAAGCTTATGAGCAAACCCGTGAACGTATTGCTGAGGAAAAGTCACTGGGTTGGTCTGGGGTACTGATGGTGCCGACAAAGTCCAGAGTCAATCAGACGCAGACTTATGAAGCGATGATCACCGGTAAAAACTCGGCGGGACTGTTGCTGGATTCGGTTACTTTCTTTGCCTATCGGCCGTCTGATGCCCGTGCCGACTTTTCTGCGGAAATGCAGAAATCCGGACATGGCAGTTATGTCACCGATATCAGTTTCAACCTGCCCGGCACCTGGGATATTATCGTGGAAGCCAAGCAAGGTGAGAGTGAATTTGTCATTACGCGCCGAATCAGAATCGATCCCTGATTCCGTTCATTAAACGATAGCAGGTCGCATATACCGGCGATACTTGGAAATTCACGATATCACGAGTATGAAAATGGGACTTGCCTCAAAAGCAGAATACGTTTTGTCACAGAGTTGTTATCACTGCGGTTTACCTGTTGAAGACAAGGGCACGTTCACGGTGGAGATTGCAGATATTGACCGTGAATTCTGCTGTTATGGCTGTCTGACAGTGTGTCAGACAATTTATGCCACCGGTCTGCAAAGTTTCTACCATAAAACCCCGAAGGGGGCAGTGCTGGCACCGCCGCCGGAAGTGCCTGCAGAACTCAGCGCCTATGATCTGGATGAAGTGCAGGCAGATTATGTTGATAGTTTGATGCCGCAACGCACTATCCACCTACTGGTTGAAGGCATACATTGTGCGGCCTGCGTCTGGCTGATTGAACACGCCTTGGCAAAACAACCGGGTGTGCTGAATGCAGAGGTCAACCTGACGGCCAAACGCCTCAAACTGCGTTGGGATAATCACAAAACTTCATTGTCGAAGATTCTGCATGCCTTAGCACAGATTGGCTATGCGGCGGTGCCGTTTGATCCTGAAACTGCGGAAGGGGCGCTGGCCCGGCGACACAGAGGCCTGCTTTATCGCATGGCATTTGCCGGTTTTGCGATGATGAATCTGATGTGGATTTCGATCGCCCTGTACAGCGGCGCGGATCAAGGCGCATTTCGCAACTGGTTCCACTGGATAGGTTTTCTGATAGCAACGCCGACTCTGTTCTATTCAGGGTATCCCTTTATTCGTAACGGTCTGATTGGGCTGCGCCGGCGTTATCTGACTATGGATTTGCCGATAGCGATCGGTGCCAGTGCCACCTATTTTTATTCCACTTATGTAACGATGACCGACTCGGTTACCGGCGAGGTATATTTCGATACCGTCGTGAATTTTCTGTTTGTGATTCTGGTCGGGCGTTACCTTGAGGCGATTTCAAAACGCCAGGCGTTGTCGGCCACCCGCAGATTACTTGAATTGCAGCCCAAGCTGGCCACCCGGGTAGAGGGGGGTGAAACACGAATCGTGCCTATCCGCTCAGTACAGATCGGTGATTTATTGCTAGTTAAACCGGGTGAAAAAGTACCGGTGGACGGTATTATCGAATACGGTCAGAGTGCTGTTGATGAATCGATGCTGACCGGGGAATCACTACCTGTGCCAAAACAAGAAAACGATCAAGTTGTGGCAGGCAGTATCAATGGTGAAGGGGCATTCAAAGTTCGGGCACAGCAGGTGCTGCGTAATACTGCGCTGGCCAAAATCGTGGCACTGATGGACGAGGCGCAGGCATCAAAAGCACCGATTCAGCGCATAGCGGACAGAATTGTGCCTTGGTTTGTATTGGTCACGCTAACGCTGGCTACCATCACGTTTGTTTATTGGCTATCGTTTGATTTTGAGACGGCATTGCTCGCAGCTACGTCTGTGCTGGTTGTGACTTGCCCCTGCGCATTTGGTTTGGCGACACCGATGTCGGTAGCGGTGGCGACGGGCGTCGGCGCCAGTCGGGGGGTTCTGGTGAAACAGGGTGCGGCATTAGAGCGATTGTCGCAGGTAAATCATTTTGTATTCGATAAAACCGGCACCCTGACGGAAGGGAAACTGCAGGTCACCGATATTCAAAGTTTTCACGGGCTGGATGAAAAAGAATTACTGCGTCTTGCAGCCTCGGTGGAGCAACACTCAGAGCATGGTATTGCTGACGCGATCTGTTATTCAGCTGAAAAAAACGGACTGAAACTCTCTGCCAACAGCCGGTTCAATTCGACACCGGGTAAAGGTGTGCAAGCTGTGGTCGATAACAAAAGAGTCATGGTGGGAACACGTGCCTGGTTGCAGACCCAGGCGCTGGAGATCAATGCAGAACAGTCGCAACGACTTTCTGAACTGGAACAACGGGGTGTCAGTTGTGTGTTGATTGCTGTTGAGGAGAATATTGAAGGTTTGCTTGGACTGGTTGATACGTTACGGGAAGATGCCGCCGAAACAGTCCAAAACCTTATCAAATCGAATATTGCGGTAACCGTATTGAGCGGTGATCGGCAGGCGGTGGTTGCAGCGGTCACGGCCGGGTTGGGACAAATCGACAGAAAAGCCGAAGTATTGCCCAGGGACAAATCTGATGTGATCAGGCAGTTACAACAAAATGGAGACGTGGTGGCTATGGTCGGTGACGGGGTGAATGATGCACCGGCACTGATACAGGCCGATGTGGGTATTGCCATGGCTTCGGGTACGGATGTCTCAGTAGCCAGCGCCGATGTGGTGTTATCGCATCAGGAATTAAATAAGGTGGCGGAAGCCCGTCAGCTGGCCGCGCGTACTTTGCGTACCATCCGGCAGAATATTGTATTATCGATAAGTTACAACGTTATCATGGTGCCATTGGCTATGATGGCTTTGGTCAGTCCTCTGGTAGCTGCCATTACCATGCCGATCAGTTCGTTACTGGTGATCGGCAATGCTGCCAGAATCGGTCGTACATTCAAGAGGTAGTCATGGAAGTGATATATGGTCTGCTGCCGGGTATGTTGCTGCTGGGCATTATCGGCGTGGCAGTATTTTTCTGGGCTGTTCGTAACGGCCAGTACGATGATATGGACGGCGCTGCAAACCGGGTGCTGATGGATGATGACGATGATGATATGGTGAAGTCTGAACAAGACAAGTCATCGCAGCAGGAACCGTCTGAACGCAATAAATGAAATACTAGCTGAGCAACAAAGTGGAATAACTGGATGCCTGATATAAAGGAATACAATGTTTAAAGACTGGAGTATCAAAAAGCTTCTCCAGTTCTGGGCAACCACCACTGTGATTGTGGTGATCATAATGGCTGTTATGGCCAATTATGCCAACAGCCTTATTTCTTCCACGCAATCGGCTTTTACTGGGCAATTATTGCCGTTGGAAAACAGTAGCCGGCAATTGAACAGTGTTGCGTCCGCCCTGGTTAACCGCCAGAAACAAATCATAATCAGTGAATCCGCCTTAGCATTACAACAACAGCCATCACGCGAGGTGCTGGAGCAAACCTTTCAACAAAACTGGTTAAGATTGTCGAAAGTACTGGAGACCGATGAGACCGACCGGGTGCTGGTCAATTCATTATTTGAGTATTACCAGGATTTTCTCAGTCTGGATGATGAGGTGTTCACCCTCAAACATCAGACGCTGTCGCTCAGGGATACGCTTAACCGGCACAGTGATGACATTGAAATTCAAGCGGGCAAGGTCAAACAACAGCTCGACAGCCTGGAAACAAAACTCAGAAATAACAATATTGCCGATGGGGTCGGACTGATTCAGTTATTGCGTCCGGCGGCTTATGAACTGACCGTGCTTAATTTCAAATCATTTGCGCTGAACGATGATGAAGCTATAGAAAGACTTGCACAACAACAGTTACAGCCTTTGCAAACACAAATAAATAAGCAGCTTGCAAGTTTGAGTAGCCGTCTGGCTGGATTCCCCGCCGTCCGACAGGCTGTAGAAGATTTGCAACAAGACATACGGATATTGATTGAGCTCATCATCGGCGAGCAAGGACTGTATGCCTTGCATACAAAACGCATCCTCACTCAGACTTTGCTGGAACAAAGTCAGCAGAGTGCGATTGCCGTGATGACAGTTATCATGAACAAATTGATCCAGCTGGCTGGCTCGGTGAATCAACAAACCTATCAATCAGTGGCCAAAAATGCGCAACTGGCTGATCGAACCCGTTGGCAGATTATTGTGCTTAGTGTACTGATAATCTTGGGGATGGTGGCATTTGCCTATCTGCTTTTCCGCGGCATCAGCCAACCTTTGTTTGCCATCAGATATGCCATGCATGCTCTATCTGAAGGCAGGTTTGAGACCAGAATGGTTCAAACAGACACCCGGAATGAAGTGTCTTCGCTGGCCCATGATTTTAACCTGTTTGCTGAAAACACCGAGCAATTGATAGTGGCATTTGCTGAAGCGAGACACTCTTTGCAGTCCAGTGAGCAGCATATTCGGGCCATCCTCAATAGTGTGCCGGAAGCCATTCTGACCCTGTCGGATAAAGGCATTATTCAAAAGACTAATCCGGCCGCCGCGCGAGTATTACATGCCGATGAAGCTGAACTGGCCGGACAAAGTCTGCTGAGCTTTTTTGCCGACACCGAGCAGATAGCTACTATCGAAGACATTGTTAACTGTGCGGAGAGCGGCAATGAATTTGAGGGGCGGCGTTTCGATAACTCCTTCATGTCAATGTGGGTGTCACTCAGCAGAATCAACAGTGTCGATGGTGATGTGTGGGTATGTGTCATTTCTGATGTTACGGCCTGGAAACAGACTGACAAGCAATTGCAGCAAACCACAACCGAGTTGAATGCGATTCTTGAAAATGCCATGGTAGGAATTGCCTTTATCCGGGATCGGCACTTTATTCGGGTGAATCACAAGTTTGAACAACTGTTTGGTTATCACCGTAATCAGATTGAAGGGGGCAGCACGCGTTGTCTTTATCCCAATGGTCGAGCTTATGAGCAATTTGGCGAGCAGGCTTATGATGTACTGGGACAGGGCGACAGTTATGAAGCGCAGTTGGAGCTGATTAGACAAAATGGTGAAAGTTTCTGGTGTGCCATGTCGGGTAAGGCTATTGATACCGATAATCCTTTGCACGGCTCCATCTGGCTGTTCGAGGATGTCACCAACCAGCGTGAAAATGAGGAAAGACTGACCAAACTGGCCAGCATTGATGCGCTGACAGGTCTGCCCAATCGCGGTGTATTTAATGACCGGCTGGAACATGCCATACACAAATCACATCGTAATTCCGGGCGTCTGGCGGTATTTTTTCTTGATCTGGATCATTTCAAACATATCAATGATTCGCTGGGTCACAAAGCGGGCGATATCTTGCTGGAAGAGGCGGCCAGAAGAATCAAGTCTTGCGTCCGTGAAGGCGATACCGTTGCCCGTCTGGGGGGTGATGAATTTACCTTGATTCTTGAGGATATCAGATCGGCGGAATATGTTGGCAAAGTGGCGGAAAAGGTCATTTATGTCATGTCTCAACCCTACGAAATTGATGGCACGGAGGTGAATATCAGTCCCAGTATCGGCATTAGTCTGTATCCGGCCGACGGGCGTGATGTGGATATGCTGATCCGCAATGCCGATGCTGCCATGTATCATGCCAAGAAACTCGGCCGTAATAACTTTCAGTTCTATTCTGCCGAGATGAACGCTGAAGCGGCACAGCGACTGGCGATGGAAACGGCGCTGCGCCGGGCGGTCGAACAGCAGGAATTCTATCTCCATTACCAGCCACAGATTGATCTGGTCAGCGGCACGCTGGCGGGAGCAGAGGTGTTGTTACGCTGGAACAGTGTCCAATGGGGCGAGATTCCGCCGTCACGTTTTGTTCCGATTCTGGAGGATACCGGTTTAATCGGGCAGGTTGGCGAATGGATTTTGCGGCAGGCCTGTGAGACTTATCTTGAGCTGCAAGACCGGCTACCCGCTGATTTTATGATTGCGGTCAACCTGTCCGGGCGTCAGTTCAAGGGCGGCAGGCTGGCAAGCAGTATCCGTCATTTACTGGCTGAAACCGGGATGCCGGCGGCTAATCTGGAGCTCGAAATCACCGAGAGCACGCTGATGGATGACACCGAACTGGCTGTGGCTACTTTACGCGAGCTGAGTGATATGAATATCAGTCTCGCCATTGATGACTTTGGCACTGGTTATTCATCGCTGTCTTATCTGAAGCAGTTTCCGCTTAATGTACTGAAAATTGACAGCACATTTGTCCGTGATGTAACCCATGATCATGATGATGCTGCCATTGTTGATGCGATTATGGCAATGTCCCACAGTCTGCAACTTCGTGTTATCGCTGAAGGCGTCGAAACAGCCGAGCAACTGGCCTTTTTACAGGCGCATCAATGCCATTGTGCACAGGGCTATTACTTCAGCAGGCCGGTTGATAAAGCCGCATTTATTGAATTTATGCATCAGGAACAGTATTCAGAGCACGGTAGAGCAAGATCGTTTTCTGTTCCGGGTTGAGTTCCACCTGCAAGCCGATATCAGGATAAAACCAGGTTTCAGTGGCCGATATTTCAGCGGATGTTTTGATTTCAGCGGGCTCACCAAAGCGGGCCGTTAACATTTCTTTATCCAGTCGTACCGAGGGGATATAGGTAATCGCCTTAACCGGTGCCTGTAGCAGTGCGATGCGATCCCGCTCATGGAGTTCGTGCTGACGCGCACCGCTGGGCTGGAGTTTACCGGCTGTTGCCCTTGATAGCATAGACGCCAGTTGCTGTTCCGAGACAGCCAGGTTTAACACCAGTTTTGCCGACAAACCGCCCAGATTGATACTGTCAAAATAGGCTTCAACACTGGCACGGTTATCGGAATCGGTAAAAATCGCGGTTTCGCCGAATATACCTAATGCAGTTTGCGCCTCTCCGTAACGGGTTTGTCCCAGATGTATACCCAGAACTTTGCTGTTACCATCGGGCATCAAGGTCACTTCCCAGGGTTTGGAAGCAGGCGGCTGTGGCGAGGGTACCAGCAACAGCGCTGCGATGCCGATAAGCACCAGCACCAGTCCGATAATAAAATTTCTCAATAAACGCATAAATCAATCCTAGTGTAGTGTCCTGGATAAAGTAGTCATTCAGGACACTACACTAACATTAGTACTCGCTATGTTTTTCATTGCTGACCTGTAACCAGAAGGTCACCGGCCCGTCATTCGTCAAGCTGACCTGCATATCAGCACCAAAACGGCCGCAGGCAGTATGCGGATACTGCTTTCTGGCTTGCCCGGCGAAATAGTCAAACAGCTGACGTCCATGCCGGGGCTCTGCCGCCGGGCTAAAACTGGGCCGCAGACCTTTATGGGTATCAGCAGCTAAAGTAAATTGCGGTACCAACAACAAACCACCATGCAGATCCTGAATCGACAGGTTCATTTTATCATCGGCATCACTGAACAGCCGGTACCCCAGCAGCCTTTGTAACAGGCGATCGGCTTGTGCTTTGTCGTCCGACTTCTCTATGGCAACAAATACCAGTAATCCTTGTTGAATCTCTGCGATGGTTTTTCCGTCGACAGCAACACTGGCGTGACTGACACGTTGCAGCAAAGCAATCATGATAATTCAACGGCCAACTGATCGGTCGCCCTGACCAATGCATCAATCATTGAGGGTTCACCTGCCGCGTGACCGGTCAATGGCAAGATGGTCAATTCCGCTTCCGGCCAGGCTTGTTTCAGCGACCAGGACTGCTGTAGCGGGCAGACGATATCGTAACGGCCGTGAATGATTTGAGTCGGAATCGTCCGTAAAGAAGACAACTCATCCAGAATCGGCTGATTACCGATAAAACAGTCATTGAGTGCAAAATGCAGTTGCACCCGCGAATGGGCAAGCGGGCCGGGTGTTTGTTCCAGATCCGCTGCAATTTCATGATCACGCAAAGTGACAATAGTGCCTTCCCAGCTGTTCAGGCTTTGCGCCGCGGCTAATTGCACCGCCTCGTCATCGTCAGTCAGTTTGTCAAAATAAGCCGCTAATGGCTGTGCTCTCGCCGACTCTGGCAAGTCTGCCACCAGTTTGTGCCAGGCATCCGGAAACAGTCGGGAAGCCCCCCCCTCGGCATAAACCCAGTTAATATCCTGCTGGCGGCCGAGAAATATTCCCCGCAGAATCATCGCCAGCACATGCTGCGGATACTTACGGGCATAGCACAAACCCAGCGTGGCGCCCCAGGAGCCGCCAAACATGGCCCATTTATCAATTTTTAACTCGACACGGATCCGTTCCATATCCGCAATCAGAAAGTCGGTGCTGTTGTTTTCCAGTTCGCCGCTGGGCAGAGAACGGCCACAACCCCGCTGATCGAATAAAATGATGCGATATTGATCCGGGTTGAAATAACAGCGATGTTGCGGGCGGCAACCAGAGCCGGGGCCGCCATGGAGAAACACCACGGGAATCCCGTCCGGATTGCCGCATTCTTCGACAAAGATCTGATGTTTCTGGCCGCTGCTTAGCGGTTCCATTTCCAGTTGATGTGTGCGGTAAGGTTCGATATCCGGATAAAGCGACAGCATGTTAGTCAGAGCCTGTTAACACTAATTGAATGGTCACTGTTGTGACTAAAATTTTGCCAATTAAAGCATGAGGTGTGCAGTTTGCAAGATACAAGGATGTACTCGCAAATCTCATTCTCCCGCCATGATGGGTATTTTTTCATAAAACAAGCGGAGATCCGGGATTATTTTTGCGCCCAGCGTCTTTGTCAACCGCTCATATAGAATAACTGCTTTACGCCCTTTCCGCCTTGCCGGACACAAAAATAGCCTCCAGCACTGGTGTAGGCGAAACGTCAACAGACCCTAATGATGGTAATTATCTTTCTATTGCGAGAAAATATGCTGTTTACATTATGTATCAGTCATTGATATGACCGCTATGATAACCAAGGCAAGATAAGAAAATGAACCTGCACGAATTTCAGGCCAAACAATTATTCAATCGCTACGGTGTGCCCACCCCGCAGGGACAGGTGGTGACAGAGGCTGCTCAGGCGAGGCAGGCAGCAGAATTACTGACCGGAGAACGCTGGGTGGTCAAAGCTCAGGTTCACACTGGCGGGCGCGGTAAAGCCGGTGGCGTTAAAGTGGTTAACACCCTTGATGCGGTTGAGTCTGCGGCCGAGGCCATGTTGGGCCAGCGGCTGGTGACGCATCAGACCACAGCAGAGGGTTTGCCTGTTCTTCAGGTGCTGGTAGAGAAACCGACCGATATCGCCCGTGAAATCTATCTTGCCGTATTGCTGGATCGTAGCAGCCAGCGCATCGTGTTTATGGTGTCCGCACAAGGGGGCATGGATATCGAAGCAGTGGCCGAAGAGCAACCTGAAGCGATTCTCAATTTGTATATTGACCCGGTCGTAGGTTTACAGCCATACCAGTGCCGCCGTGCCGGCTTTTTTCTGGGACTCACTGGTGAAGCATTCAAACAACTGCAAAAATTGATGCAGGGTTTATATCGCCTGTTTACGGAAAATGATGCCAGCCTGGTGGAAATCAATCCGCTGGTGGTCACCGGCGAAGGGGACTTGCTTGCGGTGGATGCCAAAATCAATCTGGATGACAATGGCTTGTTCCGACATGCCGAACTGGCCGAGATGTTTGACGCCACTCAGGAAGATGAAGCGGAAGTGATCGCTCGTGAATATGGTCTCAACTACATCTCGCTGGATGGTAATGTTGCCTGTATGGTCAATGGGGCCGGACTGGCCATGGCGACGATGGATCTGATCCAGAAAGAAGGCGGGGAACCTGCCAACTTCCTTGATGTTGGCGGTGGTACAACAGCTGATCGTGTGGCAGAGGCATTCAAGTTGATTCTTTCAGACAGCAAGGTCAAATCGATTCTGGTCAATATTTTTGGTGGTATCGTGCGTTGTGATCTGATTGCCGAAGGCATTATTCAGGCGGCAAAAGAGGTGGCGTTGACGCTGCCGGTGGTCGTCAGGTTGGAAGGTACCAATGCGGCCATCGGTCGTGAGTTGCTTGCCAACAGTGAAATGAGCATTTTCGCGGCCCAAAATCTGACCGATGCGGCCAGACAGGCAGTGGCGGCCGCCCAGGAGACAAATGCATGAGTATTTTAGTGAATCGTGACACCAAAGTGATTTGTCAGGGGTTTACCGGTAAACAGGGCTCTTTCCATTCTGAGCAGGCTATTGCTTACGGTACTCAGTTTGTCGGCGGTGTGACCCCGGGCAAGGGCGGGCAGCTGCATCTGAATAAACCGGTCTTCAATACTGTTCACGAAGCCGTTGAAGTTACCGGTGCTGATGCCAGCATGATTTATGTACCGGCGGCGTTTGCTGCCGATGCCATTTTGGAAGCTGCCGATGCGGGCATTAAAATTATTGCCTGTATTACCGAAGGAATTCCGGTTCAGGATATGCTGCGAGTTAAACATGCCTTAAAAGGCAGTGAGGCCAGACTGATTGGCCCGAACTGTCCCGGACTGATTACGCCCGGCGAATGCAAAATCGGTATTATGCCCGGCGCAATTCATCAACCCGGTAAAATCGGCATTGTGTCGCGTTCCGGTACTTTGACTTATGAAGCCGTGCACCAGACGACACACAACGGGCTGGGGCAAAGTACCTGTGTCGGTATCGGCGGTGATCCGATTCATGGCATGAACTTTATTGAGTGTTTGGAAATGTTTGAACGGGATCCGCAGACCGAAGGGATTGTGATGGTCGGTGAAATTGGTGGCCATGCCGAAGAAGACGCTGCCGCGTTTATCAAAGACCATGTAACCAAACCCGTCGTAGCTTATATTGCTGGACTGACTGCCCCTCCCGGTAAGCGTATGGGTCATGCCGGCGCCATTATCAGCGGCGGTACCGGTACTGCCGAAGCCAAACTGGAAGCATTGGAAGCAGCGGGTGCGCGTATTGCGCGTTCTCCGGCTGAAATTGGTGACTGCATACTGGCGGCGATGGAAGCCAGATAAATGCAAGCCTTGACGCTGGTTATGGGCCAGATCAATCCTGTTGTCGGCGATGTGGCGGGGAATGTGCTGAAGATCATTACCGCCGCGCACCAGGCTCGTGATGAGTTTAAGGCCGATCTGGTTATCTTTCCCGAGTTAACGTTGACCGGCTATCCGCCCGAGGATTTATTACTGCGGCCGGGTTTGCTCAAGCGTGTGGATAAAGCGTTGCTGAACCTGAAAAAGCATCTCAGCAATGTTGCCGTGTTGATCGGTCATCCGGATGGTGAGGTCAGGAAAGAACTCTATAACGCCGCGTCTTTTATTCATGATGGCGAGATCATCGCCACTTATTTCAAGCAGAATCTGCCCAATTACAGCGTATTTGACGAAAAACGCTATTTTGTTGAAGGCAAAGAGGCTTGTGTCGTTGACTTTAAGGGATATCGTATCGGAATTACGATATGTGAGGATATCTGGTTTACCGCCCCGGCCAGTCAGGCGATGGATGCCGGAGCCGAGCTTATTGTCAACCTCAATGCCTCGCCATTTCGCCGCGGTAAATGGCAATTGCGTGAAACTGAAGTCAGAAAGCGGGTAGCGGAGACGGGGCTGCCGATTATTTATGTTAATCAGGTGGGCGGACAGGACGAGCTGGTCTTTGATGGCTGTTCTTTTGCGCTGGATTCAAAAGGCAACAAAGTGGCAAGAGCCCCGGCTTTTGATTCAGGCCTGTTTCCATTCACTGTCGGCCGTGACGAGTCAGGCAGGCTCCTTATCAGCGGGGATCTGGCGGATAAGGAAGATGAGCTGGCAATGATCTACAAAGCGCTGAAAACCGGTCTTAGCGACTATATCGAGAAAAATCATTTTCCCGGCGTTGTGCTGGGGCTGTCCGGCGGGATTGATTCCGCCCTGACGTTGGCGCTGGCGGTAGATGCTATCGGCGCCGAACGTGTGCATGCGGTGATGATGCCGTCCCGCTATACCGCACAAATCAGCCTGGACGATGCCAAGGCCATGGCTGAAGGACTGGGTGTCAAATACAGTCTGATGCCGATTGAGGCGGTATTTGAACAATTTCTTGCTACCTTGTCGGAGCAGTTTGCCGGTTTGCCGGTTGATACCACGGAAGAAAATATTCAGGCCCGTTGCCGAGGTATTATTTTGATGGCGTTATCGAATAAAACCGGCTCTATGGTGCTGTCTACCGGTAACAAGAGTGAGATGGCTGTGGGTTACTCAACGCTTTATGGGGATATGGCGGGGGGGTATGCACCTTTGAAAGATGTCTATAAAACGCTGGTTTATAAACTGAGCTATTATAGGAACAGCCTGTCACCAGTGATTCCCGAGCGTATTATTACCCGTCCGCCATCGGCCGAACTGGCACCTGATCAGTATGATCAGGACAGTCTGCCACCCTATGAAATACTGGATGTTCTGCTGGAACGTTATATTGCCGATGACAACTGTTTTGAAGATATGGTAGCTGAAGGGCACGATGCCGAAATGGTTGCAAGGGTGATAAAAATGGTGGATCGTAACGAATACAAGCGACGACAGGCACCACCGGGAATCCGGATCAGCAGCCGTGCTTTTGGTCGCGACAGGCGTTACCCGATTACGTCAGGCTACACTGTGACCTCAACAATAGAGTAAGGAAATGCGATGAAAAAAATAGAAGCGATTATCAAACCTTTCAAGCTCGATGATGTACGTGAGGCTTTATCAGAAATCGGAGTTACCGGTATGACCGTCACTGAGGTCAAGGGCTTTGGTCGCCAGAAAGGACACACTGAATTTTATCGCGGTGCAGAATATGTCGTCGATTTCCTGCCGAAAGTGAAGTTGGAAATTGTGACATCAGATGAAGCGGTTGATTCGGTCATTGAAGCCATTATTCAGGCTGCACATACCGGCCGTATCGGTGACGGCAAGATTTTTGTGACTTCGCTGGAACGTGCTGTGCGTATTCGTACTGGTGAAGAAGGCGAAGAAGCTATCTGAATATTAGAGCCTGTTCATAACAGGCTCTGAGTAGTGCTGCTGATTCTGCCGGCAACGCTCGCTGCCGGATCACCTACTCTACCTTGGTTTTGCGCACTTCAGCCACACCTGGATGACCAGGATAGTTCAATTCCAATACGCGCAAGGCATCTTCTGACAAGTCGTACATTTCCATGATCTTATAGGCCTTGGCCATGACCACCAGTGCCTCGGGCATGGCCGGTGTGCGTGGATAATTTTCCAGGACATATTTGCCACGGTTGGCGGCAGCAATATAGGAGCCGCGGCGCATATAGTAATGTGCCACGTTAATTTCATGCTGCGCCAGGCGGTTACGCAGATACACAATGCGTTGGGCGGCATCTTCCGCATACTTGCTTTTCGGATAACGTTTTACCAGGGCCGAGAAATCGCGTAGGGCATCTTCTGCGGCGCCAGGATCCCGTTGCGATTCGTCGCGCGGCACATATTTCTCAATCAGGCCTATGTCGCGATGGAAGTTAACCAGGCCACGAAGATAGATAGCGTAATCAATATTCGGGTTCAGCGGATAAACCCGCATGAAACGGTCCAAAGTGGCGATAGCTGTTTCCGGATCATCTGATTTGTAGTGCGCATAAGCTGATTCCAACAAAGCCTGCTGGGCATACTCGCCAAAAGGGAAACGTGCTTCCAGCTGTTCGTAATACTGAATGGCCTTCTGGTAATCGGCTAGGTTCAATGCCGCTTTGGCTTCTGAATAGACCCGTTCAACGGTCCAGCTTTCATCAGCTTTGACTTCTTCTTTGGCAAAAAAGGCACAGCCGGACAGGCTGGTCAGACATAGAATCAAGGGCAGGTAGTATTTCTTCATTGGCTTAGATTACGCTAGCTGTGGGTTTTAGGTAAAGGCTGATCTTAGCCCTTTTTGTGTGTCAAAGCACGTTTTTACTAATTATGAAAACCTGATAATCCAGTACAATAGGAGTTTTAAGTTTCAAAACAGGAAACGTACATGTTGCGTCATTTAGTTACGGTCGCTATTGGTTTATTCATCTCGGCTCCGCTTTCCGCGACCACATTCGAAATCAATGATGAAGCCAGCAGTGTTATCGGTCATAACATGGTAATTTACAGCCATGCAGAGGATACACTACTAGATATTGCCCGTCGTTTTGATCTGGGTTATGGCGATATTGTTGATGCCAATCCGGATATTGATCCCTGGTTGCCGGGTGACAATACCCGTGTAATCCTGCCCACGCGTTTTATTTTGCCGGACGCTGTACGTGAGGGTATTGTGATTAACATTGCTGAGATGAGGCTCTATTATTATCCGAAACGCACCGGTAATCCGCCACAGCGGGTGATTACCCATCCAATTGGTATCGGCCGCGAGGGCTGGGCAACACCACTGGGTAAAGCCAGAGTGACCGAGAAGAGAAAAGATCCTACCTGGACGCCTCCTGAATCTATCAGGCAAGAACATCTCGAAAAAGGCGACCCCTTACCGCGCGTTGTTCCGGCAGGCCCTGATAATCCATTAGGTGCCTACGCGATGCGATTATCAATGCCCGGCTATTTGCTGCACGGTACCAATAAGCCGTTCGGAGTGGGGCTGCGAGTGAGTCATGGCTGTATCCGCTTATTTCCGGAAGATATTGAGCATTTGTTTGCTGTGACGCCCAGTAACACACCGGTTGAAATTGTTTATCAGCCATACAAAGCAGGTGCGCGCAACGGCCAGCTTTATCTGGAGGCACACAAACCGCAGCAGGATATTGACCAGCGTCAAGGCAATAATATGACCCCGATGGTGTCAGCGATCCTGAATGCCCAGGATCGTTTGCTTAGTGATGAGCAGTGGCCTTTTGTTGAGACGTTGGTGCGTCAGAACAAAGGTATAGTCAAGCGACAGGCAGAGAGTGAACTCGATATCGTTGAGGATTTATGGTTTATTCATTCCGGCCTCAGTCAGGAGGCAATTGCTAAAGCGCGTCATGCTGTTACAACGTTAAAACTCAATGATTTGTTCTGGCCGCTTAGCGCCGGTGCGCAGGGGGAAATCCTGATTGGGCCTTTCAATAGCAAGGATGAGGCAGATGCGCTGGCAAGCCAAGTCAGTAGCATAGCCGGCATTTCGGTGTGGACAGTCCAGGTATCCAGTGACGCTTTATAACATGATGTCAGACGGGCCCTGAAATTAAGGGACTTTATTTATTCATGGCAAAATGCAGCGCAAAAAAAAAGCCGGAACTGGATTCCGGCTTTTTTGCATAGCAGCAAAAAATTACTTGCTCATTGCTTTTTCAAACATACGGTCAATTTTTGCACAGCATTCATCTACGGTAGCTTGAGCATCATCAGCAGATTTCTGGGCATTCATCGCAGCCAGTTCTGCATCTGTAGCAGTGCGCTGGGCAGTATCAGCAGTGCTTTGTGCATTGCGGGCAGCAGCCAGAGCTGAATCAGCAGTTGATTGTGCTGATTCGACAGAGGCTTTCAATGCTTCCATTTCAGCTGTGTTGGCACAAGCAGTCAACAAAACTAAAGGCAGAATTACAGCACCCAGTTTTACTAATTTTTTCATCTTATTCTCCTTAAAAGTACCAGTTGGATTTTGGCATCGTTATTATATTGCTAATCGCAACATAAAACACGAGGCTAACAGTAAATATTTTTACTGTCCAACGTAGGCCAGCAAAAATGCGAACTGATTCTACAAAGCTACATAACAGCTGGTAAATACTTGCTATAATTACCCGTTTTTGGATGTGGCTCATTCCCGAAGGTTCGGGTCGCATCATGCTCAACTGCTCTGGAAAAACTAGTCTATGCACCCAATGCTGAATATAGCGGTTCGGGCAGCCCGTAATGCGGGCAGTCTGATCATGCGCTCTCTGCAACATGTCGAACACCTTGAAATCACTACCAAAGGGCGTAATGATTATGTGTCTGACGTTGATCACCTGGCGGAACAGGAAATTATCAAAGTTATCAAAAAAGCTTATCCCGACCACGCTATCATGGCGGAAGAGTCGGGTAATACCGGTGATAACGATACTGTTTGGGTAATAGATCCACTTGATGGCACTACCAACTTTCTACATGGTTTCCCGCATTACTGTGTGTCGATTGCGGTGCGGGTAAAAGGCCGCGTTGAACATGCTGTGATTTACGATCCGTTGCGTGATGAGTTGTTTACTGCCAGCCGCGGCGACGGCGCCAAGCTCAATGACCGCAGACTGCGTGTCACCAAAAGACGGGAATTGACCGATTCCTTACTGGCCACGGGCTTCCCTTTTAAATATCCACAACACCACGATAGTTACATGGCCAGCTTTAATGCCCTGTTCCCGCTGGTGGCCGATATCCGCCGCGCCGGGTCTGCCGCACTGGATCTGGCATATGTTGCGGCAGGGCGTCTCGATGGCTACTGGGAAATCGGTTTGCAGAACTGGGATCTGGCAGCTGGTTTGTTACTGGTGGAAGAGGCAGGTGGTCTGGTCACCGACTTTGCCGGTGGTGATCAACTGTTCGATAAAGGCAATGTGGTTGCCGCCGGTTTTGGTGTCCATAAACTGATGCTTGATAAATTGCAACCTCACCTGAAAGAGCCACTCAAATAAAGCGCCCTTCGGGCTTCATTTTTCGCATGTTTCTCATGCAAACACAGAATTTAAGATAATGACAAATAACGTAAGAGACATAAATAAATTACGCAATATCGCAATTATTGCGCACGTTGACCATGGCAAAACTACGCTGGTCGATCAACTGTTGCGGCAGTCTGGTACTTTCGGTGAACACGAAGAGTTGCAGGAACGGGTGATGGATTCCAATGACCTGGAACGTGAACGCGGCATTACCATCCTGTCCAAAAATACCGCAATTCGCTGGAATGATTATCACATCAACATTGTGGATACCCCGGGCCATGCCGACTTCGGTGGTGAAGTAGAGCGTGTATTGTCAATGGTGGATTCGGTATTACTGTTAGTCGACTCCTCTGAAGGCCCGATGCCGCAAACTCGTTTTGTGACGCAAAAAGCGCTGGCTCTGGGATTGAAACCGATTGTTGTCATCAACAAAATCGACAAACCGAGCGCACGACCCGACTGGGTGCTGAATCAGACTTTTGATTTGTTTGTGAACCTGGACGCCAGTGACCAGCAGCTGGATTTTGAAGTTATTTATGCTTCAGGTCTGAACGGTTTTGCCGGCATGGATGACAGTGTGCGTGAAGGTGATATGACGCCGTTGTTTGAAATGATCGTGAATAAAGTCAGTCCACCTGATGTGGATGTTGACGGGCCGTTTCGCATGCAGGTTTCGTCTCTGGACTACAACAGCTATGTCGGTGTTATCGGGGTTGGCCGGATCGAGCGTGGCCGCGTCAAAACCAATACGCCAGTCACGGTTGTCGATCGTGAAGGTAAAACCCGTAATGGTCGTGTGCAGCAGGTTATGGGCTTTATGGGCTTGCAGCGCGAGGAAGTGTCACATGCACAGGCCGGCGACATTATTGCTTTTACCGGCGTCGATCCGTTGAACATATCCGATACCTTGTGTGATCCGAATGCTGTTGAGTCCCTGCCGCCATTGTCTGTGGATGAACCGACGGTCACCATGACTTTCCAGGTGAATAATTCACCGTTTGCCGGCAAGGAAGGTAAATTCATTACCACCCGCCAAATCAAAGAACGTCTGGAACGGGAATTGATTCATAACGTGGCTTTGCGCGTGGATCAATCCCCTGAAGATCCGGACAAGTTCAAAGTCTCTGGTCGTGGCGAACTTCATTTATCAGTATTGATTGAAAACATGCGCCGCGAAGGTTTTGAACTGGGTGTGTCTCGTCCGGAAGTGATTATCCGTGAAAAAGACGGCGTAAAAGAAGAGCCATTTGAAGCTGTCACCATTGATGTCGAAGACAGCCATCAAGGTACGGTAATGGAAAAAATGGGTGAGCGTGGTGCCGAGCTGCAGGATATGGCGCCGGATGGCAAAGGCCGTGTGCGTCTGGACTTTATTATACCTTCACGCGGTTTGATTGGTTTTCGTACCGAGTTTTTGACTGCTACCCAGGGGACCGGTTTGATTTATAGCGTATTCGATCATTATGCGCCGATGAAAGCCGGTAGCTTCGGCAAACGTATCAATGGTGTATTGATTGCGAACGGTGTCGGCAAAGCGGTTGGTTTCGCTTTATTCAACCTGCAGGAACGTGGCCGCTTGTTTATTGGTCACGGCGATGAAGTGTATGAAGGCATGGTGATCGGTATTCACTCGCGTGACAATGACCTGGTCGTCAATGCGCTGAAAGGCAAGCAGCTGACTAACGTTCGTGCATCGGGTACTGATGAAGCGATCTCGCTCACGCCACCGATTCGCATGAGTCTGGAACAGGCGCTGGAGTTTATTGGTGATGACGAGCTGTTGGAAGTGACCCCGGCATCACTGCGCGTGCGTAAGAAATTCCTGCTGGAACATGAGCGCAAACGTGCTTCTCGCGGTTAGTGCTCCGTCAAGGTGATAATTTGGTATTCAGTTGGCCTGGCTGCAAACATGGCGGTGTTACGGTGCTTGACAAGGGAATAAGTCATTGCCTGCGCACCGCGCCTTGCGGCAGAACACCACAGGGACGCTGAACCCTAAATTATCACCTTGAAGGAGCACTGGTCTTGTCCAATAACACAGAGAAAAAGGGTATCCTATTGAGGTACCCTTTTTTATGAGGTGAAACATGAGAATTCTGGTTTTGCTTGCCATTGCATTACTGCTTTATATCATCATCAGTAATCTGCTCAGAAAGAGCGGCAGACCGCCACTGTCATCAGGCAGCACCGAGAGTATGGTCAAATGCGAACACTGTGGCCTGCATATCGTGGAAAACGAGGCACTGAAGGACAACCGGCAATTCTTCTGTTGTGTCGAACACCTTGAGGCGCATCGCCAGTCAAAATGAGTCAATCGGTTGATCTGCGCCAGGCATCAGGCCAAGATCCGGCAACCTGGCGTGCGCTGACAGTATTTGCCGGATATCGTTTTTTTCTGGCGGCGGTATTGTTTTTTGTTTTTTATTTGAAACTACCGCCGGAATTTCTCGGTGAAACTGATCCCAAGCTTTATACCAGTGTCAGCCAGCTTTATCTGCTGACAGCATTGATATTGCTGCTTTTTACTTTCAAGCGTTGGGGTGTGGTTGCGACCCAGATAAAACTTCAGCTAGTAATCGATATTGTGGCGCTGATATTGATCATGCACGCCAGCGGCGGCTTGAAAACCGGTTTAGGCTCTCTGTTACTGGTTGTAGTGGTGGCGGGCGGCGCATTGATTCCGGGGAGACTGGCGGCCTTTATTGCAGCTATCGCCACGCTGGCTGTGTTGCTGGAAGTCAGTTATTCACAATTTTCCGGTGATGATGTGACCAAGTACAGTCAGGCCGGTATTCTGGGTGCGACATTTTTTATCACGGCCTGGCTGGCGCAGTGGTTGTCGCATAAAATGCAGAGTTCGCAGGTATTGGCTGAAGAGAGGGCGCGTGATGTCGCCAACCTGGCTGTGCTTAATCAGCACATTATCAGTCGCATGCAGATCGGCGTTCTGGCGCTGGACCGTCATGGCAAAGTGACGATGTTCAATCAGTCTGCCAGTAATCTGCTGGGGATTGAACGCACCTTCCCCGGTTTTAATTTGAAAGATACGGTGCCGGAACTTGCCGGGCAGCTATTGCTTTGGCAACATCACAACCCACAGCCTTTTGAGCCCTTCCAGGCCAGAGCCGATTTACCTGAAATACGTGCGACAGCGACCAAACTGGATAGTGGTGAGATCCTGATTTATATCGAAAATACTTCGGCCATGGCGCAACAAGCGCAACAACTGAAACTGGCTTCACTGGGGCGACTGACCGCCAGTATTGCCCATGAAATCCGTAATCCACTCGGTGCCATCAGTCACGCCGGAGAATTGCTGGCTGAACATAAACAACATGATCAGACCATTACCAAGCTGACTGACATTATTCACCGTCACAGTCTGCGTGTGAACAACATCATTGAAACGGTGCTGCAGATGAGTCGCCGCAAGACTGTGAAGCCGACTGCGGTGGTGCTGGTGCCCTGGCTGGAAAAGTTTATTGCAGAATTTTGTGATATCAAAGGGGCAAACGAACAGGAGATAACACTGCATACTGACTCTCCGCTGGTAAAAGTATTCATGGATCCGGAACAGTTGCATCAAGTGATGTGGAACCTGTTGGATAATGCCTGGCATTATTCTGATGCAGATACCTCTTTGCCCAGAATTGAAGTAAAACAGGCAATGTCAGACAATGAAATCTTTATTGACGTCACGGATAATGGACCCGGCGTGACGGATCAGGCCCGTGAGCATTTGTTTGAACCTTTTTATTCACAACGTCAGGGGGGCACGGGACTGGGCCTGTATCTGGCAAGGGAATTGTGTCAGGCCAACGGCGCCCGGCTCAGTTATCTGGCTGATGAGTTGCAAAGCAGTAGTTTTCGTATTAGCTTTCCCGGTGAATGGCAGGAATATATAGAGTAATGAACCGACAAGCGCTGGTTATTGATGACGAACCGGATATTCTCGAACTACTGACAATGACGTTGTCAGAGATGTCGATTGACTGCGTGACGGCTGAAAATCTGGCACAGGCCCATCAGGCCTTGAAACAGCAGAAATTTGATCTGTGCTTTACGGATATGCGATTGCCTGATGGCAGTGGTTTGGATTTTGTTAAGACCTTACAAAAGCAGTGTCCGGAGCTGCCGGTAGCGGTGATTACCGCACATGGTAATGTTGATCTGGCGGTGGAAGCCCTTAAATCCGGTGCTTTTGATTTTGTTTCCAAACCGCTCAAACTCAGAATGCTGCGGGATCTGGTGAGTGCGGCACTGAAATTATCTCCGGAAAAACCTCATGTTAAAGAGAGGCGGTCACGAGACAGGTTGCTGGGGGATACTGGTCTCATTCGTTCCTTGCGTGGCAAAATAACCAAACTGGCCCGCAGTCAGGCGCCGGTATATATCACCGGTGAGTCTGGAACGGGTAAGGAGTTGGTCGCACGTCTGATCCACGACTTGGGAGCTAGGACCGATGCGCCTTTTGTGCCGATTAACTGCGGCGCGATTCCTGCCGATCTGGTTGAAAGTGAATTCTTTGGTCATAAAAAAGGTGCATTCACCGGTGCGGTAGCCGACAAGCAGGGGCTGTTTCAGGCCGCCGATGGCGGTACCCTGTTTCTTGATGAAGTAGCCGATCTGCCGCTGATGATGCAGGTTAAACTGCTGCGTGCGATTCAGGAAAAAGCGATTCGGCCGGTGGGAGGAAATGAAGAAGTCAATGTGGATGTACGCATTCTCTCGGCGACGCATAAAAACCTTACTGCCTGTGTGCAGGAAGGCAGTTTCAGGGAAGACTTGTTCTACCGTCTTAATGTGATTGAGCTGGCTGTGCCGGCGCTGCGCAAACGCCAAGCCGACATTCCATTATTGGCGGCCCATATTTTGCAAAAACTGGCTGCAAAAAATCAGCGGGAGGTGCCGCTTATTTCAGCTGCGGCAATGAAAGCGCTGCAGGCTTATGCCTTTCCCGGCAATGTCCGTGAACTGGAAAATATCCTTGAACGGGCGATGACCTGGTCAGACGGCAGTACCATAGAAATGGACGATCTGATGTTGCCAGCACATCACCAGCACATCACTGCGCCGGATAGTGAGTCTCCTCCGGCCCAGTTTTCCAGTCAGGATCTGGAGTCACGGCTGGAAAATCAGGAGCGTCAGCTGATCATGCAGGCACTGGAAGCGACGCGCTGGAACAAAACGGCCGCTGCCAAAAAGCTGGGTATTACCTTCAGAGCACTACGATATAAACTGAAAAAACTAGAGCTAGATTGAGAGACGTTCCCTTTCCGCCGTGATTTAGCGGGAAATTTTGAACAGACGCTTACTCCTCTTCAGCCAGTGCAGTCAGCTCTGCAACGGCTGCTTCGTTGATAAAGGCGTCCCGATCCGTTGCACTCAGCTTCATGCTCAGCTGGCATAGCACTTCATTTTCAGATGCGAACTGGGCTTGCACAACATGTCCTAACGTTTCTCCTGCTGCGTCTTTAACCGCAGTGCCGGGCTCCGGCAGAAGATCGGTGTTGATAACGGCCAGAAACATTCTGCGGCTGGGGGAGCCGAGATAATGCAGGCGGGCTACGACTTCCTGCCCCGGATAACAGCCTTTTTTGAAACTGACGCCGCCGACCAGATCCAAGTTGACTTGCTGCGGAGTGAACTGCTCCTTGCTCTGCAAGAAAACCATCGGCAACCCTGCTTTGATATCCAAATACTGCCACAGGTTTTCAGCGCCGATCTGCCAGCCCTGCTTGAACAGTTTGTCAGCCAGACCGGCTGCATCCTGTGCCGTTGCCAGCACCAGATACCGGTTCGGGTTACCGGCTTGTTTGATAATCAGCGAATTATCGTTTTTTTCACCAAACCAGTCTGAAGCCGGTAAATCAAGTCCATCATTTGCAACCGGTTCGACAAGTCCAAACAGTACCTGCTCATCACTGAGCATTTCCAGACTGACTTTGCTACGTAAAATAAACATTTTCAGGCGCTGGAATATACTGTCGGCAAGCTCAGCCGGTAACACGATAAGATAGTCCTGTTGTCTGCGGATCAACTGCAAAACAGCGCAACCATGTGCCGTGCATAAATAGCACAAAATAAGAAAGGAACGACCGATACTGACCTTCATCCGTGAATATCCTTTTTTTCATCCCTATTTTCATAACACAACAGAGGCGAAGGTGAAAC
>NZ_JAPDMV010000036.1 GCF_026319305.1 Methylophaga sp. OBS4
AAACGTTGGAACCTGGTTTTGGTTATGTGCGTATTACCACCTTCCAGTCCCGCACCGGTCCGAGTTTGCGTGAAGCCATCAGCGAATTGAAAAAAGAAAACGGCGGCAGTCTGAAGGGTATGGTGCTGGATTTACGTAATAACCCCGGTGGTGTGCTTGATGCTGCCATTGAAGTGTCGGATACCTTCCTTACCAAAGGCTTGATTGTCTATACCGAGGGCCGTATTGCTGATTCTGATCAAAAATTCCATGCTACGCCAAATGATCTGCTCAAAGGTGCGCCGCTGGTGGTATTAGTCAATGGTGGTTCGGCCTCGGCTTCTGAAATTGTGGCCGGAGCTTTACAGGATCAAAAACGTGCGATCATTCTTGGCAGCAAGACCTTTGGTAAAGGTTCAGTACAAACCGTGATGCCGCTGACCAATGAAACCGCGGTCAAGATGACAACGGCAAGATACTATACTCCGTCAGGCCGTTCTATTCAGGCTGAAGGTATTGAACCTGATATCACCATCAACGGGGTGCAAGTCACCGCGTTAGAAGAAAACGGATTCACCCCATTACGTGAACGGGATCTGAGTCGCCATCTGGAAAATGGCAATACGGACAAACCAGAGGTCAAAGACACTGAAAACGAACCGGCTGAAAAAACAGACACACAACCACTGGAAGTCAGTGACTATATGCTGTCACAAGCGTTAAACTTGCTGAAGGGAATGACAATACTGAATCGATAAGCACAGGAGCAAGTTTATGGCCACAGTGTTGATACCACTTGCAGAGGGGTGTGAAGAGCTTGAAGCCGTCACGTTGATCGATCTGCTCAGACGCGCCGGTATCACGGTTATCACTGCCAGTCTGAGCGGACATCATCAGTTGACAGCAAGCCGCAACGTCAGGCTTATCGCTGACACCTTACTGGATGATGTGATTTATGATGACTTCGATATGTTGTTAATGCCGGGCGGACAGGCCGGCGCCACTCATCTTGATGGAGATCACCGTATACACGCCATGATCAAACGCCTGCATCACGGCGGTAACTATATTGCCGCCATATGCGCAGCGCCTATTGTGCTGGCCAGCTCGGGTTTGCTGGATGGACGCCGAGCCACCAGTTACCCTGGGGTGCTTGACCCGCAACAGTGGCCGGATATCAAGCTGAGCGATGATCCTGTCGTTATCGACGAAAAAGTGCTGACTTCACGCGGCCCTGGCACGGCCATGGATTTTGCACTGACTATCATTGAAGTGCTGACTGATAAACCGACCCGGCTGAAAGTTGAAGCCAGTCTGGTGCGTCCCTGATTTCCCTGACGATACGCACATTTCCAAGAATCACGGGTATATAAATGGCTACCTTAACACCTGCCGATTTATCGATTTTATTGGTTGAACCTTCCGCCATGCAGCTGAAACTGATCATGCGCCATCTGCAACAAGAAGGGATCAGTCAGATTGATGGTGTTGCCTCCGGCAAACAAGCATTTGAACATATCGAGCAATATTCACCTGACCTGGTGATTAGCGCCATGTATCTGCCTGATATGACCGCCAATGATCTGATCGCTGACATTCATCTGCAATATGCAGACAAAGACATTCATTTTATGTTGATCTCCAGTGAAACTGCGGTGAATGCCCTGGAACCGGTACGGCAGGCAGGGGTCATGGCTATTCTGCCCAAACCTTTCGATCATAAAGACTTGCGTCGAGCCATCCGCGCCACACTGGACGTTATCGATCCTGAAGAAATCGAATTGCAGAATTATGACGTCAGTGAGCTGAATATATTGCTGGTTGATGACAGTCAGACCTCTCGTAATCATCTTTCACGCGTGCTCGGCAGTATGGGTATTAACCGTATTGATCTGGCAGAAAACGGCCGGGCAGCGGTTGAGTTTCTGGCGCAACAACGCTACGACCTGGTGGTGACCGATCTCAATATGCCTGAAATGGATGGTCACCAATTGGTGCAATATATTCGCAATGAAATGGGCGATGTCGTGTTGCCGATTCTGATGGCGACAACAGAAAACAATCAGGCAAGATTAGGCAAGGTGCAGCAGGCAGGGGTGTCCGCAATTCTCGACAAACCCTTTGAGCCCCAGACTATTCGCGAAACTCTGTATAGAATACTCGATGAGTAATTACTCACTTATTTTTCAATATCCCGCTACAGCGCACATGGCTCACTGTTGACCCAAACCTACAAAAGCCTGCATATACGGTATATCCCGCTCGTTTTCCCGCATCGCTGCAAACAGCGTTTTCATCACCCCGTACTTGCCCAGCTTGGCGGTGGTGACCGGCAAATGATGGCAGTAACTCTCGGCCAGCCAGTCAGGCAACACTGTCACACCGCGCTGCAACCCCACCATCTGGATCATGATTTCCAATGACTCCATTGCTTTATGCCGCGGCTTCACTCCGGCAGGCATTAAAAATTGGGTATAAATATCCAGCCGTTCATGCGCCACCGGAAAGGTCAGCAATAATTCAGTAGCCAGATCGTCGGCGGTGATATTTTTCCGGCCAGCCAGAGGATGGTTATCAGCAACCAGCAAAATCAATTCATAATCAAACAGCGGCGCATAATAGAGCCCGGCCTGCTTGACCTCATCCGGTGTTACCAGCAAATCGATATGATAATTGAGCAAGCCTTCCAGCCCGGAAAACTGGAATTTATGCACGATATCCACATCCATTTTCGGCATGGCCACCAGATAATCCGCCAGAATGCCCTTTAACCATTCATAACAAGGATGGCACTCCACACCCAGCCGCAATATGCCCTGGCGCCCCTCTCCGTAGGCCTTTAATGTCGTTTCAGCCTGCTCCAACACCGGTAAGACTTGTCCTGCCACCCGCAGTAACGTTTCCCCCGCCTGGGTCAGCCGTAATTTACGACCTTGCCGCTCCCACAGACTGACTCCCAGCTTCTGCTCCAGATAACGCATTTGATGGGAGAGGGCAGACTGGGTGACAAATAATGCATTAGCCGCAGCAGTCAGACTGCCATTATCAGCCAGAGCCTGCATGATTTTCAGATGGTTTCGCTCAATCATTTATGAAGTATATTCATCATTTAGTTAAAAAATATCATTATTACTCATCATTAGCAGTCTTTACAATAGCCGTATTTACGCACGGAGAAGGATAATACAATGGTGAAGACACATAACCTCGGTTTTCCGAGAATTGGCAAAAAGCGCGAATTGAAGTTTGCGCTGGAAGCCTATTGGCATGGCGAAACAGATATCAAAGCGTTGCAGCAAACTGGCGCTCAATTACGACAGACACACTGGCAGTACCAGCAACAGCTGGACTGGGTGCCGGTAGGCGATTTTTCATTCTACGATCATGTGCTTGATACCAGCAGGCTGGTCGGCAATCTGCCCAAACGCATTGACGCCCGACTGACTGAACCGGATCGTTATTTTCAGGCCGCCCGCGGCCAGACCCGCAAGGACAAAGACCAAAAGCCGATCGCGGCCGCAGAAATGACTAAATGGTTCGACACCAACTATCATTATCTGGTACCGGAATTTGATGCCACTACGACATTTGAGCTGCATGCCGAAAGCTATCTATCCCAGGTGATAGAAGCCAAATCAAACGGTTATGCCGCCAAGCCGGTTTTACTGGGACCAGTCAGTTATTTATGGCTGGGTAAAAGCAAGGATGACACCGATAAACTGCGTCTGCTTGGCGATCTTCTGCCCTGTTACGAGCAACTGCTGTCACAGCTTGCCGAAGCCGGGGTTGAGTGGGTTCAGATTGATGAGCCGATTCTGGCAACAGAGCTGGACAGCCAATGGCAAC
This sequence comes from Methylophaga sp. OBS4, assembly GCF_026319305.1. GTDB lineage: Bacteria > Pseudomonadota > Gammaproteobacteria > Nitrosococcales > Methylophagaceae > Methylophaga. The sequence goes on from NZ_JAPDMV010000036.1 coordinate 3,826, forward strand.
ACGCTTTAACGCAGGCTTATTTTGCTTTGCATAAATCACCGGTGAAACTGCTGCTGGCAACGTATTTCGGCCCGTTACGGGAAAATCTCAACCTGGCCTGTGAACTGCCCACTGCCGGCCTGCATATTGACGCGATCAATGCGACTGATGAAGTGATCCAAGTGATTGATTGGCTGCCGGCACACAAAATATTGTCGCTGGGTGTGATCAATGGCCGTAATATCTGGAAAAGTGATCTTAATCAGCTGCTTGACTGGCTGGAACCGTTGCATATCCGCTTGCAGGATCGTTTATGGCTGGCACCATCCTGCTCTTTGTTGCATGTGCCGGTTGATTTGCAACAGGAAACCACGCTGGATGCGGAAATAACTTCTTGGTTGGCATTTGCCCGACAGAAACTGGATGAGCTGTCTATTCTGGCAACCGCGTTGAATGAAGGCAGACAAGCCGTAGCGGTACAACTCACCGAGAATGCCCATGCCATCACCGGCCGCCAGCAATCATCACGCGTGCATAACCCCGCGGTGAAAGCCCGACTCAAACAAACCGATAGTACTTTGTCACAACGGCAAAACAACTATCAGCAACGGACTATTTTGCAACAACAGCATTTTACTCTGCCCTTGTTCCCGACCACCACTATCGGCTCTTTCCCGCAGACACAGGCCATACGACAAAGCCGCCAGCGTTTTCGCAAGGGTGAGTTAAGCCTTGCGGCTTACCAGCAAGAAATGCAGGCACATATCAAGCTCACTATTGAGGAACAGGAAAAGCTGGGGCTGGATGTCTTGGTCCATGGTGAGGCCGAACGTAACGATATGGTGGAATACTTCGGCGAGCAGCTTGAAGGGTACATTTTCAGCCGTTTTGGCTGGGTTCAGTCCTATGGTTCACGCTGTGTCAAACCACCGATTATTTTCGGTGATATTGCCCGTCCCCGCCCAATGACGGTCGACTGGATCCGCTATGCTCAGTCTCTGACTGACAAACCGGTCAAGGGTATGCTGACCGGTCCGGTCACAATGCTCAACTGGTCTTTTGTCAGGGATGATCAGCCGCGCTCGCAAACCTGCCTGCAACTGGCGCTGGCCATTCGGGATGAAGTGCTGGATCTGGAACGGGCCGGCGTCAACATTATTCAGATAGACGAAGCGGCTCTGCGCGAAGGTTTGCCGCTGCGTCAAACAGACTGGCAAAGCTATCTGGACTGGGCGGTGGAAAGCTTCCGAATCAGCGCCAATGGCGTGGCAGACAGCACGCAGATCCATACCCATATGTGTTATTCCGAGTTCAATGACATTATCGCTGCCATTGCCAGTATGGATGCTGACGTTATCACGATCGAAACATCACGTTCCGATATGGAGTTATTAGATGTGTTTAATGCTTTTGATTACCCGAATGAGATTGGGCCGGGTGTCTATGATATTCACAGCCCCAATATCCCATCGGTGAACGACATCAGAAGCCTGATGGAAAAAGCGGCAGAGCGCATTCCGCCTGCACGCTTGTGGGTTAACCCGGACTGCGGGTTGAAAACGCGGCAATGGTCTGAAGTCAAACCGGCCTTGCAAGCCATGGTCGATGCAGCAAAACAGTTGCGACAGTCAGTTGCCGCCTGATTTCCTCTTAGCCTCGGACGGGCAGGGCAGGCATGCCTTCTCGTTCGGGCCTCTCTCAACGCCAGCGGTGCGGCAAGTTCTCATTCAAATAGTCGAAAAAAGCAGCAACCTTCGGCGTTCTGGCATATCTGTCGGCCACACAGAAATAAAAATCCAGTGGCTCGGGTTCCGCCATGATACCGGGCTCATGTTCCCGGTAAAACAATTGCTCCAGCTGGCCGCCGGCCAGATAAGGTTCGGCCACAAAAGCAGCCAGCCGGGTAATTCCGCCACCAGCAATCGCCATTCTCGCCAGCATATCGATATCATCACTAATCATCGTGGCCCTAACTTCGGGTTCGATCTGTCGGCCATCATGCTGGAATACCCAGGGGAAAATATACCCATCCACCGGAATTTTGAACATCAGGCAGTCATGTTTTCTTAACGCTTCAAGTGTATCTGGCCGGCCAGCCTGTTGCAGATAGCCCGGCGCGGCACAGAATAACAAAGGCACAACGGCAATCCGCCTTGCCACCAGACCGTCTTCCAGTTGCTGACGGATGCGAATGCTAACATCGACACCTTCCTGGATATGATCAACGCGGCGGTCGGTCGCAATAAGCTCAATGCTGACCTGGGGATAACGCCGGTTAAACGCAGGAATCAACGGTGCCAGAACATGTCTCGCAAACGCGGCCGAACAAGCAATACACAGTTTGCCGCGAACCTCGCCGTACGCCGCCGATACTGCCTGTTTCGCCAGTTCCAGCTCCTGAACGAGCCCCTTCACACGCTGATAATAAATTTCACCGCTATCGGTCAATGCCAGGCTACGGGTGGTCCGTGTCAACAATCTGGCACCCAGTTCGCTTTCAAGCCGGGCGATATTCTGGCTGGCTGCGGCCGGGCTGATTTCCAGCCTGCGTGCGGCAGCAGTAATACTGCCGAGCTCTACCGCCCTGACAAAACTCTCGATGCCGCGCAATGTATCCATAAGCAAACCACAACAATAGAACCTGTATTTATTAAGTTTAACTTAATAGTCCTTGTAGTTGTCATGCACTACAACTTAGCGTTGCCTCAGCGTAAGGTAGCCATGATTTGACTCAGGATAACTTTGATTGGAGGAAGCATAATGAGTGACAGAAATGCGACAGTACGCACCGGCAGACGCTTGGTACGCAAATTGCCCGCCAGGATGACAGCGATAGTTTTTGCCTTCTATATGTCCGCGATCATGGCCGTACTGATGTGCCTTATCATCACCGCCGTGAACAGGGGCGTAAGCGCTCACTACCTAGAAGACTTCATCAATGCCTATAAAGTTGCTATGCCTTGCGCATTTATTTGTGTTATGGCTGTCAGGCCCCTGGTCATGTCTCTGGTCAACTGGACGGTGCAGACAAAAGGCTAAGCCACCAGTGCGCTTTCAAGATGATATTGTTGCGTTAAGTTGGTCTGCCAGCGTTCACGTTCAGGGCAAGACGCTGCTCGTAGCGCATGGCCGTAGCCCTTTGCAAGAGCACTAGCTCGCCAGACTGATCCCGTACTGCATCTGCTGGGCAATCTCTCTGGCCAGGGAGACTTGTAAGGCCTGTGTCCGCTGCCTGTTGTCGCACAGCGCGCTGCGAAAGCCCAGGTAGTCCGGATTAAGCGGTCTGAGCCGCTCGATATCGTCAATCGATAAAGCGCCGGCCAGACCGCAAAACATCTCCTGTCCCCGGGCGTGATCGACAAAATGCTTGAGTTGCGCTCGTGACCAGTGATCGGTCAGCCGCAGTCCGTTTTTAATGGCGGTATCGACCATCACCCCGGCAAATCCAGCTTGTTTGATAGCGGGCAGAACAGCACTGTTAATTTCATGATCGGCGAAGATCACCGCAATAACTGGCTTTTTCAGTGCCTTTAGCGTTTGGTTGAGCGCCTCAATACATAACACAAGTGCCGGATCGGCAAATAAGCCGACTTTGACATAATCCACGCCTGTTGCCGCCATCAAGTTTAATGCGGGCGCAATCACCGTCGCCGTCATCGGCAGATCGCCAACCGTGGCACTGGTCAAACAACGGTCATCGACCCATTCCACTACGGTTTTGACTTCTTCTGCGGACAGGGCGCCCAACGCACCTTGTGCGGGATTCTTCATATCCAGAATATCGGGAAGGCAAAACTCAAGCGCTTGAGCTTCATCAAGTGATTGCACACTGGCCAGCCATTTAGTCATGATTAATTTCAATACCTGCTTGTTTGACTTTTTCCATCAGCCACCCCCAGGCTTCTCGCTCACGGTCTCCGGCTGTTTTATTGATAGCAATCGTCAGATAGGCAATCTCGTCTCTCAGCTTCTGCTCAGGCAGCATGCCCAATCGACTGACTAAAATCGCGGCCTCAATCACTGCACTCTGTGCCCGGTTAAAGCCCCGAAAAGGCGCGTGACTGACATCTCTGATTACACTGCCATAAAAGCATGCACGCGGATCATCGTCTTCAAAGCGGGTGATTTCAACTTCACTATGTGCCAGCGCCTGCTCAAGATATTCACCTTCAATATCCGCGCAGGGCAGGGTAGACCAGTCTCGGCGGCCGGTTAATGCACCGGCAAATACGCGTACATCATCAGTGTAATTAATCGTGCATTGCCGGTGCCGTTTCAAATTATCATAAGTCGTTGAAGGCTTAAAGGGCTTGATTATGAAGTAATCATTCACTTCGCTTATGCCCATTGGCGCAGAATGTACCTTTCCGGAACCATCCATAGTTGTCACGATCACTTCATGAATCAGACTTGTCAGCCGTGTCACCGGTGCGCCCCTTTTTACTGTCAGGTATATCTGCTGTACCGCAGGCACGATGTTTTTTCTTTTTCATGGTAGGACCTTCCGGTTTTTGTTCGGTCAAATCTTCTTTCGGTTTTTCAACCGCGCAGCCCCATTCAAGCTCCTCATCCTGACTGTAACGCTTACCTAACTGCCAGGCAATTTGTGCCCGCGCCAGCTCCACTCCCAGGTAGAAGATATGTCCCGGGTCATCTTTGACCAACAGCTGCGGATAAAACTCGAACGGGTCGGTATCCCGCATCAAGCCATTGCGGTTGAACATAAAAATACCTTCCGGCGCAATTTTAATGCGGTAGTTAGGATCCTTGATATTATCTGCCAGCATCGCGATTTCTTCGGCCGTATCGGTAAAGGGACGGCGCTCATGAGCCACCAACAGATCCCCTGTAAAATCACGCGGCAGGCTGTTGTCTTCACGGGCGGCAAACATCATGCGCCTGGCCACATCCGCTTCACGAATGGCCCGGCGCGCATGAGGGCTGACTTCCGTGGCCAGCACACAATTAATACCCAACTCGGAAATGATGCCAAACAACATGGCATTGATACCGCTGGTATCGGCATCGGTCAGCTCGGTCAGGTTACCGACCCCCATCATGATCGCTGCCTGGGGGTATTTTTGTCTGAGCTCGTGATAACGGACAATGGAGGCCGTGAAGCCGAAGTGAATCGGATCCAGAATCGGATCAGCAATCCACGGCTTGCCAATCTTGTCCATTGCTTCCATCGCCCTTTCCAGCGAGGCTATCGAACCAGGTTCAGCCGGCACCAGCACCGGTATGGCATCGCTTTCTTTTGCCAGGTCAATGGTTTTTTCTGTCAGACTCAACAAATAATCGGCACCGGCTTTAGTGGCACGGCTTAGGTCTGACAAAGAAAGTGAGTCCACACTTACCTTAAATCCATTCTCATGCAGAGCTTGAATGGCGTCTTCCAAATGCGGAAAAGGCTCTTCCGGCAAACAGCCAATATCTATTACATCAGCGCCGTTATCACGGTAATAACGGGCCCGCTCCAGAATTCCGTCTATATCCCGTTCCGGCGCATCAACAATCTCGGCGAAGATGTTAACCTCATAACGGCTCAGATCCCGTTGTTTACGCTCTTTGCCGAAGTATATGGGTAAATCCTTGATTTCTTCTGGTCCGCGCACCACGGCTATGCCCAACTCCCTGCTCAGACTGTCCAGATCACCACGACAGCGCCCCGGCACCATAATTTGATCGCAGTCCTTATAGTCTTCCGGCTTGAGGCGGCGGGCAATCATTTTATCAGTCATCAATGCAGCAACCGACAGGCCCAGTTGGTGCACACGATACTCAAAAGGCAGCGGCGCCATCTCCTGCAGCACCTGCTGCACACTAGGCTCTGCCAGCTTGCCGGTCAGAAACAGAATCTTGTCAGCCATGCGAGTCTAAGAACCAACCTCTGCCAGTCGTGCTTGCAGGGCCATCTTCAACTGCGCTGCGTTCTCTACAACTGTAGTCGCTTCAAAGCTTTTTAATTTGCCGGTATGTTCCAGATCAATCTCTCGCGGCCAAACACGCACCATCCTGTCCGGGGCGGGGGTATCTATTTCCGGTTCCGTATCACATGCCAGCACAATACTGGGAATGCGGCATTTACCAGCCTGGGCATAAACATTTGACACCAGTGTGTCCGAGAGCCCCAACACCATTTTGGCAACGGTATTGGAGGTCGCAGGCGCCACCACCAGCGTATGGTAATCGCCCCGGTAAAACAAACCCACCGGCGGCGAACTGGCGGCCCGATCGTGATAAGTATGACCTTCAGGGTTCAAGCCTTTCGGATCGTAGCCGTACATTCTGACCACCTCTTCTCCGGCACGACTGTAGAACAGATCCACGTCTTCCAGTTCACGCACGATCTCCAGGCACTCTTTCAGATAATGTCCGGAACCGGTAATGCCCCAGGCCAAACGTGGTTTTTCAGGCCTTGCTTGCATATTAAATCTCTAAACAATGGGTTAAGAGCGTAAATTTTGCCAGAGTCCGCCTGTATAGTAAAAATTAAGATAGTTTTTATAAGGTTTTTTACGTTAAAATCGTGACTTTATATTTAAGTCTGCGTCGGATTGGAGCCATAGCAAATGTCTAACAAAATCCCAAAAATTGTGGTTGTTGGGGGCGGAGCAGGTGGTCTGGAACTGGTCACCAAACTCGGCAAAAAACTGGGGAAAAAAGGTAAAGCACAAGTTACGTTGGTTGACAGCACCCATACCCACATCTGGAAACCTTTGTTACACGAAGTCGCCGCCGGCACATTGGACTCTCATGAAGACGAAATTGAATACCTGAGTCAGGCCAACTGCAGTGGCTTTCGTTTCCGTCTGGGCAAAATGGATGGCCTGGATCGTAAAAACAAGCGGATCTCGGTTGCCCCGACGCTTAACGATGAAGGTCTTGAGATTATTCCCCGGCGCACATTTGATTATGACTACCTGGTCATCTCGGTCGGCAGTATCAGTCACGACTTTGGCATTAAAGGAGTGCGTGAACACTGCCAGTTTCTGGACACCACCCAACAGGCGGAAACTTTTCAGAACAAGCTGTTGCAAGCCTATCTTCGTGCGCATACCCAGGGTAAGCCGTTGGCTGAAGGTCAGCTTAACATTGCCATCGTCGGTGCAGGTGCTACTGGCATCGAACTGAGTGCACAGTTACACGAAGTATCGCATTTGCTGACCGCTTATGGGCTGGATGAAGTCAAACCTCAGGACGTCAAAATCAGTATTATTGAAGCGGCAAACCGCATCCTGCCGGGCCTACCGGAAAACCTGTCAGAAGCCTCAACCAAAGAGCTCAGAAAGCTGGGTGTTGATGTCATGACGAATGAGCGCGTAGTGGAAGTCACCGAATCCGCTATCAAAACTGAAAGCGGTAAAACGATTCCTGCTGCCATCAAAGTCTGGGCAGCGGGCATTAAGGCTCCTGAATTTCTCAAGGATATTGACGGTCTGGAAACCAACTGGATGAATCAACTGGTGGTAAAGCAGACTTTGCAAACCACGCTGGATGAGGATGTTTACGCCATTGGCGACTGCTGTGCCTGTAAGTGGCAGGGTCATGACGAAAACGTACCGCCACGCGCACAGGCAGCCCACCAGATGGCCTCTTTGGTGTGTAAATCCATACTAAACCGTATGGCCGGCAAAGCACTGCCTGAATATGAATATCACGATTACGGTTCTCTGGTCTCGCTGGGCCGCTACAGCACCGTCGGTAATCTGATGGGTAACCTGAGCCGCGGCAGCATGATGATCGAAGGCATGATGGCCCGCTTGATGTACCTGTCTTTGTACAAGATGCACCAAGTGGCGCTATTTGGCCCGTTCCGTGTGGTGATGCTATCGTTGTCACATATCTTCCGTCGCAGTGTTCACCCGAAAATCAAGCTGCACTGACAGCTTATTTCCACCCAAACCAAAAAGGCCCTCAGCGGGCCTTTTTTTATTCTCTAATGTTAATTTGTATCAATCGAACAGAGAAATTCGTTTGTGGATATCGTTGCCAGCCAGGCGATGTTTCACTACGGCAGCGATATGGATTAATAGCAATGCGATCAGTGTGAAAGCCAGAAATTCATGCCCCGCAGAGAAGGTCTCCCGCATAGCTTCATCGGCTTCAGCCATGCGTGGCAAAATGATGCCCCAGAACTTGGTATCGTACTTACTAAACATTGATTGCAGATAGCCACTCAGCGGTATCGCAACCATCAGCACGTAAAGCAGGCCATGAACGCCTCTGGAGGCCCGCTGCTGCCACATTGGAACATAACCGGGCAGTGGGGGGGCCTTATGCGTCAAACGCCAGCCTAAACGGAAAAGAATCAGTATGGCAGCAGTCAAGCCCAGAGATTTATGCAACAGAAAGTAAAATGCCCTGACACTTTCCTGACCGGGAGGTAATTCAGACTCTTTGGGCAGTTGCACCATAAACAAACCCAAGCCAATCATAAACAGGATAATGGCCGCGATCAGCCAGTGCAGGACAACCTGAACCCGATCATAACGGTCGACGCTGACTTTCATTTTCTCTCCTTACATTTAGTTCTATACATAACAAAAAGGCCATACAGCTTATTTTCAGTAGCTGTATGACCTGATAGGGTCAGGAAAAAATCCTGTGTTATTAAATGTCGAGGTTGGAGACCTGCAAAGCATGGGTCTCAATGAATTCACGCCGCGGTTCGACATGATCACCCATCAAGGTGTTGAACGTTTCATCTGCCACAATGGCATCTCCAATCTTGACCTGCAACAGACGTCGCTTGCTTTTATCCATGGTTGTTTCCCACAACTGATCCGGATTCATCTCTCCCAGCCCTTTGTAGCGCTGGACGTGCTGGCCGCGACGCGCCTCAGCCAACAGCCATTTGACGGCCTGGGAAAAATTACTGATAGCTTCCTGTCTGTCACCCCGCTCCACTCTTGACCCATCAGAGAACAAGCCATTGATTTTATTAGCAAAAGATAGAATCTTCTGATATTCCGTGCTGGCAAAGAATTCACCGGGCACATGATAGTCCGTGCTGATGCCGTGACGGCTGAAGCTGATATTAATCAATGGTACCGGCTCATCTTCCTGCTGCTTCACGCTGAGGCGATAATGTGTTCCCGTTGGCAGCCCCACATTCAACCGGGTTTCGATCTGTGCCAGCCAGTTGCTCATGGCAGTGCTGTCCTGCAGTGACGGAATCTCAGACTGATAAACCAGTTGCTCCAGAAAAGCAGGGTAGTAGTGATTGGACAGTCTGGTGATGATCGCGGTGACAGTCTGATATTCAGCCACCAGTAAAGCCAGCGCATTGCCTTCGATCCCTGCCGCATTTTCAGCGGGATATAACACCGCATTGTTCAGCGCCACTTCGGTCAGATAACGCTCCATTTCGGCATCATCTTTCACATAGCGTTCCTGTTTGCCCTTCTTGATTTTGTACAAAGGAGGTTGAGCGATATATATATGACCGCGCTCGATTAATTCCGGCATTTGCCGATAGAAAAACGTCAGCAGCAGGGTGCGAATATGGGATCCATCCACATCGGCATCCGTCATGATGATGATATGGTGATAACGCAATTTTTCCGGATCGTATTCGTCACGCCCGATGCCACAGCCCAAAGCCGTAATCAATGTACCGACTTCAGCTGAGCTGATCATTTTGTCAAAACGGGCACGCTCAACATTCAGAATTTTTCCTTTCAACGGCAGGATGGCCTGCGTACGGCGGTCACGCCCTTGCTTGGCGCTGCCCCCCGCAGAGTCACCCTCCACCAGGAACAGTTCTGACAGGGCAGGGTCACGCTCCTGACAATCGGCCAGTTTACCCGGCAGTCCCGCGATATCGAGCACGCCTTTACGGCGCGTCAGTTCACGTGCTTTTCTGGCCGCATCACGTGCTCTTGCCGCATCAATCATCTTGTTGGCGATGAGTTTGGCATCAGTAGGGTTTTCTACCAGGAAGTCATGGAAATATTGGTTCACCAACGATTCAACAATGGCGCGCACCTCTGATGACACCAGTTTATCTTTGGTTTGAGAACTGAATTTAGGATCCGGCACCTTCACTGACAACACGGCGGTGAGCCCCTCACGGGCATCATCACCACTGGTGGTGACTTTTGATTTTTTCGCCAGTCCTTCGTTTTCGATGTATTGATTCAGGGTTCTGGTCAGCGCAGCTCGGAAACCTGCCAGGTGGGTACCACCATCGCGCTGCGGAATATTATTGGTAAAACAGTAAATATTTTCCTGATACGAATCATTCCACTGCATCGACAGCTCTACATTGACTTCATCTTTGAGGCCGTCGATTTTGATGATGTTGTCATGTATCAGGGTTTTATTTTTATTCAGATGTTGAACAAATGCCGTGATGCCACCTTCGTAGAAGAAGGTCTCGGTACGTTCATCTCTTTCATCTGTGAGGACAATTCTGACACCTGAGTTCAGGAAAGCCAGCTCTCGAATTCGCTTGGCCAGAATATTGTAATCGAAGTTAATGTCGGTGAATGTTTTGTCACTGGGCCAGAATTGAATCTTGGTGCCGGTGACAGCTGTATCCGCCACATCCGTCAACGGCGCATCCGGTACACCTTCAGAATAGCTTTGTGTATAAATTCGTCCACCGCGATGAATCTCCATCGTCAGTTTTTTGGATAAAGCGTTCACAACTGAGACGCCTACGCCATGCAGGCCGCCTGAGACTTTATACGAATTATCATCAAACTTACCGCCGGCATGTAATACCGTCATGATAACTTCCGCAGCCGACACGCCTTCTTCGTGGATGTCGACAGGAATACCTCGGCCATTATCAATAACAGATACCGAATCATCGGGATGAACACGGACCTGAATTTCACTGCAGTGGCCAGCCAGCGCTTCATCGATAGCATTATCCAATACTTCAAACACCATATGGTGCAGACCGGTACCATCGTCGGTATCACCGATATACATGCCGGGCCGTTTTCTTACTGCATCCAGCCCTTTCAGAACTTTAATATTCGAAGAGTCGTAAGTGTTATTGTTTTCCGTTGTCATAATCAAACTATTCCTGTCTAGGATGTTGAATAACCTATCATTCTACTATGTCTGGCCTTGCGTTGATAGCATGGTCCTGATTGTCTGAAACCAGACCTTGTTTCACGTGAAACAAGGTCTCTGAACTGCCTTCAATTAATGTTGCGAGATTCAGATTTGTGCTGCTGATATACGCCTGCACTGGCAATTTTCTCAATGCCGAAATTACTGTTTGTTGATGATTCCAGTCCAGCTCAGAACTGAGGTCATCGATCAATAAAATTGAATTTTTGATGTCACGCTTTTCTGCCAGCAGGATAATTTGTGCCATGCTCAATGCCAGGAAAAATAATTTTTGCTGCCCCCGTGAGAGCATTTCATAGGGATCAGCGCCGTCTATTCTGAGCGACCAATCGGCGGCGTGAGTACCGGATCGGGTGTAACCAAGCGATCGATCTCTATCAATTGTTTCTTTTAATAAAGAAGAAAAATCGGTTTCCTTCGACCAGCCTTGCATGTAGCGTAATTTGAATTCAGCCTGTTCAAGTTCAGGACAAAGTTGCCGAAAAAGTGGCAGAAACCTTTCCAATAATAACCTGAGGTATTGTTCTCTGTATCGTGTAATTTTCGAACCATGTTCAACTAGATAATTATCCCAGAGCTGGATTTCGTTATTAGTTTTGTTTTGTTTAATAGCCGCATTCCGTTGCTGCAGCACTTTTTTGTATGACTGCCAGTGATAATTGAAACTGTGTTCCACGTGAAACACACCCCAGTCAACCATACGTCTGCGATAACGGGGACCCAGCTCAAAAAACTGGTGACAGTTCGCAGGAATAAACTGTAAGGGGAGGTGGACAGCAAGATCGGACAGACGTTTAAGGGGTGCGTTATTCAGGCGAATCTGTAAACCAGCCGTCAAATCATATTGCAGACCGACGGGCGTTTTATCATCCGTACGAGCAAAAACGGTAAGTCGTTGCTGATCTTTTTGAACCACATGCTTAAGTGATCTCGAACGAAAAGACCTACCTATAGCAATCATGAAAATCGCTTCAAGCAAGCTGGTTTTACCAGAACCATTTTCGCCTAAAATCAGATTTATGCCAGGCGCAGGAGATAGATCAATTTGTTGAATGTTACGAAAAAACGAGATGGAAAGTTGAGAAAGCACCTGATTAGATCTTATTGATTAGATTTATTTTTTAATCCAGAAACAGCAAAACAGCCCTGTTTAATCACAAGCGAACAGGGCTGATTATATTGATGGCAAAACAATCAGATTTCGACCATATCAAAGTCGCCTTTGCCGACACCACACTCCGGACATTCCCAATCTTCCGGAATCTCGTCCCAACTGGTGCCAGGAGGAATACCATCTTCCGGTAAACCTCTGGCTTCGTCATAAATGAAGCCGCAAACGACGCAGTGCCATTTTCTCATAGTAAACTCCTGATGAACTGTTATTAAACACGTACGGCGATTCTAACAAATCTGTGTGTTATCAGTATTGATATCGAAATGCGAAAATTATCTTGCGCACGATTATAGTGAAACTTTAAAGACTCGGGCTCTTAGTCATTTAATGCGGGTTTGAGTTCCTTTCAGCGAACCGAGCATAAAAATCAAAACCATGATAATTTATAGATAGTTGATTATTTTCATATATTTGAACGGAAATTCCGATTATGAGATTGCCTACATTACGCCAATTACAGTACCTGACCGCAGTCGTTGAGGAAAAACATTTCGGCCATGCCGCCGAGAAGTGCTTTGTGACTCAATCCACCTTGAGTGCCGGCATTCAGGATCTTGAGCAATTACTGGAAGTTTCTTTGCTGGAGCGAACTAACCGCAAAGTATTGCCCACACAGATTGGTGACGAAATCGCCGCACGTGCTCAGCAGATTCTATCACTCAGTGAAGACTTGGTAGATTTGGCTCTGTCGGAAAAAAACCCGCTTTCCGGCCGTATCCAGATCGGTATTATTCCGACTATCAGCCCTTTTTTATTACCTAAAGTTTTACCGACTGTGCGCAAACAATTACCTGAACTGGAGATCGTGCTGATTGAGGAACAATCGGAGAGACTGCTGGATCAGCTCGAGTCAGGAACTATCGATGTTGCAGTTTTGGCATTTCCTTTCAATACGCGCGGCTTGACGCATCGTGTCTTCGCCCGGGAACCGTTCTGGATCGCATTACCCAAAAAGCATTCTCTGGCTAATAAGAAAATACTCAAGGCTTCGGAATTACCTACCAATGAGTTGTTATTGCTGGCAGAGGGCCATTGTATGCGAGAACATGCACTCAGTGCCTGCCAGCTACCCGCGTCGGCGCAACGTAAAAGCGTGCAGGCCACCAGCCTGTATACGCTGATTGAAATGGTCGCCAGTGGCCTGGGCATAACCTTAATCCCGGAGATGGCTATAACATCCGATATGGTCAGCCATTCCGATATCAGTCTGGTGCCACTGGAAAATAATGATAATCAGGCTATGCGTGAAATTGGTCTGGTCTGGCGACCCAGCTTCCGCCGTACCGCAACTTTAGAACGACTGGCACAAACCTTTTCCGATGCGCTGGCCGACACCGATTATTCACTGCGGGCATAGAATGTCCGGATCTCCAGAAATATCTGTTGAAGCATCACGGAATCAAAAGGCGGTTTGAACACTGCATAAACCCGGCCTTTGGGATCGAGCAGATAAATATGGTGTTGTTGTTCCAGCATATAGCCCTGAGATAAATCAGTACGCAGGAAAAGAAATTCAAAAGCCTTGGCCAGCTTTTCGATCATCTCTGCTGAAGCCGTGGCGGCCACAAACTCATATTGCAACGTTGACAATACCTTTGTAAGGCCGGCCTGATTGTCCGTATCAAAATCTATCAGCAAGAACTGCATATCACGATCAGCGAACTTACCTTGCAAGCCGTGTAATACCGTCAGCACCGGTTCACATACCGGCAGGCATTGTTCGTGGCTGAAATAGACAAAACTCCACTTACCTTCAAGCGAATTGTTAGTGAGTACTTGCTTATCTTCTGTATAAAGCAAAAACTGGGGCAGGCTGCGCGCTGGTGACGTTAAAAAGGCTGCCAGCTCAGGCGGTATCGGACGTGTGTCCGGCCCTTGCAGATTCAGCCTTGAAACCCAGACAAACAGCATGATCGCGATCAGTACAAGATATAAGACTAAAAAACCCTTAGAATTGAAACTTTTGAACGGCTTAAGCATGCTCAGTCCTGTTTATACCCGTGACCTTTTAATGTTGAGAAATACATGAGCGAAAAACTGTTCAAGTCTACCGCAGTTGTCAGTGTGATGACTTTCCTGTCGCGTATTCTCGGTTTTCTGCGAGATATTGTAATCGCCAGAATGTTCGGTGCCGGTCTGGGTGCCGACGTGTTTTTTGTTGCTTTCAAGATTCCCAACTTCCTGCGCCGCCTGTTTGCTGAAGGTGCATTTTCCCAAGCCTTTATCCCAGTGCTGGCCGAATTCAGGGAGCGTGGAGACAAGCCACTTCGTGATTTAATCGCCGACACCAGTGGCACTTTGATGGCTATTTTAATGCTGATCACTGCTATCGGCATGCTGGCCGCGCCGTTGTTGATCATGGTGTTTGCACCCGGATTTATTATTGATCCCTATAAGCTGTCGCTGGCAGGCGATCTGCTGACCATAACCTTTCCTTACATCCTGTTTATTTCGCTGACCGCTTTGGCAGGGTCGATTCTGAATAGTTTCGGCAAATTTGCGGTACCTGCGTTTACCCCGGTTTTTCTTAACCTGTCGTTGATTGGCACCGCCATCTGGCTGTCACCAACAATGGATCAACCCGTCACCGCGCTCGCCTGGGGGGTGTTTATCGGCGGGGTCGTACAGTTATTGTTTCAAATACCGTTTCTGTTACGTTTGAACAAACTGCCGATGCCGCGATGGGGCTGGCGACGAGAAGGGGTGCAAAAGATCATCAAATTGATGATTCCGGCCATGTTCGGGGTGTCTGTCGCGCAAATCAATTTACTGCTGGATACGCTGCTGGCCTCCTTTCTGGTCACCGGCAGTATTTCCTGGTTGTATTATTCAGATCGACTGGTGGAGTTTCCGCTGGGGGTGCTCGGTATCGCATTATCAACGGTTATCCTGCCCAGCCTGTCAAAAAAACATGCCAGTCAATCCAAGCAGGCCTTTTCAGACACTATTGACTGGGCTTTGCGCTGGGTATTGTTAATCGGCACCCCAGCTTCCATTGGCCTTATCTGGCTGGCACAACCTTTGTTGCTCACTTTATTTCAATACGGTGAATTCAGCGCCAGTGATGCGCATAAGGCCTCTTTGAGCCTGATGGCTTATGGTTCGGGTTTATTGCCTTTTATATTTATAAAAGTGCTGGCACCGGGTTATTTTGCCCGTCAAGACACCAAAACCCCGGTCAAGATTGGAGTGATTGCAATGATCACCAATATGGTGCTGAATATCATTCTGATGATTTATCTGGCGCATGTGGGCCTGGCATTGGCAACCGCCCTATCCGCAGCCTTGAATGCAGCCTTGTTGTTTATCGGTCTACGCAGAAGGGATGTGTACTCACCCAATGCAGGTTGGGGTAAATTCACACTGAAGTTATTACTGGCCAATGCCAGCCTGCTGGCTTTTCTGCTCTTGTTGACACCCGCGGCACAGCAGTGGATAAGCTGGGATGCCTGGCAGCGAAGTGGCAACCTGTTTACGTTGATTGCAGGTTCGGCAGGGGTGTATTTCATCATGCTGGCATTGCTGGGAATTAATATCAAGGCGCTTATCCGGCCCACCAGCCGCTAAAAAAAAGCCCTCCGAAGAGGGCCAACACTACGAGGACTTGGTGCTCTTAGAATCGACGACCGATACCGATACCCCAGACAAACGGGTCGATATCAGCTTTGATTTTGGCTCTGTTAATGGTGCCACCGGCAATATTTGAAAAATGGGCTTCGGTGTCGATATCGATATATTTGACATCCAGGTTCACAAACCAGTCTTGATTAATAGCAATATCAACACCCGCTTGTGCTGCTAAGCCCCATGAGCTGTCCAGTTTAACCTTGGCTCCCGGTGTATCTAAAACGCTACCGGCGACTTCTTCATCGAAAAAGTAGGTGTAATTGACCCCCGCGCCGATATAAGGACGAATATGGGAATCCGGCAGGAAGTGGTATTGCAAGGTCAGCGTAGGCGGCAATACCTTGGTATCGATAACATCACCCAGCACCGCCCAGTTTTTTTCACCTTTAATGGTATGTTCAGAATACCCCAGAATCAGCTCCACACCCCAGTTGCGGCTGATCATATAGGTAATATCCAGTTCGGGTACGGTATCTGAATCAACCTTAACCCCTTTACCGCCAGCGCCAAATCCAGAGCCGGTATCCAGAAACAACTGGCCACTATCATCATTAGGGTTGACGTTGATAATACGGCCACGAACCAGCCAATCACCCGCTTCATAAGCCATTGCAGGAATCGCCGCTGCTGATAACCCCATTGCAGCCAGCAGGGTAACGGCAAATTTTGATTTTTTCATTTCCATTCCTTATCGGTGAAATAATAAACACATGTTTGGTGTGGTTATATAATCATCGAAGACGGAATTGTTTACATTGATCTGGATCAATACCCACAAAAATAAACAGGGTATTAATTAATGCTTAGCCGCAGAGTTGTTCCAACCGCTCAGTGTCACGCAAAGAGATGGCTTTGTTATGTGTTGCTATCAGCCCTTCATCCTGGAAGCGGGTAAACAACCGGCTGACGGTCTCAACCGCAAGTCCCAGATGGTTGGCGATGTCGCCGCGGGACATACTCAGCTGAAAATCTTTGGCAGAAAAGCCGCGATCCTGAAAACGCTTGGAGATAGACAACAGGAATGTGGCCAGTTTTTCTTCTGCTGTTTTTTTACCCAGCAGAAACATCAGACTTTTGTCGCCGGAAAGCTCTTTACTCAGCCGCGACATCATCTGTACCTGCAACTGAGGCATGGAGGCACCCAGTTCCTGCAGCTTCTCGAATGGCAGTTCGCAAACACTGCTGCTTTCCAGCGCTTTGGCGTTGGATTTGTAGGCCTGTTCGTAAATCGCATCCATGCCGACAAATTCGCCGGGAAAATAAAAACCGGTCACCTGCTCACGGCCATCGATGGCGGCGACAGTGGTTTTGAAAGATCCGGAGCGCACTACATAGATAGCACTGAAGGGGCTTTCGGTACTAAACAAATGCTGTCCGCGGGAATAATTCTGGCTACGCTTGATAATTTTATCCAGTTGAGCCAGATCGTTGCTATGCAGTCCAAGTGGCAGGCACAGGCGATATAACGAACATTCCTTACAGGCAAGGTTGTAGTCGTGTTCGGCTTTTGCTAGGTCTTTGAATAACGGAGTGACGTTGTTCAATTGAGCCATTGCGGATCCCATATTTGAAATATTACTTAATAATACCCCTTCAAACCCTTGTCTGAAACAGTTATTATCCTCATTTTATCGTAAAAATCAGGAACCCGCATGACCACTCGTAGCGCAACTGTTGCGCGTAACACACTGGAAACTCAGATTGAGGTTAGCCTTAATCTGGATGGCAGCGGTCAGTTCAGCGCCGAAACCGGCGTTGCTTTTCTTGACCACATGATGGAGCAAATCGCCCGTCACGGCCTGTTTAACCTCCATATTAAAGCCAACGGCGATCTGCATATTGATGCGCACCACACGGTGGAAGATATCGGCATCACGATTGGTCAGGCCCTTAAACAAGCCTTGGGTGACAAGAAAGGTGTTGTACGTTACGGCCACGCTTATGTGCCGCTGGACGAGGCTTTGTCCCGTGTTGTACTCGATCTGTCCGGCCGGCCTGGTCTTGAGTTTGATGTCACCTTTACCCGTGACAAAATCGGCGATTTCGACGTAGATCTGTTCTATGAATTTTTTCAGGGACTGGTCAACCACGCGGGCCTGACGCTGCACATTGATTCACTCAAAGGACGTAACGCTCACCACATTGCCGAGACCATCTTCAAGGCATTTGGCCGCGCATTGCGTATGGCGGTGACGCTGGATCAGCGCGCATTGGAACAATTACCCTCAACCAAAGGTGCTTTATAATCCTTTTGAATTGAAAAGATTATCAGCATAATAGTAAGACTTTTGCATACAGGTTTAACATGCGTCGCGTAGCAGTGATCGATTATGGCATGGGCAATCTTCGCTCTGTCTCCAAGGCACTGGAAACAGTCTCCAATCAGGTGACCGTCGAAGTCACCTCGGATCCCGAAATCATTCTTTCAGCCAGTCACGTGGTGTTCCCCGGTGTCGGGGCCATCCGTGACTGTATGGCTGAGCTCAAGCGCTTGCAGCTGGATCAGGTGGTAATTGAAGCTGCCGCCAGTAAACCCTTTCTCGGTGTTTGTCTGGGTATGCAAGCCCTGCTTAGTCACAGTGAAGAAAACAAAGGTATCAATGCACTGGGTATTATTCCGGGCGAAGTCCGCTTGTTTGATATTCCGCACAATACAACGGGCGAAAACTTGAAAGTACCGCACATGGGCTGGAATCAGGTACATCAGACTTGTAACCACCCCTTGTGGGGTGATATTGAACAGGACAGTCGTTTTTACTTTGTCCATAGCTATTATGTCAGCCCGGCAGACCCATCAGTGATTGCCGCCACCTCGGCCTATCCGGACGACTTTGCCGCTGCGATTTATAAAGATAATGTGTTTGCAGCCCAGTTTCACCCGGAGAAAAGTCAACGGGCCGGCCTGCAATTACTGGAAAATTTTGTAAACTGGGACGGACAGTCCTGATTGCGTCCAGACCGATAATAATGTGGCCGGGGAATTCCGCGCAGACATC
>NZ_JAPDMV010000037.1 GCF_026319305.1 Methylophaga sp. OBS4
CGATAAGGTAGCGGGGATTGTAGCCAGCTCGTGCATCTGCCATTTCATCTTCGGTCAGACCGAACAGGAAGAAGTTGTCTGCCCCGGCTTCTTCACGGATTTCGATATTGGCGCCATCCAGCGTACCGATGGTGACGGCTCCGTTCATCATGAACTTCATATTGCCGGTACCGGAAGCTTCTTTACCAGCCGTCGATATCTGTTCAGATAAATCCGCCGCCGGACAAATGACTTCCATTGCCGAGACTTGGTAATTGGGCAGGAAAACCACTTTCAGCCAGTCACCTACATCAGGATCATTATTGACGACATTGGCAACATTGTTGATGAGTTTGACGATTTGTTTGGCCATGATATAGCCGGGTGCCGCCTTACCGCCAAACAGCATGCAACGTTGGGTCATGTCCTGGGTGTCACCCCGTTTAATGCGGTCATACAGATGTATGACATGCAAAACATTGAGCAATTGGCGTTTATATTCATGGATACGCTTGACCTGGATATCAAATAAAGCTTCTGGATTGAAGTCGATACCGCAGCTCTGTTTAACCAGTGCCGCCAGTCGTTTCTTATTCTCCAGTTTGGCGGCATGCCATTTTTTCTGGAACGCTTTATCGTGTGCGAAAGGCTCCAGCTTTTTCAACTCGGTCAGTTGCGTGATCCACTGGTCACCGATGGTGTCGGTGACCAGTGCGCTCAATGCCGGATTACACCATGCCATCCAGCGCCGTTGAGTCACACCGTTCGTTTTATTGTTGAATTTATGCGGCCATAGTTCATAGAAATCGTGGAACAGGCCTTTTTTCAACAACTCTGAGTGCAAAGCCGCCACACCATTGATTGAAAAACTGCCGACTATGGCCAGGTGCGCCATACGTACTTGTTGATACGGTCCTTCTTCAATGATGGACATGCGTGACAAGCGTTTTTTATCGCCGGGCCAGTGGTTGGCGACTTCACGCAGGAAACGGGCGTTAATTTCGTAAATAATTTCCAGAATTCGCGGTAACAAACGACCAATCATGTTGACCGGCCAGCGTTCCAACGCTTCTGGCAGCAAGGTATGATTGGTGTAAGCCATTGTTTTGGTGGTGATGTCCCAGGCTTTATCCCAAGACAGGTTGTGTTCGTCCAGCAACAGCCGCATCAGTTCCGCAATCGCGACTGTCGGATGTGTATCGTTAAGCTGGAAGCAGTTTTTGTCGGCGAACTTGTCAAATTTCTCACTGTGGGTGGTAACCCAGTAGTCGAGGATATCCTGCAAGCTGGCAGAGGCGAGGAAGTACTGCTGCCGCAGACGTAATTCCTTGCCGTTTTCACTGGCATCATTGGGGTAGAGCACCATGCTGATATTTTCAGCTTCATTCTTGGCCGCCACGGCCTCGGTGTAGGAGCCGGAGTTAAAGTCCTCCAGGTTGAATTCGTCGGTGGCTGCCGCTTTCCACAGACGCAGTTTGTTAACGGTGCCGTTCTGGTAGCCGGGAACCGGTAAATCATAAGGTACGGCAAGCACATCATTGGTATCAACCCAGTACACCTTGAGCTCACCTTTATCATCTTTATGGAACTCGGTATGACCACCGAATTTGATTCGTTGGGTGAATTCAGGACGTTCCAGTTCCCACGGGTTGCCGTCACGCAACCAGTGATCGGGCATTTCTATCTGATAGCCGTTTTCAATGCTTTGCTGGAACATGCCGTATTCGTAGCGCAGCCCATAGCCGGTAACCGGTAATTGCAAGGTGGCACAACTGTCGATAAAGCAGGCAGCCAACCGACCCAGCCCGCCGTTACCTAAACCGGCATCATGCTCCATTTCGATCAATTCTTCAAAGTTCAGACCGAGCTCATGCATGGCTTCGGCGGTTGCTTGCTCCAGACCGAGGTTTAACGCGGCGTTGCCCATGGCTCGCCCCATCAGGAACTCCATAGACAGATAATAAGTCTGCTTGCATTTGGCCTCGGCATAGGTGTGCTTGGTGTGCTTCATCCGGTTAAACAGGCGATCACGCAGGGTCATTGCCAGTGCTGTGTAAAGGTAATGAGCAGAGGCACAGCCTTTATCTTGTGCTAAATAGGTACCGTAGTAACGTTTGAAGTCATTGATCAGATCCGGTCTCTCCATACCCAGTTTCTGGGTGCGGTATAACTCGGGATCAGGGGAGGTGATACAAGCATAACGTGGGCTCATAAAACGGGTCCTTAAGGGGGCAGCATTATTGTGGGTAGACGGCAGAAAAGCCATCTCGGTTAGGCATCGTTACCTGAGGCAGCGTGGCTTTGTTGAGTTTCATACTGGGGTCGATTATACCATCCTGACTGAGGATATAAGCGCATAAAGCGTAGATTTCGTTACTGTTAAGTGAAAAGGGTGCATCGATTGGCATGGCGCGGCGGATATAGTCGAATAACGTAGTGGCATAAGGCCAGTAACTGTTGACGGTTTTCTCCGGATAGTTACTGTTCAAAGAACCGACTTCTCCCACCAGTGGTTCAGCGCTGCCGCCGATAGCCTCGGGTCCATGACAGGCGGCACATTTAAGGGCAAAAATCTGCTTGCCTTGCGCGGCCGTGCCTGAACCTGCAGGTAAGCCTTCGCCTTCCGGGCTGATAGACAAATTCCATTCAGGTAATTTACTTAATTCTTTTGCAGCCTGACCCAGCGGTTGAAACAGCACCTCGGCTTGCAGATTTGTGCTGGCCAGCCACAGCAAAAATAGAAACAAGCTGTTTTTAATACTAAAACCCGTAGACATGGTTAATGTCTCCTTGTTCCGTGACTTCCCAGCTGACGATGGCGTTGTAATGAAAAAAACCGTCCGTGCCGCGTTTAGTGGTCAGTTCTTCACGTGATGGCTGCACATAGCCGGTTTCGTCAGTGGCGCGGCTTTGCAATACCGCATATTGTCCCTGCCATTGCCAGGGAAGGCTGAAGCGGGTAAAAGCCCGATCCATAACAGGTTGCTGCAAATTGGCTTTTACCCAGCTTTGGCCGCCATCTGCGGAGACTTCGACCCGGCTTATTTTGCCTCGGCCTGACCAGGCCAGACCGCTAACCTGATAGATCCCGGGGTTGTCAGGTAATTGCATACCCAGTGACGGAGAAGTGATCAGGGATTTTGCTTCCATGATAAAACTGAATTGGCGCGCCTTGCCGCCGGGCATCAATTCGGTGTACTGCGCTGTTTCATTACGCGACATGACCGGTTTGTCTGTCAGTCGTAATTGCCGCAGCCATTTCACATTCACGATGCCTTCCCAGCCGGGCAGAACAAGGCGCAACGGGTAACCATTTTCAGGCCGCAGGCGCTCGCCATTCTGATACAGGGCCAGAATGGCATCATCCAGCAGTTTGTCCAGTGGAATGCTGACATTCAGTGAAGCACCGTCGGCCGCTTCGACAATGGCCCATTTCGCTTCGGCCTGGATACCGGCTTCGTGTAACAGTAATTTAATTGGCACACCGGTCCACTCGGCATTAGAAACCAGGCCATGAGCGTAACCGGCTGCAGCCTGGGAAGGGGTGCTGCGCCAGCCGCTATTGCTGTTGCCGCCACATTCTATAAAGCAGATTTTAGATTGTTGCGGGTAGCGTTTGAGGGCGTCTATGCTGAAGCTAAGCGGCGTGTTGACTAGTCCATCGATAAGGAACTGGTGGTTAGCTGGATCAATGTCCGGTACACCGTTGTGATGCCGTTCAAAATGCAGGCCATTGGGAGTAATCGTGCCCTGCAGATCATGCAGCGGTGCCCAGGAAACCCCGTTACCGGGCGCATCCTGATTAGCAGAAATCCAGCGGATAATGTCTTTTTCGTAGCTTGATGGCTGGCCGTAATTAGTGAAACCACGTCCTGGCAGGCGCATGGATTCGGGCAGCACCTCGGCATAATTCACCTGAGGGGGAGCAGCCCAGATCGGCAGGCTGAAACTGCCGGCAACAGTGCCGCCTAAAGCCGCTTTTTGCAGAAATTGACGACGACTTTGCAGCAGCTTGTTTGCCATAACAGTGCCTTTATTCGGTTGTGACCACCAATTCGACCTCAAACCACTGATCAAGTTGTGCCACGGCTTCATCACGGCCGTTTTTATTCAGCGAGGAGAATAATTGCACTGTGGCTTGCAGCTGATGTTGTTTCAGCTCGGAAAGGACTTTCAGCATGGTCTGCTTGGCTGCACCATGTTTGAGTTTATCAGACTTGGTCAGCAGGATATGTACAGGCAGATTTGCCTCATTCGCCCAGGTCAGCATTTGCAGGTCGAACGCTTTCAGGGGATGACGAATATCCATCATTAACATCAGCCCGCGTAATGATTGGCGCGTTTCCAGATATTTAGCCAAAGTTTCTTGCCAGCGAAGTTTCATTTTTTCCGGAACTTTGGCATAACCATAACCGGGAAGATCCACCAAAGCACGATGATCGTCGAGATTGAAAAAATTGATCATTTGCGTGCGGCCCGGTGTTTTACTGGTTCTGGCCAGTGAGCGTATGCCGGTTATAGTATTGATGGCGCTGGATTTTCCGGCATTGGAACGGCCCGCAAAAGCGACTTCAATGCCGTCATCGGCAGGAAGCTGAGACAGTTGGGTGGCACTGCCGGTATAATGTGCATTTTGATAAAGCTGTGACATGAAACCATTCTGGGTGAAAAATTAACTCAATAAGAGTAGCATACCCACAGTTTTAATGATGCAAGCGCTTAGTTTTTTAGGAATTATGATGAAAAAATCGTTGATGGTTGCAGTGCTGACCATGGCACTGAGTATGACTTCTTCTGTAATGGCCGCGGGTGATCCTGCTGCGGGTAAAGCTGAATCCGCTATGTGCGCGGCTTGTCATGGTGTAGACGGCAACAGCTTGTCAGACGGCTTTCCCAAGCTGGCCGGGCAACATGAAGGTTATATTGTCAAGCAATTGGCTGACTTCAAAAGCGGTGCCCGCCAAAATGCAATCATGGCACCCATGGTAACGAACCTGACAGAACAGAACATGGCTGATCTTGGTGCTTATTACGCCAGCAAGAAAACGGCACCGGGTGCCGTCTCCGAGGAGCTGGTCGCCGCCGGTGAACAAATCTATCGCGGTGGTAACAAGGAAACCGGATTGCCTGCCTGTATGGCTTGTCACGGACCTAACGGCAGTGGCGTACCCGCAGCCAACTGGCCCAAGTTGTCGGCGCAGTACAGCAGTTATGTTGAAACGCAATTGCATGCTTTTGCCAACGGCGAGCGTGATAACGATGCCAACAGCATGATGCGTGATATCGCCAGCAAGATGAGTGAAGACGAAATCAAAGCCGTTTCCGCTTACGTATTCGGTCTGAAATAAAACCTGTCACTCGCCTGCACGGCTATTAAGCCGTGCAGGGATTGCTGACACATTCAGGTCTGCTGATCTGAAACAGGGGCTACCCCATGTCGCAAAATAAGGACTCTCAACTAGCTCATCGCTCGTTTATCTGGCGGTTGTTCCATTTCCTGGGTACGATGGACTTGGCGATCACGCTGCTGATCACGCTGGCTATCGCCTCGGTTATCGGCACGGTTTTGCAGCAAAACCAGCCTTATCCTGATTATCTGATCAAATTCGGCCCGTTCTGGTTTGAAGTTTTTGAATCGTTGGGGCTGTACGATGTCTACAGTGCTATCTGGTTTCTGGCCATCCTGACTTTGCTGGTTGTTTCCACATCGGTCTGCGTTATCAGACATGCCCCGTCAATGATGAAAGACATGTTCAATCTGCGCACGCATGTGCAGTTGAAATCGCTTCAGTCCATGCATCACCGTGCCGAGTGGCTGAATCCCGCCACTGTCGATGCCAGTGCCGCGCAATTCGCCAAGGCTTTCGAAGCGAAAGGATATCGAAGTCGCCAGACCCGGAAAGGCGATGACCGGTTGGTCTCTGTAATGCGCGGCGGTTTGAACCGACTCGGTTATATCCTGACTCATGTGGCTATTATCGTGATTTGTGTGGGCGGTTTGCTGGACAGTAACCTGCCGCTCAAACTTGCAGAGTGGCAGGGGCGTCTGCAGATAGAAACCCGGGATCTGCCGCTGAGCCAGATTCCGCAGGAGAGCCGTTTAGCGGTGGGAGCTCAGGCCTTTCGTGGCAGTATCAGCATTCCCGAGGGACGTGCTTCCGAGGTTGTTTATCTGCCGATGAGAGATGGTTATCTGGTGCAGAAATTACCGTTTACTATCGAAGTGAAAGAATTCCGTATCGAGCATTATTCGACCGGGCAACCTAAATCATTTGAATCTGATCTGATCGTGCATGATCCGGAACTGGATGCGCCGATTGAGACCACGATTTCAGTCAATCACCCCCTTATTCACAAAGGCTATGCCATTTATCAGGCCAGTTTTGGTGATGGCGGCTCTGAACTGAGTATTGATGCCTGGCCGCTGTTTGCTGACAGCGGGGAACCAGTGAGCCTGGAAACCAAAGTATTTGAAAACCGGCAGATGCGTTGGGGAAATCAGCAAATGCAACTGGAAGTGACAGGCTTCAGGCCTTTCAATATCAATGCCGATCCTACCGATGAAGAACCGGACCGTATTCGTGATTTTGGCCCCAGTATCAGTTTTAAATTACGGCGTGAAACCGGTGAGGCGCTGGAATACCAAAATTATATGTATCCGGTTGAGCGCGACGGACGTCAATTTTATCTGAGTGGGGTGCGCAGCAGTCCTGCCGAAGCCTTCGGTTATCTTTATATCCCGGTCGATAAAGCGGGCGGACTGGACGGCTTTATCGCTTTCCTGCAACGCCTGCGCGATGAGCAGGTTGTGGCTGATATCGCCACCAAGATGAAAAATGAGACTTTGCTCAGTCTGCAAACAGAAGACGATGCTGTGTTGGGAAACAGTTTGCAGAAGACACTGCAGACACTGGTCGATATGTTTATCCGCGGCGGCTTCGCCGAAGTCCGAAACTTTATTGAACAAACTTTGCCAGAGTCCGAGCGCGAGACATTGGCCCCCGCTTATCTGGCGATGTTACGGGAGATGCTGGGGCGGATTTATTTTTCCGGCCTGGGTTTAGAGCAGGATGAACTGGTGGAAGACACTGAGCTTTTGTTTCTGCAGGATGCGGTAGATGCCATTGGCAGTCTGCCGAGCTACGGTTCTCCGGTTTATCTTGAGCTGACCGACTATAATCATATCGAGTCCACTGGTCTGCAGATTGCCCGCACGCCGGGTAAAAGTACTGTTTATCTGGGCTGCGCATTCCTGATAGCGGGGGTATTTTTGTTGTTCTATCTGCCGCAGAGAAGGTTCTGGGTGTGGTTGTCGGCGGAAGATCAGCAGACCCGTGTTTACTTGGCAGGCATGAGCAACCGTAATCCGCGCGAGTTCGACGGTTATTTTGATCAAGTCAAAGCTGAAATGCAGTCGGGGCAGGGGAACTCTGTCTGATACGGATGTTCTTAACCTACAACATGCTGAATGCATAAAGAGTGTGAAATGACGAGTGATATCACAACATTGAATTCTGACAAATCGGCGTTGATTGCCTGGCTGTGGCGCGGTTTGATGGTGTTGGCGGCGGCGACGCTGATGGGGGTTTATGCCGATGTGCTGGATGTTTACGAAATCGGCATTGTGATTCTGACGGCCATCGCTATGGCGTTTCTGGGGCAGAACTGGCCCGGTTTCCGCTGGCACAGTATTGCGGTTGCGTTCCTGAGTTTATTTGCTGTCTCGTTATATGGCAGTGATCTCAGTGTGGCGGACAGTAATTTCTGGCTGAACTACTTGTTAGCCAGCCAGTCGGCATTTATGTGGATGAGCGCGCTGTTTGTGATGGCAACCGTCACCTATTTTGCTGGCACTTTGTTTCACTCGGGCTTTACTGAAAAAGTCGGCACCGCCCTGACTTGGTCTGCGACCACCATGGGCATGATTGGGTTGATGGTCCGCTGGCGTGAATCCTATCTTGTTGGTGCCGATATTGGTCATATTCCGGTCAGTAATCTCTATGAAGTATTTATTCTGTTTGCGGTGGTGACCGCACTGCTATATCTGTTTTATGAGAGACGCTATCAGACCAGAAGCCTGGGCGGTTTTGTGCTGCTGGTTATCAGTGCCGCGGTGATTTTCCAGCTGTGGTATGCCTTCGAACGTAATGCTCATGAAATCCAGCCACTGGTACCTGCTTTGCAGAGCTACTGGATGAAAATCCATGTACCGGCTAACTTTATCGGTTACGGTGCTTTTGCCATGGCGGCAATGATTGCTGTGGCTTATCTGCTGGTGTCATGGCGACAACAGCAAAACGCGGCCAGCAACTGGGTGAAGGCCATGCCTTCTCTTAATCTGATGGATGATTTAATGTACAAGTCCATTGCGCTGGGGTTTGCTTTTTTCACGGTGGCTACCATACTTGGTGCATTATGGGCCGCCGAAGCATGGGGCGGCTACTGGTCGTGGGACCCCAAGGAAACCTGGGCGCTGATTGTCTGGCTTAACTATGCAGCCTGGTTGCATATGCGCATGACCAAGGGCTGGAATGGCCGGCCTATGGCCTGGTGGGCGGTTATCGGTCTGTTTGTTACCCTGTTCGCTTTTCTGGGTGTGAATATGTTTTTATCCGGGTTACATTCCTACGGCACCCTCTAAATACAAAAGGATAGTTTAAAGATGAGAATTTTGATGAAAGCCATCAGTGTCTGGATGTTTGCGGGCTTCATATCGGCAGCGGCCTGGGCTTTGCCATTGAATTATGTCGAGGGTACACATTATTTCCCGACAGCTGAAAAACTGGCGACATCAGACGAAAATGTGGTGGAGGTTGTGGAGCTGTTCTCATACACCTGCCGGCATTGTTTCAATCTGGAGGAGTCGGTGCAGGAATGGAAAAAAACGCTGCCGGACAATGTGAAATTCGTTCAGGTGCCGGCGATTTTTCGTGACAGCTGGCTGGAACTGGCAAAGGTTTTCTATGCGGCGCAAGCGACGGGTGATCTTGAAATGCTGCATCCCAAACTGTTCAACGCCATTCATGTTGAAGAACGCCGTTTGACCACGGAAAAACAGCTACTGGATTTTGTCGAAGAGCAGGGTATTGATCGTGAAAACTTTGCTAAAACCATGAATTCATTCTCAGTGAAAAGCAAAGTGAAAAAAGCATTGGTGATGAGCCAGACCTCAGGTATTACCGGGGTGCCTTCAATGGTGGTCGATGGAAAATATCGTACTGATGCGCCTGCGGCAGGCAGTAAGGAAGATATGCTGAAGGTGGTCGATTTTCTGATCGAACAGGCTCGATAATTATCGTGCTACTGAACGATGGCTCAGCATCCTGTCCTGAGCCATCCGCAATTACAAGGCGGCAGGTAATGTCTGCTCTGCCGGCTGCGGTGTCTGCGGTTGTGTTAACGTGCTGTCATCCAAGTGCGAAAGAATATCAAGATAACGGCGGATGTTTTGTACATATCTGACGGGTTCACTACCACGGGCATAACCATAGCGGGTCTGAGAGAACCATTTCTGCTTGGAGAGCAAGGGCAGATGCTCTCTGACATCGGGCCATGAATCCGGGTTCTTGCCGAGCTGCTGGGTCAGTACCCGGCCATCTTCCAGATGACCCATGCCGATATTGTAAGCTGCTAATGCAAACCAGGTCCGGTCAGGTTCTATAATGCGTTCAGGCAGGCGTGTGTAGATAGATGCCAGATAACCCGCACCGGCAAATATACTCTGCCGGGGGTCTTCGCGATCAGTGACATCCATTTCCCGGGCTGTTGCCTGGGTTAACATCATCAAACCTTTTACCCCGGTACTGGAAACTGCATCCGGATTCCAGTGAGATTCCTGATATGCCATCGATGCCAGCAGTTTCCAGTCAAAGCCAAATTCCTCAGCGGCCTGCTGAAACATGTCCTTGTAGAGAGGCAAGTGGGTTTGAATCCGGCGGTGAATGGCGCGGGTATCTACATAATCAAAACGGCGGATATGGCCGTAATATTTTTCGATAAGGCGATCCAGTTCACCGGAAGCTTCCATTTCCTGGAAAAAATCCAGCACTTCCAAATACAGAGAGTTGTCCTCTGACAGCGGCATGGCCCAGGCCAGTGGCTGCGGCTCTGAAATATCGAAAGCGACGCGCAGTTCAGGAAACAGCTCCTGGTTAGCCGCTATTTCATTGGAATCGGCCACGGTGTAATCGATCATTTCCAGCTGTACCAATTCCAGCAGTCCGCTGTTGTCCAGTTCCTTGTTTTCGGTCCAGTCCAGCTCGGGTATTTCTTCCTGCAAAGACTGTAGCTGTTCAACGTGACTGCTGTCAGCCACTACTTCAAGCTGACTATCAGTTATGGCAGTGATATCTTGCGGCTGGGTGTTGCCGTGGCGGTAAACCAGTTGTTGGGTCACTTCATGATAAACCGGCCCGAAACGAATATGGTCTTTACGCTGCTGAGTGACCGTCAAACCGGCTGCTGCAATGTCGGCTTGCCCCTGTTCGATCAGTTTGAACATATTACCCAGATTATCGGGCACAATAATTTTGAGTTTGACGTTAAGTCGATCGGCAAATCGCTGCGCCAGTTCGTATTCAAAACCTGCCAGAGTATCGCCTTTGACAAAATAACTGGTCAGGCCGTAGCGGCTGAGCACTCTTAGTTCACCGCGTTCACGAATCTCTTCAAGATGGGGTTGTGCTTCTCCGCAGGCGCTGAGTAAACAAACGGCCAACAGAAAAAGTGTAATCGATTTCAAGAAAATTCCTCGTCACCAAAACGTCAGGATTATCGCCGTATATTGACTCATTTGCACCCTCTATAGTTTTGACTTAGATCTAATAAGCTTGTTTTTATTGGTTATTTTATAAATTACATTATAATTCTACTCATTTTTATGTGGGAAATAGTCTGATGAATGCGCCCGAGTTGTTATTGCCGGCCGGCAGTTTGCAGCATATGCAATATGCCTATGCCTTTGGAGCCGATGCGGTGTATGCCGGTCAGCCACGCTACAGTCTGCGTGTACGCAATAATGACTTCCATAAACTGCCGGTACTGGCGCAAGGTATTGAAGAAGCCCATAAACTCGGTAAGCAGTTTTTTGTGGCCAGTAATCTGATGCCGCATAACGCCAAGGTCAAAACCTATATGGCGGATATGGAACCTGTCATCGACATGCGGCCGGATGCTCTGATTATGGCTGATCCAGGATTGATTATGATGGTGCGGGAACGTTGGCCGGAGATGCCGGTTCATCTGTCCGTGCAGGCGAATACGGTGAACTATCAGGCAGTCAAGTTCTGGCAATCACTGGGCCTCAGCCGGGTTATTCTGTCGCGGGAGTTGTCGCTGGATGAAATAGCGGAAATCCGCCAGTTATGCCCGGATATGGAGCTTGAGGTGTTTGTTCACGGCGCTTTGTGTATCGCCTATTCCGGACGCTGTTTATTGTCAGGTTATTTTAATCATCGTGATCCCAACCAGGGCACCTGCACCAACGCCTGCCGCTGGGACTACAAAACGCACGGCAGTGACGGCAATGATGACGCACCACAGAAAATCGATTTCAAAGCATTTGATGCGATGAATAATGCCTCATTTTCTGACTGTGGTGGCCAACAGCGGCACCCGCTGGCCGATGAGATCTACCTGATAGAAGAAAGCAACCGTCCCGGAGAAATGATGCCGATCTTTGAGGATGAGCATGGTACTTATATTATGAACTCAAAGGATTTGAGGGCGGTTCAGCATATAGAAAGGCTGGTTAATATCGGTGTCGATTCGTTGAAAATAGAAGGGCGCACCAAATCAGTGTATTACGTGGCCAGAACGGCACAGATTTATCGCCAGGCAATTACCGATGCGGTTAATGGCAGGCCTTTTGACCCCACGCTTATCGGTAAACTGGATAACCTGGCTAACCGTGGTTATACCGATGGTTTTTATCAACGCCATCCAACACAAGCGCAGCAAAATTATCTGCATGGCTACTCCAGCAGCGAACGGCAACAGTACGTAGGTGAAGTCACTGGTTATGATTCAGTCAAACAGCTACTGCATGTGGATGTTAAAAATCGTTTTGCTGTAGGCGACAAACTGGAATTGGTGATGCCGCAAGGCAATGTTGAGCTGATTTTATCGCAATTAGTCGACCAGCAGGGACAGGCTATTGACGTTGCGCCGGGCAGCGGACATCAGGTGAGCATTCCCTATCAGGGCCCACCTCCGCAAAAGGCGGTCATCGCTCGATTTGTTTAGCGGCTGTTGATGTTTCAGCTTCGCCGCTGCGGGTGCGGGATGGTAACAGGCACTAACGACGGGCACGAAAGAAATTGCGTAGTAAGACACTGCTTTCTTCGGCCAGCACCCCTTGTTCGCATTGAACACGATGATTGAGCTGAGGCAGGCTGAAAATATCCACACAGCTGCCGGCTGCACCGGTTTTGGGTTCAGGCGTGGCATAGATCAATCGGTCTATGCGGGCGTGAACCAGGGCCCCGGCACACATGATGCAGGGTTCCAGCGTTACATAGAGGCTGGCACCGGGCAACCGGTAGTTTTGCTGCGACTGGCAAGCCTGGCGCAAGGCGACAATTTCAGCATGTGCGGTAGCATCAAGACTGGTAATGGGCTGATTCCAGCCTTCGCCGATGATCTCACCGTCGAGCACGATAACAGCGCCAACCGGCACTTCACCTTCTGCTTCGGCCCGCTGCGCCAGCTTTAGCGCATGGGCCATCCATTTGGCATCATCAGACATGAATATGCCGTTTGATCAGATTCATCAGACGTTGACTGGCACCCCGGCTGCGGTGAATCAGGTTTTTGCCGGCTTCGCCCATATCGGCCCGTTTTTGCGGATCTTTCAACAGTGCAATTGCCGCGTTAGCAAGACTCTCACTATCTTTGATTTCAATGGCGGCATCGGCGGCAAGAAACTGGCGAGTAATTTCATTGAAGTTAAAATAATGCGGTCCGATCAGTACTGCACGCCCCAAAGCAGCCGGTTCCAGCAGGTTCTGACCGCCTTTCGGTACCAGACTGCCGCCGACAAAAGCGATGTCACAAGTGCCGTAAAACAATGGCAGTTCACCCATGGTATCGACAATCAGAACCTGAATGGCTGAAGAACACATGCCCTGTTCGCTGCGCCGTAAAGTCTTGAAGCCGGCACGCTGACTCAGGGCGGATACCCGATCAAAACGTTCCGGGTGCCGCGGCACCATAATCAGTAATAATTCCGGAAACACTGCGCGAATCTGTCTTGAGGCATTGAGCACGATTTCGTCTTCGCCTTCATGGGTGCTGGCAGCAATAAATACCGGCCGGTTTCCCCACATGGAACGCATGGCTTCGGCTTGTTCGTTAAGGCTGGCGGGCAGGCTGATTTCAAATTTGAGATTGCCGACCGCATGCACTTTGTGTGCATCGGCGCCCAGGGCGATCAGTCGTTCACGATCTTCCTGTGATTGGGCTGCGATCAGATCAAAAGATTGCAGCATTTGTTTACTCAGTTTGGCAATACGCTGATAACCGGCAGCCGAGCGGGCCGAGAGGCGGGCATTGGCCAGAACCAGCGGAATTTGCATTTTTTGACAATGATGAATGAGATTAGGCCACAGTTCGGTTTCCATGATAATGCCGAATGCGGGGTGGGCTGTTTTCAAAAAACGGCGAACGGCAAAAGGCAGGTCATAGGGCAAATAACAATGCAGGACTGTATTGCCGTAGAGTTTTGAGACCCGGCTGCTGCCGGTAGGCGTCATGGTCGTGATCAGCAATTGATGATCGGGAAAAGTTGCCTGCAATGCTTCAACCAGTGGTCTGCCGGCTTCGACTTCTCCGACAGATACGGCGTGAATCCAGATCAACGGTTTGTCTGAACCGGGCGCTGCCTTGATAGCAAAGCGCTCATCCCAGCGGTTGAAATAGGCGGATGCCCGGGTACCGCGCCAGATCAATCGCAAAATAATAAAAGGGATCGCCAACCAAAAAACGATACTATAAAAAACTCTCAATGCAGACTCATTTATAAGCGGAAATCGAGCAGGAATGATAGCATAGGCGGAGTTTTTAATACTGATCAGCCCGCCATGAAAATTTTTCAGAAGCAGTTTTTCCATCCACGATTCTGGCCCAGTTGGCTGGGATTATTGTTGATGCGTCTTTCAGTTTATCTGCCGGGCAGGTTGCAATTGGCCATTGGTATGACGCTGGGCAGATTAATGCGGCCATTTATAGGCAAGCGGGCCGAGATTGCCCGACGTAATCTGGCTTTATGTTTTCCTGAGCTGAGTGCGAATCAGCAAGAAGAATTGCTTAATATCAATCTCAGAACCATGGGCATGATGATGATAGAAACCGCGATGAGCTGGTGGGCCAGTGACGCCAACCTGTCCAAGCGTGTGCATTATCAGGGGCTGGAGCATCTGGAACAAGCCAAAGCCGCGGGTAAGGGCGTGATTCTTTTGACTGGGCACTTCACCAGCATGGAACTGGGCGGCCGACTGATTATGCTTAAAACACCTGCCTATGTGATGTTCAGGCATCTGAAAAATCCATTGTTTAATGCGGTGATGATGCGATCACGTACTTTTCACAGTGAAGGTATTGTAATGCGGGATGATCCGCGTTCCATGCTGCGGGCATTGAAGAAAAATAAAGTGGTCTGGTATGCACCGGATCAGGATTTTGGACAGCGAACCAGTGTATTTGCCAGGTTTTTCGGTGTTCAGGCGGCGACCATTCCTGCTACGGCGCGAATGGTCAAAATGACGGGCGCCAAGGTGGTGCCCTTTGTTCCGCGTCGTGAACAAAATGGCAGTTATACGATCAGTATTGGCGAGCCGCTGACGGATTATCCATCCGGTGATGATATTGCCGATGCCCAGCGCATTAATGACTGGCTTGAGCAGGAAATCAGAAAATCGCCGGAACAGTATTTCTGGGTACACCGGCGGTTTAAAACCCAGCCGGAAGGCAAAGGCCTGCTATATAAAGATCTCTGACTTAAAGATGAATCAGAAATCAGGCGTGAAGCTGTAGCTTAAGAATATGGATTCTGCGCCGGGATTATTTTTGCCAAGATGGGCATTTGACATATGGTAAATGCCAAGGCCGATACGACTGCTGGTATTTAACTGGTAGGCCAATTCAAGTCCGGTACGAAACTGCAAACCATGCCCCAGATCCCTGCCACCGCCGTTTTCATAACCAACTACCGCAACGTTCGGAGTCAATATCCAGTTTGGGTTGAGTTCGATATCGTAACGGAAACCAGCATGGGCCCAGTACCCCCCGTCTGAGTTGGCATTGATGCCGACTGCAGGGATCAGGTTGAAAACAGATTCAAGCGGCGCAAAGCGGTATTCAGCACCAATTTCAGCTGCCGTGTCAGTATCAAATACAGCAAAGGCACCAGCAGAAAAGGCCACTGCAGAAGTCTGTTCGGCACTGGCAACCGGAGCGAGCGTCAGGGCGAAAATGCCAGCGGCAATGAGTGGTTTTTTCATCAGCAAATCCATGTGTGTTAAGCGATAAGTCATGTTTATAGCATGGATGTAAAAAAAGTGTAAACCAGTCCACAAAAAAAAAGGCCATCCGCTGGATGACCTTTTCTGGATCTGCAAAGCAGTATGTCTGCAATTAACGTTTGGAGAATTGTGGACGTTTACGTGCTTTATGAAGACCGATTTTCTTACGTTCGACAGCACGCGCATCACGGGTGATGAAGCCTGCCTTACGCAGTTCTGCTTTTAATTCGTTGTCGTATTCAACCAGGGCACGGCTGATACCATGACGAATCGCACCGGCCTGACCGTTATTACCACCACCACGAACGGTGATTTTGAGGTCAAATTTTTCCAGCATGTCGACCAGTTCCAGCGGCTGGCGAACAACCATGCGGGAGGTCTCACGACCGAAATAATCTTCCAGTGTGCGGGTGTTGATTGAAATGTTGCCGCTGCCCGGTTTCAGGAAAACACGAGCGGTTGAGCTTTTACGACGACCTGTAGCGTAATATGAATCTGCCATGACAATATCCGATTAGATTTCCAGCACTTTAGGCTGTTGAGCTGTGTGTGGGTGTTCTGTGCCAGCATAAACTTTCAGTTTGCTGAACATTGCACGACCCAGCGGGTTCTTTGGAAGCATACCTTTTACAGCAGTCTTGATAACACGTTCTGGTGCTTTATCAAGTTGTTTTTCCAGTGAGATAGATTTGATACCACCGATATGGCCAGTGTGATGATGATACATCTTGTCTAACATTTTGTTACCTGTAACACGCAGCTTTTCTGCGTTGATCACAACAATGTAGTCACCGGTATCCACGTGTGGGGTATAAATAGCTTTATGTTTACCACGCAGACGACGCGCGATTTCAGTTGCCATACGGCCTAATGTTTTGCCGTTAGCATCAATAACGAACCAGTCACGACGAACTTCTGCTGGTTTTGCACTTATGGTTTTCATCCGCGAGTTGCTCCTGAAAATTTACGCAGGCGGTCCAAATAAAGAGGGAGAATATTACGCACTGATCGAACGACTGTCAACAGTAATTAGAGAAACAGCCAGAGCAGCAACCCGCCCAATAACAGGCGATAAATAACGAAAGGCCACATGCCGATGCGCTCAAGCATTTTCAGAAACAGGAAAATGCAAATATACGCGCTGACAGCTGAAAATACTGCGCCCGAAATCAGCGCGAACCAGTTGGCAGCGAGGTTGGATTGTACGAGTTCTAGCGTTTTAAGTCCACCCGCCAGAAAGATGACCGGTATCGACAGCAGAAACGAAAACCTCGCTGCCGCATTTCGCGTTAACCCCAACATTAATCCGGCAGTAATGGTAATGCCCGAACGTGAGGTACCCGGGATTAGAGCGATAGCCTGCGCCACGCCAATAAACAGAATATCCTGCCAGCGCAGCTGATGTTCATTACGTTGTTGTTGTCCCTGCCAGTCAGCCCAGCCCAGTAATAAGCCAAACAGAATAGTCGTTGCTGCGATGACCAGTGGGTTTCTGAGCAAAGTTTCAACGAAGCCGTTAAACAATAAACCGGCTAATCCCACTGGAATGGTGCCGAATATCACCGCCCAGGCAAGGCGGCTGTCACCCACCGCTTGCCGTTTTATTACTGATTGCAGCCAGTCAGAAACCAACGTCCTAATAGTGTGTCGAAAGTAGAGCACAACCGCAGTTAAAGTGCCGACATGCACGGCCACATCAAAAGCCAGTCCCTGATCCTGCCAATTGGCAAGAATCGGTAGCAAAATCAAATGAGCTGAACTGGATATCGGTAGGAACTCTGTCAGGCCTTGCAGCAGGGCCAGCGCAATAATCTGTATTAAATCCATGTATGTAAGCGTGGTCAGAAAGGGGAGTCGTTAAAAGGCCTGTGGTTTATGGGCTTATTATAGCGGCGCTTCATGTTAAAATGGCACTTTTAAAATTCACTCTCTATTAGAAAGAGGCTTATCTGAACAACATGCCAAATCGAATTCGCGAGATTCCGTATAACTATACCTCATTCTCAGATCGTGAAATCGTCATCCGTTTCCTTGGTGAACCGATGTGGGACGTTCTGCAACAGCTGCGTGAACAACGCAAAACCGGCCGTAGCGCCAAGATGCTGTTTGAAGTGCTGGGGGATATGTGGGTCATACAGCGAAACCCTTTTATTCAGGATGATCTGGTTGAAAACCGTAAACGCTGGAAATCTCTGAGACATGCTTTGCATCATCGTCTGGATCAGATTCGTCAACGGGCAGAGAAAAATAACAACGACCTGGCATTAACACTGGAAAAAAGTGCCCGCGAAGCTGTTGAACGTTTTGAACGTAATCTGCTCAGCATTGAAGAGCGCCGCCGTGTGGTGTTGCGCCGTCTGTCCCGCGCTACCAAGAAACACAATATCCAATTTGATGGGCTGGCACGTGTGTCTCATGTCACCGATGCCACAGATTGGCGTGTTGAATATCCGTTGGCAGTGGTGACACCGGATACCGAAGAAGAAATGGCAAGGATTATTGCTGCCTGTATCGATTTGGGACTCACCGTGATCCCGCGTGGTGGCGGTACCGGTTACACCGGTGGTGCGATTCCGCTTACCACCGACAGTGTGGTGGTCAATACCGAGAAGTTGGAAGGCCTCGGCGAAGTGGTGTATCGGCACATTCCGGGACGCGAGGAAAAAGTGCCGACGATACGTGCTGAAGCGGGGGTAGTAACAAAACGCGTCTCAGATATCGCCGATCGAAACGGACTGGTGTTTGCTGTCGATCCGACTTCACAGGATGCATCCACAATCGGTGGTAACGTCGCCATGAACGCCGGTGGCAAGAAAGCAGTGATGTGGGGAACCACCCTGGATAATCTGCTTTCATGGCGCATGGTGACGCCGGACTCTACCTGGATGGAAGTCGAGCGTCTTAACCATAATATGGGCAAAATCCATGATATCGAGATTGCCGAGTTCAAAATCACCCGCTTCAAGGCCGATGGTAAAACGCAAATCGGCGAACCCGAAAAGATAGCTATTCCTGCTAAAGAGCTGCGGAAAACCGGCTTGGGTAAGGATGTTACTAATAAATTCCTCGGCGGCCTGCCAGGCATCCAGAAAGAAGGCTGTGACGGCCTGATTACCTCTGCGGTATTTGTTCTGCACCGGATGCCGGACTTTATCCGCACCATTTGTCTCGAGTTTTTTGGTAACGATTTGAGCAAGGCAGTACCGGCGATTGTGGAAACCAAGGACGTGCTCGATAACAACCCCGATGTTTTGCTGGCGGGGATGGAGCATCTGGACGAACGTTATGTGCGTGCTGTGGACTATTCCACCAAAGCGCCGCGCAGTGTGCCGCCGAAAATGGTGCTGGTGATTGATGTCGTCGGTGATGATGAAGATGCGGTTGCCCGCGCCTGTTCAGAAGTGATTCGTCTGGCTAATGCCCGTGATGGCGAAGGTTTTGTGGCGGTCAGCCCTGAGGCCCGCAAGCGTTTCTGGGCCGATCGGGCAAAAACGGCAGCAATTGCCAAACATACCAACGCCTTCAAGATTAACGAAGACGTGGTGATTCCGCTGGATCGTCTGTCTGAATACAATGATGGCATTGAGCGCATTAATATCGTTCAATCCACGCGTAACAAGCTGAAAACGGCTCAGGCCGTGCGTGATTACCTGTCCTCTAATCCGAAAGAGCTGAAAGAGTGGGGCAATAAAGATCTGGATGACAGCGCCGAAAATGATGCCATTGTGCAGTCCAAAGTCGATGCAGCCTGTCAGCATCTGGATGTGGTCCAACTGCGCTGGCAGGAGGTGCTGGATAATCTGGATACGCCAGCCATCGACAAGGCAGCATTATTATCAGAGGATGCCAAAGCCAATCTGATTGATAACGATACGTTGTTCAATGTATTGCAGCGCCGGGATTTACGCATTTCCTACCGCAGTGAAGTGGAAAAACCGCTGAAAGAATTGTTCCAGGGGCAGGCACTGAGCGTGCTGCGTAACAAGCTGGATGCGATTCATAAAGAGCATCGTTCCAGCCGTCTTTTTGCGGCGACACATATGCATGCCGGTGACGGTAATGTGCATACCAATATCCCGGTCAACTCCAATGACTATGTGATGATGCATGATGCCGAACGTATTGTGGATGAAGTTATGGAGTTGGCGGAAAGACTCGGCGGGGTTATCTCCGGTGAGCATGGTATCGGTCTGACCAAAATGCAGTATCTGGATCAAGCCACCATTGATGCGTTCACCGGTTACAAGCAAAAAGTGGATCCCAACGGTCATTTCAATGCCGGTAAATTACTGGCAGGTTCCGGACTGGAAAAAGCATACACGCCGTCACTGCGACTGCTGGAGCAGGAAGCTTTAATTCTGGAAGCCAGCGATCTGGGTGATATCAACAATGACATCAAAGACTGTCTGCGGTGCGGTAAATGCAAACCGGATTGTACGACCCATGTGCCGCGGGCTAACTTGCTGTATTCACCGCGTAACAAGATCCTGGGCACCGGCCTGATTATTGAGGCTTTCCTCTATGAAGAGCAGACACGCCGCGGTATCTCTGTGCGTCACTTTGAGGAAATGAACGACGTGGCCGATCACTGCACGATCTGTCACCGTTGCCTGAATCCATGCCCGGTCAATATCGACTTTGGTGATGTCAGCATCAAGCTGCGTGAAGTACTGAAAAAACAAGGTAAGCGTCGACCGAATATCGGTACCTGGACATCTATGGCCTATCTGAATGCCACCGATCCGCTGACCGTTAAAATCATGCGTAAAACCATGATCGAGTGGGGCTACAAAGCGCAGCGCATGGCACACGGTGTGGCGAAGAATCTTGGTTTGCTGGGCAACAAGAAAAAGCGGCCGCTACCGACAACCGGTAAAACCCCGATTCGTGAGCAGGTCGTGCATTTCATGAAAAAACCGATGCCCGCTGGCCTGCCTTCACAGACCACCCGTTCCATGCTGGGGCTGGAAGATGACAAACTGGTGCCGATTCTGCGTGATCCGAAGAAGGTGAATGATGAATCCGATGCGGTGTTTTATTTCCCGGGCTGTGGTTCCGAGCGTTTGTTCAGCCAGGTTGGTCTGGCAACACTGGCGATGCTGTATGAAGTAGGTGCTGAAACGGTATTGCCGCCGGGATATCTGTGCTGTGGTTATCCGCAGGCTGCTACCGGTGATAACGACAAGGCAAGCTCCATTTCCACAGCGAATCAGGTTTTGTTCCATCGTGTGGCGAATACGCTCAATTACATGGATATCAAAACCGTGATCGTGTCTTGCGGTACCTGTATGGATCAGCTGCTTAAATATCAGTTTGAAGCGATCTTCCCGGGTTGTCGTTTGCTGGATATTCACGAATATCTGATGGAAAAAGGGGTGAGAATGGAAGGTGTTGAAGGGGTGCAGTATATGTACCACGACCCATGCCATACGCCGATGAAGACCTATCAGCCGACATCTGTAGCCAGTACTTTGTTGGGACAGGAAGTGACGTTGAATGATCGTTGCTGTGGTGAAGCCGGTTCTTTTGCTGTAGCAAGACCGGATATTGCCACCCAGGTTCGTTTCCGCAAGGAAGAGGAAATCACCAAAGGCATTAACGAACTGACCGGTGCCGACAAAGCCAAAAACGGTAATGTGAAGATGTTGACTTCATGCCCGGCCTGCCAGCAGGGCTTGATGCGCTACACTGAAGATACCGGTATTGAAACCGACTACATTGTGGTGGAAATCGCCAAACACCTGAAAGGTGAAAACTGGCACCGTGACTTTATTGACAAGGTCAAAGACGGTGGTATCGAACGTATCCTGCTTTAAAGGCTAGGTATTAGGTAATAGAACTTGCCCCTGTCTGCAATCAAACTGCAGACAGGGGTATTTTTTTACTTCAGGCTAAGTGCCGGGCTTTCAAACTTAACGCCACCCCAGCCGCTGTTGATGAAATTCCGAATGTTTTGGTGATCATCTCCATTAGGGTTGCCAAGCACATCGTCACGATAAAAACGACCAAAACAGGCTAAAGTTTGCTCTGGACTGAGTTGGTTAACCATGCCAAAAGCCAAAATCTTGCATGAACCGTTGTTTTGTCCAGCGGCATTCTGACATTCGCCATTGCGGAAAGCGGTTGGTGTGAATGCGTAATTCGTTTCAATGACCGCCATCGTGTCATCAAACTCAACTTTTTCGGGTTCGTTGTTTAATTGCGTCAGAAAAGCCTGCAATTCCATGATATCTCCTGGTTAATCAAAAAAACGGGTAAATGTATCTACAGCTTCACGAGCTGTTCGGTATTGGTTAATGGCTGCCT
>NZ_JAPDMV010000038.1 GCF_026319305.1 Methylophaga sp. OBS4
CCCATGATTTCACTCTAAAAAATAAAAAGGGTTGGATCCAAATTAAATAGATTTCTTCACTTTCCACCTGCCACGTTTTCTAAATGCTTAAATGTAGATCTGACATTCCCCCAGTTTAACGGACACTCCTTCTAGGCGACATTGTCGCCGATTAAAAGTGTCCGTTAAACTGGGGGAGGTTCAATCTGACCCCAATTACTTATTTACGGGCTATCATCTTGAATGTTACTGATAACCAACACTATCAAACCATGTAGAAGGCGCTGTTGAATGATGCGAGGGGTTTGTTGTTCTTATCGGTGGCGAGTGATAGAGCTTTCCATCTGTTGATTCCGCCATTAAGTATATATTGTAGTTATAAACTTTCGGTTTATCCTTGATATCTATCCGTTCGGTCAATAGAGTTGCAGCGATTATGCTAGATGGCAATGTAGATTCCAATTTAACTTCAGCAGGGATAAAGGGGTAAGACAAAATCCGATTAAATTGTGTGCTACTAGAAGCCCAAGCAGGCCATTTGTCACGAGGCAGTTTTGTCGGCATGGTGGATCGCCTAATGCTGCTGATAGCAGGGAAATCGAGAGAGGTCCACTTAGATGTGCTTGGGATTGTTGTCAGGTTGTTCTCCTTGCCTAGCGCTAGTTGTAAGTTGCGTAATACATGGAAGAACACCTGTGAATCAAAGTGTTCCGCCCCCCCCCCTAGATTTTTAAATGTCATTTGAATAACTTAGAAAACTCTTTTTCTATTGCAGTTTGTACTTTTTCCGTCATTTTTGTCATACCTTTTTCTTTGGCAACTTCTAGAACACTGTCATAGTCGTTGCTTTCACCGCACTCAGCACATTCAATCATATCTCCAGATTCAAAATTTGCATCTTCTTCGCCTGTCAGGGGTGAGTCACAAAATAAACAAGTAATCTCAACAGAGATTGGGGCAATATCCATAATTATTTATCCCCATATATTTTTATAAGTAGAGAAGCTAAAGCGACGGTGAACCCAAGAAACACAAATAATCCTTTATGTTCTTCAATATAGTCTGAGACTTTTTTCAGAACGGGTCTATTATTCTTTTCAGCTTCTTGTTTTCTTTTAGAACGGACGATGCCAATACCTTTTTCGGTAACTCTTAGGGAAGTATATTTGTCACCTAAAGTTGTATGCTCAATCCATTCATGCGCGAGACATTTATCAGCCGCTTTCTGTAACTCATTTAACGAATATTGAACTCCGGTCGCCTCATAGACTTCATTGACTAATTCTTCGTCAATTCCAAATGACACAGCCTTTCGGTTGACCCCTTTTTCTTCCATGAAGTCAAAAACATTATTCAATATTGCCATTACAGATTCACTAAGCACTGGATAAAGAACTCCTAGAATTTATCTTGTCATTAAGAAACAAAAAGCCGACACAAGGTCGGCTTTTCAATCAACTCATCAGTCCCATTTAAGACCACCACCAGTTTGATACTCGGTGACCTTGGTCTCGAAGAAGTTTTTCTCCTTCCGCATATTGGCCTGTTCATCGAGCCAGGGCAGGGTGGCTTCGGCACCGGGGAACGGTTCTTCAAAACCCAGCTGTTTGGCGCGGCGGTTGGCGGTGTAGCGGAACTGGCCGTGATGCACTTCTTTTGAGTAACCCAGAATCGGGTCACGCAGAATGTAACCGGTGTAGGTTTTTTCTGCTGCATCGGCTTCTTCAAACATTTGCTGGATTTTTTTCGGATCCAGTTTGACGTTTTCTTCTTTGATGATCTGTTTGACGACACGAATACCGAACGAGGCGTGCATGACTTCGTCACGCATGATGTATTGCAGCTGTTCGGCGGTGCCTTTCATCAGGCCGCGGCGTTGCAGGGCAAAGATCGGGCTGAAACCGTTGTAGAACCAGCAACCTTCGAAAATACCGGCGAAAAATGCGTAGGACATGACGAAGTTTTCCAGCTCGTCCGGATCATGCAGGTCGATATCGCTGCGCATCACGGTATCCAGCCGGTCATTGGCGAGTTTAATCTTTTGATAAATCTCCGGCACCACACGGTAGCGGTTGTAGATTTCGCTTTGATCGAGGCCGATGGTTTCGATGCAGTGCTGATAGGTCCAGGTATGCAACGCTTCTTCGTAGACCTGACGTGCCTGATAGATCTGCAATTCGGGGGCGGACATTTTTTCCATGACCGCCAGACCGATATTACGCATGGCGAGAATATCGGAGGTGGTCAGGTAGGACAGCACGTTTTCATAGACGTGGCGTTCTTCCATCGTCAGTTTATGACGATAGTCGTGTACGTCCTGCGCCATGTTGATATCCAGCGGTGTCCAGTGGTTTTTGTTGGCATTGAGGAAGTAATTCCATGCCCACGGATATTTGAACGGGGCCAGCTGGTTAATGTCTGCCATACCGTTGACCACACGCTTGTCATCGGCGTTAACCGGTTTGGCGTTGGACGGCGGCAATTCGCTGATCTTAGCCGAGGCGGGTGCCTCGGTAAGTTCGTTAGCCGCTGGTTCAGCAGGTGCTGCCGCTGGCGTTTCTTTTTGTTTGTCTGTCTCAGTGCCGGCTATCGGCGCTGAGAATGGATCATCCCAATTCAACATTACTGACATGCCTCGCAGTCTGGTTCTAAGATAGAGCACGCTTTCGGTGCTTCCATGCCTTCACCCAAAAACTCTTCAGCTTCTGCTACCGCGCTGGCCAAAGCTGCGCCAGTTAATGTGCTGCTTGCAACTGGACTGCTGGCTACCGGCGTCGGGCCGCTGGGTTTTTCTGCCGAGGGCGGCGGGGTAGGCGCAGAGCTGGTTTTCTCGGCACCGGTCGCACCCATGGAGCGCAGGTAGTATGTGGTTTTCAGGCCACGTACCCAGGCCAGTTTGTACAGATTATCCATCTTCTTACCTGATGGTTCTGCCATGTACAGGTTGAGGCTTTGTGCCTGATCCAGCCATTTCTGACGACGGGAGGCTGCTTCAATCAGCCAGCGGGCATCCATTTCAAAAGCGGTGGTGTACAGGGCTTTCAGCTCGCTCGGTACCCGGTCGATGCTTTGCAGGCTGCCGTCGAAGTATTTGAGGTCATTGATCATGACTTCGTCCCACAGACCGCGTTGTTTCAGATCTTCAACCATGTATGGATTGATCACAGTGAACTCGCCGGACAGGTTCGATTTGACAAACAGGTTCTGGTAAGTCGGCTCGATGGACTGACTGACGCCACAGATATTGGAAATGGTGGCAGTCGGTGCAATCGCCATGGTGTTGGAGTTACGCATGCCCTGACGTTTGATTTTGTCGCGCAAAGCGTCCCAGTCCATGGTTTGGCTTTCATCCTGTTGCAGGTATTCGCCGCGGGCTTCTTTCAGGATCTTGATGGAATCAATCGGCAGAATGCCTTTGCTCCACAGGCTGCCATCGTAAGTCTGGTATTTGCCACGTTCGGCCGCCAGATCGGAAGAGGCTTCAATCGTGTAATAGCTGACGGCTTCCATTGATTCATCAGCGAACTTGACCGCTTCTTCAGAGCTGTAGGGCAGACGCAGTTTGTACAAGGCATCCTGGAAACCCATGATGCCCAGACCGACAGGGCGGTGCAGCAGATTGGAGTTACGTGCTTGCGGGACGCTGTAGTAGTTATATTCGATAACGTTATCCAGCATACGCATGGCGGTGCGAATGGTTTTTTGCAGTTTTTCCTTGTCCAGGTTGCCGTTTTCATCAACGTGTCTGACCATGTTGACACTACCCAGGTTACAGACGGCGATTTCTTTATCTGATGTATTCAGGGTGATTTCGGTACACAGGTTGGAGCTGTGAACGACACCGACATGTTGTTGCGGGCTGCGCAG
This sequence comes from Methylophaga sp. OBS4, assembly GCF_026319305.1. Classification (GTDB taxonomy): domain Bacteria; phylum Pseudomonadota; class Gammaproteobacteria; order Nitrosococcales; family Methylophagaceae; genus Methylophaga. Next base: position 3,847 of record NZ_JAPDMV010000038.1, read on the forward strand.
GTTACAGGGATCTTTGAACGTAACCCATGGGTGGCCGGTTTCAAACAGCATGCCCAGCATTTTGCGCCACAGATCGGTGGCCGGCATTTGTTTGAAGTTTCTGATTTCACCGCGGGCGGCTTTGTCTTCGTACTCTTTGTACGCGGCTTCAAAGTCCAGACCGGTCAAATCGTGCAGATCGGGCACTTCTTCCGGTGAGAACAAAGTCCAGGTCTTTTCTTCAGCGACCCGTTTCATGAACAAATCAGGAATCCAGTTCGCGGTGTTCATATCGTGGGTGCGTCGGCGATCATCACCGGTGTTTTTACGCATATCGAGAAATTCTTCGATATCAATGTGCCAGGTTTCCAGATAAGCACAGACAGCACCTTTACGTTTACCACCCTGGTTAACGGCGACAGCGGTGTCGTTAGCGACTTTCAGGAACGGGACAACACCTTGTGATTTGCCGTTAGTGCCTTTGATGTGGGCGCCCAGACCGCGTACACGGGTCCAGTCATTACCCAGACCACCGGCATATTTGGACAGCAGGGCATTATCGCGAATCGCATTGTATATGCCGCTCAGATCATCCGGTACGGTTGTCAGGTAGCAGGAAGACAGTTGCGGACGCAAGGTGCCGGAGTTGAACAGGGTCGGCGTTGAGCTCATGAAGTCGAAAGACGACAGCAGGTTGTAGAACTCGATAGCGCGTTCTTCACGGTTGAGTTCGTTAATCGCCAGCCCCATTGCAACACGCATATAGAACGCCTGCGGCAATTCGAAGCGGGTACCGTCGTAATGGATAAAGTAACGGTCGTACAGCGTTTGCAGACCCAGGTAGGTGAACTCGAAATCGTGTTCCGGTTTCAGCGCTTTACCCAGTCTGTCCAGATCAAACAGGCCCAGTTCGGAGTCAATCAGTTCGTGTTCTATTGCGGTGTGAATGTAGGTTTTGAAATAGTCCGGATAGATATCGACCATTTCATTTTGCGAGGCCTGTTTGGGTATTTTGTAAACAAAGCTCAGCGCTTCACGGCGGATACCGTCCATCAGCAGGCGAGCGGCCAAAGTGCTGTAGGCGGGATCTTTTTCGATAAAGGTGCGCGCGCCCATGACCAGGGCTTTTTCAACGTCGGTTTCTTTTACTCCGTCGAACAGGTTGCGCTGGGTATCACGCAGGATAGCGTCACGGTTGACTTCTGCCAGACCTTCGCAGGCTTCTGTAATCAGGTTGTGCAGGCGATCAATATCCAGTGGGTGGCGAGACCCGTCAGCGGCTGTGACATGCAGGATTGCCTCATTCGCTGGTTGTGGATGTTTCTTCTCTTCTTCGGCACGTTTTTGTGATTGCTGCTCACGATAAACGACGTAGGCGCGGGCGACTTTGTATTCGCCTTCACGCATCAGGGCCAGTTCAACCTGATCCTGAATGTCTTCGATATGAACCGTGCCACCATCGTCCAGACGGCGCAACAAATTTTCGGTAATCTGCTTAGTCAGTTTGGAAACGGTATCGTGGATGCGTCGACTTTCCTTGGCTGAATCACCTTCAACGGCCAGAAAAGCCTTGGTGATGGCAACGGCAATCTTGTTGCTGTCAAAGTCGGTAACTTTGCCGTTACGACGAATTACGCTGTATCCGCTTTGAGCGGAAGATGAAGTCGGAATGGGTTGTGCTGCTTCGCTCGCCATAGTGATAATCCCTGCTTTGTGTGAAGAAATCTAAAAAACGCCAAACCACTAGAGGTTGTGGTTGTGAAATCATTAAACCACAAGATAGTGTGTTTTTGAAGTGTTGGCAAGGGGATAAAATGCGCATAAATTGTGCACTTTATGTGGATAACTTTGCGCTGATCTGAGCTGAGGCTAACGTCGATGGGCGATCACAGGTTTTTGCTGCATTTTGGTGCTATAAAAAATAATTTTTACAGTCTATTGTCAGCCATATATTACCGACATTATTCGGACAGGGGCGAAATTATACCGATGCTGATTACGCTTTCACAACCGCATCTGAGAACGCCTGAAATAACAGTGGTTTAACCTGGGCGGCTGGATAATTAGCGCGGTTCAAAAGCAGGCCTGGGACATCGCAAGTTTGCCGGTAGGACCAAACTAGGCCGGCCATCTTTCTTCTGCCGCGCTTAAGTTCATTGAAAGGCTTTTAGACTGCCCATGGACCTCCTCTGGGTTGGATCCTGGCTTGAGTGAGCAAAACTTAAGCCAGGATCTAAAACGTCCAGAGGAGCAGAACCTTAGATAAACTGGTACGGGAAGGTGCGTGCAATATCAGCTAATGGTTACAGCGTTTTTAACCATTAAATCTCATGATATTTTTTAATATATACATTTATTTACAATGGAAACTTAAATAGTAATTTAAAGTTCCAGTATGGCTTGTTTGACCTCGTCAATGTGCTGTTTGACTTTGACATTCCGCCACTCGTTTCTGAGCACGCCTTTATCGTCAATCAGGAAGGTGCTGCGAACAATGCCCATATATTCACGGCCATAGTTTTTCTTGAGTTTGATAACATCAAACAGTTTGCAGACAGTTTCATCTGCATCAGAAAGCAATTCGAACGGAAAGGATTGTTTGCTTTTGAAGTTTTCATGTACCCGCACGCTGTCACGGGAAATTCCGACAATAATCGTGTTGTGATCATGGAAGAAATTAATCTGATCACGAAAGTTCTGGCCTTCTAAAGTACAGCCGGGGGTATTGTCTTTCGGGTAGAAATACACCACGATGTGCTTACCCAATTGCTCGGAAAGGCGGAATGTTTTATCGCCAGTGCCGGGCAACTCAAAGTCAGGCACCGGTTGGTCAAGTTGCACTTGGGTCATCTAATCATCCTGTTTTGGAACGGTTTGTAAGAAATCTTACCTTACACAACTCAGTCTGATCTTGTCATCCATAGGCAGGCAAAGTACCATGCCTGTTATTTTTTCGGAGTCTTTTAATATGTTTAGCGGCAGTATGGTAGCTCTTGTCACACCCATGCGAGCAGATGGCTCTCTGGATGATGACAGCCTGCGAAAGCTGGTCGAGTTTCACATCAGCCAAGGCACAGATGCCATCGTCGCTGTCGGTACTACCGGCGAATCTGCCACCTTGAATGTTGAAGAGCATTGCGACGTTATCCGTAAAGTCGTAGAGCAGGTCAATGGCCGTATTCCGGTTATTGCGGGTACCGGCGCCAACTCGACCTCTGAAGCCATCGAACTGACCCAGTACGCCAAAGATCTGAAGGTTGATGCGGTACTGCTGGTGACACCTTACTATAACAAGCCTACCCAGGAAGGCATGTACCTGCACTTCAAAGCGATTGCAGAAGCAGTTGATATTCCTCAGATTCTCTACAATGTGCCTGGGCGTACAGCGTCTGATCTATTACCCGAGACAGTGGGCAGACTGGCACAGATCAGCAATATTATTGGTATTAAAGAAGCGACGGGGGACGTGTCCCGGGTTCAGCAAATCAAACAACTGGCTGGCGACGAGTTTGAACTTTATACCGGTGAGGATGCCAATACAATTGATTTTATTCTGGCAGGTGGCAGAGGAATTATCTCGGTTACAGCTAATGTGGCGCCTGCTGCCATGCATGAAATCTGTATGGCCGCGCTGGCAGGCGATGAAGCCCGTGCCCGTGAAATCAACCAGGCTTTGGTGCCTTTGCATCAATTTTTATTTGTGGAAGCTAACCCTATTCCTGTTAAATGGGCGTTGTCGGAGATGGGACTTATCCCAGAAGGTATTCGCTTGCCAATGACGGTATTGTCGGAGAAATACCATCAGTCGGTGCGTGAGGCCCTCATTACGGCGGGTGTTCTAAACTAAATCAATGAGTGAACTGTATTAAATGAACGCGAAATTATTTCAACAAACATCGCTGGTCGTCATGATGACGGCTGTACTGAGTGGTTGTGGCGCATTTTCTACGCTGGACGAAGTCGTGCCGGACAATACACAGAAATATCGCAAAGCGGAAACCATGCCCCCGCTGGATGTACCCCCCGATTTGAGCACCAACCGTATCAATGATGACATTGCCGGTAATCAGGACAGCAGTGCGACTTATTCAGAATTTGAAGAAGCCTCGACTAATCCGCTGGCAGCCAGATACAACATCACACCTGATAAAAAACCTTCACTGGCCGGTGAGGGGACCAACCGTCACCTGGTGGTGCCGGGCGAACGTGACGTCACTTGGCAGCGTATTCAGGAGTTCTGGAATAGCAAAGGCATTGATATTCATCGTATGGACGACCGTATCGGTCTGATGGATACGGTCGAAGATGGTGATGGTTACGCTTATCGTATTCGCATGGAGCGTGGCGATACGTCCAAAATGGCCGAAATCTATCTGGGTGCCAAGGACGAAACCAAACGTAATGCACAAAAAGATGAAGCTATGTTGCGTCAGTTGGCTGAACACCTTGGTGTGCTGTACCAGCAGGACCAAGCCGAGGTCAAAGCACAAGGGCCGACTCCTTCAGCAGAAGAATCGGCTAATGTATTGCTGATGGATGAAAACAACGGTCATCAGGCTCTGTTTGTTGAACAGGACTTCCCGACAGTCTGGCGCCGTGTCGGCCGGGTGCTCGATAGCAAAGGTTTTGCAGTCGAAGATCGCGATCGTTCACGCGGTTTCTACTTTGTCCGCTATATCGACCCGTTCAAGGAAATTGAGCAGGAAGAAAAAGGTATGCTGAGCAGACTGGCGTTCTGGCGTGATGATGCTGAGAAAAAACCGGAAGAGTATTACTACATCAAGCTGATTTCTGATGCCGATAATACCCGCATCGTCGTGCTGGATGCGGAAGAAACCCGCACCTCAGACGATACTGCCAAACGCCTGCTGAACCTGATTCAGGAACAGCTGTCCCCATAATGCGGTTTGCTTCCCTCGGTAGCGGTAGTCGGGGTAATGCAACAGTAGTCACGTATGGAGAAACCACGTTGATGGTCGACTGTGGTTTCTCTGCGCGTGAGGCTGAAAAACGGCTGCAACGTCTCAATATCGATCCCCGTCAGTTGTCTGCAGTGCTCATCACCCATGAACACGCCGATCATATGGCGGGTATTCGTGTTTTGGCCAGAAGATATAAGCTACCCGTTTATGCCACACCGGGCACGGCCGGTTGTCTGCCGGCTGATGTGACCGGCCTGGTTCGCGAATTCAACTGTCACGAAACCTTTAGTATCGGTGATATCGAGGTTGAACCCTTTCCCGTACCGCATGATGCACGTGAACCCAGCCAGTTTGTGTTTGGCAACGGCCAGCACCGGTTGGGTTTATTGACTGATGTGGGCAGTATCACACCGCTGATTGAGTCAACGCTGTCAGGTTGTGATGCGTTATTGCTGGAAGCCAATCACGATATGGCCATGCTGGAGCAGGGCGAATACCCCGAACATCTCAAAAGACGGGTCGCCGGACGGCTGGGGCATCTAAATAACGTGCAATCTGCCTCATTACTTGAGAAAATCGACACTTCCCGCTTACAGCATATTATGGCCATGCATATTTCTGAAAAGAATAACTGCCCGTCGATTGTGGTGCCACTGTATGCCGAGGCATTAAGTTGCGAGCATAATTGGATCGGTGTAGCCGATCAGGACGCCGGGTTTGGCTGGCGAGAAATTAACAAAAGTTAAGAGACCTCAGATGCAAAAGAAACAAGAGTTGTATTCAGGCAAGGCAAAAAGTGTATTTGCCACCGATAATGATGATTATGTCGTGCTCAGTTTTCGTGATGATACCTCGGCATTTGATGGTGAAAAGGTTGAACAACTGAGCCGCAAAGGTGAAGTTAACAATAAATTCAACGCTTTTATCATGCAATATCTGACTGATAACGGTATTCCTACGCATTTTGAGAAACTGCTCAACGATACCGAGTCCCTGGTCAAAAACATGGCGATGATTCCGGTTGAATGTGTGGTCAGAAATGTGGCTTCCGGTAGTCTGGTACGTCGGCTCGGTGTCGAAGACGGCTTGGAACTGGAGCCGCCGGTGTTTGAGTTCTTTCTGAAAAATGATGCTTTGCATGATCCGATGATCAATGAATACCATATCGCTACTTTTGGCTGGGCAACTGCTGAAGATATAAGGAAAATGAAAGAGTTAACATTTAAAGTTAATGTTATCTTGAAGAAACTGTTTGCTGATGCAGGTATGATTTTGGTCGATTACAAACTGGAATTCGGTTTGTTCAAGGGAGAGGTTTTCCTGGGTGATGAATTCAGTCCGGATGGCTGTCGGCTCTGGGATGCGGAGACCCGCAAAAAACTGGATAAAGATCGATTCAGACAAGGCTTGGGCGGCGTGATTGAAGCCTATGAAGAAGTCGCTAAACGCATCGGTGTGCCACTTTAATTTTTCCAAAACAAACGGATATTATTAAAACCCTTCCTGCGAAAGTAAGAAGGGTTTTTTTATTTATAAATGCCGGTAAGGAGAGAGTCATGCTTAAGGGGAGTTGTCTATGCCAGCAGGTTCAGTATCAGATTGATGGCACGCTCGGTCCGGTTTTTTTCTGTCACTGCTCCAAATGTCGGAAAGCAAACGGCAGCGCCTTTGCTGCGAATGCATTGATTAATACGGCTGAATTCAGCTTGTTGTCTGGTCAGGATGCGCTGAATGAGTTTGAATCTTCACCAGGTGTATTCAGGGTGTTCTGTAAACATTGTGCATCGCCTTTGTACAGTCGCCGTGACGCACAAGCTGAGCAAATCAGACTGCGCATCGGCAGTCTTGACACGCCGCTTGGTGAACTCAATGTCACACATATTTTTGTGGGCTCAAAAGCTGACTGGTTCGAAATCTGTGACAGTTACCCGCAATATAAGGAACGGCCCTGACTTTGCCTGCCACTTAATGACGAAATAAAAGAATTAAACGAAACGCGGAATCGACCCAACTGTTGCACTAGTGAGTTGCGCTTACGAGTTGAATCCGTGAAATATAAAAACTGCTGGTCATGGCGTTTATTTTTGTTGGGACTCAGAGCTACTTCTGAAACTGAACATTTAGTACCATCGCAATAAACAGGGAAATGCTGCCGTAAATATGGAACTTAATGAGCCATTGTTGATATTTCGTATCAGCTGGTGATGAAAGTCGGCAACACGCTGATGCTGCTGGTAGCGGAATAATCAATACAACACAACAAAGCCGAAGCCGCCAAAAAAACCGGGTAACGTTTCTAATTCATTTACGGCTGAATAACTGTACAGACCGGGTCAGTTCATTATCTGCCAGTTGATAACGCCGCCAGCCCGCATCGGCACCAGGGTTTCGCCGGCGAATTCCAGGCTGTCAGGCACTGACCAGGATTGTTTGGTCAGTGTAATAACGTCTGTATTTCTGGGCAGGCCATAAAAATCAGCACCATAAAAACTGGCAAAGGCTTCCAGTTTGTCCAGTTCACCAGCCGCGTCAAATACTTCAGCATAAAGTTCGATGGCAGCGTAGGCACTGTAGATCCCGGCGCAGCCACAGCTGTTTTCTTTGCCGGATCGCGGATGCGGCGCACTGTCGGTACCGAGGAAGAATTTGGGGTTGCCGCTGGCTGCGGCTTTAATCAATGCTTGCTGATGGGTATTACGTTTCAAGACCGGCAGGCAGTAATGATGCGGGTGAATACCGCCAACCAGCAGATCATTTCTGTTGAGTAACAAATGATGCGGAGTGATGGTGGCTGCGATACGGTCATCGGCTTCAGCCACAAACTGCACGGCATCGGTCGTGGTGATATGTTCAAACACAACTTTTAAGGCCGGAAATTCTTTCAGTAAAGGCTGCAGGATCCGCTCGATAAATATTTTCTCGCGATCGAACACATCAATTTCTGCTGCAGTGACTTCACCGTGAACCAGCAAAGGCAGGCCACAAGCCTGCATAGCTTCAAGTGCAGAGCGGCATTTCGCCAGATCGGTAACACCGGCATCCGAATTGGTGGTTGCACCGGCCGGGTAAAGTTTGACAGCATGGACCATACCACTTTGACTGGCGCGTTGAATTTCTTCTGCCTTGGTGTTGTCTGTCAAATACAGTGTCATTAGTGGTTCAAAGTGGCTGTCTGCGGGACGCGCTGCAATAATGCGATCGCGATAGGCAATTGCCATTTCGGTGGTGGTAACCGGCGGTCGCAGGTTGGGCATGATGATCGCCCGTGCAAAGCTGCGCGCCGTGTCGGGAACGGTTCTGCCAAGTGCCAGATCGTCGCGCAAGTGGAGATGCCAGTCGTCTGGTCGGGCCAAAGTCAGTTGTGTGAGATTTGATTGAGTCATAGCAGCGAATTATGCCACAGCTAAAGAATTAAGCCGAAATAGTTGCTATCATCGTATGGCTGGCAATAGCGCTTGTTCTTGACCTTATCAAGCATTACAAGTAACTTTACACGTTTAATGTTTTTTAGCATTTCGCGACGGCGATGGAAAAGGGGAACACGTGGAACTAAGCGGTGCCGAGATATTGGTTCAATGTCTCAAAGACGAAGGTGTTGAATACCTGTTCGGGTATCCTGGGGGCGCTGTGCTTCATATTTATGATGCATTGTATAACCAGGAGGATGTCAAACACATCCTGGTCCGCCATGAACAAGCAGCCACTCATGCGGCTGATGGTTATGCGCGGGCGACAGGTCAGCCTGGTGTCGTCTTGGTCACCTCCGGTCCTGGTGCAACAAATGCGGTAACCGGTATCGCTACCGCCTATATGGACTCTATTCCGATGGTTGTTATCACCGGTCAGGTTGCTACGGCCAATATCGGTAGTGATGCGTTCCAGGAAGTCGATTCAGTCGGTATTACCCGGCCGTGTGTGAAGCACAACTTTTTGGTCAAGGATATCAACGATCTGGCTGAGACCATGAAAAAAGCCTTTTATGTGGCGACGACAGGTCGTCCGGGCCCGGTTGTGGTTGACGTTCCCAAGGACATCACAGATCCCAATATCAAGATTACTTATCACTATCCTGATAAGGTTCAGATGCGCTCTTACCAGCCGACCGTAAAAGGTCACACGGGTCAGATCAAACGTGCTGTTGATTTATTGCTGTCAGCCCGAAAACCAATGATTTACTCCGGTGGCGGTGTGGTGCTGGGTAAAGGTTCTGATGAATTGCGTAAATTTGTTCGTCACCTGGGTTATCCAATTACCAGTACCCTGATGGGGCTGGGCGCTTATCCTGCCAGTGACAAACAATTCCTGGGCATGCTTGGCATGCACGGCACTTACGAAGCCAATATGGCAATGCATGACTGTGATGTGTTGATTGCCGTTGGTGCGCGCTTCGATGACCGGGTCACCGGCAAGATTGCCGAATTCTGTCCACATGCACAGATTATCCATATTGATATCGACCCTTCATCGATTTCCAAAACCATTACCGTGGATATTCCTATCGTCGGTAATGTAGCCGATGTCTTACAGGAGATGAATCATCTGCTGGAAACCGGCAGCAAAAAACCGCAGCAAAAAGCTTTGGATGAGTGGTGGGCGATCATCAACAGCTGGCGTGCTCAGAAATGCATGAGCTATGACCGTAACAGCGACAAGATCAAGCCGCAAATGGTTATCGAAATGCTGCACGAAATTACACAAGGTAAAGCCTATGTAACTTCTGACGTAGGTCAGCATCAGATGTGGGCGGCCCAGTACTACGGATTTGATGAGCCTAACCGTTGGATCAACTCCGGTGGTCTTGGCACGATGGGTTTCGGCTTGCCTGCGGCGATGGGCGTACAACTGGCTTATCCTGAAGAAACGGTTATCTGTGTGACAGGTGAAGGTAGTATCCAGATGTGTATTCAGGAGCTGTCGACCTGTCTGCAATATGGGCTGCCGGTTAAAATCGTGGCATTGAATAACCGTTATCTGGGCATGGTTCGCCAGTGGCAGGAGTTCTTCTACGAAAACCGTTATTCGCATTCTTATATGGAGTCCTTGCCTGACTTTGTTAAGTTGGCCGAGAGTTATGGTCACGTCGGTATCCGCGTTGAACGTCCTGAAGATCTCCGTAGTGAACTGGAAAGAGGCTTTGCTATGAAAGATCGTCTGGTCTTCTTTGATATTGTGACCGATCAGACTGAAAACGTGTATCCGATGATTGCGCAAGGTAAGGCACATAACGAGATGCACATGTCACCTCACTGCGAACTACCCCAAGATCCGGAAAGGGAGCTTTCATAAATGCGACATATTATTTCTATCCTGATTGAGAATGAAGCAGGGGCATTGTCGCGTGTTGCCGGTTTGTTTTCTGCACGTGGTTACAATATCGAATCGCTCACTGTGGCGCCTACAGAAGATGCCTCTCTGTCACGTATGACGATTGTGACTACGGGGACTGATCGCATCATCGAACAGATCACCAAGCAATTAAACAAGCTGATTGATGTGGTTAAGTTGCTGGATCTGACAGAAGGGGCTCATATCGAGCGGGAAATGATGCTGATCAAGGTCAAAGCTGCGACCATGGCCCAGCGGGAAGACGTAAAAAGACTGTCAGAAATTTTCCGCGGCCACATCATTGATGTGACACCTTCAACCTACACCATCGAACTGACCGGCACCGGCACCAAGCTGGATTCATTTATTGACGCGCTGGCAGAACACAAAATTATCGAAACGGTGCGCACCGGTGTCTCCGGTATCGCCCGTGGCGAAAAAAGTTTGCACCTGTAATATCGATTGTATATACCCGTGCATTCCCAGGTGTCACGGGTATTTCGCTTTCAAGAAAACCCAAGGAACTAAAACATGAGTTTGAACATTTATTACGATAAAGATTGTGACCTGTCTATCATCCAGGGGATGAAAGTCACAATTATTGGTTATGGCTCTCAAGGCCATGCCCACGCCTGTAACCTGAAGGATTCCGGCGTAGATGTGACGGTTGCTTTGCGTGCCGGTTCTTCTTCCATTGCCAAAGCGCAAGGTGCTGGTCTGAAAGTATCTGACAATGTCAGCGAAGCGGTTAAAGGTGCCGATCTGGTTATGGTGCTGACGCCGGATGAATTCCAGTCTCAGCTGTATGCACAAGAAATTAAACCTAACCTGAAACAGGGCGCCGTGCTGGCTTTTGCTCATGGTTTTGCCATTGTTTACAACCAAATCGTGCCTCGCAATGATCTGGATGTGGTGATGATTGCGCCGAAAGCGCCGGGTCATACGGTTCGCAGTGAATTTGTCAAAGGCGGCGGTATTCCTGATTTGATCGCGATTGAACAGGATGCTTCCGGTAAAGCTAAAGATATCGCTTTGTCTTATGCCTCAGCCATCGGTGGTGGTCGTACCGGTATTATCGAGACCAGCTTCCGTGATGAAACTGAAACGGATCTGTTCGGTGAACAAGCTGTTCTGTGTGGCGGTGCGGTCGAACTGGTTAAAGCCGGTTTTGAAACACTGACTGAAGCGGGTTACGCCCCGGAAATGGCTTACTTTGAATGTCTGCATGAACTGAAACTGATCGTTGACTTGATGTACGAAGGCGGTATCGCCAATATGAACTACTCGATTTCAAATAATGCCGAGTATGGTGAATATGTTACCGGTCCACGTGTTATCAACGAGGAAAGCCGCTGGGCAATGCGTGAAGCGTTGAAAAATATTCAAGAAGGGAAATACGCCAAGCAGTTCATTCAGGAAGGTCAATCCGGTTACCCTGAAATGACAGCAATGCGTCGTCTTAATGCCGAGCATCCGATTGAACAAACCGGTACCAAACTGCGTTCTATGATGCCGTGGATTCAAAAAATTGTCGATAAATCTAAAAACTAACCGATAAATTTGTGAGTCAGATTCGGGGGCGGCCGTGCAAACGGCCGTCCCCGTTTTGTTTATAAGAGACTGATGTCATAATGGCAGCAATTAATATCCGGGAGTTTTCAGTTTATGGTCAGTAATGAGAAGCAGCAAAGACGCGGCATTTATTTACTGCCAAACTTATTCACCACCGCCGGTCTGTTTGCAGGTTTCTACGCCATCATAGCGGCCATCCGTGGTGATTTCGAATCCGCTGCTATTGCTGTCTTTGTGGCGATGATCATGGATGGACTGGATGGCCGAATTGCCCGGATGACCAATACACAAAGCGCATTTGGCGCTGAATACGATAGTCTTTCCGATATGGTGGCTTTCGGCTTGGCACCGGCACTGGTTATTTTCCAATGGTCATTATTGGGTTTAGGCAAAGTTGGGTGGATGGTCGCCTTTATCTATGCCGCCTGTGGTGCTCTGCGCCTGGCACGCTTTAATACCCAGATCGGCAGTGAAGATAAGCGTTATTTTCAGGGACTGCCGAGTCCGGCTGCCGCTGCCTGTGTAGCCGGTTGGGTCTGGGCTGGTACCAGTAATGACGTTGCTCCTGCAGTGATGACCGGTATCGCTGTGCCGCTGACTTTTTTCTGTGCCATTTTGATGGTCAGCTCCATGCGCTATCACAGTTTCAAAGAGCTGGATCTCAGAGATAAAGTGCCATTTGTCGTTATGCTGGCTCTGGTGCTGGTTTTTGCCTTGGTGGCTATTGATCCGCCTCTGATTCTATTTGGGGTATTCCTCATCTATGCTTTGTCCGGTCCGGTTTTTACGCTGATAAAGCTTCGTCAACGCCGCAACGAAAGGGCACAGACAAAATAGGGTCTTGGCTTTTTTGCATTTTCATCCTAATATTAAATCGCTATGAACATTGATAACCCGTCTACATTGTTATTCTGCAACGAACAGCAACACTTTGCTGCGACCTATTATTGCCTGTCATTCCTGCTACGACTGCCTTAGGGCATACAGACTTAAAACAAGCAATCAGCTTGAGGCTGAACATGCATACCTCCGAATTTGAATGAAAAATTAGTCTGCGTTTATGGAGCAGGAAAAATGAAAGATCAATTAATTATTTTTGACACCACCTTGCGAGATGGCGAGCAGAGTCCCGGCGCATCGATGACCAAGGATGAAAAAGTGCGCATTGCCAAAGCCTTGGAACGTTTACGGGTGGATGTCATCGAAGCCGGTTTCCCTATTGCCAGTATCGGCGATTTTGAGGCGGTAAAGGCCGTCGCAAAAGCTGTCAAAGACAGTCGTATTTGTGGTTTGTCCCGAGCGCTGGATACAGATATCGATCGTGCCGGTGAGGCACTGAAAGCGGCCAATGCTTCACGTATCCATACCTTTATCGCGACCTCACCGATTCATATGAAAATGAAGTTGCGTATGGAACCGGACCAGGTCATTGAAAATGCTGTGCGTGCCGTCAAACGTGCCCGTCAGTATACAGATGATGTTGAGTTCTCACCTGAGGATGCAGGTCGCAGTGAAACCGACTTTTTGTGCCGCATTCTTGAAGCGGTGATTGATGCCGGTGCCACCACCTTGAATATTCCGGATACGGTCGGTTACAACCTGCCGCATCAGTTCGGAGCGTTGATTGCTACATTGCGTGAACGTATTCCTAATGCTGATAAAGCCATCTTCTCGGTGCATTGTCACAATGATCTGGGTCTGGCGGTTGCTAACTCGTTGTCAGCGGTGATGAATGGTGCGCGACAGGTGGAATGTACTATCAATGGTCTGGGCGAACGTGCCGGTAATGCCTCACTGGAAGAAGTGGTGATGGCCGTGCGTACCCGTCAGGATATTTTCCCTTGTGATACTAATATCGATACACCGCATATTCTGGCCGCTTCACGCCTGGTTTCCAGTGTGACCGGTTTTGTAGTGCAGCCTAACAAGGCCATAGTTGGTGCTAATGCCTTTGCTCATGAGTCCGGTATTCATCAGGATGGTGTGTTGAAAAACCGCGAAACTTACGAAATCATGCGCGCAGAAGATGTGGGTTGGAACACCAATCGTATGGTATTGGGTAAACATTCTGGTCGTAATGCTTTCCGCAGCCGTCTGCAGGAACTCGGTATTGAGTTGGAATCTGAAACCGACTTGAATACGGCGTTCACCCGCTTCAAGGAACTGGCTGACAAGAAACATGAAGTCTTCGATGAAGATATTCAGGCCCTGGTCAGTGACGCGGTTGCGACTTCTGATGAACGTGTCAGCCTTATTTCCATGAAAGTCTGTAGTGAAACAGGTGAAACACCATTAGCCACGGTGACATTGTCTGTTGATAATAAAGAAATCAAAACCCAGATGAGTGGCAGCGGTCCGGTTGACGCGGCATTCAAAGCCATTGAATCAATCGTACAGAGCCGTACCGAACTGCAACTATACTCTGTCAGTAACATTACAACCGGAACAGACTCTCAGGGTGAAGTGAATGTGCGTCTTGAAAAAGGCGGGCGTATCGTCAGTGGACAGGGTGCTGATACCGATATCGTTATTGCGTCGGCCAAAGCTTATATTCATGCTTTGAATAAAATCCTGCTGCCGGCCGAGCGCGCCCATCCGCAGGTCTGATGAAATTGAATCCTGGACAGTTATCCGCTTTGACAGAGATGGGGATTTCTGTCTGGGAGTTGCGCCCAGCCGCTGAATTGAAGCCATCTTTTGCAACTGAACAGCAGTCAGGGACGGTAACCACAGATATCGATATGTCAGCGGCTATCTGGCTGCTGTTGCCCTCGCTGGATCTTTCACCGCCCGAACAAAAATTATTGACTACCATGTTAAAGGCTATCAACCTGGATATGACGTCGGTGGCTTTACTGGGCAGTAACCAGTTGTTCCTGCTTGATGAGGCCATTGCCGCAGATAAAATCATTTTGGTTCTCGATGCCGGTTTGGCGGGTAAACTGTCTGCTAACCAGGCCGATCCACAGGCTCCCGCAATTTATCCGCTTTCTGCCGGTGCCAGCATGATAGCTTCATTCAGCTTGTCTGACATGATGCAGACTCCATCACTGAAAGCCAATGCCTGGCAGGCATTAAAACTGGCGCGTTCTGCTTTTTGAGTGTGCAATAACAATGATTTTGTCCAGGATAATGCTTAACGAAGACTTACATGAAGTCTTACAAATTGAGCAGTCAGCCAACCAGTTTCCGTGGAGCCTTAAAAACTTTTCCGACAGTCTGGATGCCGGTCATCATGCCTGGGTTTATTCTGATTCCTATGATGTGATTGTGGGCTACGCCATAGTGCAACTGGTGATGGATGAAGCTCATCTGCTTAATCTTTGCGTCAGACCTGATATGCAGGGGCAGGGCTATGGCCACCGGATTCTGGAGCATATCATTGAACATGTTAAAACTCGCGCTGCAACGCTGATTGTGCTTGAAGTGCGGCGTTCCAATATCAGAGCCCAGAGACTTTATGAGCAGATGGGATTTAACGAGATAGCAGTTCGACGGGGCTATTACCCTGCTCAGCAGGGGCGGGAAGATGCGATTTTGATGGGACTTGATTTGTCGATGCTCTCTATTTTTGGCGGTTTGTAAGGGTATCACGGGTATATTGGCCCTGTATAAACACTTGCTATAGCGCTAAGCCTCGCATAGACTAATTGACTCATTTACTCGGTTATTTTTACTTAGGAGATTGACTATGGCTTTTGAATTGCCACCTTTACCATATGCACAAAATGCACTGGAACCTACCATTTCAGCGGAAACACTTGAATATCACTACGGCAAGCATCACCAAACCTACGTAAATAACCTGAACAATCTGGTTCCGGGTACGGAGTTTGAGGGCTTGTCTCTGGAAGAAATCGTTATCAAATCCAGCGGCGGTATCTTTAACAACGCAGCCCAGGTCTGGAACCACACTTTTTACTGGAACTGCATGACACCAAACGGCAAGGATGCTGTGTCGGGTGATCTGGCTGCCGCAATTGATAGCACATTCGGATCTTTTGATGCCTTTAAGGATGCGTTCAGCAAATCAGGGGCCACCAATTTCGGTTCCGGCTGGACCTGGCTGGTTAAAAACGCGGATGGCAGTATTGAAATCGTTAATACCAGCAATGCCGGCTGCCCACTGACAACCGGGCAGACACCTCTGCTGACGGTCGATGTCTGGGAACATGCTTACTACATTGATTACCGCAATGCCCGCCCTAAATACCTGGAAGCATTCTGGGGGCTGGTTAACTGGGACTTCGTTGAAGCCAACTTCGCGGCATAATAAAAGCGAGACAGGGTAAATTTTACTTATATCTCGATAACGTTATAAAATACCGCTCTTTTGAAAGATGGCAGTTTCGTCAGAAGCTGCCATTTTTCATTTCTTGAAACCTGAAAAGGTCAAATGAAGTTTGCCGTCACGGCAAGGAGTTTGAAGCCATGACAGATTCGGTCATGCCCACTTACGGGCGTCTGGACATTGCCTTTACTGAAGGTAAAGGCGCCTGGTTAACGGATACGAAAGGTCAGCAATTTCTGGATGCCCTCAGCGGTATTGCAGTGTGTAATCTGGGACACTGTCACCCGGCTGTTACCAAAGCTATCCAGGAACAGGCAGCGAAACTGGTACATACATCCAATGTCTACCATATCCCGTTACAGACACAATTAGCAGACAAGCTGACGCAATTGTCAGGCATGGAGCAGGCTTTTTTCTGTAATTCCGGTGCCGAAGCCAATGAAGCGGCGATCAAAATCGCACGTAAATACGGCCACAGTAAAGGCATCGACAAGCCGGTCATTATCGTGATGGACGGCAGTTTTCATGGTAGAACCATGGCCACGCTGACCGCTACCGGTAATGCCAAGATTCAGGTTGGGTTTGATCCGCTGTTACCGGGCTTTGTCCGTATTCCTTATAACGATTTGGATGCATTGCGTATGGCGATAGGTCACTGGCCTGAGGCCGTGGCAGTCTTGCTTGAGCCGGTGCAGGGAGAGGGCGGTGTTAAAGTGCCCGATGCAGAGTTTCTGGCAGGAGTCAGGGCCATTTGCACGCAACGCAAGCTGTTGATGATGCTGGATGAAGTACAGACCGGTGTCGGCCGTACCGGCCAATGGTTTGGTTTCCAGCACAGTGAAGATTTGCTCCCCGACGTGATGACTTTAGCCAAAGGCCTGGGTAATGGCATGCCGATCGGTGCCTGTTTGGTGGCTGGTCGTGCTGTTGGTGTCTTGCAGGTGGGTAATCACGGTTCGACCTTTGGAGGTAACCCCTTGGCTTGCCGGGCGGCTTTGGCGGTACTGGAAACAATCGAAAACGAAGCGTTGCTGAACCATGTCCAGGATTTGAGCAAACAGATGATGCAAGGTTTCAGGGACAAGCTGTCTGATCTGACTGGGGTCAAAGACATCAGGGGACTGGGTTTCATGCTGGGTATTGAACTGAATGTGCCTTGTGGTGAATTGGTAAAACAGGCGCTGGCTCAGGGG
>NZ_JAPDMV010000039.1 GCF_026319305.1 Methylophaga sp. OBS4
ATGCTGTTCAAGCGTGTTATCGAGGCGGATCGCCTGCTCAAGCCAGCGGATATCGGAGCTGGCCTCATACAGATCCAGCAAGGCGGCGCTGAAAAAGGCATAGTCGTCAAGGTAAGCCTGGTGGCGGGCCTGGCCGTCCTTGTAGCTGCGGTACAGGCGTTCTTCACGATATAATTTTTCTAAGAGAAAATTGGCCGCTGTCTCCGCAGTTTCGAGGTAAACGTGATTGTTCAGCAGCAGACCGGCCCTGGCGTAGGCTGAAATCATCAATCCGTTCCAGGCTGTCAATATCTTCTCATCGCGAATCGGCGGCGGGCGCTGCAGCCGGGCTTGATAGAGCTGCTCGCGGGCACGCTCCAGCATGGCCCGGGCGTCCTGCTCGGTCATTTCCAGGCGTTTGGCGACAGTCTCCAGCGGCTCTGGGGTATGCAGGATAGTGCGGCCTTCAAAGTTGCCCTGGTCGCTCAGCTGGTAATAGCTGTTGACCAGCCGGGCTGCTTCGCTGTCCAGCACTTGATTAATTTCAGTGGGCGTCCAGGTAAAGAACCAGCCTTCCTCACGCTGGCCTGTTGGTGTCGGGCTGTCGGCATCGGTGGCCGAAAAGAAGGCGCCCTCGGGCGAGCGCATGTCCCGCTCTGAGTAACGCAGAATGTCCTCGCTCACCCGCCTGAATGCGGGATCGCCGGTGACCTGCCAGGCTTCCAGATAGGCCATAGCCAGCAACGCATTGTCATAGAGCATCTTCTCGAAATGCGGTACCAGCCATTGGGCATCGGTTGAGTAACGATGAAAGCCGCCGCCGACCTGGTCGTACATACCACCGGCGGCCATTTTTTGCAGGGTGGTGATGACCATGTCCAGTACGGCGGTATCGCCGCTGTGGCGGTAGTGACGCAATAACAGGCGAATCGGCAGACTGCTGGGAAACTTGGGCGCGCCACTGAGCCCGCCATCACGGCTGTCAAAGTGCCCACGATACTGGGCAATCGTAGTGTTCAATAGCGCCGCGCCGGGTACCTCAGCGCCTGGCCGGGGCGCCAGCATTTGCCCGATGGCCTGGGTCAGTTGTTCGCTGGACTCGGCGATTTTATCCGGCTGTTGCCGGTAAGCTTGTTCCAGTTTAGCGAGCAGCGTTAAAAATCCATATTGTGCGCCGCGGTCGCCATCGCGGGCCGGAAAATAGGTGCCGCCATAGAAGGGCTTCCGTTCCGGCGTCAGCCACACGGTCATCGGCCAGCCGCCGCGCCCGGTCAGCGCCTGCACGGCGCTCATATAAATGGCATCCACGTCGGGGCGCTCTTCGCGGTCCACCTTGATAACCACATAATGCTCGTTCAGAAAGCGGGCGATTTCCTCGTCTTCAAAGGATTCCTCCTCCATCACATGACACCAGTGGCAGGTGGAATAACCGACGCTGAGCAACACCGGCCGGTTGAGCTGTTTAGCCAGGGCAAAGGCCTCATCACCCCAGGGATACCAGTTGACCGGATTATGGGCATGCTGCAATAGATAAGGGCTGGTTTCCAGAAACAGCCTGTTGGTGTATTTGGCTGAACCGTCCGGTTTCAGGTGTCGGGTCCTGGGGCGGTAGTCGCCCCCTCGCTGTTCATACATGGCTGTGAACCGTTGCTGTAAGATGGAGTCGTAAGGCTCGGCGCCGGGCAGGGATTTGGTGGTCTCCAATGTATCTGGCACCGAAGGCTTTAGCGCCTAAAGCAGCGCATTATCTTCGCTGAAATTTTTCTTCTATTGTGTTCCAGATATCGAAAATATTCAATTCACGCGGCTCAACAGACAACCGCTTCCCGCCCTTGGAAAGTCTGGATATAGTGCTTCAAAACTTCGCGACCATAATGCAAGTAAGGAAACAATCGATCGCCAGCTCGCCCCGTATTATGCGGCTCTTGATGCTAATTGATGCGAACTTTTTTGTATCTCATTCCGGTACAAAAAGCATTGTGCAGTCTAATTCAGCGTTGCAACTAACACACGTGCTCGCCCTGTGCCTGTAAATCTGCATGATATGACGAACGGACCATTGGCCCGCTGGCCACATGATCAAACCCCATCTGTTTGCCGGTTTCGCCTAACTCATCAAACTCGGCGGGCGTGACAAAGCGCTCAACCGGCAGATGGTGACGGCTCGGTTGCAGATACTGACCCAAAGTCAGCATACGACAGCCATGATCACGCAGATCCTGCATGACCTGCTTGACTTCATCCATGGTTTCGCCCAGCCCCAGCATCAAACCTGACTTGGTAGGTACACCAGGATGCATGGCCTGAAACCGTTTGATCAAATCCAGCGACCACTGATAATCGGAGCCCGGCCGCACCGCCTTGTACAAACGCGGGATACTCTCCAGATTATGATTAAAAATATCAGGCGGGCTTTGCGTCAGGATCTCCAAAGCCACATCCATACGCCCGCGAAAATCGGGGACCAGAATCTCGATGTTTGTCTGTGGCGACTGACGACGAATTTCATCAATACATTGAATGAAATGCCCCGCCCCGCCATCACGCAGATCGTCGCGATCCACCGATGTCACCACCACATGTTTGAGTTGCATCGCAGCGATTGTTTTCGCCAGATGAGCCGGTTCATTTTCATCCAGCGGATCGGGACGGCCATGGGCGACATCACAAAACGGACAGCGGCGGGTACAGATATTGCCCATGATCAAAAAAGTAGCCGTGCCATGTGAAAAGCATTCGCCCAAGTTGGGGCAGGCCGCTTCTTCACAGACCGTGTGCAATTGATGCTCACGCAGCATGTCCTTGATATGCCTGACTTTAGGATCACCATGCGATTTGGCGCGTATCCATTCCGGCTTGCGCTTGGGATCACTGGGTTCAATCTTTATCGGAATACGCGAGACTTTGGATTCGCCTTTCAGCGCCCGCACATCGCGTTTAACTTGGACTGGTTCCGTCATTCATTCCCTACCTGTTTGCATCTGCGCCTGAAACGCCGCTACAAATTGTTGTTTTGCCTGTGCCATAGTCAGATTGATTCCCAAGCTTTTCAGATCGGTCACTTCCATGCCCGGCTGTCCACAAGGGTTGATAAAACTGAACGGCGTCAAATCCATATCGATATTGAAACTGACACCATGATAACAGGCACCACGTTTGACCCGTAACCCTAAAGACGCAATCTTCCGCTCGTCAATATAAACGCCGGGCGCATCTTGGCGGGCATAAGCCTGCAGGCCCTGTTCGCCGAGCATGTGAATCACTGTATTTTCCAGACGGCTTACCATCTCCCTGACACCTATCTGCAAACGGCGTAAATCCATCAAGGTGTAGGCTACCAGTTGTCCGGGACCATGATAGGTCACCTGCCCGCCCCGGTCCGTTTCGACTACTGCAATATCATGGCTGTTGAGGATATGGGCCGGATTGCCGTTAGCGCCCTGGGTAAACACCGGCTGGTGCTCCAGCAGCCATAGTTCATCTTCGGTATCGGTCTGGCGCGACATGGTGAAATCGCGCATGGCCTGGACTATCGGTTTATATTCGGTCAGTCCCAGATCTTTGATATTCATCTAGTGCGCTTTCAAAGTGATCTCAGAGCACGTATTTGATCAAATCATGGCTGCTGAGATCCTGATAAATAGCGTCCAGCTGAGGTTTACTGGTGGCACGGATAGTCACGGTCACCGAGGTAAATTTGCCGCCCGAGCTCTGACGACTGCTCACGGCCCCTTCGGCTATATCGTCCACATGACGGCGCACAATCTCCACCACCACGGCATCCAATTCATCACAGGTCTCCCCCATGGCTTTAATGGCGAAATCACAGGGAAATTCAAGCAACGTGTCTTGTTCGTTGTGCTCACTCACATTGTTCCCTCCCGTTTGTAACGCTGATAAAGCCGTTCAATCTGCTGCCAGATCGGACCTGGCTTACCATCAGCGACAGGTTTGTTGTTCAATGTAGTGACCGGCAACACTTCGCGGGTAGAGCTACTGATCCAGATTTCACTGGCCTCATTTAATTGCTGCTCAGTCACAGCCTGTTCCAGATAAGGCAGACCCGCTTTATTTGCCAGCTCCAACACCAGATCCCGAGTGATACCCGGTAACACTTTTTCATCTTTGGGAGCGGTATAAATCACTCCCTCTATTACCGCATAAGCATTGCTGGCTGAACCTTCGGTCAGATAACCATCACGGATCAACAATGCTTCCTGTGCCCCCGCATCTTCAGCCTGTTGTCTTAACAGACTATTAGGCAGCAAAGTAATCGCTTTGATATCACACTGCGCCCAGCGAATGTCAGCAACAGTAATGGCCTTGACCCCCTCAGTTTTGTATGAGGCAGGCAGTGGTTTGATATGGTTGCTCATAACAAACGCAGTCGGTTCGACCCCTTCAGGAAACACATGATCCCGGGCGGCAACGCCTCGCGTGACCTGAAGATACACGGCCTGATCGCCGCCACCATTCTCCGTCACCAGCCTGGCAATTATCGAGGTCCATTCATCATCCGTGTGCGGGTTGGCCATACGCACACCATTGAGGCTGCGTTGCAATCGTTGCAGGTGTTGTAGGAGACGAAACGGCAGACCGTCATACACCGGGATAACTTCGTAAACACCATCTCCCAGTAGAAAGCCCCGGTCAAACACAGACACTTTGGCCTGCTCGGCGGGCATGAACTCGCCGTTAAGATACACTGTTCTCACGTTTTAACCCCAGATCAGCAACAGAATTTCGTCGATCAAACGACGCCACCAACTGCCGGCCTCAATGGTTGTTAGTGCGACCAGTGATTGTTTGGCAATCACGTCATCGCCCAGTCGAATTTCCACTTCACCCAGTTCAGTGCCGGCCATCACCGGCGCAATTACAGGTTGCTGAATATTAGTGCTGGCGACCAGATCTTTGTACTGACCACGCGGTACCGTCACTGACAAGTTGTTTGCCAGCCCGAGTGCCAGCTGGCGTTGCGTGCCTTTCCATACCTTGGTATCAGTAATGCTGTCGCTGGCCTGATACAACTGATGGGTTTCGAAGAAACGGAAACCATAGTTGAACAGTTTCTGTATTTCCTGGGCACGCGCATTCTCACTGCGGGTACCTAATACTACGGAAATCAGACGCATATCACCGCGCTTGGCCGAAGCCGCCAGACAGTAACCGGCTGCTTCGGTATGGCCGGTTTTCAGGCCATCAACGCTGTTATCACGCCACAATAGCTTGTTACGATTGTGCTGGGTGATGCCGTTATAGGTGTATTCCTTTTCTGAATACCACTCATAGTGCTCGGGAAAATCACGGATCAAGGCAGCTGACAGCGTGGCGATATCACGTGCCGTGGTGTAATGTTCCGGATCCGGCAGTCCTGTCGCGTTACGGTAATTAGTATCGAGCATACCCAGCTGCTGGGCATACTGATTCATCATTTGCGCAAAGGTTTCTTCACTGCCCGCGATATGCTCTGCCAGCGCAACAGCCGCATCGTTACCCGACTGTACGATCATGCCCCGCAACAGCGCTTCCACAGAGACTTTGGTATTAACTTCGATAAAGCTGCGGGAACCCACCATGCGCCAGGCTTTTTCACTGATCAGCACTTCGTCATCAAGCTGGATATTGCCGGCATGCAACTCGTGAGAGACGACATAAGAAGTCATCAGTTTGGTGATACTGGCTGGCGGCAGCCGCTCATCTGCATTCTGTTCCGCAAGGACGCGGTCACTGTCATAATCCATCAGAATATAGGCTTTTGCCGCCACACTGGGCGCAGTTGGATTGGGGGTAATGGCTCCAGCCTGAACACCGGCAAAAGACATCAACAACAATAGAAATAAAACAACTTTTGTGTTTCTCAGCATTTTTAACTCTCAGGATGTATAACGTTATTCGATGATGATATGCGTGTCGCTGAATCCCAGATCCAGCAAACGTCCGGCCAGACTATCACCATAAGCAACACTGGCCAGTGGGCCCACTCTGACACGATACAAAGTGCCCTGGACATGTTCAAAAGGAACTACTTGAACTGTATCCGTAATGTCCTGGGTCAATTGTGCTTTCACCTGCTCGGCTCTACTTAGTGAACTGAACGCGCCCACTTGCAGAAACAATTCCGCTGCGGTATCAGACTGAACCGGCGCAGGTGAAGCCACTGGTGCCGCCGCAGTTTTCTGTAGGCCGCCGCCCGGCGTAATGGCCCGCACTTCCACCAGCCCGGTACCTTTGGCAATAATGCCCAATTTGCTTGCAGCGCTATATGATAAATCAATTAAGCGGTTATCATGAAACGGACCGCGATCGTTAATCTTCACAATGACCTTACGGCCATTTTCCAGATTCGTCACTTCTGCGTAGGACGGCAGGGGCAAACTCTTATGCGCCGCGGTCATGGCGTACATATCATAAGTCTCGCCGCTGGAAGTACGGCGGCCATGAAACTTGGTGCCATACCATGAGGCAATGCCTTTTTCACGGTAACCATTACTGCTGGCCAGCGTGTAGTAACTTTTGCCAAATACTTCATAATGGCGCGGGTTACCGTATTTACTGCGAGGTTCATCACGCGGCACCGCATCAGGTATCTGGCTGACATCGGGCACTTTTCGGGGTGCACTGTCTTTTTCGGTCACACCGCCGCATGACATCAGCAGCAAATAAACCAGAAATAACGCGAACTTACTCAGTCGGGACAAATTTGTCATTGCAACTCACCAAATTGTTGTCGAATAGCCTGAGCTAATTGGATCACTGCCATCGCATACATATGGCTGTGATTGTAGCGGGTAATCGCATAAAAATTCTGTCGACCAAGCCAATATTCCGCACCGTCACGCTGAGTAAGCGCGATCAGAGACAAAACATCATCTCCTTCCGGCAACTCATCCAGAGACAAACCGGCGGCAGCCAGTTGTTCACGGCTGAGAGAGGGTTTCAACCCGCTGCCGAGCAGTTTCTCGGAGAGTGGTTGTGAAGCGCTGGTATGATGCACAATGCTTTCCCCGGGCACCCAACCATGTACTTTCAGATAGTTGGCAATACTACCCACCGCATCGGTGGGATTAGTCCAAATATCGCGTTTGCCATCGGCATCAAAGTCCACGGCATAGGCGCGATAACTGCTGGGCATAAACTGTCCCAGCCCCATGGCTCCGGCATAAGAACCGATCGGATCAAGCTGTGATATCTGTTCCTCACGGGTAAGGATCAGGAACTGCTCCAGCTCACTACGGAAAAAAGGACTGCGTGGCGGATAGCGGAAAGCCAGCGTCGACAAAGCATCAATCACCCGGAAACCACCAACATTGCCTCCATAGCGGGTTTCAACACCGAGGATGGCAACAATAATCTCGGCCGGTACACCATAAGTCGATTCAGCATATTCCAGGGCTTCTTTATGCCGCAGCCAGAACTCAACACCGCCCAGGATACGTGAGTCAGTGAGAAAAATTTCACGGTACTCAAACCAGGGTTTACTTTTTTCAGCCGGGCGTGAAATGGCCTTCAGTATGCTGTCTTTCACCTCAACATCGGCAAACACGGTTTGCAGCTCTGTTGCATCAAAACCATGTTTTTCCACCATTTCATCGATGAATTCGGATAATGCCGGTAACTCGGGATTGGCTTGTACAGGCAAGGCGGACAAACAAAGCAAAGCGAAAAAGACTTGTTTCACGGTGACATCATCCTTCGGTGAGTATGAATTGACATCAGGATACCGAAGCCAGCCAGCAAGGTCACCATTGAAGTGCCTCCATAACTGATTAGCGGCAACGGTACCCCGACCACGGGCAACAATCCGGTTACCATCCCAACGTTAACGAACACATAGACAAGGAAAGTAATGGAAATACTTCCCGCCAGCAACCGCGCAAAGCTGCTCTGCGCCTGACCGGCAATATACAAACCTCTACCGGCAATCAGCAGATAGAGTAATAACAACATGGCCACACCCACCAGGCCAAACTCTTCGGCAATCACTGAAAAAATAAAGTCTGTGGAGCGTTCCGGCAAAAATTCCAGATGGGACTGGGTACCCTGCAGCCAGCCTTGGCCGAAAGTGCCGCCGGAACCGATAGCGATTTTTGATTGGATAATGTGATAACCCGCACCGAGCGGATCGCTTTCCGGATTCAGAAAGGTCAACACCCTGCGGCGTTGATAATCGTGCATGAAAAACCACAACACCGGGGCCGCCGACGCGCAAAGCCCGAGAAACCCGAGAATAATCCGCCAACTGATTCCCGATAGAAATATGACAACCAGCCCGGAGCTGGCAATCAACACCGCCGTTCCCAAATCCGGCTGTTTAGCTATCAGAAAAGCCGGAACGGCAATAATAATCAAGCTGGCAATCAAACGTAAGGCTGAAGGTGGCAAGGATCTTTCAGCCAGAAATGCCGCAACCAGAATCGGCACCGCCAGCTTGATAATTTCTGATGGCTGAAAACGAAAGAAGCCCAGATCAAGCCAGCGTTGAGCGCCCTTACCTTCATGGCCAAACAACAACACAGCAATCAACAGCACCAGTCCCAGGCCATACAACCAATAGGCACTATCACGCATACGGTCTGGATTGATTTGTGCAATCACCAGCATCACCATCAATGCCATGCTCATACGCACCAGCTGCTTGAATATCAGCCCCATATCCTGCCCCCCGGCACTATAGAGCATCATCAGTCCCACACCGAGCAATAACAGCAATCCCAGCATCAAAAGCCCATCAATATGCAAACGATTGAGCAATGAACTCATTTGCCATTCTTGATCCTGGCGTTTATCACTGATCAGGCTGTTCATCGGTTTCGATTCCAAAGTGTTCTGCAATGAGCTTACGGGCTATCGGCGCAGCCATTTTACTGCCACTGCCCCCATTTTCTACCACAACCGCCACCACAAATTCAGGCTTGTCCGCCGGTGCAAACGCGATAAACAAGGCGTGGTCGTGCAGTTTTCTCTCCAGCATTTCCGCATCGTACTTCTCATCCTGTTTAATACCAAATACCTGAGCAGTCCCCGTCTTACCGGCGATTTTGAACGGCATCTTTTCCCCGACATGACGTGCCGTCCCGCGTGCGCCATGAATAACTTCAACCATGGAATCAATCACCGCCTCCCAGTGCTGACTGTCATCCATGGGCAGACTGTTAACGTTATCACTGCCTCGCAGCCGCATTTCTGACTTGCCGGCAGCCCGGCTTGCTCTTACCACCTGCGGTTTCATAGCCACACCTCGCATCGCCAGAATTGCAGTAGCGTGGGCAAGTTGTATCGGCGTTGTCTGATTAAAGCCCTGGCCGATACCGGAAATCAGCGTCTCCCCCGGGAACCAGGCCTGATTTCTTGCAGCCCGCTTCCATTCACTTGACGGTGACAAGCCTCTGCTCTCGCTGGGAATATCCACTTCACTGCGGCGCCCGAAACCGAATAAATCCAGAAACGAATGTAATCTGTCGATGCCCAGCGCATGCGCCAGATCATAGAAATAAACATCACAGGACTGTGCTATGGCATCCTTCATATTTACCCAGCCATGGCCATGACTTTTCCAGCAACGGTATCGATGGTCATGTCCCGGCAGTGAGTACCAGCCGGGATCGAAAACCCGCGACTGTTCGGTGATAACGCCCAGCTCCAGTCCGGCCAGGGCTACAAACGGTTTTAAAGTCGAGCCCGGCGGATAGTGGCCACGCAGAGCCCGGTCAAAAAGCGGTCGTTCCGGTGAGTCCCGCAAAGCCGCGTACTCTTCGCTGCCAATCCCCGATACAAAGGCATTCGGATCAAAATCAGGTTTACTCACCATAGCCAGCACGCCACCTGTACGCGGATCCAGCGCTACCACCGATCCATTAAAATCCATCAATGCTGCCGAGGCGACACGCTGCAGATTGATATCCAGATGTAAAAACAAATCATCACCCGAATACGAGGGCTCAGACATCAACTCACGGACAATGCGCCCCTGCACATTGGTCTCGACCTGTCGATATCCGACCTCACCATGCAGAATGTCTTCGTACTCTTTTTCAACGCCGGTTTTACCGATTTGCTGCGTGCCTTTATAGTTCTGCTGATCGATGATCTGCAAATCACGTTCATTAATACGTCCAACATAACCTACGGTATGAGCAAACAGATTGCCCTGCGGGTAATGGCGTATCAGCCGCCCTTCAATATCAACACCAGGGAAACGATATCGATTAGCAGAAAAGCGGGCCACCTCCTCTTCGGTCAAACGCTGGCGCAACACCACCTGCTGGAAACGGCGATGTTGTTTGAGTCGTTCCTGAAATTCTCTGATGTCTTCTTCTGTCAGTGCCAGTAACTTGGCCAGCTCGCTCAGCGTCGTGTCGATATCAGGGACTTTTTCCGGCACCATCTCCAGACTGAACGTGGGAATATTTTCGGCAACAACCACGCCATGACGGTCATAAATCAAACCACGTTGCGGCGGCAACGGCTCGATGTCCACCCGATTGCGGTTTGACAGCGAATCAAAGTGTTCATACTCCAGTACTTGCAATACCACCAGCCGCACAATAACCACGCTGAACACCAGCACTGACAATACCGCGGCAAAGATCAGCCGGTCGTTGATCAAACGACTCTCGCGAAAATGGTCTTTCAGCGTAAAACGGGAAGCCATCACAATACCAGTTTCTGGAAAAGGTACTCACATTCCCTGTGAACGGCGCTGTACCGGGAACGAATTAGGTGCTTCTGTATGGCCACTTTATTCCTTACACTACACTAGCTAACCTGAAAGCTGCGTCTGATCTTGCGCAAAATCGCATACATCAGAGGCCACAAAACAGTACTGGTAACAACCGGCATCCAGACAAACCAATGGGCTTTGGCTGTCGACGTGACCACAGAAACAAAATGCACCAGAAATACCACTGACAAAATAGTCAAAGCCTGCTGCCAAAGCGGATATTGGCGTAATTGCAGATGAAAACGGGCAATCAGATAAACGGCAAAAGCATAACTGAATGCCATAACACCCAGCGCGCCTCCCATCATCACATCCATCAACAAGCCGGTCAGCCAGCCAACCCCGATACTGACTCGGTGTGGCAGCGCCATCGCCCAGTAGATCAATGTCATCACCACCCATTCCGGTCTCAAATAATGCAATGACTCCGGCATAGGCAACATCATCAGCAACATGGAAATGATAATTGTCACGACGATGACACCACCGTTACGAGATGCAACTGTGGGGGCCATCAATCGTCTCCTGCCGGGAGTTGTTGGCCGGAGTCTTCTAAAACTGAAGGCAAGGTAACAGGCAGGGGTTTCGTCTGAATCTTTTCACCCGGTAATACCAGCATAACTTCACGACTAGTAGCCAGACTGGCCGCGGGTTCTATTTTGATATCCGCAAACGCTTTGCCTTGCGGAAAATCGACACTTATTACCTTGCCTACCGGATAACCGACCGGGAAACGCCCCCCCAGTCCGGAGGTAACGAGCAAATCGCCCACACGCACATCGGCATTATGCGGCAGAAAATCCATCTGCAGACTCTCGCCGAGTCCACGTCCGGTGACCACCGCACGCAATCCGTTACGGTTAATCTGCACAGGAATACTGTGACTGGGATCCGTCAGTAACACCACTCGGGCGGAAAACGGTGAAATTTCCGTCACCTGCCCCATGACACCTTTGGCATCTAACACCGGCTGCCCAATGTAAACGCCGTAGTTGTCACCTTTATCAATCACTACCTGTTGCGAGAAAGGGTCCAGATCAATCGTCAGTAATTCAGCTACTTGAACCCGCTCTTGCAAGCGAAAAGATGATCCCAGCAATTCACGCAGGCGCATATTCTCGCGTTCCAGCGCCTGCATTTTTTGCAGCCGGATACTTTGCAACATGTTACTGGCTTGCAAGACTGTTATTTGTTCACGCAATTGCCCACGGCTCTGAAAGAAGTCGCCCGTCCAGTGAGCAAAATCAGTAGGCAGGGAAGCAGTAACCTGAACCGGATAAACCAGGGTAGACAAAGCCGCTTTTACCAGTTTGAAATAGTCCAAACGGGAATCAAGAAAAAACACCACCAAAGATGCCAGCAAAGCCAGCATCATGCGGGTATTCAGCGATGGGGTGTGCGTAAATAGCGGTTTGATAGTCTATATCCGTAAACTAGTACTTAAACTCGTAAATTATGACTGTTTCAGCAAGCGCCAGTGATTTCAGGACAAGGCACATCATTGCAGGCATAGTGAGCTACGTCAAAATGATGTAACGCGGTCAAGGAACTGCTGCCACTTGTCCGAGGGGTGGGCTTCAAAAGCCCCTTCCGCCGCGCTCCTTGCTTTTGATTTAGAATCACTGAACCTGTAAGTAAGCGCCTTGCCGGGAGGCTTTATTTCCACTGAAATAATCATAATTTAATCGTGCTGGGGCAACTTTTTGTCCAGCAAGGCGGAAAGCGTACGCTGCAAATACCGGATTACAATTATTCGAACGTAAAGACGTCAGAACCTCTTTCGTCAATCATTTCCAGAGCCCGACCGCCACCGCGCGCCACACAGGTCAAAGGATCCTCTGCCACAATCGCCGGTAACCCTGTTTCCTCAATCAGCAGACGATCCAGATCACGCAATAACGCACCACCACCTGTCAGCACGATCCCACGCTCGGCTACATCAGCACCGAGTTCAGGCGGGGTTTGCTCCAGGGCCGTTTTAACCGCCGCGACAATACCTGAAAGCGGATCCTGCAAGGCTTCCAAAATTTCATTGCTGTTCAGGGTAAAGCTGCGCGGAATACCTTCGGCCAGATTGCGGCCCCGTACTTCCATTTCTCTGACTTCATTACCCGGATAAGCCGAACCGATTTCTTTTTTTATTTTCTCGGCGGTGGCTTCGCCGATCAACGTACCGTAATTACGGCGCACATAGTTGACAATTGCTTCATCAAACAAGTCACCACCGATACGGACTGAGGCGGAGTAGACGATACCATTCAAGGAGATAACCGCCACTTCGGTAGTACCACCACCAATGTCCAAGACCATCGAGCCACTGGCCTCATCAACCGGCATGCCCGCACCGATAGCTGCGGCCATGGGTTCTTCAATCAAAAATACATCCCGGGCACCCGCGCCTGCTGCTGATTCACGAATCGCACGGCGTTCCACTTGAGTCGATCCGCAAGGTACACACACCAGAACGCGGGGACTGGGCTTTAAAAAACGTCCTTCATGCACTTTGCGGATGAAGTGCTGCAGCATTTTCTCCGTTACCGTAAAATCAGCGATCACGCCATCTTTGAGGGGACGAATAGCCGTAATATTTCCAGGTGTGCGGCCCAACATTCTTTTCGCTTCCACACCGACCGCGGCAATGGAACGGGGCCCTCCGGGTCCCTTGTCCTGACGAATCGCTACTACTGACGGTTCATCGAGCACGATACCTTTACCGCGCACATAAATCAGCGTATTCGCTGTTCCCAAGTCGATCGAGAGATCGTTGGAAAAAATTCCACGTAAACGTTCAAACATTGAAGAAACCACACCTGAAAGGGCAAAATGGGTACTTTAGCAATGCTCTGGGCTGTTGAGCAAGCAACTAATCATTTAAACTTCACACTTTGTTGAAGCAATTAACATTTGGAACTGTCGATGAGTTTAAATAAAAACGATGTAGAAAAAATCGCGCATCTGGCACGCCTGTCGATACAGGAAGAAGACATCCCTCACTACGCACGGGATCTGAACAATATTCTGAATCTGGTCGAACAAATGAGCGCGGTTGATACTAGTGGTATCTTGCCGATGGCGCATCCGCTGGACGCGCATCAACGTCTGCGTCCCGACAACGTCACCGAGGTGGATCAGCATGAGGCCTTCCAGGCTATCGCCCCTAAAACCGAAGCCGGTGTTTATCTGGTCCCCAAAGTCATCGAATAAAGCGAATTACAGGCAAACTCATGCATAACAAATCACTCTCAGAACTCTCGGCAGCCCTGCACAATGGTGACATCAGTAGTGTCGAACTGACACAGCATTACCTAGACCGCATCAAAGCACATAACGATAATTTGAATGCGTTTATCACTGTCACCGAAGAAAATGCACTGGAACAGGCGCGTGCTGCCGACAAGATGCTGGCCGATAAAACCGCTGGTCCGCTGACCGGTATTCCATTGGCCCATAAAGACATTTTCTGCACCAAAGGTGTTCGCACCAGTTGTGCCTCCAAGATGCTGGATAAATTTATCGCCCCTTACAACGCTACAATAGTTGAAAAAATCAATGCCAGCGGCATGGTCACCTTGGGAAAAACCAATATGGATGAGTTTGCAATGGGCTCTTCCAATGAAACCAGTTATTACGGCCCGGTTAAAAACCCGTGGAATACCGAGCATGTTCCCGGCGGTTCATCAGGGGGTTCCGCTGCTGCCGTAGCGGCCCGTCTGGCCCCCGTCGCTACCGGTACAGATACAGGTGGTTCCATCCGTCAGCCATCTTCTCTGTGTAACCTGACCGGCCTGAAACCCACCTACGGCCGTATTTCCCGTTACGGCATGATTGCCTTCGCCTCCAGCCTGGATCAGGCGGGTCCGATGGCAAACAGTGCTGAAGATGCTGCCTGGCTGCTCAATGTCATGGCCGGATTCGACGAACGTGATTCCACCAGTGTGGATCGTGAAGTACCTGACTACACAGCAACGTTGAATGCTTCTCTGGATGGCCTGGTCATCGGTCTGCCCAAAGAATATTTCGGTGAAGGCCTGGATCCCAAAGTTACGGCCACGGTGGAAACAGCGGTTAAGGTTTATGAGTCGCTGGGGGCCACTATCAAGGAAATCACCCTGCCCAACACCGGTTTGGCGGTACCGACCTATTATGTCGTCGCGCCGGCTGAGTGTTCATCCAACCTGTCACGCATGGATGGTGTGCGTTTTGGTCATCGGGCCGACAATCCGAAAGATTTGCTCGATCTGTACACCCGCTCCCGCGGTGAAGGTTTCGGTGATGAGGTCAAACGCCGCATTATGATCGGCACCTATGCATTGTCAGCAGGTTATTACGATGCGTATTACCTGAAAGCGCAGCAATGCCGCCGCCTGATCAGCAACGACTTCCAGGAAGCCTTCAAGGAAGTTGATGTCATTATGGGTCCGACCGCACCGAACCCTGCTTTCCGCTTCGGCGAGAAAACCGATGATCCGGTAGCCATGTACCTGGAAGATATCTATACCATCAACACCAACCTGGCTGGTTTACCGGGCATGTCAATCCCGGCCGGATTCGTCGACGGTCTGCCGGTTGGCCTACAAATTATCGGCAACTACTTCGATGAGGCCCGTCTGCTGAATGTGGCGCATCGTTACCAGCAGGAAACCGATTGGCACAAACAAGTGCCTGAAGCGTTCCAATAATCGACTTTAACAGGGGCTGCGGCCCCTTTTTTGTTTTTAACTACACCTCGCCGACATGACCAAATGGCCACCATCCGACTTTTCGGGTTATGCTTGCAGCCAGAATTAACCTGAGGAAATCGCTGTAATGAAAGCCGCAGAATTGTTTATCCGCAGCCTTGAAAACGAAGGCGTCGAATATATATTTGGCATCCCCGGCGAGGAAAATCTGGATGTAATGGATGCGCTGCTGGATTCGAACATTCATTTCATCACCACCCGCCACGAACAAGGCGCCGCTTTTATGGCTGATGTCTACGGCAGATTGACAGGCCGCGCCGGCGTCTGCATTGCCACGCTGGGGCCCGGCGCCACCAACCTGATTACCGGTGTCGCTGATGCCAATATGGATCATGCTCCCCTGGTCGCCATTGCAGGCCAGGCCTCCACCCGCCGCTTGCACAAAGAATCTCATCAGGTACTGGATCTGGAAGCGATGTTTCTGCCCATTACCAAATATTCCACCCGCATTGTCAGCCCGGAAGTGATCCCGGAAATCATACGTAAAGCCTTCAAAGTCGCGCAAACTGAAAAAACCGGCGCTTGCTTTATCGAGTTCCCGGAAAACATCGCCGAGATGGAGATTGATGAAACGCCGTTACGGGTCAAACATGCCACGCCGCCGGAACCGGCTGCTGAATATATCGAGCGGGCAGCTGAAATCATCTCCAATGCCAAAAGCCCCATTATTCTGGCCGGTAATGGCATAGTACGGGCCAATGCCAGCGAAGAACTGGCCGAATTTTCGGAAAATTTAGGGATCCCGGTTGCCAACACTTTTATGGCTAAAGGTGTCATTCCCTTCCGCCACCCGATGGCGCTGGGCAGCGTCGGTCTGCAGTCCAATGATTACGCCAATTGTGGCTTTGCCAGTGCCGATGTCATCATCTGTATCGGCTACGATATGGTCGAATACCATCCTTATCTGTGGCATCCGTCACGTGATCGCACCATTATCCATATCGATACTACTCATGCCGAAGTGGATGCCTATTACAGCGTAGTTTTAGGCGTGGTCGGTAATATCCGCCACAGTCTCAACCGTATTGCTGCATTGACCACACCGCATGAAGGCAAAACCATGCGTACCTTGCGTAACAGCCTGATCGAGGAAATGAATCAGCATCGTGACGATACCGAATTTCCGGTCAAACCGCAGAAGATTATCTGGGACTTGCGCACCGCCATGGATCTGGAAGATATCGTGATCTGCGATGTCGGCGCTCACAAGATGTGGATGTCACGCATGTTCCGTTGTGAATATCCCAACACCTGCATTATTTCCAACGGTTTTGCCAGCATGGGCATCGCGGTGCCCGGTGCCATTGCCGCCAAACTGGCGCATCCCGAGCGTAAAGTGGTAGCCGTCACCGGTGACGCCGGCTTTATGATGAATTCTCAGGAAATTGAGACCGCCATGCGGTTTAATATTGCCATTGTGATCCTTATATGGAATGACGCCAGCTACGGGCTTATCGAGTGGAAACAACAGAATGAGTTTGGGCGTATCAGCAATGTGCGGTTTACCAATCCCGATTTTGTCCAATACGCGCAATCTTTTGGCGCGGTCGGTGTCAGAGTGGAACAAACCGAACAACTGATGCCGATTCTGAAAGAAGCATTGCTGCGTGAAACCGTCACAGTGATTGATTGTCCGGTTGATTACCGTGAAAATCTTAAACTGACCGAAACCTTGGGACAACTGACCTTACCGAATTGAATTAATGATGAAACCTGCAATTAGAAATACATTATTGTTACTGATTGGTATTGTAGCCATCTTTGTCATGCTCACCTTTATGACTTATTCTGAGAAAACGATGCCAGATATCAGTTTCACGGATATTGATGGCACGTCACATCAACTCAGTGACTATAAAGGGCAGCCAATTTTAGTGATTTTCTGGGCCACGGATTGTCCGGGCTGCATCATGGAAATACCGGAACTTATTGCTTTACACGAAGAATACGCGGATAACGGCCT
Source organism: Methylophaga sp. OBS4 (assembly GCF_026319305.1). GTDB lineage: Bacteria > Pseudomonadota > Gammaproteobacteria > Nitrosococcales > Methylophagaceae > Methylophaga. Next base: position 17,405 of record NZ_JAPDMV010000039.1, read on the forward strand.
TGCTATGATCGGTGTCGCAATGCCGCACGATCGACCTGAACACATTCAAGCCATGCGTCAGCAGAAGCAATTGCCCTACCTCATTACCTGGGATCAAACCGGTGCCATTACTGAGGCCTTTGATAATGTTCGCGTGACCCCGACCCATTTTCTGATTTCACCGCGGGGGGAAATCGTCATGCGCAAAATTGGTACACTGAAAACAGAGCAACTGAAACAGAAGCTCGCTACGATGGGACTTGCGTCCGGAAAATCATAAATTCACTACACATCCATAACCTTATATGGTATAAAGTTCGGCTTTATAGATGCAGGCAGGGACCACGTTTGGAACCCTGTGGTAAAAAAATGTTCATCAGGAGCAGGTTCTAAAATGGCCAGAGTATGTCAGGTAACGGGCAAGCGCCCTATGAGCGGCAACAATGTTTCGCACGCTCACAACAAAACAAAACGTCGTTTCTTACCCAACCTTCACTCACACCGTTTCTGGGTTGAGTCAGAAAATCGCTGGGTCAAGCTGCGTGTCAGCAACCACGGTTTGCGCATTATCGATAAGAAAGGTATCGATTCAGTTTTGACTGAAATGCGTGCTCGTGGCGAAAAAGTCTAAGGGGAACAGGACATGCGCGATAAAATCAAATTAGTCTCGTCTGCAGGTACAGGTCACTACTACACCACAGACAAAAATAAACGTACCATGCCGGAAAAGCTGGAAATCAAAAAGTTTGATCCAGTAGTACGCAAGCACGTTATGTATAAAGAAGCAAAAATCAAATAACAGGCATCACCTGTTACTGAAAAAACCCGCCAGCGCGGGTTTTTTTATATCTTTATTTTACCGTTTCCCCAAGGACAACAAAGGCGAAAGTAAAACAGCAACAGCCTCAGACAACAAGGGGATGATAGTTCGAAAGAATTATCGGATAATGATCGCGCTGTTGAAAACCGTGAATAACCAATTGGTTTTTTTGGCCAGACATGCGCTCTTTCAATGTGATATTGTTGCGTTCAGTTGGTCTGTCAGCATTAAGGGCAAGGCGCAACACCAGCAACAGGGACGCTGATCCCGGCAATATCACATTGAAAGAGCACTAGTAACAGACACAATGACACAAACGCCTTTACTCCACGCCTCAAAGTTATCCCGTTATTTCGGCAACCACGCCGCAGTCAATAATGTCAGTTTTACCGTTAACAAAGGCGAGGTTCTCGGGTTTCTCGGCCCCAATGGTGCGGGGAAAACAACCACCATGAAAATGCTCACCGGCAACCTCGCACCGGATAATGGTGAAATCACCATCAATGGTTATGATCTGCTGGATCAACCGAAAGCAGCCAAGGCACATATCGGCTATCTGCCGGAAACACCCCCACTCTACAAAGAACTGACGGTCAGAGAATTTCTGTACTTTTGTGCCCGCCTCAATGCGATCGCCAACAACCAGATCAACACGGCTGTCGAAACTGCGCTTGAGCGCTGCGGACTCACCGGGGTCAGTCAACGATTGATTGGTAACCTGTCCAAGGGCTTTCAGCAAAGAGTGGGCATTGCCCAGGCCATTATTCACTCCCCTGCCGTGGTGATTATGGATGAACCGACCTCGGGACTGGATCCGATTCAGATCCGCGAAATTCGCCATCTGATCCGTGACATCGCACAAGAACACAGTGTTATCCTGTCAACGCACATTCTGCCGGAGGTGCAAATGCTGTGTGACCGGGTACAAATCATCTCGCAGGGTCAATTGTTATTTAGCGACAATATCGACAAACTGGGGCAATACATGCAGTCATCCGCGCTAGTGGTTGAATTTGGCCTGCCGCCTTCAGCTGATGTATTGCAGGCTATTGACGGCATTGAACAGATCGACAGCCTGAGTCAGGCACGTTTTCGCCTGCATTATTTACCTGAACAAGATCCCACTCAGCATCTGCTGCAACGTGCTTTACAAGATGGCTGGCAACTGAAAATGCTGATGCCGGAACAGCACTCGCTGGAAGATGTATTTATGAAAATCATTCGCAACGAAGAAGCCGATGTTTAATATCGCCCGCAATGAATTGCACCGCTTATTCCTGTCGCCGCTGGCATGGGTCATGTTGGCGCTGAGCCAGTTGATTCTGGCCTATTTGTTTCTGACGCATATCGACTATTTCAGCGCTATCCAGAGCCGGATTTCCGCTATTCCCGGCGCCCCAGGCGTGACAGAAATGATAGCCATTCCGCTGCTGAGCAATGCCGCTATTATTATTCTGCTTATCAGTCCGCTGCTGACTATGCGTACTCTCGCCGAAGAACGCCGTAATGAAACATTGCCACTGTTGTCATCAGCTCCTCTCAGTGCTATCCAAATCGTTTTGGGCAAATATATCGGCACGCTCGGTTTCTTTATTCTGCTGGCAGGTCTGATATTGCTGATGCCGCTGTCGCTGATGCTGGGCAGCACCTTGGATTTATATCAGCTCAGCGCGGGCATGCTGGGTTTATTGTTGCTGATAGCCTGCTTTACAGCCATCGGCCTGTTTCTGTCTTCATTAACCAAACAACCGACTTTGGCCGCCATCAGCACTTTTGCCATCCTGTTTATGTTATGGATCATCGACTGGGCCGGTAACAACAACGAGGGTTTCTCGGTGCTCAGCTGGATGTCGCTGTTAAGCCATTTTGAACCGATGTTACAGGGTCAGATCAACACCATGGATCTGAGTTTCTACTTGATTATTATTGCGACCTTTTTACTACTGACCGTCCGCCGTCTGGATGGTGAGCGTCTAGACTAATGAAAATAACCCGTAAAACCCAACATCTGATTCGTCTGCAAAAGGCCTTATTTTACTTACTGTTAATTGCCGTTATCTTTTTGCTGGCTAAAGTTTCAATTGACTGGAACAGACAATTTGACTGGACTGCCAATGCGCGTCACACCCTGTCTGCCAGCAGCCAGCAACTACTGTCCGAACTAGACAACGATATCAACATCCAGGTCTTTGTCAGCCCCGACTATGAATACCGCAGCGCCATCGCTGATCTGCTAGGCCGCTATCAGCAGCACAGCGATAAAATTCAGATCAGTTATATTGATCCTGCTTTTTCACCTGAGCAGGTTCGGGCACTGAACATCGAACAACAGGGCGAAATGGTAGTCAGCCGCGGTGAACAAACACAGCATGTCTATGATTTGTCCGAGCAGTCGTTAACCAATGCCCTGCTCAGTGTGTCCCGAGTCAAACAGCAATGGCTGGTATTCCTAGAAGGTCATGGAGAACGCAGTCTGTTTGACCAGAACAATTACAGC
>NZ_JAPDMV010000040.1 GCF_026319305.1 Methylophaga sp. OBS4
TCGTCTGGTCTAATCCTGAACGTTTCTCAGTGTGGTCAGGTGCTTTGGCAACCGCTTCCGACGTAGTTTTCTACGGTACGCTGGAAGGTTACCTGAAAGCAGTTGATGCGCAAACAGGTCGTGAATTATTCAGATTCAAAACCCCATCAGGCATTATCGGTAACGTCAACACTTACAAACATGGTGGTAAACAATATGTTTCCATTCTGTCTGGTGTAGGTGGTTGGGCTGGTATCGGTATGGCTATTCCAAGCCTGGAAAATGACACAGATGGTCTGGGTGCGGTCGGTGCTTACAAGTCACTGTCCAGCTGGACTAACCTGGGTGGTGTTCTGAGCGTATTTAGCCTGTAAGCCCTTTAGATTAAGTTATTAATCTAACTAGTTCGACTAAAAGGCCCGGCATCGAAAGATGTCGGGTCTTTTTTTATGAAACAAATATGTTAGCTTAACGGTCTCACTGTTTTTTAAAAGCAATAAAAGGAAGAGAGAATGACCCAATTTCAGCGCTGGACCATTTTATTATCAGGATTGCTGCTCGGCAGTGTATCGGTTAATGCAGAAGATCTGAAACCATTACCTGGTCAGGAAGCCGTACGTGTTTGTGCAGATGGTTACAATCTGCCTTATTCGAATAAGGAATTGCAGGGGTTTGATAACAAGATTGCAGAACTCCTCGGTGAAGAACTCGGCCTCCCCGTTGAGTATTACTGGTTCCCGCAACGAATTGGCTTTTCGCGTAACACCATAAAAAAAGTAGATCCGGAAACGGGTAAATTCTTGTGTGATGTGGCGATGAGTATTCCTGAGCATACCGATTTCCTGAAGCCTACCCAGCCTTATTGGAGCTCAATTGAAGCGATGGTGTATCGTTCAGGCGAAGGCTATGAATTAAACTCTATCGCTGATATCGCCAAAGTCAGCAAAGAACAAAAACCACTGCGTATCGGGATTTTTGATCGGGGTATAACAACTAAAGCATTGCTCGATCTGGGATTGGCTGACCAAATACAGTATTTTCAAATGATGCCGGGTGACGCAAAGGTGAATGCCGGCCGCGTTGTAGAACAGGCACTGGCTAATGGTGAGATAGATGTGGCACTGATGTGGGGACCTATTGCCGGTTACTACGCCAGCGTTTCCAAAGTGCCGATGACCATGAAGCCGTTAAATGAACTGGGAGAGCGCTTTATTTTCAGTTTCAGCATGGGGACACGTTATCAGGATAAAGCCTGGAACCAACTGCTGAATAAATTCCTGGAAAAGCGTAAAGATGACATTGCTGCCATTATGGCGCAATACAATCTGCCCTCACTGGAAAATGTGAACCCTTATCCTAAAAAACGTGTACGCAAGGATGATGACGACGATTGATCGTTGAATGATATTGTTGAGGCTACTCAGTGGTAGCCTCAATAATTGCCTTGAGATTTTTATTAATCTTTTGAGCAAAAGCCTGTTGTGCCGGGTCCGCTACATTTTCTGCCATCAATTTGCTACTGACGATAACCGCACCTTTATCATCTTCTCTAACAGCTATGTTGCAAGGCATATCGTTAATTAACACGGGATTGATTAACATCATTTCCTTGGCATAAGTGATATTACAAAAACTGGTAATGGTAGAAAGCGGGAAATTTTCATCACCTCGATCCCGAATAGCCTGACCTATATCGCTGCGATGGATAATGCGATAGTTGAATTCAGAAATGGCAATATCCAGATTGAGAATGGTGTCCTCGAAACTATAGGGGCTTTGTCGTTCGTAAATACGATTTTCCGGTTGTGGCTGACAACCAATCAGCAGAACAATGGTCACAAAAATAATGCAATGGATGCTAAAAATACGAAAGGGATTCATCATTTTGCTTGGCTTTGTGTAAACTAGAGTTTAAGTCTAAGCATAACATTATAAAATCTATAAAGAGGTGTATGGTTGTGAAGAAGTTAGTTGTTTCTTTGATTTCAGGCTGGATACTGGCCTTTGTTGCTGCATCAGTTGTAGCGGCGCCCGGTTTTTCTGAAGTCAATAATGAACTGTTTGACAAAGCGCATCTGAAAAATATCGAACAACCGGGCACATTGCTTTACGAATACCACAAGCAAAGTTTTGTTGAAGGAACTCGTGACGACACGATCAAGATGATGGTCTCAAATATCCGTAACACGGGCCGCAGTGATACTTCATTCGAATTCTTCACCGGTCAACACAAACGGCCATACGAAGCTATGAATAACCAACGTGGTAACGGTATTTTTGTATTATTTCTGGAATTTGACGTTCATGAAATGAATCGTCTGACAGGCGGTGAGTGGCGTTATTTTCAGCGTAAACTTCGTTGGGCTTTTGCTGAAGGCGCGACAAAAAAAGAAGTTGATATCGACTATAACGGTAAAACGGTCAGAGGAACCCAGTATATTGTGCAGCCTTATGTGAACGATCCTAAGAATGCACGCTATAAGCTTTACGCGAATAAGTACTATATCTTTACCTTGTCTGAAGAAGTTCCTGGCGAAGTTTATCAGGTTCGTACCGTCGTACCTGACGGTAAAACCTGGAAAGAAGGTGATCCGGCTCTGGTCGATGAATCAGTTACCTTTGTTGGTTTCGACGCAAATTAATGTCGGGACTGTTTGACAACAATGTTTTGAAAACGGGCCTGTGAGCCCGTTTTTTTGTGTATGAAACTGTTCAAGAAATTTCACACCATTCAGGCTTCTTTATTACTGCATGAACTCAGTTTTGTTTTTCTGATCTTTATCACTGCGAGTGTCGGTATAGTCTGGGCATTTGCCTGGCAACAAAGTTCTGAAGAGTCTTTGCGTCTGACCACTATGAATAATTATGTTCAGAATATACGGGGGGAACTCTACCGGCAGCTGAAGGAAGTATTTGATGCATCGTTTCTGAATGACAGCGATGCCGCCGATGAATATGATCATTACACTCGGCGCATCAATACTTACTTGCATGACCTGCAATTATTGACCACGGATAGTGATGAAGCAGCGGTCACAATGCGGATTTATAATGCCTATGCGCGTTTTCATCGTGAAACCAATAAATTGCTGTTACCAACCAATTTGACCTCGCAACAAAAACATATGCTGGACAATCAGCTGGAACAGTACACTTTTACAGAACTGGAAACTGCATTCAGCCAGTTCGACAGACTGTTGCAAGACAGGCAGCGGATACTGGTAGAAGACAGGCAGAAATGGATGTCACACATCACCTTACTGGTACCGGTGCCCGTGTTGCTAGCCATTACCTTACTGTTGTTCTCCAGGCGTTATGTTAAAAATAATGTGGTGAGGCCCCTGGCTGCGGTAATGCAAGGTGCGCGCTTAATCAGTAAAGGTGATTTGCAGCATAAAATCCGGACCAGCGGTGTCGATGATCTGATTCGCCTGGCTGATGCTATTAACACCATGGCGGATGAATTAGCTACTAACCGCGATAAATTGGTTGAAGCTAAGAAACAGGCGGCTCTGGGCGAACTGGTACCGCTGGTCGCCCATAATATCCGCAATCCGCTGGCAGGCATCAGAGCGGCTTCACAGGTCACGCTGGATGATAATGTCGCGCCGTCCACCCGCGATGCTCTGCGCGATATTATCGTTGCGGTCGACAGGCTTGAGCGTTGGGTGACCTCATTGCTGACATACCTGCATCCGCTGAAACCTCATTTCAGCGCTAACACCCTAACTAAAGTTGCCGATAATGCGTTATCGCTTATTGAACTGCAGCTGGCTGATAAGCCGGTCAAACTGGAACGCCGAGGCTGGACAGACGCAGCCGCAATAGTGTCTGTGGATAATAACCTGATGGAACAAACCATTTTCAATCTGGTGCAGAATGCGATTGAAGCCTCGCCGACAAACAGCACCATAGTGTTGATTTATCAGCAAACCAAAGATTCCGTGCAATTGCTGATCGCTGATGAGGGCAACGGCATGCAGTTTGACCCGGTCTCTGAACAGGTGACCGATGGTGAAGCTAAGCGACTGGGCTGCGGGCTGGGCATTCCTTTTGCGCTGAAAGTGGTCAAGCAGCATGGTGGAGAAATTATCTATGACTCAGCTAAGCAAAAAGGCACTCGCGTTACCATCAGACTGAAGCGGACACATAGCACTGCACCGTGAAACAAGGAGAACGAATATTGAATGTGCTGTTAATCGAAGATGAAACCCTGTTTGCCAAGTCGGTATTACGAAGGTTGGAGCGTGAGGGGCATCAGGGCAACATTGTGGATACACTGACGGCAGGGCGACAACAGCTGCAAAGCAAAATGCCGGATGTGGTGTTACTGGATGTGCGCCTGCCTGATGGCAGTGGTCTGGATTTGCTGACCGAAATACACAGTCATGACAATTGGCGAGCCATTCCTGTGGTCATGATGACGGCATATGGCGAACTTGAAGATGCGGTTTCTGCAATGAAACTGGGCGCGACAGATTATCTGAAAAAACCGGTTGATCTGGATGAGCTGGTATTGACGCTGTCAAAGGTCATGCAGACCCAGAAGCTTAACCAGCAGCTGAATTATTCCCAAGTTCGTGAGACGCATGGCATTGAGCCGATCACCATGATTGGTCACAGTCGACCGATGATGGATATTCGCCAGCAGATAGAACGAATTGCCCAGTTGGTTGCTAAAAGTGTTGATGATCATCCGGTCATTCTTGTTACTGGTGAAACCGGCACCGGTAAAGATGTGATTGCCCGGTTGTACCATCAATCAGGCAGTTGGTATCAAAGACCTTATGTGCATATTGATTGTGCGGCCTTACCCGGAGAGTTGATAGAGTCTGAACTATTTGGTTATGAACGTGGCGCGTTTACCAATGCACATCAGTCCAAACCCGGCCTGATTGAAGTGGCGGAAGATGGTACATTGTTTCTGGATGAGGTAGGTGAATTACCGCTGGAATTGCAGGCTAAGCTGCTTAATGTGCTGGAACGGCGTAAGGTCAGACGACTGGGGTCGACCAAAGAGCATCCTGTTAGTGCGCACTTTATCGCTGCGACAAACCGGGATTTGAAGCAAATGGTAGCAGAAGGGCGTTTTCGCTCAGACCTCTATTTCAGGCTCAACGTTCTGGGGCTGAATTTGCCGCCATTACGGCAACGGCGGGAAGATATCGCGCCTTTGGCTGCGCATTTTGTTGATCTTATCTCCCGTCGTTACGGCCTGAGTACACCGATATTTTCTCAGGCAGCAGTGGATATGCTCCATGATTACAATTGGCCGGGTAATATCAGAGAACTGCAACATGTGCTGGAGCGTGCGGTGATGCTGTCACAACGGGGTGTGATTGATGCTTCGCAGCTAATGTTACAGTCACTCGTGACCGAAGGCAGTGAAACAAATGAGCTGGAAAAACTGACCCATATGACGCTGGAGCAGGTAGAAAAATTTCTGATTGAGAATGCTTTGGACAGAACGGCTGGGAATGTCTCGCGAGCCGCCCGTGAACTGGGACTGACCCGAATGGCCATGCGCTATCGTATGGAAAAATATCAGCTCTGAGATTACTACCCGTGATACTTGGAAATGCTCGTATCAGGGGCATATAACAGGACCAGAGTTATTTAACGACTTTCAGACTGGGGCGTCCTTTACCTTTGGATGTCGGACCCTCATCTGACGGTTCTGGCGGCGGCGGAGTTTCTTCTTCAGGGAAAAACATGCCCTCATTGTTTTCTTTGCCATAAATAGCCTGTACTGCGGCGATTGGCACAAAAACATCCATCGGTTTGCCGGCAAATCGTGCGGAAAAGCTGACCCACTCATTATCAATCAGCAGATCACGAATAGCATCGGGGGCAATATTAAGCACGATACGATGATCTTTCACATAATCCAGCGGTACCTGAACCCCTTCATGATGGGTATTTACCAGCACATAAGGGGTGCAGGCATTATCCAGCAGCCATTCATGAATGGCTCTAATGAGATAGGGTTTTTGAGGTGACATACTCATGATTAACGCATGGCTCTCTCGGCATCGGTGAGACTGGCCTGAAAGCTGTCGCGCTTAAATATACGCTCAGCATAGGTCTCAACCGCCTTGGCTTTATCTGGCAGCTTAATATTCAAATACGGTAAACGCCACAGTAGCGGTGCTAAACTACAGTCAAGCAGTGAAAACTCAGCGTTCATAAAGAAACGCGAACTCTCAAATAATGGCGCCAGTACAGTGAGATCTTCTTGTATGATTTTTCTCGCTTTACTGGTTTTGCCTTTTTCCAGGCCGGACAGCGCATTCCATAATGAATACCAGTCCTTGTCGATACGGTGCAACATCAGCCTGGCTTTGGCTCTTGCAACCGGATCGACCGGCATCAGCGGTGGATGCGGGAAACGTTCGTCAAAATAATCAATGATCACGCGTGAATTAAAAAGCACCAGATCACGATCAAATAGCGTTGGCCCCGTGCCGTAGGGATTGGCTGCCGCCACATCTTCCGGCCACTGTCCTTCGACCAGATCCTGGATATTAGCTTCAATGTTTTTTTCATTGATGACAATACGGGCCTGATGGCTGAAAGGACAGCTAGGGCCAGAAAAAATCGTTATCATCGAGCGACGATTATTATTGCTCATGCCCGCGGACTCCTGAAATGGTTCAGCACAGGGCCACTAGTTTTAAATCTGCGGGCAGTGTTATCGGCATATCGGCTAGTGTACATCTTTCCAAAAGGCTTTCTTTAGTGGGTAAGCCACCAGGAAGAACAGTGCGAGATAGAGCAGTACCCATTTAGCCAGTTCCATACGTTGCAATTTGGAGGGTTCGCTGATGTAGGCCAGAAAGTTGACCAAGTCACGAACCATTACATTGTATTCATGGGGCGTAACCGAACCTTTTTGGTTCTGGACCAATTCTTCGGTTTCTTCGTCATGTGCCTGATAACCTTGTTGCTCCCAAAGGACGTGAGGCATGCCTACATCTTTGAAAGCCAGGTTGTTGGTCCCCATCGAACGAGAATCATCCAGATAAAAGGTACGTAGATAGGTGTATAGCCAGTCAGTGCCGCGGGCACGAGCAATCACAGACAAATCGGGCGGCGTTACGCCAAACCATTTTTGGGCATCCTCCGGACGCATGGCAATGGTCATGGTTTCACCAATTTTATCTGATACAAACATCAGGTTCTCTTTAACCTGATCGTCGGTTAATCCCAGATCTTTCGCCATGCGATTGTAACGCATGAACGAAGCCTGATGGCAGCTCAAACAATAATTAACGAAGGTTTTAGCACCACGCTGTAAAGAAACCTGATCGGTAATATCAATATCAACATGATCCAGATGAACGTTACCAGACGCGGCCATGGCCTGAGCAGAGAACAAGCCGATAATGAATGCAAATACTAAAGATCTCATTTGAATGTCACCCTTTCTGGCACTGGTTTATCTTTATCAAGCTTGGTGTAGATTGGCATCAAGATAAAGAAAGCAAAATAAATCAGAGTGAAAAAACGTGCTGCCCATGTGTAGCCAGGCGTCGCTGGTTGCGTACCGAGATAACCAAGCGCTACAAAGCTGATAATAAACAGCACCAGAGCCGTGCGGAATAACGGACCACGGTAACGGATGGATTTAACTGGGCTGCGATCCAGCCATGGCAGCAGGAACAGGAAGACAATGGCGCCACCCATGGCCATAACTCCCATCAGCTTGTCAGGGATTGCACGCAGAATGGCGTAGAACGGGGTGAAATACCATAGCGGTACAATATGTTCCGGCGTTTTCAGCGGATCGGCAGGAATGAAATTGTCTTTTTCCAGAAACCAGCCGCCAAATTCAGGCATATAGAACAAAACCAGCGAGAAAATAAACAGAAACACAATCACACCGACAATATCTTTTACAGTGTAATAAGGATGGAATGGAATGCCGTCAACCGGTTTACCGTTGGCATCCTTATTTTTCTTGATTTCGACGCCATCCGGGTTATTGGAGCCGACTTCATGTAAAGCAATGATGTGGGCAACAACCAGGCCCAGCAAAACCAGTGGCATGGCAATTACATGAAATGCAAAGAAGCGGTTTAATGTCGCATCGGCCACCACAAAGTCGCCCCGGATCCATAAGGCAAGATCTTCACCAATTACCGGGATAGCGCCAAACAAGGAAATAATGACCTGTGCACCCCAGTAAGACATCTGACCCCAAGGCAATAGGTAACCCATAAAGGCTTCTGCCATCAACGTCAGGTAAATCAACATACCGAAGATCCACACCAGCTCACGTGGCTGTTTGAATGAACCGTAGATCAAACCGCGGAACATATGCAGATATACCACAATAAAGAAAGCGGAAGCACCGGTGGAATGCAGATAACGGATTAACCAGCCCCACTGAACATCACGCATGATGTACTCAACCGAGGCAAAAGCCAGCTCGGCATCGGGTTTATAGTTCATGGTAAGGAAAATGCCAGTGACGATTTGCAGCACTAAAACCAGCAAGGCAAGCGAACCGAAGAAATACCAGAAATTGAAGTTTTTCGGTGCGTAATACTCGGAAAGATGTTCTTTCCACATTTTTGTGGCTGGGAAGCGCGCATCCACCCAACTCATAAAGCTAGAAAACATCAGGCAACTCCTTCGGCATCAGCACCCACAATCACGACGTTATCGCCCTGGAAGTGATACGGTGGTACAACCAGATTCGTGGGAGCGGGTACTCCCTGGAATACACGACCAGCCAGATCGAAGCGGGAGCCATGACAGGGACAGAAAAATCCGCCTTTCCAGTTTTCACCCAAATCAGCAGGCGCCATCTCTGGACGATAAGTAGGCGAACAACCAAGGTGGGTACAAATACCGACTACTACCATCAATTCGTCACGAATTGCCCGGGTGTCGTTCTGACAGTATTCAGGTTGTTGTGAACTCACCTCACTTTCAGGATCCCGTAGTTCGGAATCGGTTCCCAGCATTTCCAGATTAGCGAGCGCTTCCTCACTGCGCCGGAAAATCCATACAGGCTTACCCCGCCATTCCACGGTCAGTAATTGCCCCATTTCCAGCTTGCTGATATCCACTTCAACCGGTGCGCCGGCTGCTTCAGCTTTGGCACTTGGTAACATGGAAGAAACGAAAGGTACGGCAACGGCGGTTGCACCGGCGCCACCCACAACACTGGCGGCTGCGGTCAGAAAGCGCCGTTTGCCGGTATCGATAGTGTTACTCATTGGAAGATATCCCCCAGCACTTAAATAATGTCTAAAAATCCAAGTATTGCTCTGACCAACAAACTTGTTTCAGCATAAGAATAAATGATGGTCGAGCAAATAAACCCGTGAATGATACCACAGTGCTGAACAGAAAGGATCAAAAAAGCCCGCCTAAAACTTAAGCGGGCTTTCGATTAAAGCAATTAAAAGCGGGGTTTTATTTAACGGCTTTTTCAGCTTTTTTAACCAGGCGTTTCAAAGCGCCCTTAGGGTTGGTCGATTTGATGTCTTCCAGGTTGGTTGCTTGGCCAACGATGATAGCACCACCCATACCAGCACCCCAATGAGGATCACATTTGTACAGGTAGACACCTTCGGTTGTCAGCGCTGCGGTCTGGAAGTCTTCTCCCATCGCAGAAGTCCAGCCTTCAGCACCTTCAGGGATGTATTCGTGGTTACCGTCAGCTTCAACAAATTTGGTGTTGACTATGTGACCGTTCATGTTCACCCAGGAAACAGTATCGCCGGGTTGAATGTGAACAACCATAGGGTCGAAATTAGTAACATTTGCTCGGATAACATGGTTTTCAGCCATAACAGCAGTTGACATCAGGGTAGCTGCGCTCAGAGCGGCAGCGATAAGTGATTTGCCATATTTCATTATAGTTCCTCTCGTTTTTTAGGTTATTTGCCTCAACGCGGTGCCAGTGTTACATATCAAAACTGAACCGAAACTGAACAGAACTAAATCTTATATTTCTAATGTATTTTTGATTTAGTTGAGTCCGAGACCGCGCGACATACTAACCTGACAATATGCCGATTGTCCAAAATTAGCCTATATAAACAAGGGAAAACACGCATTCATGAGGCGCTGCTGTCATGATTTTCAGTCTGCTGTAATGCCCACATTGCGGCATATAAACCATTCTGGGCGAGCAGTTGCTGGTGATGTCCCTGTTCTTTGATACGACCATGATCCAGTACCAGAATGGTATCGGCATCTACTACAGTGGATAGCCGGTGTGCGATAACCAATGTTGTTTTATTATGGCTGACGGCCAGTAATTCGCGGCCGATAGCCTGTTCAGCATGGCTGTCCAGTGCCGATGTGGCTTCATCGAAGACCAGAATTTCCGGGTTTTTCAGTAAAGTTCTGGCAATCGCCACCCGTTGTTTTTCACCACCGGATAGTTTCAGCCCCCGTTCACCTACAAGAGTGTTGTAACCATCGGGCAGTTTATCAATAAAAGTATGAATATGGGCCTGCTTGGCGGCTTCAACCACTTCATCGACGCTGGCGTCGGTACGGCCATAGGCGATATTGTGATAGATAGTATCATTAAATAGCACGGTATCTTGTGGCACCACGCCGATAGTCCGGCGCAGACTATGCTGTGTTACATGGCGGATATCCTGACCATCAATGCAGATTCTGCCTTGTTGCGGATCATAAAAACGATACAGTAAACGAACAATAGTGGATTTTCCGGAACCGCTGGCACCCACAATCGCCAGTTTTTGGCCTGCTTCAATAGTGAAACTAATGTCATATAGGATAGGCCGTTCAGGCTGGTAGGCAAACTGAATCTGTTCAAAACTGATCTTGCCGAGTTTGATATCTAACTCAGCAGCATCAGGCAAATCGGTGGTTTCCTGTTGCTGCTCCAGCAAACAGAACATACGTTCCATATCGGCCAGTGAATGGCGGATTTCACGGTAAACGAAACCGAGAAAACCCAGCGGCAAATACAGTTGTAGCAGGTAAGCATTAACCAACACGAGATCACCCAGTGTCAGTTCACCGTCAACCACTCCCTGACCTGCGAGCAACATTAACGCCGTCAGGCCGACAGCGATAATTACACCCTGACCGATATTGAGTACGGATAAAGATGTCTGGTTGCGAATCGCGGTTTTTTCCCAGCCGGCCAGTTTTCGATCGTATTGGCCCACTTCAAATGCTTCATTATTGAAATACTTAACGGTTTCATAATTGAGCAGGCTGTCGATGGCCTGATTGTTGGCCTGCGAGTCCATCTCGTTCATGGCACGGCGAAAACGCATGCGCCACTCGGTGATTAGCAGCGTGTAGACTATATATAAAAGGATGGTGCCGGTGGTAATAACGGCAAAGATGCTGTCATAGTTAGCCAGCAAAATAATAGTGACCAAAGCGATTTCTACCAGGGTCGGCAGAATATTGAAGATCATGAAATTCAGCAGGAAGCTGATACCTCGTGAGCCTCGTTCGATATCACGTGATATTCCACCGGTCTGGCGTTGCAGATGAAAACGTAACGATAGCCTGTGCAGATGTTCGAAAATGGTCGTAGCAATACGCCGCACAGTGTGAAAAATGACTTTAGCAAACAACGCATCCCGCAGCTCACTGAACACACTGCTGGCCAGTCGCAGTACACCGTAAGTAACCAGCATGGCGACCGGTAGATAAATCAACGTTTGCTGCTGGGGATCCAGCGCATCGATGGCTTGTTTTAATGCCAGGGGGACGCCGACATTGGCGACCTTGGCCAGAGACAGCAAGCCTAAAGCAATGAATACACGGCCTTTGAACTGCCAGATAAATGGAAGCAGGCTGCGAATTGCCCGCCAGTCTTGATGCATTTTCATGTCAGCAGTTTAGCCGAAACCACGAGTTTGAGGAAAAGCGATTCGGCGGCCGAATTCAAATTTAGTTATAATCAGCAAGTTTATACCGAAATAACTTGAAAAAAGAAAATCGAGCCGCACTTTGATTGTCCTTGGTGCGTTGTCCGTTTTGTGGGGTAGATAAAATGCCATTTTATGAATATCGTTGTGATGCCTGTGGTCATGAGCTTGAAGCGTTACAAAAAATCAGTGATGAACCCTTGAAGCACTGTCCGGTCTGCGAAGAGGCACAGCTGCGCAAGCTGATTTCAGCGGCAGGTTTCCGTTTGAAAGGTCAGGGTTGGTATGAAACTGACTTCAAAACCGGCAATAAACGTAATCTAGCCGACGATGCAGCCGCCGGTGCAAAACAACCTGAGGCAACAGCGTGCGGAACGGGTTGCGGCTGCCATTAATTTTTAACTGGCAACTTTATGCGTAAATATCTTATTGCCGGCCTGCTGGTTTGGATGCCTTTGGGCATCACTTTTCTGGTTATCAAAGCCATAGTGGGTTTTCTTGATCAAACCTTGCTGTTGCTGCCTGATGCCTATCAGCCGGATAATGTACTCGGTTTTCATATACCCGGTCTGGGAGTCGTACTGGCGGTTGTGCTTGTTTTGGCGACCGGTATGATCGTTGCTAACCTGCTGGGCCGGCGTATCGTTAATGCCTGGGAGTCTTTGTTATCCAGGATTCCACTGGTGCGAACCCTGTACGCCGGCATCAAGCAGATCATGGAGGCGGTACTGGCGGCTGATGCCAAATCATTCCGGAGCGTTTTGCTGATCGAGTATCCCCGTAAAGGCGTCTGGAGCCTGGCTTTTATGACTTCAGAGCAACTGGGCGAAGTGCAGGAAAAAACTGAAACTGATGTAGTCAGTGTTTTTATTCCCACCACGCCCAACCCGACTTCCGGCTTTGTTTTGATGGTGCCAAAGCATGATGTCATCTTTCTGGATATGAGCGTCGAACAGGGTCTGAAAATGATCATTTCCATGGGGGTTGTTGTGCCTGACTGGCATAAAGAGAAGCTGCTCAGGCAGCAGGCTGGACAGCTTGAAAACTGATACTTAAGGGCTGCATCAATCGAATGCAGAACATAACAAACTGAAAACAAAAAGATTGGAAAGAATTATGCGTAGCCATTATTGCGGCGATGTGAACGAAACTCTTGAAGGAAAGATGGTTACCGTTGTTGGCTGGATGCACCGTCGTCGCGACCATGGCGGGGTGATTTTTATTGATCTGCGTGATCGTGAAGGTCTGGTGCAAGTAGTGTGCAACCCTGAAGATGCGGCAAGTTTTACTGTCGCAGAGCGCGTGCGCAGTGAGTATGTGCTGCAGATTGAAGGTATTGTGCAGCTCCGACCCGCCGGTAGTAATAACCCGGATCTGAAGAGTGGCAAGATTGAAATTATTGCCAAAAACGTAGAGATCCTAAACAGCTCGGAAACACCGCCGTTTCCGTTGAACGAGTTGGTTGATGTCAGTGAGGATATTCGCCTGCGCCATCGTTATATCGATTTGCGCCGCCCTGAAATGCAGCAAAGACTGCGTTTCCGTTCGCAAATCACCCGTCAGTTACGCAACTATCTGGATGATCACGGTTTTCTGGATATCGAAACCCCGATTCTGACCAAAGCCACCCCGGAAGGTGCCCGTGATTACCTGGTGCCCAGCCGCACCCATCCGGGTGAATTTTTTGCTTTGCCGCAATCTCCCCAGCTGTTTAAACAATTGTTGATGATGTCGGGCATGGATCGTTATTACCAGGTGGTGCGTTGTTTCCGTGATGAGGATTTGCGTGCGGATCGGCAGCCTGAATTCACGCAGATTGATATGGAAGCTTCTTTTGTCGAAGAAGAAGAGTTTATGTCGCTGATGGAAGAAATGATTCGCAACTTGTTTGCTAATGTGCTGGAGCAGGCATTGCCGAACCCGTTCCCGCGCATGACGTATGCCGAGGCGATGGCGAGATTCGGCAGTGACAAACCTGATTTACGTATTCCGCTGGAGTTGGTTGAAGTCAGCGACTTGATGAAAGATGTTGATTTTAAAGTTTTTTCCGGCCCTGCTAAGGATGAGCGCGGTCGTGTCGCTGCTTTGCGTGTGCCAGGCGGTAACACTCTCAGTCGTAAAGAAATCGATGATTACACCAGGTTTGTCGGGATTTATGGCGCCAAAGGTCTGGCTTATATCAAGGTCAACGATCTGGCGGCGGGTCGTGAAGGACTGCAGTCTCCGATTCTGAAGTTTCTGCCGGACAGCGTTGTCGATGCGATTATGGCTCGGGTTGAAGCTCAAACCGGTGACTTGGTGTTCTTCGGTGCCGATAAAGTCACTGTGGTCAACGAAGCGCTGGGCGCGTTGCGTGTCAGACTGGGTCATGATCTGGATATGGTCGAACATGGCTGGCGCCCGCTCTGGGTTGTCGCTTTTCCGATGTTCGAGTGGGATGATAAGGCCGAACGCTGGTATGCGTTGCACCATCCGTTTACTGCGCCGCGGGAGTCAGACTTGGAATTGTTGGAGACCGACCCGGAAAAATGCCTGTCCCGAGCTTATGACATGGTGTTGAATGGTACCGAACTGGGTGGCGGCTCGATCCGTATTCACAAAACTGTGGTGCAGAAGAAAGTCTTCGAATTGCTGGGCATCAATGAAGAAGAAGCTAATGACAAGTTCGGCTTTCTGTTGGAGGCACTGAAATATGGCTGCCCGCCGCATGGCGGTCTGGCATTTGGTCTGGATAGGCTGGTTATGCTAATGACCGGCGCGGCGTCGATTCGTGATGTGATGGCATTCCCGAAAACACAATCAGCCAGCTGTCTGCTGACAGACGCTCCTAGCCATGTGGGTGAAGAGCAGCTGAAAGAACTGAACATTCGCCTGCGGAAATTGCCTAACATCGAGGTTTAAGCGTTTAAGAGGAAGCATTGTGGCTAGTAAAGAAATACCATTTGAGCATTATTTCTCGTTGGATGATGAATCCTGCGATGACCGTATTGCTGCGGCTAAAGAAAAACTGGGCGATGATTTGGTTATTCTTGGCCATCATTACCAGCGTAATGAGGTGTTTCGCCATGCCGATTTTTCCGGTGATTCACTGAAATTATCGCGTAATGCTTCTGAATCTGATGCCAAATACATCGTATTTTGCGGTGTGCATTTTATGGCGGAAGTGGCGGATATTCTGTCACGACCGGATCAGATAGCTATTCTGCCGGATATGGCGGCAGGCTGTTCCATGGCTGATATGGCCAACCGGGTGAATGTTGACCGTGCCTGGCAGGAAATGGCCGAAGTGCTGGATCCGGATGAATTGGTCACGCCGATTACCTATATCAACTCCGCTGCTGATTTGAAATCATTCTGTGGCCGCCATGGCGGTATAGTCTGTACCTCGACCAATGCACCGCATGTGCTTGACTGGGCTTTCAGTCAGCGTGAAAAGGTCTTGTTTTTCCCGGATCAGCATCTGGGACGTAATACCGGCTATAAAATGGGGATCCCGCTGGAAGACATGGTGGTCTGGGACTTTGATAAACCGTTAGGTGGTCTGACTCCCGATGAATTACGCAAAGCAAAAATCATTTTGTGGAAAGGTTTTTGTTCAGTCCATCAGATGTTTCAGCCCGGGCAGATTGATAATTTTCTCGAGAAACACCCTGAAACCAAGGTGATTTCCCACCCGGAATGTAGTTTTGAAGTGTGTCAGAAGTCCGACTATGTCGGTTCAACCGAGTTTATTGTCAATACTATCGCTGACAGCGAACCCGGCACCCGCTGGCTGGTGGGGACGGAACTGAATCTGGTTAACCGTCTGCATGAACGCTTCCAGTCTGATGGTAAATCCGTTCACTTTATGTCGCCTACCGTGTGTATGTGTTCAACCATGTTCCGGGTTGATCCGCAACATTTGGTCTGGGTACTGGAGAACCTGGTCGAAGGCCATGTGGTGAATCAGGTTTCGGTTGATACCACTACAGCGACAGAGGCAAAACTGGCTTTGGACAGAATGCTGGCATTACCGATCTGATAAATAAGGGGTGGAGCATGACTGAACAGCGGTCGGCATGTACAGAACAGCGTTATGAGGTCAGCCGTAAAGACCTGCCTCTTTCCTGCCCTATGCCTGATATGCCTGCCTGGAATGCGCATCCCCGCGTTTATCTGCCTGTTGAAGCTACTGGCCAGGCCCAGTGCCCATACTGCGGCGCAATATTTGTTTTAACGGATAAAAATTAAGCCTATGCGTCATATAGAAGTAGCTGTCGCTGTTATGCTCAATCCTGAGCAGCAGGTACTGACTTCATGGCGGCAGCCGCATCAGCATCAAGGCGGTTTATGGGAGTTCCCCGGTGGTAAACGCGAAGCTGAAGAAAGCAGGCTGGATGCGCTTAAGCGTGAAGTGGACGAGGAACTGGGCGTGAAAGTCGAACAGGCTGAACCGTTTATCCTGATTGAGCATGACTATGGCGACAAAAGAGTCAGCCTGGATGTGTGGATTGTGTCGCAGTTCAGCGGTGAACCTCAGGGGCGGGAAGGGCAGCCTCTGCGCTGGCAGGCTATCAAAGAGCTGGAACCTTCAGAGTTCCCGGCAGCCAATATCGCGATTATCGAAGCTTTGAAGCAGCGCTAGAGCCTGAATCAACAGGCTTCTGGCTCGTTTAATGAAATTCGTCCGGGTCTTGGTCGGGATCAAATGCAGGATCGCCAGGAATTCGGTGCGATTCGCTAGCCCATTCACCTAGATCAATCAATTTGCAACGTTCACTGCAAAACGGTTTCCACACCTGATCTTCCTGCCAGGGGACAAGCTTTCCGCATTGTGGACAATTAACAGTAATAACCATAGTTACATTGCACAGCAGCTGAGGCGAAAAGGAATCTCGTCAAAAGTCTGCTGTGGTCGTTGTTGAATATCAAACAGCATGAATCTCACCGTAAATCGGTGTTTGCCACCACTGACTTCCGGGAAGTAGTTGGCCTTGCCCGGTATTTCAACCCGGATAAGCTGATACGGCTGATTGGCGTCCAGGCTGCGCTGAAAAAAACCTTCTTTAGCAACTTCTTCCTTGAAGCCCACGCTGCTGCGAATTAAACGCAAACTCATTTCCACCGCATTCCGTACCGAGACAAATTCCGCCAGCCATTGTTGTAACTGCTGTGCTCGCTGCTCCGTCTGTGTATGTTGCAGCCAGAAGTGATAAGCAGGCAGGTCAAAGTCACAAGTACCGCCCGGGATACTGGAACGCTGGCGGATACTGTACAGAAATTCATTCTCGCGCAGGCGCTGACCAATGCTTGTTTTTTTTATGTGTAAAGCATCCAGGTTCTGGTCCAGGTTAGATAATAAGGTTTCCAGCGCCTGTTGATCAACTCCGGGGCTATTTTCCAGTGCGGACAGGTTAGCTATCAAGCGCTCAATTTCTTTCATTAATTCCTGCTTGAGATCGCTGCGCTCAAACACACTGAGCATATTGAGCATGGCATCCAATGCATCGCGGTGATGCATCTCGCTATGCCCTGTCAGGGCGTTATCAACACGCATAAACAGGAATTCAAGCCTGAGAAAGGTGCGAATTCTCTCATTAAGTGGTTGTTCGAAAATGATATATTCTTCTGACACTGGCTTAAAATCGATATACGCTCTGGAATAATGCGCTTATTGTCCATGACTCTGCACGAGCTAGCAACTTATACCGAAACAACCTGTAAATGCACGTATCAGGTTGTGTCGGTATGGTTCAGTTCCCAGCCAGTTCGAGATATAAATGATGTAACCGGGTGACTTGTGTGACCAGCCGCGAAATTTCTCCGCTATTGTCAATGATATCGTCAGCCAATTGCAATCTTTGCTGCCGTGGATATTGGCTGTCAATCATCGCCCGGGCTTGCTCAACGGTAAGATCATCACGCTGACAAAGCCGCATTTGTTGCAGGTCTTCTGGAATATCAACTACCACAGTACGATTGACCAGATCCTGCATACCCACCTCAAACAACAGCGGAATAACAAGAATACAATAAAGACTCTTGCAGTTCCCGGCATCAGTCTGCATTTTTGCTCTGATGGCCGGGTGCAGAATATTTTCCAGCCGTTGTTTTGCCTGTATATCGTTGAAGATAAGTTCACGCAAATAACGGCGATCAAGTTCGCCATTGGCTTGTTTTACTTCTTCACCGAAAGCGGTTATCACCTCGTGGTAGTAACGTGTGTCCTTGGCAAGCAGGTTGCGGGCAATAAGATCCGCATCAATAATTTCAATACCCAGATTGCTGAAGAGCTTGCAGACGGTAGATTTGCCACTGGCTGCGCCACCTGTCAGTCCGACCTTGAAAGACATCTCAGCTCAGGCCGGCCCAGCTCAGATAAAGCTGATTGATCTCCGCACCCCAAACCAATGCAATCCAGCCTGCGGCCGCCAAATAAGGGCCGAAAGGGATAGGCACTTCACGCTGATGATTTTTCAGCATAACCAATGTGATACCCACCACGGCACCGACCAGTGAAGACAGTAAAACGATCATTGGTAAATATTGCCAGCCCAGCCAGGCGCCGAGTGCTGCCAGTAATTTGAAATCACCGTAACCCATGCCTTCTTTACCCGTTATCAACCGGAATAAATGATAAACCAGCCATAAGGATAGGTAACCCGCTATCGCGCCCACTACACTGCTGCTTAGCGCAGTGTATGTTGACGAAAGGTTGAAGAAGAGACCCAACCAGACCAAAGGCAGGGTGATTTTATCCGGTAATAACTGCTGATCGATATCAATAAATGTCAGGGCGATTAACGACCAGGTCAATAACAAAGCACCCAGACCGGCCCAGTCAAAGCCGAATTTCCAAGCGATGATCCCCGACATCAGCCCTGTCAGAGCCTCAATTAAAGGGTAACGTTTTGAAATAGGTTGCCGACAGACTTTGCATTTACCGCCTAGCAGCAAGTAACTGATAACAGGAATATTTTCGGCAGCGGCAATGGCATGATCACAGTGCGGGCATCGCGAGCGCGGGGTAGACAGGTTGAAAGGGGCGACGGGCACCATAGCTGTTTCACCAGCTAATTCCGCACACTGCATTTCCCATTCTCGCTGCATCATAAGCGGGAGGCGATAGATGACCACATTCAAGAAACTGCCTACCAACAGGCCCAAAATGACGGCTGTCGTCACCCATACTCCAGGTGACGATGACAAAAATTCGATCAACTGCATAAAGGCCTGCTAACACTAATTGCATTATCATCGCTACTGGAAGCCATTTTTGCTCCCAGCACGGCGGAAGGAGTGAAATCTAGTGGTTCTACATGAACGACTGACAACGCCGCTGGGGGTAAAAAAGGCC
>NZ_JAPDMV010000041.1 GCF_026319305.1 Methylophaga sp. OBS4
TAGGGTCTGTTGACGTTTCATCTTCACCACTGTTGGAGGCTGTTTTTGTGTCCGGCAAGGCCGAAAGAGTGTGATGTAGCTGCCCTACATGAGCGATTGACAACGCCGCTGGATGCAAAAACAGCCCCAGCCCTTCGGGTTGTGTCTGAAAAAGTGCCACTCGGCGTTGCTCGTCACTTATTTAGAATGACTAAACCGCGCTCCTCGCGCCTTGATTGACACTTTTTCAGACAACAACAGTGGTGAAGATGAAACGTCAACAGACCCTAACTCAAGTGCGATGGTATTTATCATCAAAACGAATGATATCGTCTTCTCCCAGGTAGCTTCCGGATTGTATCTCTATGATTTCAAGCGGGACGCAACCGGGATTGCGCAGACGGTGTTTTTTTCCGATCGGAATAAAAGTCGACTCATTTTCTGTCAACAAAAAAACCTCATCGTCGCGAGTCACCTCAGCACTCCCTTTCACAACAACCCAATGCTCTGCACGATGATGATGCATTTGCAATGATAAAGAAGCCCCGGGTTTGACACTGATTCTCTTCACCTGAAAACGCTCACCCATATCAATTGAATCGTAATAGCCCCAAGGCCTGTAACAAAGACGATTTATTTCCGCCTCACTGCGGTTATTCACTTTCAATGTATCTACAAATTTTTTAACATTCTGAGCGCTATCTTTACTGGCCACCATAACAGCATCAGCCGTTTCTACAATCACAATGTCGGTCACGCCCAGGGCAGAAACCAGTCGATGCTCACTATGGATATAACAATTCGTCACATCTTCAACCAGCACATCGCCTTTCAGAACATTTTCGTCGATATTTTTTTCAGCAGATTCCCACAATGAACCCCATGAACCTACATCATTCCAGCCGGCATCCAGTGGCACGACTACCGCCTTGTCAGTACGCTCCATTACGGCGTAGTCGATTGAATCTGAAGGGCACGCATTAAAAGCTTGCTCATCCAGCCTGATGAAATCAAGATCCTCGGCGGCCTGCGCTATTGCGTCACGGCAACTTGAGACTATTTCAGGAGAATACCGCTCCAGTTCATCCAGTAAAACAGACGCTTTAAACATAAACATGCCGCTGTTCCAGTAATAATCTCCTGACTGAATATAGCGGGTTGCTGTTTCCAAATCCGGCTTTTCGACAAAGCTTTTTACCGGACTTGTGCCATTTTTCTGCTCGGCCTGTATGTACCCATAGCCGGTACGGGGTGAAGTCGGCACGATGCCAAAAGTGACCAGCTTACCGGCTTCAGCCTGCTTTTCGGCCTGTTCAATAGCGAGATGGAAGGCTTTGACATCCTGAATCACATGATCAGCGGCAAGCACCAATAAAACGGGATCTTGCCCACCTGCTAAAGCCTGAAGTGCTGCAATGGCTATCGCCGGAGCAGTATTTCGTCCTGCGGGTTCCAACAAAATGACGGGGTGGTGGATATCGATCTCTTGTAACTGCTCGGCTACCATAAACCGGTGTTCGGCATTGCAAACAACTATCGGGGACTGCAACTGATTCACGCCATTCAACCGCAGTAAAGTTTGCTGAAACATGGTGTTATCTCCAAACAATGTCAGAAACTGTTTGGGTTTATGTTTTCGGGACAAAGGCCAGAGACGGGTGCCGCTGCCGCCAGACATGATAACTGGAATCATTGATTTTACCTTGCTTTTATTAAAGTTTATGACTCAAAGCTGCAGGTTGTAAAGGCATCCCGCAGACGGCTGCTCGGGTATTCCTCCTCTAACGAAGCGCCATCACTCCAAGTCGTCCATGACTTTTTTAATTGCTGCCATGAGCGCGGTATCTTCTTGATTACCAGCTTGCTCATAGGCAATGTCCAGATATTTTTTTGCTTGTTGGGTATTGCCACGCTTACTGTAAAGCACGCCCAGATGGTAATTGAACACCGCTATCGACCCGCTGGTTGCCACGACACGCTCAAGTATAGGCTGCGCTGCATCTAAATTGCCGGTTTTGACATTGACCCAGGCATAAGTGTCTAAATAAAATGGTTCCGTTGCATCTTTAAAGCGATTTGCCAGCTTAAGCGCTTGCTGAAGACTCTCATCTGACTCAAATCTATCCGTGAGTAAACTTGCAAGGTTATTGGCGGCTATATCAATACTGTTATCTTTGGCCAGCATATCCTCATAGAGTGATCTGGCTTTAATATAATTGCCCTGACGGACATGCAGTGTTGCCAATTGCATCGCAATTTGAATATTTCCCGGTGAACGCTCCAGACCTTTGGTAAAGACGGCGATTGCTTTCTCAGGTTGATTTATTTTGATGTAATGGTCAGCAAGCAAGCTGTACCCCCTTGCCCAGTCGCTGTGTTCAGACAACTGTCCCTCCAGCACGGCAACGGCCTTGTCGGGCTGATCATTCCTGAAATAAAACACCGCCAGAACCTCATGACCATCCATTTTTTCAGGATATTTATTGTTA
This sequence comes from Methylophaga sp. OBS4, assembly GCF_026319305.1. GTDB lineage: Bacteria > Pseudomonadota > Gammaproteobacteria > Nitrosococcales > Methylophagaceae > Methylophaga. The sequence continues at coordinate 2,469 of NZ_JAPDMV010000041.1, forward strand.
AAGTCCGAGATATATTTCACCAGCGCCTCATGCTGCTCCAGCTGCTCAAGGCTTATAGCCAAACCCTGAAGGGCTCTGGACATGTCCGGATCAGCCGCCAGAGCCAATTTATATTCTTCAGCCGCCAGTGTGAAATCACCTTGCCCCTCATATAACTGGCCTGAAAATAAATGCGATAACGCGCTATCCCCGTCTTGCCCTTTCAATATTCCTACAGTCTCAAGCCCGCCGGTCCAGTCTTTTTTCAGAATTCTGACTTGCGTCAAAGCCTGCAATAATTTTGTTCCAGTGGGATTACTTTTAAGTGCATTCATCAACACTTCTTCTGTGCGATCAAAGTTATTCTCTGTCATCAAATTTTTAGCGACAGAGAGCGCGGCCGCAGTGTTATAGGGATTAATAGCCAGTGCTTGCCTGTAGCTATCCTCAGCCAGTTCTTTAGACCCTATTTTCACGTATGCTTGTGCAAGCAATACCAATGCTTCATCAGACTCCGGTACATTACGAAGCACGGTTCTCAAGTCAGTAATAGCCTGTTCAGTGTTGCCTTTTTGTAACTCAAGTTTTGCCCTTAACAACAAGGCTTCGCTTTCTTCCGGCGCAACACTTAGTACTTGCTGAATCAACCGCTCGGCACGCCCGAGGTTACCATCTGATGCTTCAATACTTGCCAATGCGATGCGGGCCTTATTGCCGTGAAGTCCCTCAGGGTTATCGGCCATGACAGACTCCAGCTCTGACCGCGCCGCTTCTCTGTTGTCGTTTTCCATTAACAAAATGACCCGGTAAAACCTCAGCTGATAATTATCAGGAGCATCTTTTATCAGTGAATCCAGCGTCTGAATGGCTTTTTCGGGATTTTTACTGTTAATGAGAGAAACGAGGACCTGTTTAGCTTCAGTATCGGCAGGATGCTTATCGACAAAAGCCTGCAGGACACCAACCGCTTCATCATATTTGCCCAGTTGATTGTTCAGAAACTGGCTGTATGCCACAAAAAGACTGCGTTCATCAGGTTGTTGTTTCAAGATGACTTCATACACCGGCTGCATGGCAACGAAGTTCCTGCTTTCGTTAAGAAGGTCTAACTTGATGAACTGCAGAGACAAGTCGTTTTTGTGTCTTTGCAGAGCCTTATCAACCAGTGCCAGCGCTTTTTGCAATTCACCTTTATCTTTGTGGATGACAATTTCCAGGGACAAGGCTTTCGGATTATCAGGCTCCAGTTGTAATGCTTGATTCAAGATCACTCTGGCATCACCAAAGTTTTCCTGCTTGGTCAACACCGAGGCCTTCAACAGTAGCGCATCAATGTTTTCAGCTTCCAGTTGCAGCCCTTTTTCTGCCCGAGTCATCGCTTTATCGAACTGCCCGCCAAGCATGTAAATATGCCCGAGTTTGAGTATCGCATCAATATGATTAGGGTTTAATTGCTCCGCTGTTACCAGGTTTGCATACATCCCCTTCCACTTTTGTTCTTTCTCATCAATAAGTGCAAGCCGGTAATAGGGTTCAGCCTGGCGAGGGTCTACCTGAATCGCGTTCTTGTATTCAATTCTGGCTTTGTCCATATCGCCTTGGGCAAATAATTTATTGCCACTTTGAACAAAACCTGCGGCCGACTCTTCAGAACTGCCACAGCCGGACAAAGCCAGCAGAAAGAACAAAATATAACTTGTTAAAATCTTCATTTCCATTTCCTCAATCAGAAATGTACTGCTCAAGTTGCGGTTTTGCCTGAGCCATGAAATTCAACAACCTTTCTTCTGCAGCAGCGACATTTTCCCGTTCCGAAATTGTCGTCACAAAACGGACCAGCGAACCATCAGTCCGGTTTTTGCTAATTGAATCCTGCAACAGATACCACTTGTTGACGTATTCGTTAGCGATTATTCGCCCATGCCCCTGGAACCAGTAATATACCAACTGTCGTTGTGCGCCTTTGCTTATTATCACTCTATTGGCCGGATGCCCACCAGCATTAATTCGGTCAAAGGAAGTAATCTCCCAACCGCCGCCAGGAATACAAACACGCGGTGAATGGGGGGACTCCCCCTTACGCTGCGATTCATAATAAGCGACATAGAAATTTACCAGCTCATTGTTTTTATTAGTGTAATTAGCAAAAACATAGTCAGACAACGCCAGCTTTTCTGTAATCCGGGTTTCCAAAGGCAGTTGCACACCGGTCCATTCTCCCAGGCGGGAGGGGAAATTCACGAAAGGCGTATGGGCCGGGATAACCTCAGCTCTATTGTCGATGTAACGGGTTGCTGCGTATGCGCTGCCAAGCAAAAAGATGGTCATTGAAAAAACAGCAAGCGACCGCACCACCGAATGATTCTGTTGTGGTCCCGGGCCTGGATTAGGTGGCTTATTATCTACGCCAAAGACCATCGCCAGAGAATGCTTCGTTGTCAGTCGCTCAAGCAGCCAAATCAAGCATGCCAGTAATCCCGCACAGGCCATGAAAATGATCCAGCCCTCAAAATCATGCAGGAACCCCTCAGCATGGGATATCCCCCAGTTATCGACCAGAACGCCAATCATGCCGATTCTGAAGCTATTCATTGCTATGGTAATAGGTATTGTGGCAAGGAAAATCAGCGCACGTTTCCAGAATGCAGCCCGGTAAAAGTAAGCGGCTATGAAGCCGAGACTCATAAGAGGAAACAGGTATCTTAACCCGCTACAGGCTTCAGCAACCTGCAGTTTATACACACCCAAATCAATAACATTTCCCTCAAGGTAGACGGGAATCCCGCAAACACGAATCAGCTGAACACCAAGCCAGGAAGAGATCAGTTGCAGCTTGGCCGTGAGCACAATCTCAACAACATAAGGGAGGGGAATCGCAAAAAGTAACAACAGAATGGGCGCCAAAGTATGTTTAGTAGCTTTTCCCAGGAAAACCAGAGATATCCCAAGCAGCGTCAATACAAAAGAATAGTGAATCAATATGTACAAAGCGCTCAACTCGCCTAAGACATAGATCCCGGTGGAAAACAAAATCAGAACCACACCCGACCAGAGGGGCTGGCCGATAGAGGCGATGATTAAATCTTTTTTTTCCCAGAGGATATAGAGTGAGACGAGCGGTATGAGAAAACCATGGCTGTACTCGTCCTGAGTATTCCACCGATGGACTGCTTCAACAAGACCACTCCAATAGGCAACCACCGCCAACAAGAGGGTGATTAGCATTATCCCTGCTTTTTGATAGCTATACACGGTCACCCCCTTCGTTAGAATGACGTGAGCACTAAGTAGAGATTACCGTGAATTTCCTTAGAACACCAGCAAAGTAAAATAGCCTTCGAACCCTGCCGGACAGCTTGCTCAAGCGGAGTTGTCGATGCTGCCGCTTTAAGTAATGCTGCAGGTAAAGCAGGTCAGCCATAAAGGCCGTATCGATATAGGTAACTTGGCTAAAATCAAGCTCGATGACCGCATCCGCGGTCTCAACATAACGGCCAAGAGCAGCCCTGATGTTATAACATGAGTCATGATGAACACTGCCCTGCAACGCCAGTCTGCCCTCAGCTTCACTGATAGCGGCAGGTACTTTAAAGCCCGGGGAATGCCTCAAAATACGATCATAAACAACCAGTGGTATCACATTAATCAGCAGCAATCTTAACAGCGCAGTGCCATCCTTGAAGTAGCGCTTCCACAATGAAGGCTCTTGCCGGATTCGCCAAAGCCACTCCAGCCCCGAACGCCGCCAGATAACAGGGGCCCGCGCTACGGTACCTGCCACAAAATTGATTACAGCGCCCAGATGGCCGATGACAGGTGCATTTAATCTGCTGCGATTGTGCTGAATCCAGGCTTGGCCTTTTTTCGCACCGAGCGCCACCACAATAAAATCTGCTTTTGCAGCATTAATGCTATCGATAATAGCGGCTGAGCTCATATCTTCGAGACTGACAAATCCCGGATCAAAATAACCACAACTTATCACCCCGCCCGCCTGCTGATTGAGTCTTTCATACGCCTGTCTGGCAACGCCCTGCTGTCCGCCAAAGAAAAAAACACTGACCGGTTGCGTCGTTTGCCGGGCTGACAGGTATTCAAACAAATCTGATCCCGCTACCCGCTCGCAGATCGGAATACCCAAAAGTCTGGCCAGCCAAACCAGCGGCATGCCATCGGCAACAGACAAATCACTGCCAACAACACTGTCATAAAAAGCCTCGTCATACTGGGCGGTGATGGCAAAATTCAGATTCGGTGTTGAAACAAAGCATGGCGTTTGCGTTTCAATCGCATGTAAAACCCGCTCGGCGGTCTGTTCCATGCTGACAGCGTCGAAAGGCAATCCCAGTACCAGCCAGCAATCTCGTTCAAATAGTCTAGCCACGTGTTTTGTTAACCTGCTTAATTGTGGTCAACAGCAGTATCATATTGCCCCCAGCGCTCGCGGTGAGAATCGACTTCCCCAGGCTCAAAAAAGCATTTAACCCAAAGCCAGCCAATCAATTCCGTCAGCACCGACTTGGCCCCTTCACTGGTTTGCCACCAGCGCGCCAGACTGAACCGGCCGGGATGGGCCGCCAGAACACCAACCTGGGTTGGCGTTTCTCTGAATGCCAGTTGATAGAGTAGATGGGTTCTGCGTGCATGTACATCAGCGGAAAAAACATTGATTGAGTCGGGTAATGGCTTCGCCTCTGCTAATTTGACCCTGACCATAACGGCGCTCAGATAGGTGCGCTCCTGGGCTGAAGCCGGCGCGGGCACCATCATTAAATTTGATGGTTCCAACCCCATTTTCTTGAGCTCCGCTCCGGCTTGTTCCGCATAGGTCGTATATTGCATATTAAAATTTCCCGGATCAGGCCCACCCGTAGTAATCAAAAGCTCGTAACCATCCTGATTAAAGATTGTCAGCGCCTGCTCAAGACCGGATCTATCCAACCAGCCTTCGACCACCAGATAGCGGCTTGGAACAGGTGCTTTTTCAGCCAGAAAATACGCTAAATTTATAAACAGCCAGAATGCCAAACCAGAAACAATAAAAATCATCATAATGCCGCCCCATAATGACGGCAGCCAAACCTGACGACGCGTAAAAAGAGCAGGCATCCTCATGACGTGTTTGCCATGATGCCGCTAGCCGGGTCATACAGCCCCTTCATCAATCTGCCTGTACTGCCGTCATAAACAAATCGTTAAGCCGCTGAGCATTGACCATCAAGGAAAACTCCTCGTTAACTTTAATTGCGGCTAACGGAATAAGTTTATGCTCGTGATGGCAGCTGGCCATATCAATGCAAGCTAACATTATTGCTCTGACACCAGGAAACAAGCACATATAGCGACCAGATCCTGGACCAATACAGTCCAGGTTTTTTTGCATTGAATGCCGTAATTAAATTCTTAACGACTAGAGAATCCAGCCCTACTTGTTCACAGGCGCCGGGGTCACAAACCAGTGCCTCGATTTCATCCTTGAGCATATCTTTACACCAGAGATCAAAGGGCAAAACGAACCCTGATTTGGGCCGGTCAAAAATCTTCGGCTCAACATGCCGGGATGCGATATCCCGAAGCAGCTGTTTTCTACCCAGTGGTAAATAGCGTTGGTCATCACTCAATCCCATGACCATCTCTATAAATTCATGGTCTAAAAATGGCACTCTAACTTCAAGGGAAGCGGCCATACTGGCAGAATCCGTATCCCTCAGCAGTCTCTGGGAAAGAAACAGTGACAGCTCCAGAACAGATATGGCTGAAAGCTTGCTTTTGCCACAAATAGTTGCTTGCAGCCCATCATAAAGTTGCCGTTCCAGACCAAATTTTGTCTGCGTAGATGTTTCAGCTATCAAGCGATGATAAAAGTCCTGGGTAAACAGCGCATACGAGGTTTGGTAGCTTTCCAGATCTTCACCGCGCAATCGAGTCAGATCTCCCAACTTGCCCCATCTTGTCTGTGGTGGCACTTTGCCGTAGCGCAATTCAAGCGCGCGAGTTATCAGGTTGCCGGCGATTGACGTCATGGTTGATGGCAGGCGCGCCATCAGTTTGCCTATCTGCGTGAGTCTTGGAACATCCTTGAAACTTGTATAGCCACCAAAAAGCTCATCGCCGCCAGTACCCGCCAGCGCCACCGTAATACCGGCCTGTTTGATGGCTTTACTTATGAAATACGTATTCACGCCATCAAAAGTAGGCTGATCACAACTGCTGATGGCAGCATGAAGGTTGGCACCGAACTCTTTTTGCGTGAGTCTGATTTCGTGATGATGTGTGCCAAGTGAATTGGCCACGATCCTGGCATACCTTGATTCATCATAATCTGCTTCATCAAACACGAGCGTGTAAGTAGAAACCGTGGTACTTGCCTGTTCAGAAGCAACGGTAGCAACCGCGCTGGAGTCAATACCTCCTGAAAGAAAAACCCCGACCGGAACATCACTCAACAAGTGGAGCCCGATTGCCTCGTTCAGGCTTTCTTCAACATCATGTTTTGTTGTCCTTGAATTGTGTGACTCCCCAAGTTGCCAGTATTTGTGTTGCGAGAGAATGGCGCCATCGGCGGCAACCCGCATAATCGAGCCAGGCAGTATTTGTTTGACGTTTTTAATAATTGTTGCATCAGCCGCTGCAACAAAACCATTCCAAATATAGCTTTGCAAGCTGACTGGATCTAATCTTCGTGGTACCAACCCGCTGCCGATAAGTGTTTTTACTTCTGAGGAGAAAATAACGGTCTTAAGTTCTCCGTCTGTCTGATAAAAATAAAGCGGTTTTATGCCCATTCTATCTCTGCAAAAAACCGCTTCCTGTTTGCTCTCATCCCAGAGTACAAAGGCATACATTCCCCTGAGCCTGTTGATAAACGCCATGCCCCAGCGGCGATAAGCCACTAATATGACTTCTGTGTCAGTTTTTGTTTTAAAAACCTCGCCCAAGTCAGCGAGTTCTGCTCGCAACGTAAGATAGTTGTATATTTCTCCGTTGAACGTTATGCAGTTGCCGGTCCCGCGGTCCAACATGGGTTGGGCGCCGTCCTGGCTTAAATCAATTATCGCCAGGCGCCGATGTCCAAAAATCACACTCGATTGAAGATGCTCAACCGGCTTGCGCCAGATTCCACTACCATCAGGCCCGCGATGATACTGAGCATCATTCATTTTATGGATTGTCTGAATCAGGCTCTCATCAATGTACCCGATGGCACCAACGACACCGCACATAAGCCTTCCTAGTTGACTATTGAGGCAAAAGCTTGCTCGATTTTTGTTATTTCTGTAGTAACCATATGTGATTGTTTAACAGCAGCATACCCCGCCATTCCCATCTTGTTTAACTTTTCATGCGTGGTATTCAGCAGTTCTCTGATTGCTGCTACCAAACCAGCTTCATCATTCGGCGTTATTAACCATCCGTTTTCACCTTCCACCACTAACTCCGGAATACCGGCAATACGCGTAGTAATAACCGGACGCTTTAAAATAAAAGATTCCATAATCACCACCGGCAACCCTTCAGCAAAGCTCGGTAACACCAATGCCAATGAGGACAGTATTAAACGCCTGACCTGCTCACCATCTATCCAGCCGGTAATGACCACGTGGTTCGACAGATTATGTTGATTAATATAGCTTTCGAGCTGAGTTCTTAACTCACCATCTCCCGCCAGCACCAGCTTGCAATCATGGCCACTCTCAATCACTTTTTTGAATGCATCAAGTAAGACAAAATGGCCTTTCTGTGCAGAAAGCCTCCCCACACAGACAAGCTGGTTAAACTGCTCCTTGCTCTCAGCCACAGCATCATTACCGGTAAAAAATTCATCTACGGTGCACCGGATTATGCTGATCTTGTGCCAATGCTCTATCGGTACCCATCTTTTTATCTGTGATGCGGCAAAGTTTGAGATAGCGACGACAAATTCAGATTCAATTATTTTTTGTTTCAGACTAAACCCGATAGGCGCATCAAACTCATCCGGCCCATGGATAGTGAAGGAATAGCTGATTTTTTTTCCACTGAGAATCTTGACGACATAGGCGACTGTGGCTGCGTTAGTTCCAAAATGAACGTGAAGGTGCTTTAAGCCTGCCGCATGAAGCTCCGAAAGCAACACACAGGCTTCGATAAAATAAGCCAAATGCCGAATTATCCCCCTGTCACTACGGCGGCTAAATAAAAACATTTGCCACAATGCAGCAAGGCTTCTGATGGGTGATTTTATGAGGGTTTTAACGGCACTGGAGAACAGCTTCAGCTTGCTGCCGTCCAGTATGTAACTTGTTTTTTCACATTCAGACTTATCCTGGATATCAATACATTTTTCAGGCTTTCTTATTGAAAATCGCTTGACTATATGCCCCCGCCTTTCAAGCTCCAATATTTCCCGCCTGATAAAAGTATGGCTCACAGCAGGATATTCAGTAGTCAGATAAGCAAGTTTCATAAAGGCCGCTTAACTCTGTCAATTGAAAAGTTTTGAAGTTCAATCATTAACATGCTCTTAATGAGTATTCATCCAAAGTTGCGCCTGCATCTCGTTCAGCTCAGTCGTAGCACGCGCCTTGCCCTTTAGCAGACATTGCCGCTGATAATGGCGGATAAAGGAAACCAGCGACTTGTCGTCAAAACGCGGTTTGCGTTGCAGCATGCTCTTGATATAACCCCACCACATCGCCGAACCGCCAATAATGTATGGCGGATGAAACAAGCGGAAAATTGAGGAGGCAGTCATATAGAGCAGTCCTGTCCCCATGAAATACTGGCCAAAACCATGACGCATACGCCCGGTCAAAATCCCTTTTTGACTCGCGCCTATTGGGCGCAGATGGATAAATCTCAGCTCAGGCTCATCCCAGCTGACCGCAATCCAGCCCAGCTGACGACAGCGATGGCAATCAATACCATCCCACATGACCTGTCGTACAAAGCCGCCAATCTCCTCAAAACAGCGACGGCGATAAAACTTGGTCATACCGACCGACATTTCATCCCCGCATTTTTCGCTGATGAGTTCACCGGTCTTTTTATCCCTGAAATAAGCTTTGCCGCTGCAAGTGCCAATGCGGGGATTTTGCGCCATGCGCTCAAGCAGAATCTCAAAGTATCTGGGCGGTAAATCCAAGTCCAGATCAAGCTTGCAAATGTAATCGAACTGACTCGTATCGACTTGATCATAACCGTGGTAAAAAGCTTCGATGACGCCGGGGCCGACACTGCGATGGCCACGGTTTTCTTTGCTGATGACTTGAATGAACGGATATTTCTCGGCATATTCTGTAAGAATAACAGGCGTATCGTCGGTAGACCCATCATCTACAATCACCCACAAAGCCGGTTTGATACTCTGATTCACGACGCTATCCAGCGTGATCCGCATCAGATCCGCCTCATTCCGGCAGGGTGACACCAGCAAATACGACATCAGCTACCTCTCATTTATACTCGATCAGGGTTGCCCGTTTACCTCTGTATTTTGTAATCAGAAACTGCATGCACCCCAGAAATTGAGGAAATTTACCCAACACATTCGAAACCGCATAAATAAGCGCTTCCCTCTGACTATACAACGTGGCTGCGTATTTTTTATACAATCTCAATATTTGTAGCGGATAAACCAGAAAAAACCATAAAAAGTCAGCTGCAATCAAGGCAAACAGCAAAAAAGCAAGTGGCAGCAATCCGCCCCAAATCACTATGCTGCGGGTTTCTTTTTGTCTGAAATGCTCTTGAGAGCGGCCATGCAGATCAAACCCCGCGGCATAAGCAAAGCCCGCGCGTTTAGCGCGCTGCCACCACTGTGAAAACCGTGTCATGGCCGCATCATGCAAGGTCATTTCCGCGTCCAGGCGCATAACTTTCCAGCCTTGTTGCCTGAGGCGGAAACACAGTTCAGGCTCTTCGCCGGCAATCAGATCATCACGATAACCATTGACCTGCTGATAGGCATCTGTGCGAATCAAAGCATCGCCGCCACAGGATTGAGCCTCCCCAACCGGGGTATTCCACTCGATATCACAAAGCCGGTTATACACAGAATGCTCAGGGAAACGTTCCCGCCTGCGACCGCAGACAACGGCATACTCAGCGTGCTGCTGAAGAAAATAGGCGGCTTTTTCAATCCAACCCGCTTGCATTTCACAATCGCCATCAACAAATTGAATAAATACTGTTTGGGGATACTGCTGCAGTAAGAAGATTGCCCCTGCATTCCTGGCCCTGGCGGCGGTAAACGGCAAAGTCATATCCAGCTCAACCACCGTTACGCCCAGCGCCCGGGCTATGGCCACACTGTTGTCAGTGGACCCTGAATCAACATAAACGATACGGGTGAGTTGTTTTGTGAGTGCAACCAGACAATTTTGCAGCCGTTGCCCTTCATTACGGCCGATAACGACTGCGCCGGTAGTTTCTGTGTCAAACAAGAGCTGGGTTGCTTCAGACATCGGCAGCATCCTGAATTTCATCGTCCGTCGCGCCAATGATTTTTGCCGGAATTCCGGCAACTATCGCATAAGCTGGCACATCCTTTATGACAACTGCATTTGCCCCGATCAGCGCATGTTCACCAACCGTTACCGGACCGATAATTTTTGCACCGGCACCAATATCAACATGTCCCTTTATGACGGGTGCCTGCCGGTTATTGCGTTTGACACCAATCGTTACCTGCTGATGTATCAGACAGTTAACACCAATTTTTACCGCAGAATGAATAACAATTCCGTTGGGATGAGGAATCAACAGTCCGCCCCCGATATGGCAATTGAGCGGGATATCAGCGCCGCTGATCACAGACCAGAAGCGATATCTAATCACCGCAATCTTTTTTCTCAGCGATGAAACCAGTCCGTGCTTTTCAGACAGTCGCTGATAGTCCCGGATGGTTTTAAGCAACTTTTTGCCCGGCTGCCAGAATGAGCTTGGTCGCTCACGTTGCCAGTCAGCTGTTTCTGCAGAAATCATCCTAAATTTCCTGTTCAATGACGAATACTGCTCTTAACGTCTTCGCCACTTCAGTATAGTTCTCCAATGTGAGCGAAGTGTTGATCAATCTGCCTAATTCCCTGAGATCTGCATCAAAAGTTTTCTCAAGCTCACGCTGCCTAACCACATCTATCACTGGCCGATGTTGCATGGTCAGACGTTTTTTCACTTGATCGCGGAGAACTTGCGGCACAATGGTTCGCCGCACCCAGCCCAGCAGCGGATGATTCACCAACAGTTCATAACCGGCAAACCTGCGGATACGCTGCATCGAGACGTTCTGCTCAGGCAAAACCGCTTGCCAGCGAACTTCATGCTGATAGCCAATAAAACGGGCAATACGTTCCAACTGCTGCTGCGGCGTATGACGAATGGCTTCATTTGAAAGCAACAGAATATTTTCCGGCCCGTAACACTTCAGGTAAGGCTTAAGCTGCATAGCGTAGCAACTGTAGTTGATGAGTTCAGGATAGCTATCAATCGCCGTGTTGATATCACATCTAATGACATTCAATGACCACTGATGAATGTAATGCGAGATTAAACGCTCCACAGGATGCCGGATGACATAAATCAGTTTCACATCGGGCAGGTGTCGTTGCATCCGCGCCAGCGTTTCCGGGTAATCGGGTAATTTGCTGTAATGCGTGCTGGATTCACCGCACAAATCTCCCGTTTTTGCCCCTGCAAATAAACCTTCGTACCAGGCCCATCCTTTTGCATACTGGGCATCATCGCTGAAAAAGTTAGGTTCTTTGGGGGTGGACATGAATATGCCGGGCTGCCAAGCCAATTGTTCATGCAAGGTGCTGGTTGCACTTTTCATCGCACCGATAATGATAAAGTCAGGTTTTGTCATAATCATCAGGATGAATATAGGGTTTGCCGGGCTGCCAGAAGTTGATCCAGATATCCCGCCATTGAGACGCTGCTGCATTTGCCTGGTAGCTTGCCGACAACAGCTCCCGAACAGACGAGATAACAAAGCCCAATGTCCACAACAAGTTTGCCGCCAGCAGCCCGCTTCGTCCATACCATTTATGGAAATAACGCGCTCTGGACTCATAAAAGTAACGCGGCAAGCGTTTGCGCAACTTTACCCGTGACTTGAGCGGAGAACTGCCCCCGCGTAAATGCACCACATGCGCCTGCGGCACGTTCATCACTTTCCAGCCGGCCTGCTGCACACGCCGGCAGAAATCCACATCTTCAAAATACATGAAATAACCGTCATCCAGCAGACCGATTGCGTCCAGGACTTCTCGCCTGATTAACACACAGGCAAAGCTGGTCCATTCATAACTTCCCGCTTCCGGCAGCACCGGTTGCGCAACAACATAATTGGCAAACCAGGAGGCGATAAAACCGGTTTTGGCCGCATAAATAAACTCGCTGATCGGTGTGTGAAAACGAAAACAGCTTTCCTGCGGTTTGCCATCCGACCATTCCAGTCTGGGACTGATAAGACCGGCCTGCGGATACTGCTTTGTAAATTCGAGCAGGTATTTGATGGCCCCGGGCCGCACCAGCGTATCGCTGTTAAGTAACAGGTAGTTTTTCGCAGCAATCGCCTGGATGCCGATATTATTCCCTCCCGAAAAACCGCTATTGTGCGTTGCGGCAATCAAATGAATCCGGTCATCAAGCTGATTGTCTTTAATCCAGCGGCTTATATGCTCTGCAGAATCATCCTGAGAATGATTGTCCACCACAACGACCTCAACAGATTGTGGCCGCAAGTCAGCTTTTAATGACGCCAATGACGCCAGCACCAAAGGGGCGGTTTTGTAATTGACCATTATGATGGCGAGTTGGCAGGGTCTTTGGCTCATTTAAGAACCTGCTTATCAATTTCGTTTTTTTTCAACCGTGCCGATTTCTGTAGTCCATTGAGCATCAGCCACCTTGCAAGACGGCCTGTCAATGACAAGCAGAAACCATAGCGCTTGATTTCAAATTGCAGTTTGTACAATTTATTCTGCATGAACAAATATAAACGCTTCCACAAGCCTGGTTCTACAGTTGTCTGTCCGCTGGTCTGATAACCAAGGCTTTTCATCAGCTGTGCCGCTTTAAACTCAACCTGCTGGATCTGCTGAGACGATAGTTTTGTTTGCCATTGGTTAATCAGCGAGATATCGGGTGCTGCATAAGTTGAAGTTGCAGCATAATTCAGCATTTCGTCGTCATAGGGTACAGCGACAAATTCACAGAGTTTCCGCAGTGTTGCTTCTGGTTCGGCGATCAAATCCTCAAAACGTATTTCGATAAATTGAACTGCCGACAGCTGTGACTTGAGTTTTTGCCAGGAATGCTCTGACTCAAGCCAGTGATCAACACCGTAAAATACATTACCGGCCCAACCCATTCCGATGCTGGAACGGGCAACATCCCGGGGATCACGTATCAGGTGGATATATTTTGCGTCAGGAAAAAGCGGTGGAATACGGTGGAAATGCCGGTGAACATTAAGGGTCAGGACCTTATCAGGCTGTGACAACTGTCGTACAAAACCGGACAATAACTGTTGAAAGTTTTGCACACTGTCAGGAATACTAAGTAATTTAGCAATAAATATTCTATGGGTGTGCAGCCAGTTGATATAAGTGTCGACATCAGGGTAGCTGCCATCCTCACCGATCATGTCAAACAAAAAATCAAACTCACCCGGATTAGACAGGCGAGGATGCTTATTCAACATTAAATGCAGCAGCGAAGTACCGGAACGCAGCGCACCGCAGACAAAAATCAAACAGCTGTTGTCGTTATCAACCATGACGTTTTCAATGAGCTCGGTTCAGCTTTTAAGTATTTTCTTGAGCATAGACTTCGACCGCCAGTTAAGAAGAGTGCGGAAATCATTGATAAAAGTGACGGCAAGTTCCTTATGTAAGTCAATACCATGACGGTTAAACAGCTTCCTGAGATTGCGGTAGTAGAGCAACCCGCCTTCTCTAGTTGCAAAATGAACCAAAAACGGCTGAACCAACGCACCGTTTTTTGCGGAAATAAAAGAACACTCGGATCTGGAAACATCCATGGCCATAGTCCCTTTTCTGGCATGGAATACGCGCGCCACAAAATTTTCCAGCTCTGCCGGTGGCAAGTCGAGAATGGTCATCGCGATGGCGACGACATCTTCATCTGCAAACCGGCATTTATTAGCGTAGTCCTCATAGTTGCTGCCGATTTTCCGCGCCAACTCAAACAAGGCTTCGCAGGCCGGCCTTTCAAAATAGGCATGGCCAGCGCCTCCGATGTTGACGAGTTTGTCTTTGTTCAGCTTGCTCATAACATACTGTCGGTCAAGGCCGAAGCTGCTAAGACCTGAGTTCAAATATCTGCCGTTGGCAATATAAGGCCTGCCAGCCCACTGAGCCTGGACATCATCCAGATTGCCGAAAACCAGAATATCAGCATCAAAGAAAAACGTTTTTTCATAAGGGGAATAACTATCCAGATGTAGTTTGTGCTCAAACCCTTTTAATTCTTTATTTTCCGGAACAAAGCTATCGAAATAGTGCCCCACGGCATCACCGATTTCCGGGCTGCTGACTAGGGTGACGAGCACATCGGGCGTTGATTGCTTTATGGACAGCAGCATGCCGACGGCCTTGACATAGTCATGTTTGGTCGCAAGGGTGATCACACCGTAGTCAGACATCAGCATCCCCTCCCAACAAGGTTATCTTGTATGATTGAAACGCCTCAACAGAAATAAGCACAGACTTCGCATGACTTTCCCCGCCTGTCGCAAATAGCCCAACCGCCCCACGAAACTGCTCACATCCGTACCGCGCCGCCCGATTACGAAAGGCGGGTAATAAAAGGTATCCACCACGCGCACGCCATCGGGTAGGTGATTATCAATTATCTCCTTTAACTTCAGCTCCGGCGGCATCCTCCCCGCAAAGCTTTGCCAGGCGTTTCTTATGTAACTTGAATATCCCTTTGCGCTCCATGACATGATTTCCATGTCTATCCAGTTTCCTCTTGAATTCACATAAACGTCAACATGCTCAGGTGCAAACCGAATAACTCTTTCCATATTTTTTATAATATATCGCCCGGTAATCTTCCAAACATGATCAGCGTCACCCAGCCTGGCCAACGTCACTGAGTTGTCATGCGCATAGTCTATTAGCCTGAACTCGCCATAGCCACGGTGGTATCCCTTAGGATAGTCAAGATCATAAAAAGAGATAAACTCGACCCCTCCCGGATATTCTTTCTTGATGTCATCAAGGTCATAGCCCGAGTTATCCACAAAAACGATGTTATCTATGATGCCCGACTTGAGTTTCTCCGTATAAAATCTCAATGCTTTGCGGTAGTCCGCCAACCTTTCATCGACATTGGTCAGGGCGAGTTTCGGCTGATCCACTTTGGGCCGGATTGTTGCCGTCAGCAGTACAATATTTCGCATCGACATCTGGCTCATCCTTTACCGACATCTTCAACAAAGTCTTTCAGCGCCGTCTCAAACAGTAACGCACTGTTATCCCATTGATATTCCTTTGACTTTCTGAATGCCCGTTCCGAGAGTAAGACCCATTCAGATGGAGGCATCTCAATTATCTTTTCCATACCACGGACGAGTGCATCCTTGTCGTCAATATCGACCAGAAAACCTGTCGAATCATCTAATAATTCAGGCGCGGCCCCCGTCTTAGTGCCTATAACCGGCGTGCGACAAGCCATAGCTTCAAGAATAGGCAAACCAAAACCCTCGCTGTTACTGGTGAACAGCCATGCATCACAGCTTGCATAGATCTGTGGAATCAACCGCTGCGAAGGTGCACGCAAGTATCTGATGTCAGCATCATATTTAGCCAGCTCTTCTTCTGGCTCTGTTCCGAATGCCATCAATGCTATCCCGGAGTATTTTTGTTTAAGCCCCAGGAAACATTCAATCGCCAGACCGCTACCCTTAAATGCCCGGCTCGAATACATAAATCCAAAACGAACCGTCTTATTCTTCTGCCTTGGCTCTGCACTGAACTGCTGGTGATCGACGGCATTGGGAACCACCCTGACATCACTGTTTTTGATGCCGTATTCTGTTTTCAAAACCGCGGCCAGCCAATCCGCCACCACAATCTTTTTCAGCGGTAGTCTGATAGTTGCCTGCACTCTCTCAAGCGGCAACCAACGCGCACTACCATTTACTTCACGGCCAATACCGGGGATCAACACCAGTGCCAGCAGGATAATACCCATCATCAACAGTTGCGGTGCTAAC
>NZ_JAPDMV010000042.1 GCF_026319305.1 Methylophaga sp. OBS4
AACTCGGACCGGTGCGGGACTGGAAGGTGGTAATACGCACATAACCAAAACCAGGTTCCAACGTTTTTTGTTTAACGCTTTGCACTTTGATGATGGCGCGGGTCAATTCGATTTTAAGTGGCTTGTCAGCCCCTTCACGAATGATGGTTAGTAAGAGCTTACTACCTGGTTCGCCCCTCATGATCGAGACTGCCTCATTGAGAGACATACCTTTAACCGGAGTCTCGTCCAGACGAATAATTAGATCGCCGGGTTTGATACCTGCTTGGGCTGCCGGGGTATCGTCAATCGGTGCCACCACTTTGACAAAACCGTCTTCCATGCTGACTTCGATACCGAGGCCACCAAATTCACCGGAAGTGCCTTCCCTCAGTTCTTTGAAATCTTCCAGATCCAGATAGGTTGAATGCGGATCCAGGCCGGACAGCATGCCGCGAATGGCATTTTCAAGCAGATCCTTGTCCTCAACCGGCTCAACATAACTACTTTTGATGCGGCCGAAGATTTCGGAAAAGGTGCGCAAGTCTTCCAGTGGCAGATCCGGTTTGCCCGCTTCCTTGTCGGCAAAAACCATTTGCCCGAAGACCAAAGTAGCCCCCAGAATAATGCCGGTGGTAATCAGTCCGAAATCACGTTTAAACAAACTCATATTCTTTCCTTATTGATAAAACTGCTCAGCCCTGTCTGCCCAACCACTTGAGCGGATCAGTCGGACTGCCCCGGTGGCGAATCTCAAAATACAATCCTGCCAGACCGCGAATTCCCTGTTCTCCTGACTGAGCAATAATGTCGCCGGCCTGTACATACTCGCCCGCCTCTCTGAGCAGGGTTTCGTTATTACCATAGAGCGTCATGTATTGTTCCCCATGGTCAATAATGACCAGCAGACCGAACCCCCTCAGCCAGTCGGCAAATACAATCTGCCCGCCAGCAGTGGCTCTGACTTCATTGCCTGTAGGAGAGGCGATCACGATGCCTTGCCATTTGAGTTTACCAAGATTTCGCGGGCTGCCATAGCTCGCCAGTAGTTTTCCACTGACAGGCCATGCCAATCTACCAGTCAGACGCGAAAAAGGTGTATTTGGTTTCTGTGTCGTGACATTGGGTTTGGGCGGCGGCGCGGCTTGCTGTTGTTTTGCCAGTGAATCCAGCAGTTGTTGCAGGCTTTTTTCTTCATCTTTAAGCGCTGCCAGCCGTGCATCCTGTCCGGAGATGGCTTTTTCCAGCGATGTCAGCATGGCCTGGCGCTTTTCGGTTTCCTGCTGCAACACCTGCTGTTGTTGTTGTTGTCGGGTCAGCATCTTTTCCAGTGACTGCTGAGATAGCAGGAGTTGTTTTTGTTCTTCGTTGAGCTTATTTAGAATGTCGTTGATAGCCGCGAGCTGGCTTTCCCTCGCCTGATGGAAATAACGAAAATAGGTGCTGCCGCGGCTCAGTGTGGCGACATCCTGTTGATTAAGCAGCATTTCCAGATAGCCGGGTTCGGAGATCATAAAAGCAGCGCGCATCTGCTCATACAACGCATCAAGCTGCTGATCCTGCTCACTTTTCTTGACACCCAGCTGTGCCCGTAACTGCTTGAGCTCGGTGTTCTTATCTTTGATCTCTTGCTGAATTTTGCGTAATTCACGATTGAGATCGGAGACTTTGCGACTCTGTGCTTTGAGTTGCTGGTATAACGTTTCCTTGTTGGCCTTTTTTTGCGACAGATCAGCGTTCAGGGTTTTAATTTCCTCACGCACATCATCCAGCCGCTGAGACGAGTCTTGTTCAGCGCTGATGCCGGCAGAGAGTAGCAGTAGTACAAATGCTAGGTTAAATTTGAGCAGCACGATGTTATTGTTTCAGTTCAATCAGTAGATGTTTACTCATTTCTGCTGGGATAGGCAAGCCCATCAATGACAGCATGGTCGGGGCAATATCTGATAAAGTCCCCTGCTCTTTACAAATAGCCGGACGACCTGCGAAAAGTAACGGTACCAGATTGCTGGTATGAGCCGTATGCGGTTGTCCGGTTTCTGCGTTCTGCATCTTTTCAGCATTGCCGTGATCGGCCGTCACAATCATTTCACCGCCGGATTCTTTTAATGCACACCAGATCCTTCCCAGACTGTTGTCCAAGGCCTCAACCGCTTTGACGGTAGCATCAAAATTACCCGTGTGACCGACCATATCAGCGTTGGCAAAGTTGCAAATAATGACATCATATTTATTACTGTGAATGGCTTTGACGAGATTGTCGGCAACTTCCGGTGCACTCATCGCCGGTTGTTCGTCGTAAGTATCCACCTTGGGTGAAGGGATTAAAATACGATCCTCTCCATCGAAAGGTTTATCCAGGCCACCGTTAAAGAAAAAAGTCACATGGGCGTATTTTTCGGTTTCGGCGATACGCAGCTGGCGCAGACCCAGAGAGGAAAGATAGGCGCCCAGAATGTTATTCATCTTTTCTGCCGGAAAAGCTACCGGCAGGTTGAAGTCTTTTTTATATTCGGTGAGGGTGACGAAACTGCTCAGCTTAATGTAGCGGCCGCGCTCGAAACTAGCAAAGTCCGGTTCGATAAAACACTGGGTCAGTTCGCGGGCACGGTCAGAGCGAAAATTCATAAAAACAAAGCAGTCACCGTCTTCTACTTTGACCGGCTCGCCTATCACCGTGGCTTTGACAAACTCATCGGTTTCACCCCGCTCATAAGCCTGTTTCAGTGCTGTAGCGGCATCAGCCACCTGGAATTCACCTTCGGCTTCAGCAATCAGCTTGTAAGCGGTGGCAACACGATTCCAGCGCTGGTCACGATCCATCGCATAAAAACGGCCAATCATTGATGCCAGACGGCCGCCGCCCAAAGTTTTGAATTTTGCCTCAATGGCGTCGAGAGATGCCTGAGCACTCTGCGGGGCAGTGTCGCGGCCATCAAGAAAAGCGTGCACATAGACTTTTTTCACGCCGCGTTTCACCGCGAGTTCGACCATGGCGTGAATATGTTCTTCATGGCTGTGGACGCCGCCATTGGAGAGCAGGCCGAGGATATGGACCGCCTTGTCATCCCGCAACGCTTGATCCACGGCGTCAGTTAAAGTGTGATTGCTGAAAAAGGAACCGGTACGAATAGCACGACTGATGCGGGTAAACTCCTGATACACCACCCGACCGGCTCCCAAGTTGAGATGGCCGACTTCAGAGTTGCCCATCTGGTCGCCGGGCAAACCGACACCGGCGCCGGATGCGCTGATTAAAGTGTGTGGATAATCCTGCCAGAGGTGGTCCCATACAGGCGTTTTTGCAGCGAGAATAGCATTATGTCTTGGATCTTCACTGTAACCCCAGCCATCGAGAATGATCAGTGCCAATGGTCGGTGATGGTGAGTCATTTAAGTGTCCTTAAGGCTGGAATGAGAAGGGTCTCTCGCTACTGAACAGCCTCTTATATATTATTCGATGATGATGCCGTGTATTATATGGGCTTTTGTGATGAAATACAGTCACAGGTAATTTTGGGTATAAATGTGGCTCAAACCGGAAAGTTGGATCTTATCGCATTCGATAACGATATCGAACGTGCAGCTTTTGCACTGAAAGCAATGTCACATCCATTGCGGCTTAAAATTTTGTGTGCAGTCGGAGAGAATGAGCTGTCGGTACAGGATATCGTCGATTGTGTCGGCACAACACAAAGCAATGTGTCACAGCACCTGGCCAAGCTCCGCGACAAGGAGATCCTGGCTTCTCGCCGTGACGCCAACCGCATTTATTACCGTGTGAATGATGAAAGAACACTCCGTCTTATTGAAATGATGCGTGAAGTGTTCTGTTCGGACAAAAAATAATCTGAATTTAAGATATCGTTAAGGGTTGCTATGGAAAACTTGGGTGAGTTTATTGTTAATCACTGGATTTTGGTCACGGCGTTTGTGGTGCTGCTCTGGCTGGTTTTCTCGGACACAATAAACCGTAAACTCAGTGGGTTAAAGCCGCTGGGAGCCACGGAAGCTGTCAGGCTGATCAATCAGCAAAAAGGCAAATTTGTTGATGTACGGGAACAAACCGAGTTTGAAAAAGAACATATTGCTGATTCGATCAATCTGCCGATGTCAAAACTGGCAGATGAAATCACGCAGCTGAAAGATTTTTCGCAACCGCTAGTGGTGGTTTGCACCAGTAGCCAACGCGCACGCAGTGCCGCTAAGCAACTGCGAAAGAAAGGCTTTGAACAAGTCTATGTGTTAACAGGCGGCTTACATGCCTGGAAAGAGGCGAAACTGCCTCTGTTCAGTTAATCAAGAGAATCATGGCAGGGTTTAATTGTGGCTAAAGTGATCGTCTATTCATCAGCACATTGCCCCTATTGTGTGATGGCCAAGCAATTGCTTGAACGCAAAGGCGTGCAATATACCGAAATCAGAGTGGATCTGGATCCGGAAAAGCGTCAGGAAATGATGGCGAAAAGTCAGCAGCGGACTGTGCCACAAATTTTTATAAATAATAAAGCCATAGGAGGCTATACAGATCTGGTTGCGATTGATCGCTCTCAGCAGCTGGATGGTCTTCTGGCGAAAGCTTAAACGACATAGGAAGGAATAATCATGGCTGAAGAAAATGCAGCAACAGGCGAAGAGCAACAAAAACCGCGCTTTGTCATTCAGAAAATCTACACTAAAGATGTTTCATTTGAATCACCGAACTCTCCCGAGATCTTCCGTGAACAATGGAAGCCACAGTTGGATCTGCAATTGGGCAATGAATACAACCGCATCGACGAGGATAATCACGAAATCATTCTGTCGGTGACGGTGACGGCAAAAGTCGACGATAAAACCGCATTTCTGGTCGAAGTTAAACAAGCCGGTATCTTCACTTTGACCGGATACAGTAACGAAGAAATGGGACCGCTGGTCGGCAGTTATTGCCCGAATACCCTGTTCCCGTTTGTGCGTGAAGTGATTTCAGATTTGGTGACCAAAGGCGGCTTCCCGCAATTGGTGCTATCACCTGTCAACTTTGATGCCATGTATCTGCATCAAAAAGAACAGGCACAGCAACAGGCTGCCGCCGCACAATCACAGGCTACCCACTGATAGCAGGTTACAACGTGTCAGCTCAAGCCAAGCTTTCACCTACGCTGGTCATAGGGGCGGGTGCCTGGGGCACTGCGCTGGCCATGGCTATAGCCAGGAGTGGGCATGAAGTATGGCTTTGGGGGCGGGATGCACAACAAATGGCTGCGATGAAACAGGGTCGCAGCAATGAGCGTTATCTGCCTGGCCTCAAGTTTCCTGACACATTGAAACTGGCTGATGATCTTGCTTCAGCCGTCAAAGCCTGTCGTCATGTACTGGTTTCGGTGCCCAGTGTGGCGTTTTCCGATACGCTGCAACAGCTCAAGCCGCTGCTGAGTGATGATGTGCCGGTCAGCTGGGCAACCAAAGGCCTGACACCGCACAGCGGACAGTTTTTGTTCGATACGGCGCAGGACATTCTGGGTGGCTGCCGTTCCTTGGCGGTTATTTCGGGCCCCTCCTTTGCCGCTGAAGTGGCGAGTAATCTGCCAACGGCGTTGACGGTTGCGTCTCCGGACCATAAATTTGCTTCCGATTTGGCGGCATTGATGCATGCGCCGACGTTGAGGGTCTATACCACTCATGATGTGCTGGGGGCTCAGATTGGCGGTACGGTGAAAAATGTATTAGCCATCAGCGCCGGCATTTCAGATGGCCTGGGTTATGGTGCTAATGCGCGCGCAGCACTGATTACCCGCGGTATGGCTGAAATCAGACGCCTGGCCGCGGCATTGGGTGCAGAAACGGAAACCATGTTTGGCTTGTCAGGCATTGGCGATCTCATTCTGACCTGTACCGACGATCAAAGCCGCAATCGTCAGTTAGGACTTGCTATCGGGCGCGGGCTCAGCGTTGATGAAGCAGTTAAAGCAGTTGGCAAAACCGTGGAAGGCATGCATGCTGCACGGGAAGTATTAATGCGTGCCCGGCAGGCAGGCGTGGAAATGCCGATTGTGGAACAGGTATGCAAAATCCTGTTCGAAGGCAACGATCCGAGCGAGTCGGTACAAGCGTTATTATGCAGGGAACAAAAAGCAGAACTGAAACACCCTGTCAAGAACCGGGTTAATTAAAAGAGGAAAAGTTTTATGCGAGGCATTGTGAAATACAGCGCGGCGGTGGTCGTTGCCATGGCTCTCACGCTGGGGTTGAGCGGCTGTGGAAATCCGCTTTCCAAGAAACCTGCTGACATCGAAGTCAGCGCCAGCGGCAGTACCCTGTTTGAGACCGGGTTGCAGTATGTGAAAATCGTCGATCGTGATATGGCCGGTGTTGCCAATGATCATCCTTTTGCGATATCTACGGATGAAATGCGTACCGTGCTGGAATCGATTTATGTGACAGAAAAAGTGCTGTTTAACCAGCGGCAGAGCCCAATGTTCTCAAGCAGTGAATTACAGATTCTGAGCTCGACGCTCGCCACCGGTCTGGGGCGTGCAAAGCCTGGTGAGGATGTGAACTTTGTAACCCTCGGGGTGCATCAGGGTACGCTTGCCAAAGAACGTCAAACCAACAGTGGCCGGGTGTTTGTAAGTGGTGGCCGTTTGAATATTATTTTCGGTCTGGTTCATGAGGAATACCGTGACAAGGATCAATATACGGGGCAGGAAATTGATCGGCGGGTAAATCCTTTAAAACCGGGTACACGTAAAGCCGATTCAGAACCTGCGGTGCGTGTTGCCCTGGATACGGGGCAGGCTTATTACACCGATCCGGAAACAGGTAAAGAGCGCACAGACTGGATTGTGATTGATATTCCAACCGTCTTGGCGGCAGCCGCAGAGCGTAAAAGTGCTGCGGGCCAGGGTGATATAAGTCCGGAGTTGATAGAGGATATTGCCCGTAATAAACAGGAAACCAGCAACCTGCGTAATGATATGGCGAATATCAAGGAAATCCTGTTTGAAATGAGCGATCAACTTGAAAGCATGAGAAAAGAACTGGAAGCTATGAAAGCACACGAGTAAGGCTGAGTTGCAAACAGAACCTGAAAAAGGAGCTTCGGCTCCTTTTTTTGTTTTAAAGCTGATAACGCCGATCGTTGAATTGCAGACGCGGTAACGGCTCCAAAGCTTTGGTCAGGCTCAATACTTTGAAGTTATGTCCCATCTGTTCGGGCAGCAATAACTGTTTCAATGCTGCGCTGGCTTTGAGCCAGCTCAGGGCATCTGTGTGAGACTGAAACGAAGCGGCAATATCAGTGATGTTAGCGGCAATTAAAAACTCGCCCTGCTCATGAAAGCCGGCGACATCCAGAGCACCGGATACGGCTGCTTCAGCGAGAGAGGTGAACTCGACATGGCTGGTAATATCCTGCAGGCCTTGCAGGATAAGTGGATCATCATGGCCTTGCTGGCGGTAATAACAGCGGAGACAGCCCTGACTTTTGTCGGCGTGATAATACTGAGCGAAGGGATAGCCGTAATCAATGATAAAAACGGCGCCCTGTTCCAGGTTGGCGGCAATAGAACGGATCCAGTCCTCGGCAAACAGGTTAACTTCGGTGAGATAGTGGCGCGGACCTATGGTTGCTCGGATATGTTCGGCCTTTTGGCAAAGCCGGGCATCGGTAATATCGGTGTCCAGCCAATCAAATTCACCGGCTTTGCGGGTGACGCAGCGCTCAAAAACATGCTCTTCGGTGAACTGTAATAAATGCACCGGCATCGCATCGCATACTTCATTAGCCACAATAACGCCGTTGAATTTCGCAGGCAGCGTATCCAGCCACCGCACCTTGTCAGCATATTCAGGTACAGCTTTACTAATGTGTTGCTGCTGTCTCTGGCGTAAGTCAGCACTTGCTTCGATGATTAAATATTGTTGTGGTAAACTTTTCAGCTGGTCCAGCTGTTTGAGCATATCGGCAGCCAGACGGCCACTGCCGGCACCGAATTCAAGCACCTGTTTGCCGGTAGTTTGTTGTAGCGCATCATGCACATGATGTGCGAGGCTCATGGCAAAAAGGGGGGTTATTTCCGGTGCCGTGGTGAAGTCGCCGCCCTGCCCCAGCTTGTGGCTGCCGGCACTGTAATAACCCAGTCCGGGCTGATATAAGCAAAGCTGCATGTATTGCGCGAAGCTGATATGTCCGCCGCCGACTTCGATCTGCTGACAAATAAGCGCCTGCAATTCATTACTATGCTGTTGCGCAACAGGGTCTTCAGCAGTTATGGTTAATTTCTTCTTCATTTATCAGGAATCAATCATTTGCAAAATGTGGTTTTGGTAACCGGCACCGGTCGCCGGGTGGGTCTACATATGGCAAAACGTCTGCATCAAGATGGCTATACAGTATTAGCACATTACCGCAGTCTGACTAAGGGTGTCCAAGAATTGACGGATAGGGGGATTGCCACTATACAGGCTGATTTCAGCCGTCGTGAGGCCATTCTGGATTTTGTCGGCCATCTGCAGGTCCGGTGCGAGAGTGTGCGGGCGATTATTCACAACGCCTCGACTTTTATACCGACAGAATCTGATCTGGTACAGGCATCAGTACAATATGAACAGTTTTTTCTGGTGCATATGATGGCGCCTTTTTTGATTAATCAAGGGCTTGTGGGGCTTATGCGGGGTGAGCGGAACGATCCTGCCGATATTGTGCATATTACCGATATCAATGTAGAAAATCCGACGCCGGAGTTTGATAGTTATGGCACGACCAAAGCCGGTTTGCATAATATGATGCTGGTGTTGGCTAAAAAATATGCCCCCAGGATTAAGGTGAATGCCGTTGCGCCCGGGCCGGTTTTATTTACCGAATCGTATCCTGAAGAAATCAAACAACAGATGATGGCAGAGACGCCGCTGGCGCGGGAAGGCGGAGCTGAACCCGTTTATCTGGCTGTGAAAAGCTTATTGACCAATCCGTTTCTCACCGGTGTTTCCATCCCGGTAGATGGTGGTCGCCGTCTCTCCAAAAGATAGCTTTCCGACCTGTATCAGACTGCCCCGCTGCATCGGCAAACAGGATTGCTGGGACAGATAAGCCTTGATTTCATCAATTATCGGATAAAGAAAATATTCATTAGTAATACTGCTGGCGCTGCGCACGGCATCATCCGGAAAGGTCAGCCGTGCGAGGATATCCAGATCGGCCTGCCGATCCTTGAGTTTTCTGTCCGGATCATTACGATCCCGGCCCAATGCGATTTCAATCTGATTGCAGATAGCTTTCAGCTCGCTTTTTTGTAATTCTGTTTCAATAAATACCACGGCATTGAGAAAATAACGGTGGCTGTTCATGCCCACTGGCGGAATGTTCAGCACCCGGCTGATGCTGATTTTTTCAAAACATTTCAGCAGCAGGGAGATAATGCGGGCAAAGTTATTAAAAGGTTCAATATTACTGCCTATTCCCAGCAGGTAGCCGGTTTTTTTCGTTGGCATTAACGAGGACGCTCAATCACGATGCGCGCCGTATTCTGCCCATGCAAAGCCACGGGTTTGCTTAAAGTCAGTTTCAATTTGGGAATGGGAAACTCTGCCAGCAGCATGGTGCAGAGATCTTCAGCCAAAGTTTCTATAAGTTGATAATCACTGGCCTTAACAAAGGCCACGATGCTTTGCGCGATCGCCCCGTAATCCAGCGTCTTTGAAATATCATCACTTGCCGCAGCCTGAGCAATATCCCAGTCCATTTCCAGATCAAAGCTCAAGGTCTGTTGTGTACGACGTTCCCATTCGTAGATGCCGATAATGGTGTCAATTTTAAGATCGTTAAGAAAAATTTTGTCCATGTAAAGTATATGTTAGATGATGGCAATAACAGTTTCACGACCTATAATGTCGCAAAAACTAAACAGGTAGCATCATATCATGCTTGAAACACTCGCTTTACCGATATCCTTGCTTATCATCGCTTACCTTATCGGTTCGCTGTCCAGTGCCATTGTGCTTTGCAAACTGGCCGGCCTGCCCGATCCGCGGACTCAGGGATCAGGTAATCCCGGCGCTACTAATGTATTACGTTTTGGCGGCAAGAAACTGGCTGCCATGGTGTTGCTTATCGATGTATTGAAAGGAGTATTGCCCGTGGCTGCCGCCCACGCCCTGGGTTTTGATATGGTTTGGGTTGCGGCAACCGCCTTTGCTGCCTTTCTCGGGCATTTGTTTCCGGTGTTCTTCCAGTTCAACGGCGGCAAAGGTGTGGCGACGGCTTTAGGAGGCTTTCTGGCCTTGTCCCCTACACTGGCCGGAGCCGGATTGCTGACCTGGCTGATCGCGTTTGCAGTCAGTCGTATTTCTTCATTGTCAGCACTGACAGCGGCGGCGCTGACGCCGGTTTACAGTTTATGGCTGATTGACAGTATCGGCGCACGCTGGCTGATTTTGCTGATAGCGTTGATGTTGATTGCTCGTCACCACACCAATATCCGCCGACTGTTGACAGGCGAAGAAGACAAATCTGCATAATCGGGTACTGAGACTCATAGATATAGGAGCCTAAGTACCAGGAGGCGTCAATTCATCCAAAGGCCAACGGGGGCGGACGCTAAAGCTCGGAATATCCTGTTTGATCATGGCCTGCTGTCTTACCGCACCGGCAAAAGCAATCATTGCACCGTTATCGCTGCAAAACTGCTGGCGCGGATAAAACACTTCTACGTCGGGCAAGGCATCCAGACGCTGTCTCAGCGCTTTGTTAGCGCTGACACCGCCAGCCACCACCAGTCGTTTGTGGCCGGTTTGCTTGAAAGCGCGGCGGCATTTTATCGCCAACGTTTCCACCACCGCTGTCTGAAAAGCCAAAGCGATATCGGCCTTGTCCTGTTCGCTTTGCTGACTGTCCAGCCAGGTATTCATGGCAAAGGTTTTCAGGCCGCTGAAGCTGAAATCCAGGCCGGGGCGATTTGTCATCGGGCGGGGAAACTCAAAACGATCAGCCACGCCTTTTTCTGCCATGGCCGCCAGTAGCGGTCCGCCAGGGTAATCCATACCCAGCAGTTTGGCGGTTTTATCAAACGCCTCACCGACGGCATCATCTATCGACTCACCCAGCAGTTCGTACTGCCCGACGCCTTTAACATCAACCAGCAAGGTATGACCGCCGGAAACCAGCAAAGAGACGAATGGAAATTCAGGGGGGGTGCTTTCCAGCAAAGGCGATAGTAAATGTCCTTCCATATGATTGATAGCCAGGGCCGGTTTACCTAAAGCCCAGGCTAGACTACGGCCAATGGCGGCACCGACCAGTAAGGCACCGGCAAGACCCGGGCCTGCGGTATAAGCCACGGCATCAATATCAACACGGCTGATCCCCGCCTCTGTCAGCACTTCATCAATTAATGGTAGGGTTTTGCGAATATGATCGCGTGAAGCCAGCTCAGGAACCACGCCGCCATATTCGGCATGCATGGCGATCTGACTGTATAAGGCATGGGCAAGCAGTCCTTTATCCGTATCATAAAGGGCCACGCCGGTTTCATCACAAGATGACTCGATTCCTAAAACGCGCATTTATCTTCCGGGTTTTCTCAATTACAGCCGGTATTATGCCTTTTTGGTATTAAAGTGATTTAACTATTTGCTTTCTGGTAGATATTTCGTACAATTGGAGGTTTTCCATACCAGAATTGTTTAGGGAGTAATTAATGCCTGCAGTACGAGTTAAAGAGAACGAACCATTTGACGTTGCGTTGCGTCGTTTCAAACGTGCGTGCGAAAAAGCCGGCACTGTCGCTGAAGCCCGCGCCCGCGAAGCTTACGAAAAGCCAACCACAGTGCGTAAACGCGCAGCGGCAGCGGCTGTAAAACGTCATCAGAAAAAACTGGCTCGTGAAAACGCAAGCCGCGTTCGCTTGTATTAATCGCCGACGAATTTTCTCAGAATCATGCCAGCTGAAGCCAGCCCACTGAAGCTTACTATTCAGGACAGCGTCAAAGATGCGATGCGCGCAAAAGACAAACCGCGTCTCGGTGTCCTGCGCCAAATTACCGCCTCAATCAAGCAGGTTGAGGTCGATAATCGCGTTGATTTGTCAGATGATGACATCATCGTCATCCTGACCAAAATGTGCAAACAGCGCCGCGAAGCTTTGGAGCAGTATGAAAATGCCGGTCGTGATGATTTGGCAGACATCGAGAAAGCTGAACTGGCCATTATCGAAGAGTTTCTGCCGGAAGCGTTGAGCGAAGAAGAAATTGCCGAAGCTATCAAAGCTGCAATTACAGAAACGGGCGCTTCGAGTATCAAGGATATGGGTGCAGTGATGAATATATTGCGTCCGAAAATCCAAGGCCGTGCCGATATGGCCGCAGTAAGCGGGCAAGTCAAGGCGGCACTCAGCGCCTGAAACGCTTAATAACGCCAGGTCTATTAAGACGTGGTTAATCTTTCCTGCAAATTTCAGCCATAATATTCTTCATGGCTGGTCAGATACCTACACAATTCATTGATGAACTGCTGGCACGGGTTGATATAGTCGATATTATTGACACCCGTGTCGCGTTGAAAAAAGCAGGCAAGAATTTGCATGCCTGTTGTCCTTTTCATAATGAAAAAACCCCTTCCTTTACCGTCAGCCAAGAGAAACAGTTTTATCACTGCTTCGGCTGTGGCGCACACGGGACCGCTATCGGTTTTCTGATGGAATATGACCAGCTAAGCTTCCCGGAAGCCATACAGGAGCTGGCGGACCATGTAGGTATGACAGTGCCGACCACGCAGCAGGCAGCCTCGTCACCGGTCAAACAAAGCCTTTATGATCTGATGGACAAAGTGGGGCAGTATTATGTGCATCAATTACAAACGCACCCGCAACGGCAAACTTTTGTTGAATATCTGCAGCAAAGAGGGCTGTCAGCCAAAACCATAGAGTTTTTTGGTATCGGTATGGCACCGGATGGCTGGGATAATGTATTTAAAACGTTCGGCGGCTCACCCCAGCTGACCAAACAACTGCTCGATGGCGGTTTGCTGATCAAAAATGATAAAGGCCGGACCTATGACAGGTTCCGTAACCGCATTATGTTCCCTATTCGGGATAGAAGAGGGCGTGTTATCGGCTTTGGCGGCCGCGTACTGGACGACAGTACACCGAAATATCTCAACTCTCCGGAAACACCGATTTTTCATAAAGGCACCGAACTCTACGGCCTGTATCAGGCCCGCAAAGCCAATCGCCTTTTAGAGCGAATCCTGATTGTAGAAGGTTATATGGATGTCATCGCACTGGCAGAGCATGGCATTAACAATGCGGTGGCGACGCTGGGTACGTCGACGACCACGGATCATTTGCGGTTGTTATTGAGAGCGGCGCCGGAAGTGGTGTTTTGTTTTGATGGCGATCGGGCCGGAAAAGACGCGGCCTGGCGTGCTGCCGAAAATGCTTTGTCGATGCTGGGCGGTAATCACCAGCTTAAATTTATGTTTCTTCCTGATGGTGAAGATCCCGATAGCCTGGTCAAAACTGAAGGGGCACAGGCCTTTAATCAACGTATTGATCAGGCACAAAACTACTCGGATTTCTTTTTTGAGACGTTGAACAGTCGTGTAGATCTGGCTTCGATGGATGGGCGGGCCAGATTGGTAGAAATCGCCAAACCTTATCTCAAGCACGTCCCTGCCGGTGTTTATCGGGATATGCTGGAACAACGGCTGGCAGAGTTGAGCAAGACTAATATGTCAACGTTGAACCGTCATCTGGAAAAGCCGGCGGCCAAGAATAAAAAAGCCGTTAAGAAAACGACCTCGACAACAATGACCCCGATTCGCATGGCGATCACCATTATTGTGCAGCACCCGCAACTGGCCCAGCAAATTGGTAATGTGGAATCATTACATAACCTCAAACAGCCGGGTGTAAATATTCTGCTCAACTTGCTTGAAACTCTGCAGCAGTATCCCCATCTAAATACTGCGGCATTACTGGAACGTTGGCGTGATAAAGAAAATGGGGCGCATCTTCAGAAATTGGCTTTGCAACCGTTAAGTTTATCAGCGGATGCGTTGCAGCATGAACTGACAGGTATAATTCAGGGTCTACAGAAACAGGCCAAAGAGCAAAGAATCAATGAATTGACCAGTAAGCCGTTTAGTGAACTCACCGAGGCCGAGAAGGCTGAAGTGAAGTTGTATAAGTAAATGTTTTTAGTTAATTTTGATGCAGAATCAGGCATACTTCAGTATAATGGAGTGTTCACGTCTACAAGCGTCAAGGGTTTAAAGGGGCCGCATGAAAGATCAACAATCACGCGTTAAGGAACTTATCGCCTTAGGAAAAGAACGTGGTTACCTTACCTATGGTGAGATTAATGATCATCTTCCAGAAGATTTAGTCGATGCCGATCAGGTCGAAGACATCGTCAGCATGTTTAGCGATCTTGGCATCATGGTCCATGAAGATGGTATGGATACCGACGAAATGGAAAGGCTTGCGGAAGCCATTTCATCCAATGATGAAGTTTCCGACGATGAAGCAGCCGCCGTTCTGGCCAGCTCCGATGGTGAGTTTGGCCGAACCACCGATCCTGTCCGCATGTACATGCGTGAAATGGGCTCGGTAGAACTGCTGACTCGTGAAGGCGAAATCGTCATCGCCAAACGTATCGAGGCGGGGCTGCGCGAAAGTCTGCAGATGCTGTCTACCTACCCAACCTGTATTGGCTCTTTCCTTGAGCTTTTTGATGCCGTCGAAGCGGGTGAAATGAGGTTGAACGAACTGATCAAAGGGTTTGTTTTGCCTGAAGAGGCGGTCGAAGAAGACGAAGAAGAAACCGTCGTTAGTGACAGCGATGATGATAAGGATGCCGACAGCGACGATGATGATGACAGCAGCGTCAGTGATGATGACGATGATGACTCAGGTGTAATCGATCCTGAAGAAGCGCGTGTCCGTTTTGAAGCTTTACGCGACAGCTATAATGCCTACCTTAAAAGCGAAGGTGATGCAGCTGAAACTGCCCGTGAGCAGGCAAGCAACCTGTTTATGGAGTTCAAACTGACACCAAAAACACTGATTTACCTCAATGATCTGATGGCAGACACCATTGACGAAATCCGTAAGCAAGAAAAAATCATTATGGATATTGTCGTAGAGCAGGCGCGTATGAATCGTCGTGACTTTATCGACTCATTCCAGGGTAACGAAAGTAATACTGACTGGGCGGACAAACATATCCGTGCCAAAAAACATTACTCGTCAACCATTAAGAAACATCACGACGAAATCGTCGCAGCTCAAAGCAAACTGGCGGAGATCGCCGAAGATCGCGGCCTTCCGATTGCAGAAATTAAAGAAATTTCGCGTCAGATGTCGATCGCTGAAGCCAAAGCACGTCGTGCTAAAAAAGAAATGGTGGAAGCTAACCTGCGTCTGGTTATTTCCATCGCCAAAAAATACACCAACCGCGGTCTGCAGTTCCTGGATTTGATTCAGGAAGGCAACATCGGTCTGATGAAAGCGGTCGACAAATTCGAATACCAGCGTGGTTATAAATTCTCAACCTATGCAACATGGTGGATTCGTCAGGCGATCACCCGTTCAATTGCGGATCAGGCCCGTACTATCCGTATTCCGGTACATATGATTGAAACTATCAACAAACTCAATCGTGTTGCGCGTCAGATGCTGCAGGAAATGGGGCGTGAACCAACACCGGACGAACTGGCTGAACGTGTTGAAATGCCGGAAGACAAAGTACGTAAAGTGCTGAAAATATCCAAAGAGCCTATCTCCATGGAAACCCCTATAGGTGACGATGAAGATTCGCATCTGGGTGATTTTGTCGAAGATGTGAACGTTATTTCACCATCGGACTCAGCGATCATCGAAGGCCTGCGTGAAGCCACTCAAGGCGTGCTGAACGGCCTGACAGAACGTGAAGCTAAAGTCCTGCGTATGCGTTTCGGTATTGATATGAACACCGATCACACGCTGGAAGAAGTCGGTAAACAGTTTGATGTCACGCGTGAGCGTATCCGTCAGATTGAAGCCAAAGCGCTGCGTAAACTGCGTCACCCATCACGCTCGGACCAACTACGAAGCTTTCTCGACTCAGAAGGCTCATAAAACAACAGTCTGTCGGGCCTATAGCTCAGTTGGTTAGAGCAGGGGACTCATAATCCCTTGGTCCCAGGTTCGAGTCCTGGTGGGCCCACCATATAAATCAAGAGGTTAGCCATCATACAGCTGACCTCTTTTTTTTGCCTGCGGGAAATTTGCGGGAGTTTAGTTCCGCAGGGACCCGCAGCATGACGCTTTTAGGCAGACCACCAAAGGCGTTAGGACACAGCTTCTCGACTTCTTTGATCAAACGACCGATGGTTACATGAGAATAATGTTCGGTGGCCCATTTAGTTTTGTGACCGAGCAGATCACGACGATCCTCAAAAGACGTATCCAGAGCTCTTAATCTTGTGGCAAATGTATGCCTCAAGTCATGAACTCTGAGATCAGGCAGTCCTGCTGCTAACCGTGCTTTCTTCCATCCAGTGTTATTCATCTGGTAGATCCCATTACCTCGATAAGCAAACACAAACTCAGGATGATTGCCTCTAACGCGTTCAATGACGCCTCTGGCTATAGCATTAAGAACAATCACCTTGCTTCGCTTACCCTTGGTAATGCCAGCAGGTAGGATAAATACCGAGGTATTAAGCTCAGGAACCTCGACCTCCCACTCCCAACGCAGATGACAGACTTCCTGGTCCCGACATCCGGTATTCACAGTGAACAACATCATCTCCTGAAGGTGTCTTGGAAGATACTCCAATAGAGAAGCTTGCTCGTCCCATGTGATTGGATAAGGCTCCTTTTTATCGTTTACAGAAAGTTCTTTAATAAAAGGGGCTTCAGCCAGCCACGTCAGCCCATGATCATCATAGAGCTCCTTGGCCGCGACATTGAGAACACGCCGAACAATTTTCAAACCATGATTGATGGTATTAGTTCGGTATTGCTGGAAATGAATGAAGCAATAAGATATTCCCCAGAGTTTAAAGAACGGACAATGTGTTGGGTTTTATATAAAGGATACAAAAACTGGCCATGGTGGCCTGACTCTACTTTAGCTCCGGTTAAAAATTGGGGGTGGGGGGGTGCCTGAGGTCATATTAGTGTGCTAATGT
>NZ_JAPDMV010000043.1 GCF_026319305.1 Methylophaga sp. OBS4
TGTGAGAATAAGACTCTGACCTCCGATAATCCTTTCGCTCGCGCGGTGCGGACGTAGTCCTTGGATACTTCTTCCAGAAACAGCGTGCGATACCAGCGGGAACCGGAACCGATACCGGAAACAATGCCAATCACCACCGGTAGAATCAGAAATTTGATGGTGCTGATGCCTTCGCCAAAACCGGATATCGGCACCAACTGCATGATCTTACCCACCAGAAATTGACCGCCGATAATATAAAACAGACCGGAAATTGACATCAGTACCACACAGAGTATGACCCCGCTGAGATCGACATAAGTCGCCCGAAAAAACACCATCAGCATGGCAAAAGTGATATTCACCAGGAGACCAATCACAAATACCGGTACCGCGATCGCCAGGCTGGGCCACATACGGGTCCGGATATCCTGTCCGATATCACGGCCATCGTCCGCCTGGCCGAACTCAAACACAAACAAAGTGAGTGATTTGGTAAAGAAAATGGTGTCGGTAACCTGGTTGAGACCTTCTGCCCCAGTGTTCCATATCAGCGCTTTATTATAGCCGCGTTCTTCTTTCCATGATTCAATGGCCTGCTCAGTCACATGTTTGCCACCCAGATGCATGCGCGCCATATCATCAGGTGTATTCACCATGAAAAACAGTACGAATGTCAGTGCATTAACCCCCATCAGGATAGGAAATGCATACAAGATTCTTCTGACGATATAAGCGAGCATGATGGTTCAATTACCTGTTGGCAGTTTTGGCTTCAAGTTAATGACTTAAACACGGCTGTTCAAGTCTCACAAAAGGTTTATTGTATCAGTTGCGAATCGTCAAAGGCGGCTTGAACTAATCCTGAACTGGCAGATAATGAAGGGGAAAACGTTAATTATGCCGATCCCATTATCACGGTGGTCGACGTTTAATATGCAGACACAAAAACTCAATATTATTTGTTATTTTTCAGTTAATTATGAACAAACATTAAAGTAGGATATTTATTATGAAAACCTTATCTTTATCACTTGCCCTGTCTTTTATCCTCTCTCTGAGCCTGCCGGTGATGGCTGAAGAAACACAGATTATGGTGCGTGCCCGGGCAGTTGACGCCAAGTTTATCGGTACCAGTGTCGGCGGCGTAAAAGTGGTAGTCGAAGATGCCGAAACGGGTGAAATTCTAGACCAGGGCTGGATAAACGGCGATACCGGTGATACTACCAACTTGATGAAAGAACCGGTGTCGCGAGGTCAGCAGCTGACTGATAATAACACGGCCGGTTACTTGGCCAAGGTGGATATCCGCAGTCCGCGTTTGCTGCGTTTCAAACTTATTGGTCCTTATGGTTTCAGACAATCGTTGCAGGAGGCAACGGTCACCAGCTGGGTTATTCCCGGTAAAGACATTGTCGGTGACGGTATCACCTTAAGCATGCCCGGTTTTATCGTGGATGCCTGGACACAGGTATTGGAAGGAGGCCAAGTTGAAATCTACACCAAAGCTTCTTTGTTGTGTGGCTGCCCGATTACCAAAGACGGTTTCTGGCAACCGGATGATTACGAAGCCACCGCTATTTTGATGCAAGATGAACAGAAAGTAGCTGAAGTGCCGTTGAATTTTGTCGGTCCGGTCGGCCTGTTTTCAGCTAAAACCGAGATTAAAACCTCAGGCCACTACAAAGCGATTGTTTATCTGATTGACCAGAAGACAGGCAACGTCGGTGTCGATCGCACCATGTTTGAGGTTAACTTGAAATAACTGCCTGTAACATTTGCCTGTCTAAACAGTCTTAAATTTATGTTTGAATTAATCAGGAGCAGAACATGAACAGCGCATCTTGTCCGGTGTCCGGTGCCGGTCTGGGGCTGCGTCGCAGCTTTATCGACGAGCTGGCGGCGATGGAACAGACCGATATTGATTTTCTTGAGGTTGCACCCGAAAACTGGATGGAAATGGGCGGTGCCTTCGGCAGAAAATTCACGGCTATGGCGGAACGCTATCCCATGTTATGTCACGGATTATCATTGTCCATCGGCAGTCCCGCACCACTGGATGAACATTTCCTGCAACGGCTGAAAAAATTCTTCGATAAACATCAGATTCGTTGCTACAGCGAACATCTGAGCTATTGCAGTGATGACGGGCATCTTTATGACCTGATGCCGATTCCCTTTACTGAAGAGGCAGTCTATTACGTGGCCGATCGCATCAAACGCATTCAGGATATTCTTGAACGGCGTCTGGTGATTGAAAATGTCTCCTACTACGCCGCGCCCGGTCAGGAACTCAACGAAATCGATTTTGTTAACGCTATCCTGGCTGAGGCCAACTGTGATTTATTGCTGGATGTGAACAATGTGTTTGTGAACAGCATCAATCATCGCTACGATGCCGAAAGTTACATCAAGGCCATACCGACTGATCGTATTGCTTATCTGCATATTGCCGGCCATTACAATGAAGCGGCCGATCTGCTTGTTGATACTCATGGTGCGGATGTCATTGATCCGGTGTGGCAATTACTGCAGAAAACCTACACACAACACGGGGTTATCCCCACTCTGCTGGAACGTGACTTCAATATTCCCGCGCTGCAGCATTTACTTGACGAAGTCTCGACCATTCATCATTACCAACAGCAATACAAGGCGCAGCATGTCTCAAATGGCTAAATCATTCACTGAAACCCAATATCAGTTTGCCGCTTATATCCGTGATCCTGAACACAAGGCCGCACCTGACAATATTGAACAACGGCGAATGGCTATCTACCGTGATTTGTTTTTCAACAATATCGAAGGCAGTCTAAGCAATGCGTTTCCGGTGATCAGAACGCTTTTTTCTGAGGAAAAATGGCTGGCAATGGCAAGGGACTTTATGGTCAAACACCATTGTAAAAGCCCGCTATTTGTTGATATTGCCCGCGAATTTATCAGCTATCTGGAGCACGAACGCGACAGCCGCGATGATCCGGTTTTTATGCAGGAACTGGCTCATTACGAATGGGTTGAGCTGGCGCTGAGCATTGCCGAGCCGGAGTTTGAGCAGTCAACTTTTGATGATAATGAAGACTGCCTGACTCTAAGCTTACACAAATCCCCTTTAGCCTGGTCGCTGGTGTATCACTACCCGGTGCACCAGATAGGCCCCGATAATCAGCCGGATACAGCCAGCGAAACGCCGGTATGTTTGCTTGTATATCGAAACGGCGAAGACAAAATTAAATTTATAGAACTCAATCCTGTCAGTGCCCACCTGATCGATTTGCTTAATCAGGGCTTAACCGGTTATCAGGCCGCCGAACAAATAGCGCAGGCTTTGCAACATCCAAACCCGGATGTGGTGACGGAAGGCGCAAGACAAATGGTCATTGACTGGTTATCACGCGGTATTCTGTTACGACAGGACTGAAAACAAAAAAGCCGGATAACAAATCCGGCTTTTTTATTATTGGCTGGGGTGAAAACTCAGGCAGTAGCCAGTTCAATCGCTTCCGCTGACAGTCGGGTAATTTCATCCCAGTTTTCAGCATCGACCAGATTAGCCGCACACATCCATGAGCCACCCACACAGGCCACGTTTGGCAAGCTGTAGTAGTCTTTAACATTCTTCTGACTGACACCACCGGTCGGACAGAAGGTGATCTGTGGAATCGGCGCGCCGATTGATTTCAACATCGGTACCCCGCCCGCCGCTTCTGCCGGGAAGAATTTCATTGCAGTAATGCCTTTCTCCAGCAGACGCATAGCTTCACTTGGATTAGCCACACCCGGCAAAAGCGGAACACCGGTTTTCAGCGCGGCGTCAATCAGGGTATCAGTGGTACCCGGGCTGACAATAAATTCAGCACCGGCATCGATGGCCGCATTCAGGGTTTCAATGTTGATAATGGTGCCGGCACCGACAATCGCATCAGGCACTTCTGCTTTAATGCGTCTGATTGATTCCAGGGCCGCATCGGTACGCAGGGTGATCTCCAGCACTTTCAGACCGCCTTTGACCAGTGCATGGGCCAGCGGTACGGCATGTTCAACATTGTTGATTACCATCACCGGTACAATCGGTGACACCTGCATGATTTCATGAATTGTTTTGCTCATTCTTTTAATTTTTCCAAGATTCAAATTAGCTTAATATCACAGTCGGCCTGATATTATTTTATTCAACATTGAACATATTGATAGCACCGGTCTCAGCAGTAGAAACACCGCGGCGGAAGCTGTCAAACAATTCACGTCCCATACCGTAGTGATGTTCAGTATTTGCCATCACACAGGCTATGCGGGAGTTGAGTTCTTCTTCAGAAACCAGCACATCAAGTTCACCACGCTGGGTGTCGAGACGAATCATATCGCCGTCACGCACTTTGGTCAGCAGGCTGCCATCCGCACATTCCGGACACAGATGAATCGCTGATGGCACTTTACCGGAAGCACCGGACATACGGCCGTCAGTGACCAAGGCGACTTTGAAACCTTTATCCTGCAGCACGCCCAGCGATGGGGTCAGTTTATGCAGTTCAGGCATACCGTTGGATTTGGGTCCCTGGAAACGCAAGACGACAATAACGTCTTTATTCATTTCACCGCGTTTGAAGGCTTCGACCACGTCATCCTGGTGATCAAACACCATGGCAGGCGCTTCCACAACCTGATGCTTGGGATCAACAGCCGATATTTTCGACATACCGCGGCCCAGATTACCTTTAATCAAATGCAAGCCGCCGCTGGTAGCAAATGGGGCGTTTACGCTACCAATAACGTCACTATCAAGTGAAGTATCGGTGCCTTCCTCCCAAATCAGCTGCCCATCTCTCAACTTGGGCTCTTGGGTGTATTGCGCCATTCCATGGGTATCGCCTACTGTGATGATATCTTCATGTAACATGCCGTGGGCAGTCAGTTCTCTGATCAACAACCCCATACCGCCTGCAGCCTGGAAGTGGTTAATATCCGCCTGGCCATTAGGATAAATACGCGTCACCAACGGGATCAATTTAGACAAACGGTCAAAGTCATCCCAGTTGATAATAATGCCTGCGGCACGTGCAATCGCGATAAGGTGAATTGTGTGGTTAGTTGAACCACCTGTTGCCAACAGACCGACCAATGCGTTGATAATGGCTTTTTCATTAATCATATGCCCAATAGGACGGAAATCATCACCTAGTGCGGTAAATTTCAGTACCTGGCGGGTGGCTTGTTTGGTCAGTTCATCGCGCAGTGGCGTGTTCGGGTTAATGAATGAACTACCAGGCAGATGCAGGCCCATCATTTCAACCATCATCTGGTTACTGTTAGCCGTACCGTAGAAAGTACAGGTGCCCGGGCTATGGTATGACTCGGATTCTGCTTTCAGCAGTTCCTCACGGCCTACTTTACCTTCAGCATATAGCTGACGAATACGGACTTTTTCTTTGTTTGGCATGCCGCTTGGCATGGGCCCTGCAGGCACAAACACTGCTGGCAAATGACCAAAACTCAGCGCACCGATAAGCAAACCGGGAACGATCTTGTCACAAACACCGAGATATAAAGCGGCATCAAACATATTATGGCTGAGGCCAATGGCTGTCGCCATTGCGATAACGTCACGGCTGAACAAAGACAATTCCATGCCCGGTTGCCCTTGCGTAACACCATCGCACATGGCAGGTACGCCACCTGCAAACTGGGCCACACCCCCGGCTTCTCTGGCCGCTTCTTTAATGATCGCGGGGAAATCCCTGAACGGCTGGTGTGCCGACAACATATCGTTGTAGGAGGAAATAATCGCAATGTTAGCTTTTTTGTCACCAGCCAGATCAGCCTTCTCCCCCGCTCCGCAGGCCGCAAAACCGTGTGCCAGGTTACCGCATCCCAATACCGCACGATGAGGACCTTTGTCTAATGCCTCATCAAGACGGGACAGATAGGTGGCTCGTGATTTTTTACTACGTTCGATAATGTCATTGGTGACGGCTTCTAATACTGGATGAACCATACTTTTTTCTCTCTTAAAAAACTTTGCCTGATTGATTGCAAAGATATTTGCAGGGCCCGATAGCACCCTTCAGATTGTACATAAAGACCTTCCAGTATAACCCGAAAGCACTTTTTTAGCACGTTATGAGTACAAATCTGCCACTGTTTTCAACGCTAAAGAGCCGCTGAAGACTTGCCGAGTTTTGAATCAAAGAACCGTAGGCAAGTGATCTCTCAAAGTTATTTTGCTTAACGACATAGTGGAATCGAAAACGAGGTAAGTCTGAAATAAACAAAGTGGACACATTGTTCAAATGCTGCCCCTTCCTAACTGCGTGCGCCAGTTCAAACAAGTCATTAACTCATTGACCGAACAGGGGCTGCCTTCGTTCCGTCGCTTGCTGTATGATTATGCGCTCAAATTTATTCGTCTTCAGAAACCCATACCATGACTGAAACTAAAGCCATGCGAACCATTCGCAGCTTTGTACGCCGTGAAGGCAGACTGACACCGGGCCAGCAAAAAGCACTGGATAATCTGTGGCCGGAATTTGGCATTGATGACAGCAGCGACATGCTCGATCTGGATCAGCTGTTTGGCCGTGAAGCACCTAAAGTACTGGAAATCGGCTTTGGCAATGGCGCCTCTCTGGTAGAAATGGCCAAACAACAACCCGAACTGGACTTTATCGGTGTCGAAGTACACCGCCCGGGTGTCGGTCAGTTGCTGAAAGCTATCGAAACGGAACAAATCAGCAATATTCGTGTGGCCTGTACCGATGCCGTTGAACTCCTGAAACAGCGCATACCCGACAAAGCACTGGCACGGGTGCAACTGTATTTTCCCGATCCTTGGCATAAGAAACGCCATCATAAACGCCGTATCATTCAACCAGCTTTTGTTAATCTGTTGGCAGACAAGTTACAACACGGCGGTTATCTGCACCTCGCCACCGATTGGGAAGACTATGCGATACAGATGCTGGCCGATGTTTCAGGGAATGAGCGTTTTCACAATACCAGCCTGATAGGAGACTACATTGAACGTCCTGTCTATCGGCCGCTCACCAAGTTCGAACAGCGAGGCCATCGGCTCGGACACGGTGTCTGGGACCTGTTGTTCAAACGCGTTTAACAAACAAATAGCCAAAAAACTTGCGTCTTATGATCGCTTAGGATAGTTTAGGCCATTAATTAAGATCATGACGCAAGTGTTTGACTATGAAATTGAAATTAGAAAAATTATCAGCGGTTATTCTGCTCTTTTCAGCCAGCTCATCTGCATGGGCGGCAGGTTATGCCATTCAGGAACAGAGTGTCACCGGCCTGGGACGGGCTTTCGCCGGCAGTGCGGCAGTGGCGGAAGATGCGTCGACCATTTTCTTCAACCCGGCAGGTCTGACTTATCTTGATCGCGCTGAAATGGATATCGGGCTCAACTACATCGCGCCCAAATCCGAGTTCAATAATAACGGTTCATCCATCGCCGGCGTCATTCCCTTGTCCGGCGGTGACTATGGCGATGCTGGTAAAAATGCGATCCTGCCCAATTTCTACTATGCCAAACCGATTAATGACAAACTGTCGCTGGGGCTGGGAATCAGCGCACCATTTGGTTTGGTAACCGACTATAACGAAACCTGGGTCGGCCGCTATTTTGCTGTCAAGTCCGATCTGAAAACGGTTAATTTCAACCCGTCCATCGCGTTTAAAGCGACAGAAAAGCTGTCTGTCGGTGCCGGCATCAGTGCCCAGTTTATCGACTTGACCCTCAGCCAGATGGTCGATTTGGGCGCCGCACTCGGCCCCGGCCCGCAGCTTGCTGATGGCAAGGCCAAGCTGAAAGCGGATGACTGGGGCTTTGGTTTTAATGTCGGCCTTCTGTACCAGATGACGGGAAATACCCGCATTGGCCTCGCATACCGTTCCAAAATTGCCCATACCCTGGAAGGTGACGGCAAACTCCGCGACGCCGACGGCAATTTGCTCAGCAAGGAAAATATTCAAGGCGATGTCGATTTGCCAGAGACCGTGTCTTTGGCCATCAACCACGATATCAATGACACATGGTCAATCATGGCCGATGCCACCCTGACTCGCTGGACTCGCTTTGAAGAGCTCGTTATTGAATCTGACGGGCCGTTTCTCAGTGCCGAAAAAACCGAGGACTGGGACAATTCCATGCGCTACAGTTTGGGTGTATCTTACAGATATAGCCCGAAGTGGCAGTTCCGCACCGGTATTGCCTATGACGAGTCCCCGATCTC
Source organism: Methylophaga sp. OBS4 (assembly GCF_026319305.1). GTDB lineage: Bacteria > Pseudomonadota > Gammaproteobacteria > Nitrosococcales > Methylophagaceae > Methylophaga. The sequence goes on from NZ_JAPDMV010000043.1 coordinate 8,217, forward strand.
CAGTGCTGAAAGACGCACAGCTCGGATTCCGGGTAATGATCGTAAATGGGTGGCACTGGGTGCGACCTACCGCTACTCGGATAATATTATTATCGACGCCGGTTATGCCCACCTGTTTATTGACGATCCAAAAATCAACGAAACCGATGACAATGGCTACAACCTCAAAGGCAGCTATGATGCCAGTGTCGATTTATTAGGGCTTCAGCTACGCTGGCTGATGTAAAAAGCGTATGACTAAGGACAGCACGGATTACATTTCGGCAGAACGGGCAGGCACGCTATACGGCCTGTTTCTGGAACGCTTGTCCCGTTCGCCGGACCACACCGCCTACCAGAGCTATTCGTCGCAAACCGAGAACTGGTACAACACCAGCTGGCGGGAAGTCGCCCGACAAGTCGCTCGCTGGCAACAGGCACTGGCTGACGAAAAGCTGGAGCCCGGTGACCGAGTCGCGCTGAACCTGCGTAACTGTAAAGAGTGGATAATTTTCGATCAGGCAGCGATGGGGCTGGGTCTTATCGTGGTGCCGCTTTATCCCGATGACCGGCCGGATAATGTGGCTTACATTCTGCAAGATGCAGATGTGAAATGCCTGTTCCTGCAAAATACCAATCAATGGAAACGCCTGCAGTCCTCAATAACCGAAGAGCATCGTCTGAGCCGCGTTATCATCAACAATGACGATGATGAAACATTAACCGGTCCCGCCGTGTATGCCCGTGACTGGCTGGCTGCCGCCAGCGGTGATCTCAAACAATGGGACGCCGATCCCCATCAGTTGGCCTCGATTATCTATACCTCCGGCACCACAGGTCGTCCCAAAGGGGTGATGCTCAGTCATCACAATATGCTGTCTGTAGCGGCCGGCGCCCTGCAATATTTTGATATCCTGCCCGACGATCTGTTCCTGTCCTTTTTGCCTTTATCGCATACACTGGAACGCACGGCGGGCTATTATCTGCCTATCATGGCCGGCGCCAGTGTTGCCTTCTCTCGCGGCATTCCCCAGCTCGCCGACGATATGCTGACGATCAAACCGACTATCCTGATTGCCGTACCACGTATTTTTGAGCGTATCTACACTCGTCTGCAGGCACAACTGGCTGGCAAGCCATTTATCAGTCGTTTTCTGTTTCATGCCAATGTCACCATCGGCTGGGCAAAGTTCAGGTATGTGCAAGGGCGTCAGGGCTGGCGTCCAAGTTTCCTGCTATTACCTTTGCTGAACAAACTCGTTGCCAGTAAGGTGCATCAACGCATGGGCGGGCGACTGAGACTGACCGTCAGTGGTGGTGCCGCCCTGCCGGAAAACGTCGCCAGGCTATTTATCGGCCTAGGCGTGAACCTGTTGCAGGGTTATGGCCTGACTGAAACCAGCCCGGTGGTCAGTGTTAACGAACCGGACAATAACGTACCTGCCAGTGTCGGTCGGGCGATACCTGGCGTTGCCGTCAAAATTGGTGAAAACGACGAACTCATGGTACGCGGCCCCGGTAATATGCTGGGTTATTGGAACAACCATAAGGCTACCGCACAGACCATTGATGCGGAAGGCTGGTTACACACCGGCGATCAGGCCAGAATCAGCGACAGCGGTCATATCTACATTACCGGACGCATCAAAGATATTCTGATTCTGAGTACTGGCGAAAAAGTCCCGCCCGTCGATATTGAAACAGCCATTCTGGCCGATGATCATTTTGAGCAGGCTTTGATTGTCGGTGAAGGCAAATCCTATCTTTCGGCGTTGCTGGTGCTGAACTCGGATAAATGGTTCAGCCTGGCACGGGAACTGGGGCTGGATGCTATGGATAATGCCAGTCTTAACAGCAAGAGCCTGCAACAGCATGTGATACAAACTTTGCGGCAGTTACTGCACGACTTTCCGACTCATGCCAAAATTCGCCGGGTCACGCTGACTTTGGAACCCTGGACGGTGGAAAATGGTTTATTAACGCCGACGCTGAAGGTGAAACGTGCCAAAGTCATTGAACATCATCAGCAAGATATCCTTAATATGTATCGTAAATAAGAACCTGTCAGGAGGCGGATTGGGTTTGACGTAACGATGAAAAGCCGGACAATCTCCTAGCTGGCAGCTAATACCGGCTGCTGACACTCCGGCATGATTCGCATGGCCGCTTCAATCGTGTGAAAAGAGCCAAAGACCAATATACGATCACCATGGCCGGCGCTGGCCATCGCTGCTGTATAGGCTTCTTCGACCTGCTGATAACAGCCGACTTTCTTATCTCCGACCACAGGAGCCAGGGATTCAGACAGTTTTTCAGCAGTGAGTCCCCGGTTGCCATCAAGTCCTGCCAGAAACCAGAAATCAATGACCTCATTCAGTGCCTCAGCCACCGCACGACTATCTTTGTCACGCAGCATCGCCAGCACAGCATAAGTATTGCCCGGGCCTGCTGTTTCGGTGAGTAAAGTCCGCAGATTCTCCGCGCCCTGCTGGTTATGGGTGACATCAAGAATCCGGGTAATCGCACCTGGTATAACCTGAAAACGCCCCGCCAGCCGCACCTGTTGCAAACCCTGGTGGATAGCTGTGGCGCTGATGGTCATACCCTGCTGAACCAGCAGATCACAGACCTGCAACACCGCAGCACTGTTTTGTAGCTGATAATGGCCTGCCAGCGCAGGATAAGGTAAGCCCTGCAAGCCAGTACCGGCATTGCGCCATGACCAGTCAATCTCGCTGAACTGATAATTGAAGTCGTCACCGGCTACAAAACAGGGAGATCGTAATTGCTGCGCATACGCCAGCACTGTCGCCGGTGGCGAGGTTTCAGAACAGACTACAGGTTTGCCTGCACGTAAAATGCCGGCTTTTTCACGGCCGATAAGTTCGCGTGTCTCGCCCAGCCAGACCGTATGGTCAAGCCCAATCGGTGTAATCAAGGCAACATCGGCATCAAACAGATTAACGGCATCAAGACGTCCGCCCATTCCGACTTCCAGAACCGCTATATCGACCTGCTCCCGGCTGAAAATATCTGCGGCAGCCAGCGTGGCAAACTCAAAATAGGTCAGCGAAATATCGCCACGCGCTTCATCAATGCGTGCGAATGCCTGACAAATAGCCTCATCACTACAAGCTAACTCGTCTATGCAAATACGCTCGTTATAACGAAGCAGGTGTGGAGAGGTATAAGTCGCAGTGCGATAGCCAGCCGCCCGCAAAATAGCGGCGCTAATGGCAACCGAAGAACCTTTACCGTTAGTCCCGGCGACAGTAACGACCTTGAACGGCAATTGCTGGCTGCCGCCCATTTTCTGCCAGACCTGACCAACACGTTCCAGGCCCGGATCTATCTCAGTAAAGTGAAGATTTTCCTGCCACTGCAACCATTGTGACAATGATGAAAAGCGCATTGATGTAGCTATCAGACCGCCGCGCGTTTTTGCAGCATGGTCAGCACATTGCTCAGACGATCACGCATATCACGACGATCGACAATCATATCCACGGCACCATGCTCCAGCAGGAATTCCGCACGCTGGAACCCCTCTGGCAGCTTTTCACGCACGGTTTGTTCAATAACCCGGGGGCCGGCAAAACCAATCAAAGCTTTGGGCTCAGCCACATTGATATCACCCAGCATCGCCAGACTGGCAGAGACACCGCCCATCGTCGGATCTGTCATAACGGATACGAAAGGTACACCGGCATCACTAAGCTGGGTCAAAATGGCACTGGTTTTCGCCATTTGCATCAATGAAAACAGGCCTTCCTGCATGCGGGCCCCGCCGCTGGCAGAAAAACAGATCAGCGGTATTTTGTTATTGAGGGCAACTTGTGCAGCACGTACAAATTTTTCGCCGACCACGGAGCCCATCGAACCGCCCATGAAATTGAAGTCAAAAGCCACAACCACCACGGGCAGACTATTAATTCTGCCCTGCATTGCCAGTAATGCATCATTCTCACCGGTATTACGCTGAGCCTGAGTGATGCGGTCACGATACCGTTTGCTGTCTTTAAAGCGCAATGTATCTAACGGTTTAACTTCCATGGCCAGCTCTTTACGATCTTCTTCATCCAGAAAACTTTCCAGCCGCATTCTGGCAGTAATCCGCTGATGATGTTCACATTTCGGGCACACCATCAGATTACGTTCCAGCTCGGCACGATACAGCACGCTGTCACAGCTTGGACATTTACACCAGACACCTTCCGGCACCGAGCGGCTACGTCCGGTAGTACGAATTTTTGATGGGATTAATCTTTCAAACCAACTCATCTTGTTACCTTTAATTGGACTCAGGCACTTGCCAGATCACGCGCATTAATCGCATGACGCATTTCAGCCAGCAGACCGGCTACGGCGGCTGGCAGTTCTTCCATACGCGTTGAATGTTCTTCAATACAACGCACCAGAGTACTGCCAACCACAACCGCATCAGCAATTTCAGATACGGCTGCGGCAGACTTGCCGTCACGTATACCAAAGCCGACACCCAGCGGCAGAGTGGTTTTTTCTCGCAGTTGCGCCAGTTTTTCGGTAACTTCAGTTACATCCAGTGCGGCCGCACCGGTGACACCCTTGATTGATACATAGTAGATGAAACCTCTGGCAAAGCTGGCAATTTTAGCCATACGCTCAGGCGATGTTGTCGGTGCCACCAGGTAAATGGTGTCAATATCATGCTGATCCATGATCATTCTGAATTCATCAGATTCTTCCGGTGGTATATCGACTGTCAATACACCATCAACACCCGCTTTTTGCGCTGTTTCAGCAAAATTCTGATAGCCCATGGCTTCAATAGGATTGGCATAGCCCATCAGTACGATCGGGGTATCCTTATTTTTCTCACGGAACTGGCTTACCATTTTCAATACATGTCTGATACTGACATCATTTTTCAGCGCACGTTCACAAGCTTTCTGAATCACCGGACCGTCACACATCGGATCTGAAAACGGAACGCCCAACTCGATAATGTCTGCACCGGCATCGACCAGCGCATGCAGCAAAGGCACCGTCACCCAGGGTTCGGGATCACCGGCTGTCACATAAGGGATCAGAGCGGTTTGACCATCCGCTTTCAGATTTTCAAAACATTGGCTAATACGACTCATGGTTGTTCCCTTAAAAATTCAAACCGGCCATTGCCGCTACCGTGTGCATATCCTTATCACCACGACCTGACAAGTTAATCAATAAAGTCTGGTCTGACGACATGGTCGGTGCCAGTTTGCTTGCATAGGCCAGTGCATGACTGGATTCCAGCGCCGGGATAATGCCCTCCGTGCGGGTTAATTCATGGAAGGCGGTCAGTGCTTCATCATCAGTCGCCGATACATAATTGGCACGGCCGATATCTTTCAACCACGCATGTTCAGGCCCGACACCTGGATAATCCAGACCGGCAGAAATGGAATGTGTTTCGATAATTTCGCCGTTTTCATCCTGCATCAGGTAGGTACGGTTACCGTGCAATACACCGGGCGTACCCGCTGATAGCGGCGCAGAATGCTGGCCGGTTTCAATGCCGTGCCCCGCTCCTTCCACGCCATACATGGCTACAGATTCATCTTCAATAAAAGGATAGAACAAACCGATAGCGTTGGAGCCACCACCAATACAGGCTACCAGCGCATCGGGTAATTTACCTGAAACGTCAAACATCTGCTGTTTGGCTTCACGGCCAATGATTGCCTGGAAGTCCCGCACCATCGCCGGGTAGGGATGTGGGCCCGCTACGGTCCCAATGATGTAAAACGTATCATCAACATTGGTTACCCAATCGCGCAGGGCTTCGTTCAAAGCATCTTTCAGTGTACGGGAGCCGGACTCTACCGGAATCACTTCGGCCCCTAGCAGTTTCATCCGGTAAACATTTTGAGCCTGACGTTTAACGTCCTCTGCGCCCATGTAAACAACGCATTCCAGACCCAGACGAGCCGCCACTGTCGCTGTCGCCACGCCATGCTGGCCCGCACCTGTTTCAGCAATAATTCTGTTTTTACCCATGCGTTTGGCCAGTAACGCCTGCCCTATGGTGTTATTGATCTTGTGTGCACCGGTATGGTTGAGATCCTCGCGCTTGAGGTAAATCTGCGCGCCCCCCAGCTTTTTGGTCCAGTTCTCGGCCAGATAGATAGGTGAAGGACGCCCGACAAAGGTACTCAAATCCTTGTCCATTTCGGCAAGAAAATCTGCATCGTCACGATATTTTGTGTAGGCCTGCTCCAATTCATAAATGGCCCCCATCAGGGTTTCGCCGACAAAACGGCCGCCATATGGGCCAAAATGACCTCGTTCATCCGGGAATGTCTTGTAATAGTCATGAATATACTGTTCAGGCATTTGCCACCTCTCTCATAAAAGCGCTGATTTTTTCATTACTTTTTATTCCCTTTTCACTTTCAACACCACCACTGACATCGACAGCAAAAGGTCGCACTTGTTGGATTGCTTCTGCCACATTATCGGCATTCAAGCCACCGGCAAGAATGATGGGTTTGTTTATCTGACTGATAATTGACCAGTCAAATACTACACCCGTTCCACCCGGCACGCCCGGTTGATAACTATCCAGTAACAGGCCAGCGGCCGACTGGTAATCCGTTGCCAAAGTGGTCAGATCGGTATCCGGTTTCATTCTGATCGCCTTCATATAAGGTTTGCCAAACTGGGCACAGAATGCCGGACTCTCATCTCCATGAAATTGAAGTATATCAATTGATAAGGCTTCAAGGCAGTGTAAAACCTGCTCTTTTTCAGGGTTAACGAACAACGCAACCACTGTGACAAAAGGAGGTAAACCACTGATAATTTGCTTCGCTTGCGCAACAGTCACCGCACGAGGACTGGGCGGGTAAAAAACCAGCCCGATGGCATCCGCACCGCTTTCGGCAGCAAAATCAGCATCTTGCTGACGTGTTACACCGCAAATTTTGACACGTGTTCTCATTTAACCTGGCAGAAATAAACTAGTCGACTTAATACTTTACCAGAGCACTGGAAAACCGGACACTGTCGGGAAAGAATATTGTTGCGGATAACGCACATCGACCAGATAAAGACCTTGTGGCGGTGAGGTGATGCCGCCCTGATTACGATCGCGGCTACGAAGCACTTCGCCGGCCCAATCTACCGGTTTCTTACCCTCACCTATTGCCGTCATCACCCCCACCAGATTGCGCACCATATGGTGCAAAAATGATTTGGCTTCGACATCAATGGCAATGCAGTCCTGATGGCTCGTTACCTTGATCATATCCAGTGTTTTAACCGGACTTTTTGCCTGACACTCACGTGCCCGGAATGCTGAAAAATCGTGCCGGCCAATAAGCTGATCGGCGGCAGCCTGCATGCGCTGCACATCTAACGGATGGTAATGCCACCACATTCGATTGTGATGGATGGCAGAACGGCTGGTACGATTGAGAATCAAATAGCGATAACTGCGTTTGACTGCTGAAAAGCGGGCATTGAAGTCTTCATCTACCGGCTTGACCCAGGCGACATTAACATCCTGGGGTAGATTGGAGTTGACCCCGAGTAACCAGCTACGCTCGTCGCGTATGGCATTCGAGTCAAAATGTACAACCTGATTGAGCGCATGCACACCAGTATCCGTTCTACCGGCAGCAAATACTTCAATATCCTCGTTTGCCACCATTGAAACGGCTTTTTGCAGTTCGCCCTGTACGGTTCTTAATCGGGGCTGAATCTGCCAGCCACAAAAATGCGTTCCAGCGTATTCAACGCCAAGGGCAATTCTCACTCAACCACCTGCGTTAAGTCAATGTGTCGAGCAAACTGTGCGCGCGATTTTTCTGCTCTTCGTTACCTTCAACCAGCACTTCATTGAGGATACTTTTGGCGCCGTCAGGATCGCCCATATCAATGTAGGCTGCTGCCAGATCAAGTTTGGTTTCGGCTTCATCAATATCGTCCAGATCACCGACATCAAACTCAAGATCAGGTTCATCTTCATCGTTGCCGAAATCCAAGTCAGCTTCAGCTAAATCTTCATCATTGTCAGCAGGCGGCGTAAAGTCCGGGTCAATATCAAACGAAAGCGTTTGATCGTTATCGGGCTGTTCCGGAATATCAAGCGGTTGTTCCTGATCCTCAGACTCAGTGGTTTCTTCTTCCCTATCGAAATTGATATCAAAAGCCAGCAAATCATCTTCTTCTTCGGCAGCAGGTTTGTCTTCTTCCGTGTTTTCTGCCACAGGCTCATCAGCAAAGTCGTTCAGATCAAAAGCAATGTGACCAGGCTCCTTCTCACTCTCAGGTTCTGCAGTATTCTCGACCGTAGCTGTCTCGGCAGACTGAACCTCATCTTCAACTTTCACTTCTTTGATCTCAGGCATTTTGTCGGTGAACAATTCGCTCCCCGGCAGCAACTCAAGCCCCCACTGTTTGACTTCGTCCCACTCATAGCTGTCTTTATCAAACTGTGTTTCTTCGACCAATGCCACAAACTCATCAATCTGCTTTTGCTTGTAAAGCACAAATAAAAGCTTATAAGCGACCAGCGTATTGTAAGGCTCTTGCAGGCGGGCTTGTTCTAATGAAGTTCTGGCCTGCACGTAATCAGCATAGCCTACAAACATATCAGCCTGCTCGACCAGTTCTGCTACTGTTTTTTCGCTGGCAGTTTCACTCGGCGCATCTGTGAAAGTTTCTGATTTTTCATCATCGGCGATGGCGGCGGCTGGTGCAACTGCCTCCGATTGTTCCATTTTGCCAACGGCTTCTTCCCAGGTGATTTCGCGATTACGTCGGCGGGCAATCAGCCACAAAATCAGCAGAATGAGTAAGCCACCCAGCGCTGTCTCCAGCTTGTGTTCAGCAACCCATTGTTTGACTGTGTCTACTACAG
>NZ_JAPDMV010000044.1 GCF_026319305.1 Methylophaga sp. OBS4
TAGATGTAGTATCCAGTGTGACGTCATTACCCAATACAGACACGGTACGGCCATTCATTTGTTGAATGAGGTCACGTTGATGAAGGGCCACAATATCAATAACATTTTGCTTCAAAGCTTCTTCAGCAGTCAGACTGGCAGCCTCTCTTACGGCTTTTTCCGCCCACTCCTGATTTCGCCCCCTTAATTCTGCCAGACCACGAATGTAAGCTACGGCATCATTCACCGCTTTACGTGTCATAGCATCACCGGCAGTAGGGACCGGCTCCTTCTTTCCTTCATCAGATTTATCCGCTTTCTCAGATTCATCTGGTGATGATTCATCATCTTCGGGTGAAAAGCCCGGTTTCAACTGAACCGGTGTGGCCGCACCAAGATTGGTTGCCGGAGTCATGGCAGCAATATGGCTGGCATAAAGCAAATAGGTACCGGCACTGGCTGCTCTGGCACCACCGGGTGTGACATAAGTCACTACAGGAATGGGAGAAGTTATAATTTTCTTGATCATATCGCGCATGGATAGATCCAGTCCGCCGGGCGTATCCATTCTGATTAACAGGAAGGCCGCATCGGCTTCAACTGCTTTCTCCAGTGAGCGGGAAAAATAGTCTGCACTGGCAGGACTGATAATACCGTTTATTTCGATAATAAAAGCCTGATCAGATTGTGCCGCACCGCCATACACTGGTGATAGCCAGCCCAGCATCAGACTCAGTATCAAAAACAGCATTCGCTTCATTATCCGGCTCCTTCATCGTGACCGGCAGCAAAACAGTATCCGAACTAGCGCACCGAACGATAAATATGGGGCCGGTTACGTTTACTCAACACCAGTTGCCAGAGTTGCCCCCGCCTGGCTTTGAAAAAACCGGCACAACTGAGCAGATAATATCTCCACATCCGATAAAAACGCTCATCATATTTGCCCGCGATATTCGGCCAGGCGGCATCAAAATTTTCCCACCATGCCATCAAAGTCAGGTAATAGTCATGGCCGAAATTGTGCCAGTCCTCAATCAACAAACGGTCATTCAGCACTTTACTGATCTGTTCCGCTGAGGGCAGTTTGCCATTACGGAAAATATATTTATCAATCCAGGGATCGGCATGATGCGTAGTTTTATAAATGCCGATGGTATGCAGTAAAAACAGGCCAGCATCCTTAAGCAAACGATTGACGGTATCAAAATAAACGGGATAATTTTTTTCACCGACATGCTCGAACATGCCGACCGAAACGATCTTGTCATACTGACCCTGCAATTCCCGGTAGTCGATTAGTTCGATAGTGACAGGCAGTCCGGCACAACGCTGCTGTGCCAGTTTTTGCTGTTCCCTTGAAACCGTGATGCCGACCACTTCGACGCCATAATTTTCGGCCGCATAGCGGGCCAGCCCTCCCCAACCACAGCCGATTTCCAGTAATTTTTCACCGGGTTTGAGTTCCAGTTTGCGACAAATCATATCCAGCTTGTTTCGCTGGGCCTGTTCCAGATTATCTGCCTGATGCCAATAAGCACAGGAATAACTCATGGTTGGATCCAGCATGGATTCAAACACGTCATTACCGATATCGTAATGCTGTTCACCGACCTGAAATGCCCGGCGAGAAGACTGAAGATTAAACAGGCGATGACGCAGAATTTGGGTCAGCAAATGGAAGCGGGACCAGCTACCCAGTTTCTCTTCGATGTTGAAACTTAACAGACGGTGGAAAAGCTGATCCAGGCGCAGGCAGTCCCAGAGACCGTCCATGTAACTCTCGCCGAAACCTAGAGAACCTTTGCTCAGAATACGTTGATACACATCATCACTGTGCACCTGTATATCCCAAGGGGCATCGCCGTTGAAACACACCCCTGCCTGCCTGGCCAATTTCTCAAGCACGCCTGGAGGAGCCAGCACTGATGTGGAAGGCGTGCTGGAACTGGTATAAGTCTGTTCGACTTTTTGCTGGTATTGTTTGAATCTAGCCATGCTTTATCCCATCCCTTACGAGAACAGCCTGATTAAATTAAAGGAACCTGCTATACATATTAAGCTACCGCGATCCTTGCAAGATTACAATCGAAACAGTGAATGACTAGGGCCTGTTTATCTTTCATATCCACCACTGCTGGAGGCTATTTTTGTGTCCGGCAAGGCGGAAAGAGTGCCGTGTAGCTGACCTACATAAGCGATTGACAACGCCGCCGCACGCAGAAATAGCCCCAGCCCTCCGGGTTGTGGCTGAAAAAGCGCCACTCTGCGTTGCTCGTCGTTTGTTTAGAATGACTAAACTGCCCTCCTCGCGCCTTAATTGACGCTTTTTCAGCTCACAACAGAGGCGGAGATGAAAGATAAACAGGCCCTAGGATTCTCCTACCCAGAAAAAAAGCCCCGTTATCAAGAAGATGAACGGGGCCATATTTTATTCGGCTTCTTTGACTATCTGCGCCTGATGGTAATTTTCCAGGCCCATTTTCTCAATTAATCCCAGCTGTGTTTCCAGCCAGTCGACATGTTCCTCTTCTGAATTGAGAATGTCTTGAAATATATCACGCGAAACATAATCAGCAATCGACTCACAGTATTGGATCGCTTCACGCAGATCAGGGATAGCATCCATTTCCAATGCCAAGTCGCATTCCAGCATTTCCTTGGTGTTTTCGCCAACTTTGAGAGCACCTAAATCCTGCAGGTTTGGCAGCCCTTCCAGGAACAAGATACGTTCGATCAGTTTATCTGCGTGCTTCATCTCGTCGATAGATTCGTGATATTCGTGCTCGTGGAGATTCTTCAGCCCCCAGTCCTGATACATTTTTGCATGTAAAAAATACTGGTTGATAGCAATCAACTCATTTCCCAGTGCTTTGTTGAGTAATTCAAGTACTTTTTTATCACCTTTCATGGCTCACCTCTGTCTATCATCCAAGTAATTACTAATTATCGACCTTTCAGTCAGAATGTCAAAGCTAAGTGCTTGATATAAAAAATAAAATCTAAATTATTCTCATCTCGATTGCGATGCTCTGATTATCCATTTCGAAACACATTTGTCGAAAAAAATTACAACGTCTAAATTTCATATCAAAAAGAGATATTTAGCGTATATAGGACTTGATTCCACGCAAAAAAAAAAAAAGGCCTCAGTGGCCTTAAGCCAAAGAGACCGCCAACAAACACGATAGTGGAAATAAACAAGAGTGTTAAACTTTGCCTGCAACGACTAGCTGCGCAAAACGTTATAACTATCAGGAGTAAACAACTTCCTGCATGCAGGGAGAGAGCGATGCTTCAACAGATTCGCGTTCATGCAGCATACGATTGACTTTAAATTGGCATTTGCCACAACAGCTCGTGGCGCCGGTCTGTTCGCGTACAGCCTCAACGGTACGGGCACCATCGTCAATTGAAGCGTGGATAGCTTCAGCATTCACATTGTTGCAGATACATACGATCATGATTTCACTCAAATATCTAAACCTTGTTGTAAATGGTAATGATTATTATTTATTGAGTCAATATTATTTTATAATTTTACTCATGTTTTTTTACACGGTAATCATCATGGCCGGTTGCGGCCAAAATAAGCTTTGGCTGCGGTGTTCACTTTAGGTGCGAGCAACAAAGTCGCCGTCATGGTGGGAATCGCCATCAGGGCATACATTGAATCAATAAGACTCACCACTATATTCAACGATGCAACCGCACCGACAACGACAAGTACGATATAAATCCAGATATAAAACTGCTGATAATGCGCTCCGATTAAAAAGCCCAGACACTTACTGCCGTAATACCAGAAAGTAAATACCGTGCTCAGACTCAGCAAACTTACTACCAGTGCCAGGATCAAGCTACTGCCATAGGGAAACAACTGTTTGAAAGCTTCTGCGGTCAGCGTAATGCCATCATGTTCTCCGCTTTGCCAGACGCCACTGATCAGAATGACCAATGCGGTACAAGTACAAACTATCAGGGTATCGATAACCGGGCCGAGCATAGCCACCAACCCTTCCCTGACCGGTTCACGGGTTTTCGCCGCGCCATGTGCCATCGCTTCAGTGCCGATACCCGCCTCATTGGAAAAAGCGGCACGGCGAATGCCGGTAACAATAACGGCCCCCACGGCCCCGCCCGCTACCGCCTGACCACTGAACGCATCCCTGATAATCAAAGCAATAGCCGCAGGCACCTGCTCGGCGTGAGATAACAGGACGATCATCGTCAACAGCATATAAGCTGCAACCATCGTCGGTACAAGCAAAGCCGCGACTTTACCCAGTCTGGGCAGTTTGCCTAATCCAATGATTAACACCAGTGATGCCAGGATAAGACCAACGGTAAGATCAAAACCAAAGTGTGCAGACTCGGAAGTAATACCGGCCGGTATAGCCATGGTATCTCGTAACACCTGCACCAGTTGATTGATTTGAAAGATAGGCATGGTGCCCAGCAAACCGGCAAAAGCAAAAAAGTAAGCCAGAGGGCGCCATCGTGTACCCAGCCCTTCTCTTATCACATACATCGGCCCCCCCTGCCATTCACCGTTGGAATCCTGACCCCGGTACATCACGGCCAGGCTGCATGTGTAGAATTTGGTGGCAATCCCCACCCAGGCGCTGATCCACATCCAGAAAATCGCACCAGGTCCGCCCATGGCAATCGCCAGTGCCACACCGGAAACGTTACCCATGCCCAACGTACCGGATAAAGCAGTACTCAGAGCTTGAAGGTGTGAAAGCTGGCCTGGATCATTTTCATCACGCGGACGAAACAGCAGCCGTAGACTCTGACCAAAATAACGGTAAGGCAGGAAACGGGAATAAAGCAGAAAGAACAGGCCACCGCCAACCAGTAAGACAACCAGTGGCGGCCCCCATAAAATACCGACCAGCTTTTGCAGAAATAGCTCTATTTCAGCAAGCATCACGGGTATATCACCTAATCAGCAGAAGCAGTTTTCGCCCGTCGTTGTTGCCACCAGAGACTCATCGTCAGAATGATTAAACCGCTCATAATACCTGGCAGTCCCTCGTAAACGGCAGTGTGCAAACCTGCAAAGCGCCAACCCAATGCTACTGCCAGACCGATCAGCATGGCTGCCATGCTCAGATGCTGGTTCGGTTTCTGTACCAGGCACAATACCAATAGCAAAGGCGCAAAAGCACTGGCTAATCCCGACCAGGCAAAGATCACCAGACTGAATACACTTTCGGTACTGGTCAGTGCCCACAACAAGGCCACAATCACAATCGCTATGGTGGTCAGTTTGAGAATCAGGGTATTTTCAATTTTGTGCGGTAACAAATCGTGGGTGACGGCAGCAGAACAATTCAGTATCAGAGAGTCTGCCGTAGACATGGTAGCCGCAAAAATACCGGCAAGCACCAGCCCCACTAATACTGGGTGCAATAATTCCAGGGCCATGGTGGGTAAGGCCAGTTCAGCATCAAATGCAGCCGGATCGCCCAGATAAACCCGAGATAACATACCAACCCCGGTTGCCATGCAATAAAAGGCAATAAACCACAGGTAATACCAGACACGCGCCTGACGCATTCGACCGCTTTCATTCAGCGCCATAAAACGCACCATCACATGCGGCTGGCCGATAACGGAAAAACCGGCGAACATCCAGCTCAATGCAAACAGAATACCTCCTGTCAGGCCAGGAAAGACCAGATCCTGGGGAAACAGTTCGAGGAAGCCGTCAACCTCACTCATCTGGCTGACAGCACCCTCTATGCCCCCCAGTGAACTGGTAGCAACAATCAGCATCAGCCCCATGGCAAGAATCATCACCACGGATTGAGCCGCATCAGTCCAAATAGAGGCGCGAATGCCCCCGGCAAAACAGTACAACATGACCATGATGGCGCCCATAATGGCACCGGCATAGGCGGGCCAGCCAAACAGTACTTGCAGCGCTTTACTGCCGGCCACCAGCTGCGCGCCGGCATAAGCCAACAGGAACACAAGTGAGATCACGGCAATAAGCTGTTGCAGCAAGCGGTCATTCTGACCATACCAGTTGCTTAAAACACCGGCATAACTGGCCTCAGCGGTTTTTTGCGTCGCTTTGCGCAGGCGGGAGTGAACAAAAGTGGAAGCAATAAAGTCACCTGCAATCCAGCCAGTCATCAGCCAGATTGAAGCCAGTCCGGTGGCATAGGTATAACCAATCACACCGATAAACATGTAACCGCTGTTATTAGTCGCCACGGCTGACAGGCCGACCAATGCCGGGGACACATCACTGCTGGCGAGATAGTAGTCTTTTTTGGTGCCACGGCTGTGAAATACAGAACTCACACCAATGGCCACAAATAAAGCCAGAAAACCGAGAAAACTCCAGACCATAATTATTTCCTTATTTGCATGATATACCCATGCTCTCTGCCTCAGCTGTCTGTTGAGGGTTTGAGTAATTTTTCCAACTCAGGATAAGACTGCAGGGCATGCAAGGCAGGATCAGTACTACTTTGTTCGCGATAAGTCTCGCTGCGGTTAATAGCTTCCTGTAGATAATGCACGGCCTCATCGAACTGCTTCATCGCGGTGTGGGCGCAGGCCAGTTGATAAAAGGCATGACCGTTATCAGGATCAGTTAATAGTGCCTGATGACAAAGATTGGCTGCCCATTGCGGCTCATCCAGGTCCAATACCGCGTCAGCTTTATAAGTCAGAGCTTCACAATCATTAGGACGGAGGGTCAGTATTTGATCATAGACAGCGATCTTACTGGCCGAATTCAACTCCTGCCCTGCCCGCAGCCACAACGACTGTACTTCCTGTGTACGGCCGATTTCCTCGCGGTTTTCTTCGATCTGCAGCGTTTCCTGACTCAATTGCTGTTCAATTGCTCTCAAGCGTTGTTCATACTCATTGACCAGTTTGGAAATTTCTTCATCCGCCAGTGTATGCACCCGCTCTTTGATTTCACGAATAGAAGTCCAACCCACCAACACCAGCACCGAAGAAGCGGCTGCAATGAGATAAAAGAAATAAGTCACTGTATCAGTGGCATAAGTAATTGCTTTATCAACTGCAGACAGTTCACGATCCACCATCTGTTGGATGAGTTCTACTTTCAATGCCGCCATTTCAGTGCGTAGTTGTTTGAGATCATCAAGCACATAGCGTTCGATAAACGGGCTGTAAAGCGGCTTATCTAACGCTTCTACCTGCGTTTCCAGCTCCTCCTCCCGTTCAACATCTGCCTCAGCCGCATTAAGCTGCAGTGGCAGACAGATCAACATCATTAAAATCAGGAAGCGAGACATATGGCTTTACCGTGATCATGAATTTCCACCAGTACGCTATGCAGACTTTTGATGGCATCATCATAATCGTCTTCATTAATAATGAATTGCATATCGACCTGTCGCATGGATTGGTGCATAGCCAGCACACTGATATTCCGCTTGGCCAAAGCGCCCACGGTTTTTGCCAGAAGGCCCGGAATTTTCATATCACTGCCTATGGCCGACACAATCGCCACTTTCTGCTGGTTGATTTCAGCATCGGCAAAACGTTCCTGAAGCGCACTGCGAATACGTTTGATGGTTTTCAAATTGGCTGACAAATAATGGGTAATGGTGTTGGCGTTAATATCCTTGGAAATGATATGTGCCCTGAAACGGCGAATCGTCGCCAGAATTTCTCGGTCATACTCATCAATATTGCCCGCCATATCCTGATCAAACAGCTCAAAGGAATAAACACCTTTGCAGCCGGCAATAATTTCAACACAGGGCTCATTGCTGACATAGTCACCGGTAATCAGGGTACCGGCATGCTCAGGCTCAAAAGTGTTACGAACGCGAAGCGCAATTTGGTTACGCCGTAATCCTTTGGCAGCCTTGGGATGAATGGCTTCCATACCCAGATTAGCCAATTGATCGGCCACATCATAGTTAGTACGGCCAATCGGTACCGCATTATCCTCGCCCACCAAGCGGGGATCGGCACTGCTGAGATGGAATTCTTTATGAATAATGGCTTCCTGCGCTTCGGTCAGCACCGCGATACGGCTGAAGGTCATCTCGCTATAACCACGATTAAACAATGACATCAAACCGTCATTACTGTGCGCGTAACCGGTGACAACCGGCAATTGTGTATCAAGATCAATCTCACGAAAGGCACGCTCGATACGCTCATCCAAAGTGGTATGTTTATCTGTCTGCCAGGCAGTCAGATCCACAAAACAGGCATCGATACCGTCTCGTTGCAACAGTTGTGCGGTATTCCAGGCACTGTGCGCTTCACCGATACTGGCCAGCATTTCACGCACGGTTGCCAGATGCATATCCAGTTCAAAGTGACCATGCTGACACAGGCGCTGCAAATCCGTCAGGCACCGCTCGGCATCATCCAGGCGTTCACCAATAAACACATTAGCTTTATCGAGATTTTTTTTCTGTTTATACAAACTCTTGTTGATAGAAAATATTTTTTGCTTCAATTCGCGGAGTGCGTCCTTCCAGCTATCATCGTTAAGGCCGCTGGCAAACAGACCATACACACCGGGCTGACCGGTTTTTTTATGTTCCAGCAACATGTCAGTGATACCGCTATAAGCCGATACCACAAAAATTCGGTTGTAGAGCGAGTCGTTGTGAACGGGTTTGAGAATGATGTTATCGCGCACGGCGACATAGTCGCTCATTGAGGTACCGCCGATTTTTTCTACCGTATGAAAACTCATTTTAATTCTCTCTTATTTCCCTTTTACCGGACATTTATCAAATTCGGCATCAATTCAATATTCCTAAGTCAATCCTAGGCTAACACTATCAGGAATAATTAATATGACAGGTCGTATTGAGCTTGACCCAAGCCTGGTCGTCATCTTGACCATCAAGAAGCAATGGCCGTGGACTGAAGCCACGGCCATATGAAACAGATCAACCTTTTATCGGCTCTGCTTCCAGTTCATAAGCACCATCTTTATTGTGTACTTCGGTGCCGTGTAGCGGTGGATTGAACACACATGCCAGTTTCATTTCCTTGAATGCACGCAGGATATGACGGTCATGCTGGTCCAGGTTGTACAGAGTACCTGCTGTAATCGGGTATTTTTTACCATCTTCCAGCGATTCGATTTCACCCTCACCACTGATGCAGTAAACCGATTCCAGATGATTCTGGTAATGCATGCGAAAATCAGCACCGGCATAGATAGTCGTGATATGGAATGAAAAACCCATATTATCGTCTTTCAGCAGCAATCTTGTACTGTCCCAGTTACCGTTGGGGTCAACGATTTTACGGTCAGTTTTTTCAGCTTCCTGAAGTTGTCGGACGATCATTATTATTCCTCTATGTTATCTACAAAAAGTCAGTGACTGGCTCAATTAATCGGGCTGAACGGTGGCCAGTCTCACCACCGCTCAGTTATAGCTGTCTGCTCAGTGAATCGGTCATCTTTTCGACTTCTTCACTGACCGAGTAGTCACCTTCGAAATAGTCTTTTTCTTCCGGAATCGCGTCGGCTTTGGCACACACTTCCTTAATGGATTGCTCCAGAATATCGATGCCTTTTTCCAGATTTTCCTGACTGATGGTCAAAGGACACAGAAATTTAACAACATGGTCATAGGTACCGCTGGTTTCGATAATCAGACCTTTCTGGAACGCGTTACGTGTGATCTTGCCCGCCAGTTCGCCGCTGACACAGTTGATACCACGGAACATGCCACGGCCATGCGAGTTAAAGTTTCCTTCACCGTATTCAGCGACAATGGCGTCGACACGCTTAGCGATATAATCGCCCTTTTGCTGAACTTCTTTGGCAAACTTGTCATCTTTCCAGTAGTGATCAAGCGCCGCCTTGGCGGTAATAAAAGCGTGGTTGTTACCACGGAACGTACCGTTATGTTCACCCGGCTTCCATTGATCCAACTCAGGTTTCATCAACACAATGGCAAATGGCAGACCATAACCGCTCAAAGATTTGGACACCGTCACAATGTCAGGGTAGATACCTGCTTCTTCAAAACTGAAGAAGGTACCGGTACGGCCACAACCCGCCTGAATATCATCAATGATCAGCAACACATCGTGTTTCTTACACACAGCGGACAGGCTTCTAAGCCAGGTCGTGGATGCTGCGTTAATACCGCCTTCACCCTGAACGGTTTCGACAATAACGGCCGCGGGTTTGTCCACACCGCTACTCGAATCCGACAAAACCTTGTCCAGATAGTTGGTGGTATCAAAATCATCGCCCAGATAGCCGTCATACGGCATGCGGGTTGCGCCACTCAGACTGACACCGGCACCGCCACGGTGATGACCGTTACCGGTGACCGCCAGCGAACCCAGGGTTTGTCCATGCCAGCCATTGGTGAATGACACCACATTTTCACGGCCGGTATATTTACGTGCCGTTTTCAAGGCGGCTTCAACCGCATTAGTACCGGTAGGGCCGGTAAACATCACGATGTAATCAAGGTTGCGCGGCTTGAGAATGTATTCATTAAAGCTTTCAAGAAACTCACCTTTGGCACGGGTGTGCAGATCCAGTCCCTGAGTAATGCCGTCGTTCTCGATGTATTCAAGCAGTTTTTTCTTAAACAAAGGATTGTTATGTCCATAGTTCAATGAACCGGCACCGGCCAAAAAGTCAAGATAGGCATTACCTTCCTCATCGTAAACAAACTCGCCTTGCGCTTTATTGAATATACGAGGGAACGTGCGGGCATACGACCGGACTTCCGATTCAATTTCCTCAAAAATTTTCATGTTTATGGTTACTCCTTAAAAAATACAGTTCTGTGCGAAGCTCCGCTTATTACTGCGTTGCTCGCTCAAAGGGACCGATTCTGACCAGCATTTCTGTCTCATGATCGCCATTGAAATGCTGATGCTTATCAAACATCACAGAGCGGTTGAGTTCTGCACCAAGTTTGTTGGCAAGACTCTCAAACAACGCCCATGAAGCGCGGTTATCTGCGGTGATGGTTGTTTCAATAAATCTGACTTGCTGGCAAGCCGGGCGGGCCAGAATTTCACGCAACATACGACTGGCGAGTCCCTGGCCACGCGCTTTTTCTCCTACGGCGACCTGCCAGATAAATACTGTGTCTGATGTGCCCGGTTGCAGATAAGCGGAAATAAATCCGACTACTGCTTCGTCAAGCTCCGCAACAACCGAAGTGTCTGCAAAATGGCTGCACTGAAGTAAGTTGCAATACATGGAGTTGGTGTCCAGCGGAGGACATTGGGCAATAAGTTCGTACACCGCTGCGCCGTCTTCTGCTGTGGGGACTCGCAGAGTTATCGGGGCAGCGTCGGCCTGTGCAAGGTTCATTTTATGAATAGCTCTATTATTTATATATCTATTAATTAAAGTTAGGAATTTGAACGTACAAACTTGAGATCGTCAGGTAATAATGATTATTTACAATCTGTTACCATTGATTTGTTTAGACGTCTAAATATATAGTACACTAAATAAATACAAAGTCCAGCCCCACTCACACACCATAGATTGAGTACATGTCAGAACAATTACAACGCGAACAATGGCTGTGTTTTCAGGTGGATGATGAGACTTATGCCCATCCGGTGGACACGGTGCGAGAGATTTTCAGTTACAGCAAGCCTGTTCCCGTACCCGGTGCCCAAGCGTCTGTAGAAGGTGTGCTCAATGTACGTGGTGACATTGTCACCATCGTCTCATGCCGGCACTTACTGGAATTAAAACATGAGCCCAATTTGAGTGGTCACATCATCATTATTGAAACTGCAGCGGGGTTGATTGGTATAACCGTAGACCGGGTGGACCAAATCAGGCTGTTGCAATGTGAAGACATGGTTGCGACTGAACACAGTCCTGAACAAAGTCCGGTTAGCGGCACCATACTCCATCAACAGCAGCTGCTGATTCTTACTGATTTCAACCGTTGCGTTAACCAATTGGAAAATTATGAGTAAAACTATCGGCTTAAACCTGGATGCAGTTTATAATCTTGACCTTAACGACGAAGAGAAGGACCAGCTATTGAACTACATCGAAGAAGTGTTGATTGCGTTGCGCCGCGTGATCCGGGCCACCGATCTGCACTCGAAATATCTGGCCAAAACGACAGGACTGACGGCTCCTCAGATCCTGTTGCTGCAAATTTTGCGAGACAAAGGTCAAATCACTATCGGTGAACTGGCTAATGAGCTCAGTCTGAGTCAGGCCACTGTCACCACCATTCTGGACAGACTCGAAAAGCGCAAACTGGTCTATCGTCAACGCTCTCAGACAGATAAACGCAAAGTGCATGCTTTCCTCACCGAGGATGCAGTCGAGGTGCTGAAAAATGCACCGATTCCATTACAAGAGCAGTTTACCCGCCAATTTGGTGACCTGCAGGAATGGGAACAGACCATGATCATTTCAGCGCTGAAACGGGTGGCACAGATGATGGACGCCCAACATATTGATGCTTCACCGGTACTGGATATCGGCATGCTGGATCGCCAGGACACCCCGCTCGACAAACCGGATGCGTTTCCTGAGGAAAAATAGCTACATAAATTATAAGTTTAAGTATAGGGCCTGTTTATCTTTCATCTCCGCCGGCAGTGGTGGAGATGAAAGATAAACAGGCCCTGGGAATCAGGCAAACAATGCTTCGATGTCTGCTACTGGCATGGGTTTATTGAAATAAAACCCCTGGAACTCATCGCAGCCCATAAGGCTGAGCATCTTCACCTGCTCTTCGGTTTCCACCCCTTCAGCAATGGTTCGCAACTCCAGGTTTTCTGCCAGTTGCACAATAGTCCGCGCAATCGCCGCATCCTTGCGGTCAGACACGATTTCATCCACAAAAGACTTGTCTATTTTCAGGGTATCAATAGGAAAGTTTTTCAGATAACTCAATGATGAATAACCGGTCCCGAAATCATCAATAGCCAGCCTGACACCCACTTTTTTAAGTGCGAACAGCAAAGGAATGGTCTCGGTAACATCTTTAAGCATGGCTGTTTCGGTGATTTCCAGTTCCAGTGTATCAGCGGGCAATTGACTGCTCTCCAGCGTCTTTCTGATCTGTTCCGGCAAGTAATTCTGATTAAACTGTGACGCAGACAGATTGATGGCGATACGGAAAAGCCTGCCCAGTTTTTGCTGCCATAGCCTGGTCTGTTGACAAGCCTGCATCAACACCCAGTCACCTATCGGGATAATCAGGCCTGTTGTTTCGGCAATATCAATAAAACTGTCCGGGTTCAGCATGCCTTTTTGCGGATGATGCCAGCGTAACAGCGCTTCGAAACCGACGATGGTCATGGATTTAACGTCATATTGAGGCTGGTAGAACAGCTCAAATTCGTCGTTCTGCAAAGCCTTACGCAAGTCGTGCTCCATCTCCAGCCGCATTTTGAGATAGCTGTTCATGCTCTCAGAGAAAAACTGGTAATTGTTTCTGCCACTTTCCTTGGCCTGATACATGGCGACATCAGCATGTTGCAACAAAGTCTGAACAGTATCACCGTCATTGGGAAACAGCGCGATACCGATACTGATAGTCACATAAAAGGAATTATCATGAATCAGAAACGGGGTCGAAAACGCCTGCAGCAGCCTTGTTGATATGTCGGCCACAGCTTCAACTTTATCTACATTGTCGAGTAATACGGTGAACTCATCCCCGGCCAGGCGCGCTACCCGGTTATCACTCCCCGCGGCAATACTGGCCACCATGTCGGAGTTACGCACACAGTCGCGTATACGGCTGGCCGCCTGCTGCAGCAACTCATCACCAATATGATGGCCATAGCTGTCATTAACCTGTTTGAAGCGGTCCAGATCCAGAAACATCAGTGTAAACTGATTATCGTAGCGTTTAGCGCGGGCAATAACCGTTTCCAATTGCTTGATGAACAGGCGCCGGTTGGGCAAATTCGTCAACGTATCATAATAAGCATAATAGGCGATCTCCTGCTCGGACTGCTTGCGTGAAGTAATATCATGCAAGGTACCGACGATACGCCACTTACCATATTCATAAGAGATATCCGTGCGTTCATGAACAAACTGAAGCTGACCATCAGTCCGCAAAACCCGGTATTCAATATCGTAAGGCTTTTTATCCCGGATCGCGGCGCGTACAGCCTGTTTAAATCGCCCACGATCATCCCGGTGCACCCAGCGCATAGCACGAGCAAAAGTCATTTTCTGTTGGCGGGGAATGCCCAGCATTTGGAACATATCGTCTGAGCATTCAATATGATCAGACTCATAATCCCATTCCCAGTAAACCAGATGGGCAATGGACTGAGCCTTGGCCAGTTTGTTTTTATTCTGACGCAGTTCCTGCAAAGTACGATTTGCTTTGAGTATGTAACGAACCCGATGGCTAAACAGCAGCCACTTGAGTGGCTTGGTCATAAAATCAGTGGCGCCGGCTTCGAAAGCGCGCTCGATATCCGCAACTTCATCCAGCGCCGTCACCATAACAATGGCACACTCCCGGCCTTTTGGCAGCGAACGCAACTGCTCACAGCAGGTAAACCCATCCATGCCGGGCATAGATACGTCCAGCAACGTGATATCAGGCAGATGTTCGTTGAATTGCGTAATGGCTTGTTCACCATTTTCGGCTTCGACAATGGTGATATCCATGTCTTTGAGGGCCCGTTTCATCAGCATGCGAATGATCTGATCATCATCGACGATCAAAACGACATCCTTTCTGACTACCTCGTCCACCAGACTTTCCTCAATTTTTCCGCATGATGTTAAACCTCACCATATATCACCATATACATAATACAGAATAGACGGCTGCTTATTTGAACCAACCGCCGATATCAAAGACTGAGACATGGGCCGGCAAAAACAATATCAGCTTCTCATATTTCAGGATCTGATAACAGTCAGCGCAGAATGTATTAAGTAGATAGATTATCAAGGAGCAGGATTGGGATGGCATTGGTGAATCTGCTCAATCGCAGCCAGAATTTCAGCGCTCAACTCGAGTTCGATACTGGCAATATTCGAAGCTAACTGCGTCATAGTCGTCGCACCGATAATATTGGCCGCCAGAAAAGGTCTCGAATTCACAAATGCCAGCGCCATTTGTGCCGGATCAAGACCCTGTTCCCGTGCCAGAGACACATAGGCCTGGGTGGCAGCCACCGCCTGCTCATTACTGTATCGTTGGTAATGTGGCCAGCGGCTAAGGCGTGCGCCTTCAGGTTGAGCTTGATTGAGATATTTACCGGTCAGCACACCGAAACCCAGCGGTGAGTATGCCAGCAATCCGATATTTTCCCGGTGACAAATTTCCGCACAGCCAACTTCAAAACTCCGGTTCAGCAGACTGTAGGGGTTTTGCACACTGACCGTCATCGGCAATTTCATCTGTCTGGCAACAGACAAAAATTGCATGATTCCCCAGGGCGTTTCATTAGATAGACCGATATAACGGATCTTACCGGCCTCAATCTGTTTTTCCAGCGCCAGTAAAGTCTCATGGATCGGAGTCAAATCAGCTTCTTCATTATCAGCTTTAAAACCCAGTTCGCCGAAATAATTGGTCTGGCGCTCAGGCCAGTGCAATTGATACAAATCCAGATAATCGGTCTGCAACCGCTGCAGGCTGTTTTCCAGCGCTTCGCTGATTTGCTTATGGTTAAACCGCGTATTTCCGCCGCGGATATGCGACACCCAGTCAGGGCCGGGGCCGGCAATTTTACTGGCTAAGATAATATCATCACGGCGACCGCGTTTTTTCAGCCAGCTGCCGACCACCGTTTCGGTAGCACCATAGGTTTCAGCACGGGGTGGAATGGCATACAGCTCGGCCGTATCAATGAAGTTCACCCCCTGGGAAACAGCGTAATCCAATTGCTCGTGGCCTTCTTTTTCGGAGTTTTGTTCACCATAAGTCATGGTACCCAGACAAATCCGGCTAACTTGCAAATCGGTACTGCCTAACGCGTTATATCGCATAACTCTCCATCCACAGGCTTATGTGTCAGTAAACTAAAAAAGCCCCGCACTGAAACCAGTGCGGGGCTTTCCAAAATAACAAGGCCAACCAGATCCAGGCAAATCAAATGAGTTGCCTGCCAGCCCGGATCAGGCCTATTTAACCTGAGCTGCGTATAAGAAATAATGCTTCAAACGTTCGGACTGAGACCCTTCAGCTGAGCCTGTCCTGAGCGAAGACGAACGGCTCAGGGTGACTCCTTTTATGCTCCAAAGGGCTCGCCGTAAATCAGAAACGGTGTCTTGCCGACCACCAATTGCTCCTGCATTGGTGGCATACCGTCCATCCTTGGACATAACCGTAGCGAAGGCATCTCTTGCTGTACATATAGGAAAAGATAGGTGTCGTTTCCCTGCTTTTCCTGATACGCGGCTCAGGTTATTCAGGCCCCATAAACATACTCTGATAAGAAGCAGAGATAGCCGGGTTGTTCAGCACTTGAGCCGTAAACTCTATCGGCGCCAGCCCCTCTTGAAGCTGACCATCAGCCACCCTGACCAAGGCCGTAA